>NZ_JAJNJJ010000001.1:0-1060403 GCF_022386135.1 Mammaliicoccus sp. P-M59 | reverse complement strand
AATGGCATGTGGAAGATGCAAAGCAATGGGAAATCTATTATGGTGCTACAAGTGATATGTTTGAAATTAAAAAGTTTGATGATTACTACAAGCATTATGATAAAAATTATGTGGCACCAATCTATTATGAAGACACACAAGCATATAAAGACAATGAAGTATGGTTCACGGGAATGGGGAGATGTTGAATGAAAACATACACTCAAGAGCAAGTAGATGAAATTATGGAAGATATGCATAAGGGTTATAGAAAAATAATGAAAAAGCATGATGACGAAATGCAAGAATTCACTATTAAGTATATGAAAGGCTTAGTTATAAAGTCGGTGTTATTAGGTTTAGTTAATGGTGCAATAATCGGATTAATGATAGGTAGTTTTTTATGACATTCGGATTAATACTATTCGCAGTTATAGTCATTGCACTAATAATAAATGCAGTTAAGGAGTGATAGTAAATGATATTACCAATCATAGCTTTAGTTTCATCTGTGCTTTGTTTGATATCTAGCGTTATCGTATATAAATTGAATAAATCAAGATTGCCATATGATATTGCATCTGAAAGTTATGTGAACGCAAGCGTAGAATTGTTAGAAAACAAAGTACAACCATTAATAGATAAGCATAAAGAAGAACAAGAACAGAAAGAAACTGAAACACAAAAAGCTCACTGGAAGTCATTTAATAAGTGGAAAATGCAAAAGGGAATGATGAATCAAGATGCAGGTGGTACAGAAATATGTATTGAATGTTATAACGACAATTTGGAGATAGATGTAGAGTATAAAAAAGTTCCAGGCAAACCTTATTATGCGTCTGACACATACGTTGGACATTTATTTGCAGAAAATGACTATCCATTATCAGCAGAACAAAAATGTACCGTATGTGGACATATTGTTGATAAGTGGAAATACGAGGAGTGATATCAAATGACCTATTACTTAGATAAGATAAACAACATTTTATTTATTAAGCCAAACGAAAAAGTTGAATTAAAAGCAATCGAAGATATATCTAAAGCATTTGAAGAAACAGGAATTCCTTACAAAGTTATTATTTTAGATCGTGATGATGAATTAGTAGTTATTTAATATAGAAGAAACTAGGAAGTGAAGCGCATGACAAATTTAGATAAGGCGGTGAACGTACAAGCCTTAACACATGATGGCAACATAACTTATGCACATGCTACTAACAGGATGTCCACAAAGTGGGTTAACCAGGAGATGCTGTGGAGTGAGTTCATTAAAAAGTTGTCTAAGACCGTTAAAACAAAAGAATCAATTAGTGAATACAATAAAATGTCTAAAAGTGAACAGTCTGAAATCAAAGACGTTGGGGGCTTTGTCGGTGGTTTCTTAAAAGGTGGCAGACGTAAAGCCGATAGCGTGATGAACCGTTCCATGTTAACACTTGATATCGACTACGGTGTTGAAGATATGGACGATGTGATTAGCATGTTATTCGATTACGCCTATTGTGTTTATTCAACACATAAACATAGACCTGAGAAACCAAGAATACGATTAGTGATACCACTTAAACGTCATGTTGATTCAGAAGAGTATGCAGCAGTGAGTATGAAAGTGGCAGAGTCAATTGGTATAGATTACTTCGATGATACCACTTATCAACCACATCGTTTAATGTACTGGCCATCAACTTCAGATGATGCAGAGTTCTATTTCAACTATCAAGATGCTGAGTTCTTAAACCCTGATGATGTGTTAGCTGAATATCACAATTGGCGCGACCCTTTAGAATGGCCAACGTCTTCAAGACGTGAACAGTCATATAAACGTATGGCAGATAAACAAGGCGACCCACATGACAAGCCAGGTATCGTCGGTGCGTTTTGTAAGGCTTATGACATTCATGATGTGATTAGTGAGTTCTTAAGTGATATATACGAGAAATTCGACGATAACCGATACACCTATTTAGATGGTTCGGCTGCAGGTGGATTAGTACTTTATGATGACGGTAAGTTCGCTTATTCACATCATGGTACAGACCCTGTGAGTAGTAAACTCGTAAACAGTTTCGACTTACTACGTATACACAAGTTCGGCGCACAAGATGAAGACGCTAAAGCTGATACACCTGTTAACCGATTACCTTCATATAAAAGTATGAAGCAACTTGCACAACAAGATGATCATGTTAAAGCATTTATTATAGAAGAAAAAATCACAACAGCACAAGATGATTTCGACTTTATTGAAACAGATGAGACGGCGTCAGACACTACAGACAAGAAGTGGAGTTCTAAACTAACATTAACCAAAGAAGGTGCAATTGAAGTAACTGTACCGAATATCATGTTAATTATGAATAACGACCCACATTTAAAAGGTAAAATCGCAATGAACGACTTCAACGGACGTCTTACGATTATGGGTCAAACACCATGGAGACGTGATAAAAAGCCAGGTAATTGGACAGATAATGATGATAGTGGTCTTCGTAACTATATCGAACGTTACTATGATGTTTACAACAAGATTAAAACAGATGACGCGATTCGAAATGTTAGTCAGATGAATAGTTTCCATCCAATACGTGATTATTTAGATCCACTAGAATGGGACGGCGTTGAACGCTTAGATACGTTATTCCATAGATATCTTGGTTCAGATGATAACGATATTAATAGAGCGGTCACACGTAAGTCCTTTACTGCTGCAATAGCAAGAGTGTACGAGCCAGGTGTTAAATACGACTACATGTTGACGTTATATGGTCCACAAGGTGTCGGTAAATCAGCGCTAATTGCACGTATGGGCGGAGAATGGTTCTCTGATAGCGTGACAAGTGTTACAGGAAAAGAGTCTTATGAAGCATTGCAAGGTGCTTGGATAATAGAAATGGGTGAACTTGCAGCAACTAAAAAAGCAGAAGTTGAAAGTATTAAACACTTCATATCTAAACAAGTTGATTCGTTCCGTGTGGCATATGGTAGACACAAAGAGGACTTTCCTAGACAGTGTGTATTCTTTGGTACAACGAACAAGATAGACTTTTTAAGGGATGATACAGGTGGTCGTAGATTCTGGCCAATTACCGTTAGACCAGAACAAGCTAGTACACATTGGTCCAAATTGAACAAAGAAGAAATCAATCAGTTATGGGCAGAAGCTAAGCATTATTATGAAGCAGGCGAACCTTTATTCTTAGAGAAATCACTTGAAAAAGAGATGAATGAGATACAAGCAGCACATACAGAAGAGTCGCCTTATGAAGGTGTGATACGAGAGTACCTTGATACTAAGATACCTAAGAATTGGGCGGAAATGGACATTGGATCACGTAGAACGTTCTTAAGTGACGAAGAATTTGACGTGATTGGTGATGTGTCAGATGAACTTGTAGAGCGTGATAGAGTGTGTGCTTTAGAAGTTTGGTGCGAGTGTTTAGGTAATGATAAGAACAGATTCCCACGTATGGAACAGCGTGAAATAAACGCCATACTGAAAAAACAAAAAGATTGGAAACCGTACGATGGTAACAAAACATCACGCCTAAAGTTCGGGAATTACTATGGTGCGCAGAAGGCATTTACGAGAGAATATGACCTGATTTAGGGTGTTCGTAATGTGAAAAAAGGTGTTCAGGGTGTTCGTTCCCAAAAATTGTAAGGTGTTCGTGGTGTTCGTAAAAGTGTTCAAAGTTATTAGTTACGAACACCACTCAATCCATTGGGAGAGTAGGGACGAAAGGCAAAGGTGTTTAAGGTGTTCATAAATTTTATAAAAGTATAAAATATATTGATTAGGGAGGCAGAGGGGTATATATGAACTGCCTATTCTCCCTACGGCAATATACTAAGAGAAACTCAAGAAATTACGAACACTTTGAACACCCTAATATTTTTAGGGGTGAAATTATGGAAAGTGAAAAAAGTATCGAAAACCACCTAAAAACGAACATTGAACGTTATAACGGTTTTTGTTTGAAATGGGTAGCACCTGGAACAAAAGGAGTGCCAGACAGAATTATTTTAATGCCAGGAGGCAAAACTTATTTAGTAGAGTTGAAAACGCAAAAAGGTAAAACAAGTTCAACTCAAAAATATATACACAAAAAATTTAAAGAGATTGATCATCATGTTTATATTTTAAATTCAAAACATGCAGTCGATAAATTTATAGAAGAGGTGATTGAATGGCAATAGATTTTGTACCACATGCCTATCAAGATTATGCGATACAGAAAATCATTGATAATAAAAAATATGGTCTCTTCTTAGATATGGGATTAGGAAAGACGGTCTCAACATTAACAGCGATTAACGAACTCATGTATGACCATTTAGAAGTTGAACGCGTGTTAGTGATTGCACCTAAACGTGTAGCAGAGGACACATGGACAAGAGAGACATCGAAGTGGAAACATCTTAATCACTTAAGAATTTCTAAAGTGTTAGGCAATGTGAAACAACGAAGAAAAGCATTAGTGAAAGAAGCGGACATCTATGTGATCAATCGTGAAAATGTTAAATGGTTATGTGACGAGTATACAGGTAGACGAACATGGCCATTTGATATGGTTGTGATAGATGAGTTATCAAGCTTTAAGAATTCGAGTAGCGTCCGATTCAAAGAACTCAAAAAGAAGATGCCACTTGTTGACAGATTCGTAGGACTAACTGGAACGCCAGCACCTAATTCACTATTAGACTTATGGAGTCAGATATATTTAATTGATTCTGGAGAAAGATTAGGCAAAGCCTATTCACATTATCGTGAGCGATACTTCTATCCAGCGCAGTCATTAGGCAATAATGTTTTTAAGTGGAAAGCTAAACCGGAAGCAGAAGAAAACATTTATAACTTAATTGATGATATATGTGTATCGATGAAAGCACAGGACTATTTGGAAATGCCGGAACGAATCGACTCAGTTAAAGAAGTGAAGTTAGAAAGCAAAGAGAGACAGTTGTATGAGAAGTTAGAGAAAGAGATGATATTAGAATTTACTGAAGGAGACATTGTCGCATTGAATGGTGCGTCATTAAGTCAAAAGCTATTACAACTTTCTAACGGTGCAAGTTATAACGACAACAAAGGTGTACAACATATACATGATCGTAAGATTGAAATGCTAAAAGATATTGTAGAAGAAGCACAAGGCTCACCAATATTAGTCTTCTATAACTTCAAGCATGATAAGACAAGATTACTTGAAGCGTTTAAAGAAGCTAAAACCTTAGATGATGAACATGCAATCTATCATTGGAACAATGGAGATATACCAATGTTGTTAGTACATCCAGCGAGTGCAGGTCATGGTCTTAACCTACAAGATGGAGGACACATCATAGCATGGTATGGATTGACATGGTCATTAGAGTTATACCAACAAGCTAACGCTAGATTGTATAGACAAGGACAAGAACACACAACAGTCATTCATCATATACTAACAGAACAATCAATAGACCAGAGAGTGTATGAAGTATTGCAAGGTAAAGAAGAAGGACAGGAAGCTTTACTTAAAGCAATAGATGCACGTATGAAAGAGATAGAGATGGAAGGGGTTATGGTTTAATGAGAAATAGTACGATTAAATACTTAGAAGAAGAGTTATATAATTATGATCATACTCGTAAAAGGATGAAAGAATTAAGAGAAGAGATAAGAACACCATGGCAACCACAAGATGAGAACATTGGAGGTGGTAGAAGTAACAACAATGTAAGTACAACAGAACTAACAGCAACAAGGTTAGTTAATGACAAACGTATTGAACATCTTCAACGTGTGACAATAGCAATAGAGAAGGTATACGAAGAAGGTAATCAGTTAGAACGTGACCTGATGTCAATGTACTACTTCAAGAAGCCAAGACTATTAACAGTAGCAGGTATCATTGATAAGTTACACATTAGTCGTAGTCACTTCTTTAGAATCAAGAAGGGAATCATTATTAAGTTAGCAGATGAATTAGGTATCGAGCATTAAGAATGAGACTATTATGAGACTTTTGAGGTGTGTCAAGGTGTTATTATGATAGTGTAGAAAGATTATAGATAACAATTAGTCATACTCAATCATCTCCTTTATATACAAGTAATCATATATCTATAGTCAATCATGGACTGTACTCAATCGAGTATGGTCCTTTTGTTTTGCTTATTGAAGCTGAGAGGATAGTGATCCGTTATGTGTATAACATATCTGGACTGATGAGCCTAACTCATAAGGTGGTAGATGTAAGTGTTAACAGAGCAAGAGTGTAGAGAGTTCTATAACGGTATGAAGTGGCGCAACATGAGAAGCTACATAAAAGAAAAGAATAACTATGAATGTCAAGAATGTAAAAGACAAGGCAAGGTATCACTCGATATATATGAGAAGAATAAGAACGACAGGAAGAAGATTAAACTTGTTGTCCATCATATAAAAGAGTTAAAAGATTATCCTGAACTTGCCTTAGACGAAGACAATCTTGAAACGTTATGTGTTGAGTGCCATAACAAGATACATGATAGAAATTTTAAATCTAATTTCAAACATCGTGAATCGAAATGGAAAGATGAAAATTGGTAATCAAAAATATAAAATATTTAAATATTAAATTGTTTGCAATCTATTTATACCCCCACCCCAAAAAGTTTTCATTTGGAAACTCGACAGGGAACCGGTGGAGGGTATAGCTATCCAGCAGATTTTTCTAAAATAAAAATACGTTAGGGGGGTATATATGAAGAACGAAAGACAACTTAAAAAGTATCTATTGGCGAATATTGAAAAAGATAATCCTGTACAACTTGAAAAAGTTGATAGGTACATCAACTTACTAAAAATATTCTATAAGCTAGATGAAAACATCAAAGAACATGGCACCATGGTCGAAACCGTAAATGCCTCCCAAACGTTCTTGAAAGCTAACCCTGCAGTAGCAGAGAAAAATAAAATTAATGGTTCATTACTTGCGATTGAAAAGTCGTTTGGTTTTGATAAGGAACAAGACGAAGTCATTACCCGTCGTGATTTATTGTGATTAAAAACAAATATATTGATGAGTATATCCAGTTGTGGAAGAAAGGAAAAATCAAACTCAACGAAGAACGGATATTACTTATCAAGTATTTAGAGAAACATGTATTAAGTCGTGATGATCTATATTTCGATGAAGTGCAAATCGAGAACTTTATAAAGTTTACTGAAAAATGGTACTTTCCATTGCAACCATTCCAAAAATTCATAATACCATTCGTGTTCCTGTTCGAAAAAGAAGGAGACTTCTTATACTTCGAGCAGTTTTTTATTACTTTAGGACGTGGAGGCGGTAAAAACGGATTGATTACGGCTTTGTCTAATTACTTCATATCTTATTTACACGGCATACCAAACTACGACATTTCGGTTGTAGCCAATTCAGAAGACCAAGCAAAAACATCTTTTGAAGAAGCGTATAACATGATTGAACGAAATGATTTAGAAGATATGTTTTATTTAACTAAATTAGTGATAACTGATACAGAAACAAAATCTAGATTTCGATTTAGAACATCTAACGCTGGCACTAAAGATGGTGGGCGTGAAGGTTGCGTTATTTATGATGAAGTACATAGATACGAAGACAGTGAAACAGTAGATGTATTCAGTTCTGGTTTAGGTAAAGTAAAACATCCAAGAGAATTCTTTATCGGCACTGACGGATATGTAAGAGAAGGTTTCTTAGACAAGTTAAAAGAACGTTCACTATCACTATTAAAAGGTGAGACACCAGACGATAGGATATTCCCGTTCATTTGTAAGTTAGATGATGCAAGCGAAGTGGATGACCCGGATATGTGGGAAAAAGCCAATCCAATGTTCAGTAATCCTATGAGTGAATATGCAAAAGGGTTATTCAGAAAAGTTAAGAACCAATACAACGAAATGACCTTTAGCCCAACTAAACGACAAGAGTTCATGACAAAACGTATGAACTTACCTGAAGTGGATTTAGAAAAAGTAGTTGCACCTTGGGAAGATATTTTAGCAACTAACAGACCGTTTCCAATACTTGAAAATAAACAGTGCATAGGCGGATTAGACTATGCGAGTATTAAAGACTTTGCAGCAGTCGGTTTGTTGTTTAGAGAAGGCGACGACTATATCTGGAAAACACACTCCTTCGTTAGGAAAGGATTTTTAGATGTCGTTAAATTGAAACCACCTATTTACGAATGGGAAAAACAAGGGCTTTTGACAATAGTAGACGAGCCTTCAATAGATCCGTTGCATATTGTACTTTGGTTCGATGAAATGCGAAAAACTTATGGACTTGAAAAGGTGATAGCCGATAACTTCAGAATGGATTTATTAAGACCTAAGTTTGAAGAATACGATATCGAAATTGAAGTCATTAAGAACCCTAGAGCCATACAGTCATTACTTGCACCTCGAGTAGAGACGATGTTCGCAAATCATAATCTCGTATATGACGACAACCCTCTTATGCGATGGTATACGAACAACGTTGCTGTCAAAACCAAACCTGATGGCAACAAAGAGTACGTTAAGAAAGACGAAGTGAGACGTAAGACAGATGGATTCCAAGCTTTAATTCATGCGCTATATCGTGCAGATGAGTTGTTGGAAGAAGATATTAACAATTCATTAGACTTTCTTAACGCAATAAATTTCTAGTAAAGGAGGGAAGGAAATGGCAGGTTTTTTCGAAAAGATATTCGGTCGTCATGAAGAAGCAAGTTGGATGTATGATTTAGAGTTTTTTCAAGATACGACAACAAAAGTGTATTTAAAGAACATGGCTTTACAAACAAATATTGAATTTCTCGCAAGAACGATTTCACAATCTGAATTCCGAATAATGAACAACAATAAATCCATTAAAGATAAAACGTGGCATAAGCTGAACATCAGACCAAACACGGATCTATCTTCATCTGATTTTTGGCAAAAAGTGATTTATAAACTTATCTATGAGAATGAAGTGTTAATCGTACAAAGTGACACTAAGGATTTATTAGTGGCAGACAGTTACGACAGAAAAGAATTCGCACTCTATCCGGATAGGTTCTCACATGTCATGGTCAAAGATTTTGAGTTTGAAAGGTCTTTTGAAATGGGCGAAGTTATCTATTTAACGTATAACAAAAACAAGTTAAGTACTTTTGTAGACGGACTGTTTGGAGACTACGGAGAAATATTTGGTCGCATGATAAGCGCTCAAATGCGTAATAACCAAATCAGAGGAATTGTGAACGTTGATTCATCAAAGAAAATGGATTCTGAAGAAATTCAAAAAATGCAAGACTATGTTAATAAGATAACAAGTTCATTTAGTACTAATGCAGTAGCAGTTGCACCTTTAACAAAAGGATTTGAGTACCAAGAAGTATCAGGTAGCACAAAAACAGGTTCTGCGAATTTCGAGGATTTGGCTAAGCTGAAGAAATCCTTACAAGATGATGTTGCGAAAGCAATAGGTATTCCACCTGCGCTCATAAACGGGGAATTAGCAGACATGGATAATGCGTTAGAGTCTTATATTAAATTCTGTATCAAACCTTTGATAAAGAAAATAGAAGACGAATTAAACGCGAAATTGTTTACTGAATCTGACGTGATTAATGGTCGTTACATTAAAGTTGTCGGCATAGACAAAAAAGACCCATTAGAACACGCTGAATCGGTAGACAAACTTATTTCGAGTCATGCGTTTACACCGAACCAAGTATTAATAATGTTTGGTGAAGAACCTTCGGACGACCCGAGTATGGACGAATATTATGTTACTAAGAACTACACAGGAACATTGGAAGGTGGTGATACAGATGAAGATTAATGTCAAAGGGGCAATCATTTCTAATGACGACAAATGGATTTATGATTTGTTAGATATGGACGCGACATCTCCTAAAGATATCACTGATGCGCTACCTTCAAATGATGAAGATGTAGAAGTTATCATCAATAGTGGTGGCGGAGACGTTTTTGCCGGTAGTGAGATTTATACAACGCTTAAAGCTTATCCAGGTAATGTACATGTCAAAGTTGTAGGTGTTGCAGCAAGCGCAGCTTCAGTCATTGCAATGGCAGGTCAAACAATCGAGATGAGTCCAACTGCTCAAATGATGATCCATAACGCAAGCACCATTGCAATGGGAGACGACAGAGAAATGGCGTCAGCATCTAAGATGCTTAACGGTGTCAACCGTGGTATCGCAAATGCCTATATCGAAAAAACAGGTAAGAGCGAACAAGAAATTTTAGATTTAATGAACGCAGAAACATGGTTAAACGCTCAAGATGCAGTTGATTTAGGATTTGCTGATACAAAGATGTTCGGCGAAAACGTACCTAAGTTAGTTGCTAATTCTGGACAAATGCTTTCAACTGAAGCAATGAATAAAGTTTCAGCTTTGATGAGCAAGACACCAGAAATCAAAATCGATGTAGACGCAATTGCAAACAAAGTTTTAGAAAAATTAGAAGAAAAAGGACCTAAAGATGTTGAGGGCAGGATTAGTAACACCCAATCCAAAAAACAGTCTACTAGGTTCTTTTTTTAATACAAAAAATTAAGGAGGGTCATAGAATATGACTATTAAATTATCAGACGACTTCAAGACAGCTCGTCAAGAATTTTTAAATGCCATTCAAAATGGTGAAACAGAAGAAGTACAAGCCGAATTATATGGCGGTATGATCAATGAACTATTTGAAGAAGCTAGAAAACAAGCAAAACAAGAAGCAGAAGCGGTTGCTTCATTACCAACACAAGACAGTAAATTAACTGCTCAACAACGAAAATTCTTCAATGAAATCAATACTGAGGTCGGTTATAAAGAAGAAAAATTATTACCAGAAGAAACGATTGACCGTATCTTTGAAGATTTAACAACTCAACATCCTTTACTTGCTGATTTAGGAATTAAAAATGCTGGATTACGTCTTAAGTTCTTAAAATCAGAAACATCAGGCGTTGCAGTATGGGGTAAAATCTTTGGTGAAATTAAAGGTCAATTAGATGCAGCGTTCAGCGAAGAAACTGCAATTTCTAACAAACTTACAGCGTTTGTTGTATTACCTAAAGATTTAAAAGACTTCGGACCTGCATGGATTGAAAGATTTGTTCGTTTACAAATTGAAGAAGCTTTTGCAGTTGCATTAGAAGCGGCGTTCTTAAATGGTACTGGTAAAGACCAACCTATCGGATTAAACCGTCAAGTACAAGAAGGCGTATCAGTAACTGGTGGGGAATATCCAGAAAAAGAATCAGAAGGTACTTTAACGTTTAAGGACCCACGTACAACTGTTCTTGAATTAACAAAAGTATTTAAATTCCACTCAACAGATGAAAAAGGTAAATCAGTTCAGGTTAAAGGAAATGTGTCAATGGTTGTCAATCCGTCTGACGCATTTGAAATCCAAGCACAATATACGCATTTAAATGCAAATGGAGTGTATGTAACAGCCTTACCTTATAACTTAAATATCATCGAATCTATCGCGCAACCTGCAGATAAAGTCTTAACTTATGTTAAAGGTCGCTATGATGGTTATTTAGGTGGCGGAATTAACATTCAAAAATTCGACCAAACGTTAGCAATTGAGGATATGGATTTATATACTGCGAAACAATTTGCATATGGTAAAGCAAAAGATAATAAAGTTGCAGCAGTCTACGATTTAGCAATTGATAAAGGCGAAGATACTCCCTAATGGACCCCAAAAGGTTGAGGTAATCGCTAACGCTAAGTCGGCAATTATCTCTGCAGAATAGGGGGTTGATTAAATGATAACTGATAAACATGTACAAGAATTTAAAGAAGACATGAATATCTTTCATAAATCACAAGATGATAAGTTCAAACGCAACTTGAATTCGTCATATTTAGCAATACAAAATATTTGTGGCGCATTTGAAATTGACGAAAGTATATTAGGAAAAGAATTGGTGTTTGAAAGAACAAGGTACATGAACAATGATCAACTGGAATTTTTCGATGATAACTTCTCAACGATGATTAGCGATTTCGGATTACTCAATAAGATAATGGCAGGTGGTATAGATGAATCCGATAAACTTCAAAATTAAAAAAACAGTTTCTGGAGACTATAATACACCTGTTAATTTTTATGAGTATAAAGATACAAGTCCATATCCGGATGAGATTGAAGAAAGAAAACTCTATTATTGCCTAGCTGAAATGTATAATCTATCTGCTAAAGATTGGGAAATACTAAATGTAAGTTCATCTAAAACAGGTATGACGATTGTTATACCAGACCCTTTAGAAGACTATACGCCACGTACCAATCATGTTGTTGAAGTAGACGACTTTAGGTTAGAACATAAACGGTATGACATTTTAGAGTTCAGACTAAATAAACCGGAAAAAGGACAAGTCACAATCGTTTTAGGTAATAGACCATGACCGTCGAGATAAAAGGTGTACAACAACTTGTTAATCAACTTGAGAAAAAGTTTGGCGTCGAAAATACAAAAAGAGTTAATGACCAAGCATTGAAAAAAGCAGGTGCTTATTTTGAAAAAGAATTAAGTTCTGCATTTGAAACATTTAAAGATACAGGTGCTTCGAAAGATGAAATCCAATTATCAGAACCTATGATGATACAAGGTGTGCGAGGTATAAAAGTGTATTGGGAAGGACCTATGGACCGTTACAGACTTATTCATTTAAATGAATGGGGCTATACGCGTAACGGAACTAAACAACATCCTAGAGGTTATGCAGTGATTGCAAAAACACTGAAAAACTCAGAAAGAGTATATAGAAATATCATAAAAGATGAGATAAGGAAGAATCTAATATGAATATATTAATGTATTTAAAAGAATTGCTACTCAATGATGAACGTATACAAGCAGAAGTTGATAATAGAATTCATTTCTATAAAGTTGGTGCAAACACAGATACCTCAAAACCTTTCATAACGATCACACCAATCGATGGAGAACCTAGTACTTTTGTTTCGGATAAATATTTGTCTGAGACTTTTTTTGTGCAGATAGATGTTGAGTCATACAAACACCAAACATCGCTTGATATTGCTAATCGTATTAGAAACATATTATGGACAAATGGATTTAAACAAAATGGTACAGAATTTGATGAACCATTTGAAGATACAAAAAGATATGTACTCGCAAGAAAGTATATAGGCATACCAAAAAATCAATATTACAAAGGAGGACACGTCGAATAACGTGTTCTTTTTTAATTCCAAGGAGGAAATAAACTATGCAAACATTCGGATTTAAACGTATTTTAGTTGGTGTATTCGATGCAGACGGTAAAAAAGTAGAAAAAAGATTAGAATGGAAAGATGAAAACGGAGGTACGGTTAACCTTAATATTTCAGGTTTAAACCCTGAATCAGTGAAATTCCGTGCGTCTAATAAAACAGTTTGGCAAAAACGACAAGGTACAGATGAAGTTAAATCTGATATGGATTTATTCAATGTTCCTACTGAAGATTTAAATACTGTATTAGGTAGAGAATCTGAAGGTAAAACATCATGGGTTGGAGACGACACACGCGCACCTTACGTTGCAATGATTGGTGAATCTGAGAATCCAGTTACTGGAGAGCCAATTTACTGTGCTTTAACTAAAGGTACTTTAGGATTAGAGTCAATCGAAATGAAAACGACTGAAGAAAAAATCGAAGCGCCTGAACCATTAAAACTTGCTGGTGACTGGATGGGACGTACAATTGACGGGAAATCTCGTACTATTGGTTTCCATGAAGGTACAGAAGGTGCAGACGATTTCTTCAATAAAGTATTTGAAGGACTTGAAACAGAAGATGGCGAAACAGAAGAAGGTTCGCCCTAATAACCCCCAAAACGTCGAAGTGACAGCACGAACAACTTCGGCAGTCATTGAGGCGGAATAGGGGAAGAAAGGATGAATGATATGTCCGAAACTTTTAAAGTTTACAAAGGTGATGAAGTTGTAGGCGAAATGGTTAAAAGTGAAGTTGGTAAAACTAAAATCACTATTAATAACTTAGAGCCTGGCACTGAATACGTCGAAGGTACTTTCCATATTGTATTAGTCAATGAACATGGAGAGTCTAAAAAGCAATCAGTACCAACATTTAAAACTAAAGAATCGAAGAGAAAGAAAACTAAACAATAGAGGGCAGTGAACAACTGCCTTCTTTTTTATTTGCGCAAATAAAAAACAAAAGGTTGTGAGAGATGTGAAAAGTATTTTTAACAAGCTAAAACAAATTATTAAAAAAGATATCTTAGTTATTAAAGTTAAAGAAATTAACGATGTCCCAACAATAATTTATAAAGGTAAGAATATAAAAAATATTAAAGACATTAACTTTGATTGGTCTACTATTGCCGAAAAAATAGAAGGCAGCGGATATCAATTTAGAGTTTCTTATTTTGAGGAAAAGGACTTGAAAAAAAGAATCTTAAAAGAAATTAACGAAGGATTTAAAAGCCCATTTAAATAAAAAAAACAAAATATCGGAGGCATACACATGATTAAATTTGAAATTAAAAACCGTGAAACTGGTAAGAAAGAAGCTTATGAGAAAGAAGATATTAGCTTAATTGAAGCAGAAAAATTTTATGAATTACAAGAGAAACAAAAGCAAGAAAGCGAAAAAGCGAGAAAAAAAGCTATCGCAATAGTTGAAAAGGAATATGGTACAGATTTTGATAACACTGAATTCTATATTCAATTGGTTCAACAAAACTTTAACCAAGTTGTTGACGCAAAGAAAATAAGACAACTAGAACGTGAATACTTTGTAAGTCTATTTGCTGATCAAGGATTAACTGAAAAAGATATTTTAGAAAACATGAGTACTAAACTTTATAACAAAATTTCAGAGGACATATTTCGTGAAATCTCTGGAGAAGACGAAGAAGATAACGAAGATGAATCAGAAGAAGTGGGAAAGAGCGAGGAACAATAACAATAAAAGAAGCTTTATCGAACTTCGATAAAATCAGACATATTTGTGCAGATAAGTATGGTTGGGATTTTAAAACAACAAACAATCAACCCTACTTACTTTTATTGAAAATGTTGAACTCCACAAACGAATCAGAGAAAAGTCCAGAAAAAGAAACACAGCCTAAACAGGGTGAAGTTATAACCGGTAACGGTCTGAAAGCTTTCTTTGGTGGATAGAAAGGAGGAGTTAAATGTCTAACGAAAAACTTCAGGGTATAACTTTAGAAATGACACTAGACGCTTTAGGTGTTCAAGAAGGTATGAAAGGTCTTAAGAGACAACTTGGCGTGGTCAATAGCGAAATGAAAGCTAACCTATCTGCTTTTGATAAATCCGAACGATCTATGAAGCAATACGAAACAAGATTAGAAGGATTAAACAATAAGTTAACTGTTCAAAAGAAAATGCACGAACAAGCTAAACAAGAATTAGAAGACTTGAATAACAGTTACAAAAAAGCAGGTACAGAAGTAAAAAAAGTTGAAAGTGAACTTTCTAAATTAACCAATGAACATAAAAAGAACGATGACGCTTTAAAGAAATCTAATGATGCCTTAAAATCTTCTAATGCTGAATTAAAGAAAGCTGAATCTCAGTATAAGAGAACAAATACACAAAGAGACAAAGCTTATCAAAGACTTAAGGAATTAAGACAAGCAGAAAAAGATTTAAAGAACTCAGGAGAAGCAACAAGCGCACAGCTTAAAAGAGCAAGTGCTGCAACTCAAAAGCAGAGTCAAAAACATAAAGAACTTGTACAAAGATATAAAGAAGAAGAACAGCAAGTTAAGAAGTTGAAAAATGAGAATAATGTTTTATCGAAGTCTAATGATAAAATCACAACTTCTTACAAAAAGACAGAACAAGAACTAAAGCAGTCACAAACGCAACATAAGAAGTTAAACAAAGAAATTCAAGATTATACTAAAAATCAAGCTGAAGCAATTAAAAAAATTAATAGTGAAAAAACATCACTAAATAATCTTGAAAGAGCGATTGAAAAAACATCAAAAGAAATGAAGTTGTTTAACCGTGAGCAGGCTTTAGCAAATAGTAGTTTTACCAAAACTGCAGAGAAATTTGATAAAATGAGTGATTCATTTGGCAGATTTGGTATGGGCATGCAGTCTATAGGACGTAATATGTCAATGTATGTTACAACTCCTGTGGTTGGAGCTCTAGGTGCTTCTACTAAAGCTGTTATTGACTTTGATAGCGCTATGGCAGGTGTTAATAAAACAGTTGATTTATCTGCATCTGAATACAAAAAGATGTCTAATGATATTGTGAATATGTCTAAAAAACTACCAGTTGCTACAACTGATATTGCTGCAGTTGCTGAAAGCGCAGGTCAATTAGGTATTAAAAAATCTGCTATTTTAGATTTTACAAAAACAGTTATTGACTTAGGAGAATCAACCAACTTAACAAGAGAACAAGCTGCAACTGAATTCGCAAGATTCGCAAACATTGTAGATATGCCACAAAAATCATTCGACAGATTAGGCTCTAGTATCGTTGCTTTAGGTAATACGACTGCTACGACTGAATCAGAAATCATGAGTATGTCTATGCGTATAGCTGCACAAGGTAAACTTGTGAACATGTCTGAATCAGATATCACTGCTTTAGCTGCTACTATGTCTTCATTAGGTATAGAGGCAGAGGCCGGTGGTACAGCGATGACAACTGTCCTTAAAAAGATAGACAAAGCAGTTGGCAAAGGTGGTAAAGAAATCAAAGCCTTTTCAGATGCAAGTGGTGTATCTGCTAAGGAATTTAAAGAACAGTGGGAAAACGATCCTATAAAAGCTTTAGATACATTTATTGGTGGTTTATCCGAATCTAAAAAGGAAGGGAAAAACCTTTCTGAGATACTAGCAGATTTGGGGATTAAAGGTATTCGTGAATCTGACACAATATTACGTATGGCAAACAACCATAAGTTGTTAGGTCAATCTGTTAAAACTTCCGGTAAAGCATGGAAAGAAAATAAAGCGTTAGAGAAAGAGGCTAATCAGCGATATAAAACTATGGCTTCTCAAATACAAGTATTCAAAAATCAATTAGTTGCTTTAGGAATTGATATTGGAAATCATATAGCACCGACAGTTGTTGGAATCACTAAAACATTAGGTAGATGGACTGAAAGTTTTCAAAAGTTACCTAAACCTATGAAATCAGTTAGTATAGGTCTCGGATTAATTGCTGCTGCTACTGGACCTGTTTTACTTGCTACAGGTTTATTAATCCGTGGTATTGGTTCAGCAATGAAAGGATATGCAGGACTTAACAGAGTTATGGCCAAAAACAGTATTGAAGCTGGAGTTAACGCAACTGCACATTCAGCTGCAGGTACTGCTATGATGACGACAAACTCTAAAAATGCAAAAGGCTTAACGCGACTCACTAACATGATAAGTCTTACAGGTAAAAATACTGGCAAGCTAACTACTGTTTTAAAAACGGGTGTAAAAGGTTTAGGTGTATTTGGACTTGCTATAACAGCAGTTGCAGGCGTTCTCACATATGCATATAAGAACATAGATTGGTTTAGAGATGGTGTACAGAACTTAGGTACATTGTTTAAGCAAATAGGAGACAGCTTTGATTGGTCTTGGATTAAGTCGACAGGAGATTGGTTTAAAAAAGCAGGAAGTGCGACAAAAGATTTTGGGACAAAATTATTAGAGTTAAGCCCTTATATGCAATTAGCAAAAGTTTATTTTGGTAAATTAGATGACGCAGTTAGCAAATCATCTGACACTGTAGATATTTATGGTGAAGGAGTTTCTAAAGGCACTAAAAAAGCTTTAAGTAAATATACAGATTTGTCTGAGAAGGCAAGAGTTAAGTTAGAAGAAATTAGAATAAGTCATCAAGTTATTGGTAACGATCAATTTAAAACCGTTTCTGAATTGTATTCTCAAATTAATAAAGAAGTTGAAAGTAAATTAAAAGAGCGACATCAAAAAGAAATCGGAACACTCACTAAACTGTTTAAAGATTCTGATGCTTTAAGTAACAAGAGAGAGTTAGAAATATTAGAGAAGACTAAAAAGTCTAATCAAAAAGAACTCGACAATACTGTTAAAATCAATCAACAGATACAAGATATTTATAAGAAAGCCAAAGATGAAAAACGAGTATTAACTGAAGCAGAAAATCAAAAAATTATTAGTCTTCAAACAAAATTAGATAAACAAGTCACAGGTTCTTTATCTGAGAGTGAAAAAGAACAAAAAGTTATTTTAGAAAGAATGAAAAATAACCAATCTGCACTATCAATTAAAGCTGCTTCAAACGTAATAAAAGAAAGTGCTAAAGCTCGTGACAAGTCTATCGGTGATGCCAAGAAAAAACGTGACGATGTCATCAAATGGGCTATAGAACAAAGAGATGTAACTAAAAATATATCTGCAGATGAAGCGGATAAAATTATAAAAGGTGCAAAAGCAAAGTATAGAGAGTCAGAAAAGAATGCTAAGAAACAACACAAAAAAGTTGTAGAGGAAGCAGAGAAACAAAACAAAGGTGTTAAGACTAACATAGATTCCCAAAATGGTCATGTATTATCTTCTTGGGAAAAAACAAGAAACAAAGTAGGTAAACATGCATCTAGAATGATGGGAACGGCAGTCGGTAGTTTCTTGAAAACATCTAAAGGTGCGACTAAATGGTTAACTAAAACTGCAGGTACTGCACAAAGTAAATTTAAGTCGGTTTCTAAAGATGCAGGTAAATGGCTAGGCAAAACATACATTACTGCAAAAAATAAATTTACTGGCGTTTGGACACAGGGAAAATCTAATTTCGATAAAACGGCCAAAAAAGTTGGAGATAAAACGAAGTCTGCCTACAACTCAACATCTAAATGGTTTGGAAAAACTTATTCAGTTACAAAAGACAAGTTCACTGGTGTTTGGAAACAAGGTAAAGACAAGTTCACTTGGACAGCCAGTAAAGTTGGAGAAAAAACAAAAGCCACTTACAAATCAGCATCTAAATGGTTTGGAAACACATATAAAAATGCAAAATCTAATTTTACAGATATGTGGGGTAGTGCTAGGAAGAACTTTAATAGTATTTCTAGTCATGGATGGAGTAAAGCGAAATCGACATATAAAGGTTTTAAATCATGGTTAGATAGAACATTGAAGTACATCAGAAATATAGGTTCAGATATGGGTAGAGCAGCGGCAGATTTAGGAATTAAAGTTGCTAATAATGCGATTACCGGTCTGAATAGAATGATTAACGGGATCAATAAAATCTCGACTGCAATTACAGGTGAAAGTCTTATTGAATCGATAGACCCTATCCAAAGCGCAGGTACAATTGGTAGAAAACTATCAACGGGTACTACGAGTTCTAGTGTTGCAACTGATTCAGAAGGTGGACTTAAACAAGCTACAATGGCAATCGTGAACGATAAAGGTCCAGGTAATGGCACGGGTGGTTTCACTCAAGAAATCATTGAACGTAAAGATGGTTCGATGTACATGCCAAAAGGTAAAGATGTACCTGTTTTACTTAATCAAGGCGATAAAGTTCATAGTGGCGGTGTAACACAACAGTTAGATCAACTAGGTTTATTACCTAGATTTAGTACAGGTACACCTAAAAAACGATTGGATGAAAGGATATTTGGTGCATTTGGTAGCGCTTTAGGTAGCGCTTCAGGAAAGTTTGGCGTTAAAGTTAGTGAAGCTAAACACGGTATAACTAAAAAAGCTGAAAACGCTATGGAAACGGTTGAGGAAAATGTAAAGTCTGGTGTTTCTAATCTGGGTAAAGGTATTGGCGAAGTAATGGAATGGGCAGAAAAGCCGAAAGAACTTGTAAATGCAGTTATGAAAAAAATGGGCGTTAATTTCGATAACATTCCAGCTTTTACAGGAACATTAGTTCGCGCAGCGTATAAAAAATTAACATCTGGTTTAGTAAATAAAGTCAAAGAAATGTTCGAAGACTTTGGCGGTGGAGGCGGAGATGCGTCTTGGTTACCATGGGATAACGTATGGCAAAGATTTGGTAGTTATACTGGTGGTTTAGCATTTAATGGTGGTAAGCATTACGGTATGGACTTTGGAATGACACCAGGTACTCCTGTGTATGCGGTAAAAGGCGGTAAGGCACGGGTATTCGATGATTTCGGTGGAGGACACTCTGTTGAAATTAAAACAGGTGCTAACGAATGGAACTGGTACATGCATTTATCAAAACAACTTGCTAAAAACGGACAAATGGTAAAAGCTGGTCAAAAGATTGCTTTATCTGGTAACTCAGGTAATTATACAGCAGGTTCAGGTCACCTACATTTCCAACTTATGCGTGGAAGTCATGCAGGGAATGATACTGCTATTAACCCAGAGAAATGGCTACGATCATTGAAAAATGGTGTTATAGGTGGAAGTGGTGCAGCTTATGCTAGAAAAATTATTAAGCAAGCTCAAAATATATTAGGTGGACGCTATAAATCACCTGCTATTACAGAACATATGATGAAACTTGCTAAGCGTGAATCTAACTTTGACCCTAAAGCAGTTAATAATTGGGATAGTAACGCTCAAAGAGGTACACCTTCTAAAGGTATGTTCCAAATGATAGAACCAACATTCAGAGCCAATGCAAAACCAGGTTATACTAATTTTTCTAACCCCTTACACCAAGCTATATCTGACCTACGATACATTGTAAGAACTTATGGTTGGGGAGGTTTCCCTAGAGCAGCAGCTGCAGCTTATGCAAATGGTGGCATTTCTTCTACTCACAAGATAGCTGAAATTAGTGAGAATAATAAAGCGGAAGCAATCGTACCATTAACGAAACGTACAAGGGCCATTCAGTTAACAGAACAAATCATGGATTACTTAGGAATGGATACATTCAACCCTAGAGTAACAGTTAATAATGATACAAGCATGATGGAGAAATTACTGAAACAGCTTGTAGCATTGAACGACAAATCTAACAGACAGACGGATACGATTATTCAGTTGATTAGACAAATACCGCAAGGTACTGATATGAAAAAGTTAGAGCTTATAGTATCCACTTTGCAAGGTAATAGATTGAATAATGCTAATTATACAATTGGAGGTGCTAGATAGTGCTAGAAGACAGATGGATAAAAATAATTACAGAAAAAGGTACTGTTGACGCACAAGACTTATTGCCGGGTTTTATGTTCTCAGAGTTGAGAATGGACTCTCCAGAGGTAGTAAGTAACAATTTAACGATGTCAGGAAAAGACGGAGAAATGCCGGGGCAATTAACCTTTGCCCCTTTTAATATTACAGTTAAATGTGGTTTCGACGGTTGGGATGAATCGGACGCATATTTAGCAGAAATGAAGTTAAGAGAAATCTTTGCGTTACGTGAAAGGTACGTTGTTGTATCTTCTCAAATGCCAAGTGTAAAGTATCCTGTTGAATATATCTCAATTAATCAGAATCTTGAACAAATACCTTTTATTGAATTTGAAGTTAGCTTAAAGGTATACAAAGGCTATTCCGAATCACTATATGAAACAGATGAATATGGCAAAACGTCTGACAAATGGCAGTTCGGCAATGGTTTACTTGTGAATGATGATATCAAGTATAAGCATAATACAACTAGCTTTAGAATATTCAATGGTTCATCTGACACGATTGCACCTTTTCCACATCGACATAAGTTAATCATAAAACTTAATGTCAATGCGCCTAATGGCTTTAAACTGCATAATCGAACGACTGGTGACGTATTTCAATATAAGAAAGCTATTAAATCAAATCAACAAATCATTATCAATGGTATATATCCAACTATTAATGGTAAACGAGTCGGCATAGATACGAATCACGAATGGTTAACACTAGCACCTGGATATAACGATATTGAAATAATCGGAACGGATATAACTGAGCCAACTGCTGAATTTATATTCCCGTTTATTTATAGGTAGGTGATTAAATGGACAATTTAATTATTACCAATAGTGCTAACACATTTTCGGAATTGTTAATTGATTACGATTTATCATCGTTCAAATATGAACGTGAACAAAATGCAAGCCGGTCTATATCGTTTACTGCGTTCAAGACAAGTTACGCACCAGATATCTATGATTTGATACAAAACGAGGCTATTTTATTATGGCGTGGTCAACAATATGTGATTAAAACGACTGATCCAAAAAGTGATAACGTTACATTGACTAACGATGTTGTAGCGCATCATATTATGTATGAATTTCAGAATCACTATATCGACAAAGACTTGGAATCAGAAGAAATGAATAATGACAGTGATGAAGAATTACCAACGCCAACATGGACGCTAGAACAATATTTAGACTTCGGTTTCAAAAGCAATAAGCTAGGTTATTCATATAAGATTGTCGGTAAGTTTGACCAACGTATAGCAATTGATGAAGTTGGCGATAAAAACGGTATAGAATTTCTAGTCGAAGGTGCTGAATTATTTGGTTATATCTTCTATGCTGATAACAAAACAATCTATATATATGACGAAGAAAGTTACGGAAGAACATCTGATGTTGAGTTGATTGGTGGTTATAACGTAGATGAGGCGTCAGTATCGGTTAATACACAAGAACAGAAAACGGTCATAAAAGGTTATGGCAAGAAGAAGTCAACTTCAGAAACAAAGAATTACAGTCCGTTTAAACCACCTAGCTTAACTTACAATGGCACGTTCTTCAAAGAGGGTACTTGGCGTACACAAGTAGTTGGTGCAAGTTATGAGAAACGTTTTGAGTGTAAATGGGGCAACGAAACACTTACATGGTCACTTAAAAAGTTATCTCGTGGAGGTCTATTAGATGTTTACTTAGATAATGAATTGATTGGTCGCTATAGTTGTTATAGCCATACAGCACGTTCTGAACAAATTGTGATTGCTCGTAATTTAAGTAAGGGTTGGCATACATTCAAAGCAGTACATCGTGGTGCAGACCCTAACGTGAAAGAGTACAAAACAGCGCCAACAATGTATGTTGGTACTGAAAAGTCTACAACGTTAAACTTAACAGCAGTGTTGAAGGGCGAGGACTTATATCATGTGAGCGATACTTATTACTCACCTTACTATGATAAGAACAACCCTAAACAAGCTGCAACAATCTATGATGATAATATTCTTGATAAAGCAGAATTACGCAAAAAACTAATTCAAGAATTAAATGACGAGCCAGTTGTCGAGTTATCTACTAACTATTTAGATACCGAACAAATCAATGAACGTGATCTAGTTTATTTTAAACATACTGGATTAGGTTTTGACACGATGTTGAAAGTCATCAAGATAACAGAATCACACCCATTATTAAACTTACCAGTTGAAGTAGATTTCAGTAATAAGAAAACAGACATTATCAAAATACAACAAACAATTAATAAGCGTATAAAAAACGTAGACAAACAAATCAAGTCGGGTACACTAGGTGGCTCGACTTTTGTTATGCCTAAAATAGCATCCGATTCATTTGGGAGTGTGTTAATCAATGAATGAACCAACAGACTTTAAATATCCATTAGATGAATACGGTGAACCGTATTTCGCTGGAAGTCATGTGGACGCAATAACAGGAATGCAAGATATAAAAGATAGACTTGATAAAGCGGAATCAGATATTAGTAATAATTCATCTAGCAGTAATACCGATATTCAAAATATTAATACGAGACTAGATACAGCCGAAGCAAACATTCAAACTAATAGTGAAAAGCAAGTGAACTTAGAAAACGCTTTAGAAGGTTATATGGGCACAACAGATTGGGTTTCATATGCTAATAGTGTAGCAAGTGGTGTAGATGCAGATGTGATGTATACCAGTAACAACGGTCTAAAATGTGCATTAAAAGAAGTAAGAATAGGTATAGAAGGTGTTACACCAGTTGTAAGGTATAAGACAATAGCTTATAACTTGAGAGGTTTTAAATTAGGGGAACAAGTAGCTCGATTACCTTCTGGTTTTATAAAAAACGCTCAATTATTCCCAGCGTTTGGTAGTGGTAGTATGAGTAGTTATCGTATAGAAATAATGCCTAACGGAAAGATGACGATACTTGGTGGCACAAACGACAAAACATTATCATCAAGCAGTTATTGGGTGTACGGACAACATACTTGGATAGAATAAAAAGGAGTGATTAATTTGAAATTTAATTTACCTATTGAAATAGGTCAAAAGTTTAGAAAAATGGTTATTGAAAACTTTAGATATATTGATTATAAATTTAATCAATATAGGGACATATTCAATAATCATAAAAGTGATAAACATGCACATGATGCTAAGAACATTGACTATAAACTAACTAACGTATCAGATCATTTAGACTATCAACGTAGTCGAATAGAACGATTAGTATTAGGACATAATGGTGATGGTATACAAGAGTTAACAGATAGCCATGTAGCAATTGATAGTACACCGTTCAACGTATTGTCGGAACGTTTGTATTATGACTTTAATAAGATTAATCAGACAATGGAAAGTAATTACAATACACTCAATAAAAAGATTGAACGTATCATTAATGTTAATGATTTCGGTGCTGACCCAACTGGTCAAGAAGATAGTACAGAGGCATTTAAAAAAGCGTTTGGTAATGGTGGACGTCACATTCACATGACAGAAGGAACTTATATTGTAAGTGGTTTGAAATTACCTAGTAACACAATTTTAAGTGGTGAAGGTAAAGAACAAACAATTATTAAACTATCAGATAACGCACCAGCAGAAAACATTGTTATTACAAACTTAGATATGAATGGTGTAGCAGAAAATATCGGTATTGAAGGTTTTTCAGTAGACGGTAATAGAAATAGACAGGGTGGTGCTTTAAAACCAGCAGGTGGTTCTCTTTCATCTAACGTAAGATTTGCAGGTGTAAAAAAAGGTTTTATCAAGAATATCAAATCATTTAACGCACTATTACATGGTATTGATGTCACGTATGCAAGCGATGAGTATTCATATGCTGGCGACGGTGTTAGAGTTCCTAGACATTTAGAATCAGAATACATTTGGATAGATAACTGTGAATCAACAGGGTTTGGTGATGACGGTATTACAACACATCACAGTAGATACTTATTCATAAGTAATTCATATGCACACCACCCATTTAATGGTGGAGGTAACAATAACGGTATTGAAATTGACGACGGTTCTCAATATGTTTATCTAGATAACAATATCACCGAAGAAAACTTTGGTGGACTTGAAATCAAAGGACATGAACCAACAAGTTCAGCATCTCATGTATTTGTTAATAATCATATTTCCATTAATGACAATAGATCATATAACATTAGACATATTGGACACCATAAAGCGAGTGATAAACAATCTAAAACAGCGTATGATGTTATGTTAAACAACTGTACAGCAGTGACACCATATAAAAATGAAATTTATCCAGGTTCAACACCTCGTGCAATGGTTATATCAGCATTTAGAAATGTTCAAATTAATAATTTTACTGCAATTGGTGACGGTACATTCACAGCAGGTCAACCTGTTATTGCTATTCAGTACAGAGCAGAAAACGTTACATTTAATGGTTTGAATATAAGAGGGTTTAAAAATGCAAGTGCTGATGTTCAAATATACGGTGGTGCTAATAGACCTAAGAAAATAACGATTAGCAATTTCAATATTATAGATTCATCTAGTAACAAAGGTATAGCCAATGGTTCTAGAGTATATGATACAAAAATCATTGGTGGAAATATGCAAGGTCAAGGTACTGGTACGGCTATATTTAGTTATAACAATAACACTGAAATTATCGGAGTTATGGCAGAAAAGTATGCAAACCAAGCTGATTTAGCAGGTAAGTTGTATAAAACTATGCCTACTGTTGCTAAGGGTGGCTTGAGTGCAGGTACTACTGGTGGTGGTGCAATTGCTCGACGTTCGGCAGCAATAGCAAGCACTGGTGGTTCATATGCACACAGTGACCGTTCATGGATAGCTGGAGTTGGTGCAAATTCACAAGCATATGGTTCACGTAGTGCAGTTATTAACTCGCTTGAATCTGAAACATTACCTGGTGCATATTGTCAAACGATTGTAAATAGTCGTGGTGTTAAATCGCCTGGTAACTATCATCTCTTATTAGGTTATGGTCTAAATGGTGCTGATTATGCAAATACAACAATTGATATGAGTTCAACAAGTGGAAATATTAAAACGAAAGGTACAGTATCATCTGGACAAAACTTTGGTGACTATGCAGAGTATTTTGAAAGTCAATCGGGACAAGCAATACCTAACGGTACAATCGTCACATTAGATGGGCGTAAGGTTAGAAAAGCACAAATAGGTGATATTCCAATCGGCGTTATCTCAGGTACAGCAGGTGTCATTTTAGGTGACCAAATGTTCCACCATAAAGACAAGTTCTTAAAAGATGAATTTGGTGTAACATTCACAGAATGGCAAACGAAAGAATGGCAAGATGATGAAGGTAATTGGTATTCAGAAGAAGTTGAAATTCCTATCCTTAATCCAGATTACGTTGAATACGAAGATGACTATATCCCACGTTCAGAACGACCAGAGTGGAATGTTGTAGGTTTAGTTGGTCAAGTATTCACGAGATTTAAAGGCGAGTTAAAACCTAATGACTATATCAAATCTGATAATGGCGTAGGCGTACGTGATAATGTGAACGGTCATTATAGAGTATTAGAAATCACAACACCATACGATAGCGAAAAAGGATATGGCGTAGCAGTCGTATTAGTAAAATAAGGAGTGATGACATGGCAAATGGTATAGATAAAAAAGCCTTATTTAGATTAAAAGCAGAACCATATTTGAAACCAATCTCTGATTTGGGGGTTGGTTTTTATAATTTAGATGAAAATACTGCAAAGATTGAATTTCAGTTGTATAACGCAAAAGGCACTTTGCAAATAAGTGAAAACAATATTGATGCTTACGCTTATTTTGAGTCTGCAAATGGTAGTGTATCGGATGTAATCGATTTAGAAGTATTAGATGGCTTAAATGGTATTGTCGGTATTACACTTGATAAAGAGTTCTTACAAGCCAGTACCGATACAAAAGTAAAAGGTCAAGTATATGTTGGTGTAAATAACGCTGATAATGACCCTAAAAATAATGAAGTTGCAGTATTTAGAGAATTTACTTTTGAAGTAGCAGACGCACTGATTAACAAAATATCATCATTTACGAAGATTGAATATATAAGAATGTTTGATCAGTTAAAAGCTAGAATATTACAACGTGTGGAAGATATAGAACAAGCCATTGCGAACGGCGCTGATTATGTAACTGAAATGAGATTAGTTAAAGACCAAGCGATTACACAAATCAATCAAACTGTAACTGACGGAAAAAATTATATTGATGAAGTTGTTAATCAATACAATCAAGATGTTTACACAATAAAGTCAACTGCTATAAATGATGTCAATACATCTAAAAATGATGCGATTTCATCAATAAATAATATTACCGAACAAAGTACAAACAATGTTGAGAATGTAACAAATACTGCTATCGAACATGTTGATGATAAGTTGAACGAATTTAATCAAGCTATTCTTGATAACGAATTTGTTAAACCAGAAGGGTTAAATGATAAATTAAGTAGTTTAACGTGGCAAAAGTACAAGCTAACACAAGATGATGGGAAACCAACATTCTATACAGATATTGATCCTTTAACTTTACCACCTGGTCAATATCAAATTTCTTACATGAGGAAGAACCCATTTAATAACAATGGTTCAGCAATGTATAATGTCGATATATTACAGGGCATTGATAACACAAAACAGGTAATTGCTGTTCTAAGTTATACAGGACAAGTATTCATAAAGAATGTTCATAAAGGTACAGATTTGGGATGGAAAGAATTAACTAAAACTCAAACAGATACAGGTTGGATTCCTTTTAATTTAATCAATGGTGGTAATTCTAATGTTCAATTTAAAAACGAAATAGACAATGGTTTTGATTGTGCATATAGAATCACAACTAACGGTTCAGTTACAAGAAAAACCATACGATTAAATGGGGCAAATTTAGTTAACAATCAATTAATCGCTCAATTGCCACAAAATTTATTCAAAAATGTACACTCTTTTCCAATAAGGACACCAATAAAATCAAATTACGCAGGAGGATATATTACCGGTAAACCTAGTGGCGAAGTTTATTTCTTTGTCAATGGCGATGTGTCCGCATGGACCGAAACACGCTACATTTACGGAGAGTATTCTTGGACAGATTAGGAGGAAATTATATGTTTAAACAAGTATATCTTTTTGACGGTACACCTTACTTAGCATATTTAAACGACGAGGGTGAATACGTTTATCCAAACGATGAATATACAGAAGTAGCACCACCAGAAGGAATTTATCAACCGTTCTACTATGACGGTAATGAATGGATAGGTACTAGTAAAGAAGATTGGGAAAGTAATCAGTCAAAACCACCTATCGAACCTAAAGTGTTAGAAATGATGGTATCTCAGTTACAAATGCAAGTCATGATTGGTAATAAAAAGACAAAAGAACTTGAAGATAAATTGAAGATTACCGAAAAGACTTTAGCAGAAACAGTGATGAAAGTTACAGAACTAGAAAACGAATACGGAGGTAATGCCTAATGTTTCCACCATTTGAAAGTATAAAATATTTTTATGATATCAATTGTTATACAAATGAAGATATTAAAATTTATTACGATTACGGTTGTATAACTAAAGAACAATACAAAGAAATCACAGGGGAAGATTTCCCACAAGGCACTGATTAATTTCAGTGTCTTTTTATATAAATAAATTACAGAGAGTGGGTGTTGTATGAATAAGATGTCCTTGCCAGAAATGATTTCAAGCACGCTACTTTTCGGTTTAGGTGTATTCAGCTTATGGCGTGGTTTGTTCTTTGCTATTCAACAAGAAACAGTATTAAACGATTCAGAATTTTATAAAGCCTTACATCAATTTATGCCTATTTGGATATGGGGAATATTGATGGCTATATCAAGTTTATTTTTAATTTATTCAAGTTGGTTGATACCTAAACGTAATCGCCTTTTCCATTGGGCGTTATTTTTAGGAGGCGTGACATGTTCGTTCATGTATTTAATGATGACAAGCGCAGGTTTGTTCAATGCGATTAATTGGCTAACACCTATGCAGTTTGCCACGTTATCTGCAATATGTGGTGTGATTGCGTTTTTCGGAGGTGCTGAGATTTATGCCAGACGAAAATAGATATGTATTAAAAACTGACCATATAGCTGACATCAGCAAGCTAACTGGTCGTATTAAAGATGTTGATAGCAAACATATGGAATTGCACAATGATTTAAAACTTACTATAAACACCCTATCAATTAGCACACAAACATTAACTGAAACGAGCAAGAAAACAAACCGGATTTTAGAATCAATTGATGAAAAAATGGATGGATATAATGATCGTATTAAAAATGTAGAGTTTAATGTTGAAACGACTACTAAACGTGTAGATGATATTGAACATTCAGTATCAGAACGCAAACAAGGCAACATACAGTTATGGGTCGCAATAATCGGTACATTAGGAACTGTTATTGTTGGGGCTTTAGCGTTTGCACAAGTATTTTTCTAAGGAGGATAACAAATGAAGATAAACTGGAAAGTTCGTATTAAACAAAAATCATTTTGGGTAGCCATTATATCGGCTATCCTTTTGTTTGCTCAGCAAGTGTCAGGTGCATTTGATTACGATATCACAGTATACACTGACCAAATAACGAATATCGTGAACAGCGTGTTAGGTGTGTTGGTATTACTAGGTGTGGTTCAAGACCCTACAACTAGAGGGATTAAAGACAGTGAACAAGCACAACAGTATAACGAACCAAAATAAGTCGGCTAATTAGTCGGATTTTTTTAATACAATAAAAGGAGTGTTATAAATAATGAAAAAACGTGACGGTGTTAAATGGGCAGTTAGCAATATAGGTAATAGGCTTACAGATGGTCAACCATATGGCGCACAATGTGCAACTTTTATAATCGAGTTTACTAAAAAATATTGGAAAGTTCATCCTAAAGGCGATGCAAAAGACTTCATCAACTATAAATGGCCAAAAGGTTTCCAAGTGATTAAAGGTAAAAATCAAATACCACAACCAGGTGATATCTTTGTATTCGACGGAAAACATGGACACACAGGTATTGTTACTGAGGCTAACGCTAAATATTTTAACAGTATAGACCAAAATTGGTTTAATGCTAATTTAAATACTGGTAGTCCTGCAGCATTTGTAGAAGACCATGAATATACAGATTTCTTAGGTGTTATCAGACCTCCATATGAAGATGCAGAAAAAGGTGCAGTTAAGAAAGCAACGAAAATCGAAACGATTAATAAAACTATTAACTATAAAATGGCTAATCGTTCAGGAAATTTAAAAGGTGTTGTCATTCATAATACAGCAGGTAGCGCTACTGCTAAACAAGATTATAACAACTTACAAAGTACATCTATTGCTCGCTATGAAGCTGGTATTGCACATTACTACATTGATAGAAATACAGTTTGGCGAGCGATTGATACGTACAGTGTTGCTTGGCATACTGCTAATCAAGACGGTAACAATGGTTATATTGGTTATGAAGTAAACGAATCATTGAGCGCTAGCGATAAGAATTTCTTAGCAAACGAGCAAGCAGCATTTAAAAAAGCAGCTGCAGATTTACTTTATTATGGTTTACCTGTTAATCGTTCTACCGTGAGGTTACATTGTGAATTTGTACCAACTGCTTGTCCACATCGCAGTATGACAATTCATACAGGTTGGAATCCAGTTACAAAAGGTGCTGCGCCATCTAATATTGTTAATCAGTTAAAAGACTACTTTATCAAAGAAATTACAAAATATTATAATGATCCGTCATTACCAGCAGGTAGTCCATCAACTGATGTAGTTGTGAAAGCTACAAAACCATCAACAGTTAAACCAAATCAAGCTAAAACAAATACAGTTGTATCTAAAAATGTAGGTAATGGTTGGAAGAAAAATAAATACGGTATCTTGTGGAAAAAAGAAAAAGGTACGTTCACTTGTAAAGCTAAAGATGGAATAGTTACAAGATACAAAGGACCAAGTATTCATAATCCTATTGCTGGTGGATTAGAATATAATCAATCAGTTAATTACGATGAAATACAAGACTATGAAGGTTATATCTGGATTAGTTGGGAAGTATACAGTGGTGCAACTGTTTATATGCCAATTGGTAAGTCAAATGGTAAAGGACAACGAGTTGGTAGTGCTTGGGGTACATTTAAATAAAAAGTTATGATATACTAAAATCATAGAGTAATTACTTGGTTACTCTCTCAAATTTCATAGACGTCAAAAGGCCCTATCTAGCGGAAACTAGGTAGGGTTATTTTTACTTAAACCAATATATATGTTACCATTTAAACAGACATATTAAGCACAGCTATACGGCGAGCCTATTCATATAATTGAGTAGGCTATTATTTTGACTAGATTATCCATAGTGATATAATTAAATTAGTTTAAACCTATTATCTCCGTTTTAGTTTTAAACTCATATTTGGTAATACCTTTTTGCACCTCACATTAGTGAGGTGTTATTGCTTATAAGGAAAAATAATGATATAGTGATTATATGAAAGTGTGTAACCCTAAACACTTACCCTCTACACAATGCCATGATGTAGGGGGTTTTTATTTGCTTTAATATAAATAGTGTAGTATTACTATATACAAGCACTTATTTTGTGCTTAATTTTCATATTAAAACATCCATTACTTACCCTGTCACTTTGCGTGATGGGGTCTTTTTTATACCTAAATTATGTTATAATATTAACGAGGAAATACAGTACAATCGTACTGGCGTGGTTAAGCAAGTGCCACGTTGTATTATGGTTATATCATTTCGGTATAACCCGTTTTGAGGTTAACTGTTGCGACGGTTTCCTCTTTTTTTTAGATAGTGATACCATTTTTGATACCATTTTGTCTGAAAACGGGTAATTCTCAAATATATATAGTTTTAAAAACGTTGATATAAAAGGTTTTATAATAACAGAAATAATTATTTAACAGACTTTCTAATAGAAATGGAAGGTTCAATTGGATAATACCAATTAAACTGCGTAAGACAATATTTATAGATAAAATAACCCTGTATAAGTTCTTAGTCTTAAGAACTTATACAGGGTTTTTCCGTTTCCTAATCTATTTTAGATAATGTGTTTATAAATTAATCTTCGATTTTGTTCGTGCATGCTTGCCTAGGGTATGGTTCGAGCCTGTAGTCTCTCACGCATACTATTCCCTCAGGCGTCAGCACTTAACAAAATCGATGGGAGATATTTTTAATATAGAAAATATATACCTATTTATGGTATTATTTTTTCAAATTAAGGAAATATAAAATGAAGTCTTACAAGGTTATCATAATGAGGTGGTCAACGTTGAATAATTTAAAAGAAATTTTTAAAAATATAACAATACTAGAAATTATATGCTTTATACCACTTATGTTATTGTTTTCGTATTTACCTAATTCAAATATGATATGTATAATTGTTAATATAGTTATAGTCATTTTTTGTTGCTTAGGTGCTTCACATTTATTTTACTTAATCAAAGATTATAAAAAGAATAAAACTAACAAGTAAATGGAGGTAGACAGTGTTTAATATCATAATAGATATATGTATATTAGTAATTTCTTTAACCATTTCTATATACGTTGCAATATCTAAAAATATAAATATTATTGCTTCTATAGAACATGATAAAGTAAAGCCAAGAAATATAGCTAAAATTTCATACATATTTGCTACTTGTTTATTTTTAGGAACAGTGTTAATTGTTGCTGGAGATTTAGTTTATGATTTTAATTTTATAATATCAATCTTTTTTATTATATTAGGTATTTCAGTTCTCTTATTGTTTTATGTCTTGTTTAAGATAATAGAAAAGAAGTGAATTTTGGATTTATAATACTACCAGATAAAGAAAGCCCCGTAGAATTTCTACGGGGTATTCCTATTTCTTAATCTATTTTAGATAATGTAACGGATGATGTTCTATTTCTTAAGTCTACTTCGATTTCTTCAAGGCTTCTGCCTCTTGTTTCTGGTAAGTATTTAATGACAAATATCATTGCAAGTATACCGATGACTGCAAAGATTAGAAATACTTGTTCGATTCCCATTACTGATGTGAGTAGTGGGAAGAATTGTGCGACTAATAAACTACCTATTGATAATGATAATGTCGCGATGCCTGTTGCTGCGCCTCTTGCTCTCATTGGGAATAGTTCTGGTAACATGATCCATAAGATTGGTCCCCAAGTGAATGCGAAGAAGACAATGAACAATGTTAAACATGCGACAATAATCCATGCGCCGACTGTTGAATGTAACCCGATTGTCCATACGAGTGTTGCCATAATAAGTAATGAACAAACCATACCGATATTACCTGTAATGAGTAGTTTTTTACGGTCAATTTTATCCATTATATATATTGCAAATATCGTTACAATTACATTGACTGATCCGATGCCGACTGTTCCAAGAATAGCTGTTGCATCTCCTAAACCTGCTTTACTAAAGATTGTTGGTGCATAGTAAATGATGGCATTAATGCCGATGATTTGTTGGAGTAGTGCAAATATACAGCCTATAACAAGTACGGGTCTTAGCCAAACGGATTTTAAGACTGTCCATGTACTTTCTGATATATGAATGATTTCTTTCATTTCATCAATTTCTTTATCAATTTCTGATTGTTTTCTTGTAATTGCCATAACTTTTCTAGCGGCTTTTTCACTTTTATGTTCAAGTAACCATCTAGGGCTTTCTGGCATAAAGTAAACACCGATCATTAAGATGACAGAAGGTACAACTGCTAATCCAACCATCCATCTCCAAGCTTCCATATCTGCGAACGCATAGTTGACTAAATATGAAGCAAGAATACCTATTGTGATCATCAGTTGGTTTAATGAACTTAAAGAACCTCTCGTGTCAGTAGGTGCCATTTCTGATAAATAGACTGGCACGATCGCAGTAGAGCCGTCGACTGCTAACCCGATTATAAATCTACCTATAACTAGGATAATCATTGATTGTGCTAATGATAGAATTAATGCACCGACGATAAAGACAATCGCAATAACAAATACGAGCTTTCTTCGACCGAGTTTATCCGATAGTGGTCCACTGAATCCTGAGCCAAATATTGCACCGACTAACATTGAACTCACGACTAAACCTTCAGTGAAACTTGTGAGTGGTATATCATTTTTTATAAAAAGCAACGCGCCAGATATAACACCTGTGTCATATCCGTAAAGCAATCCACCTAAAGCACCTAGGAAGAAAATTAACTTCGTTCTATAATTGCTTGCTTCCATTTTATTACCCCCATGTAATTTGAATAACGCCATCAGAAACTTTAGTTAAAATAAAAGGTTGAAGCTCGTTGATGGTATTTAATTATTTAAGATAACTAAAAAAGTTGTAATTACACTTTGAATCTGATTTAATTATTAATGTAAGCCTTTTCAAATAGAAAATCAAGTAATATATGAATAAATATATTCTATTTAGTTATTTTAATTTACTTAAAGTTAAGGAGGGGTGTCGTGAAGCAATCATCTCGGATCAATATTAATTTAATGAAAGATTATAATAAGCAACTTGTATTAAGGACGATTCAAAAGTATGGACCAATCTCTAGAGTAGAAATTGCGAATAGAATTGACTTATCAAGACCTTCAGTTTCAGAAATTGTTTCAATATTAATTGATGAACAATGGATAGAAGAGAAGGCAATGGAAAGAAAAGTTAGAGGCAGACAACCGATACCACTTGATATTAATAAAGAGAAAAAAGTGATGATTGGTTTAGAAATTGGTGCATATAGAACGAGTATTATTGTCAGCAATTTAAGAGCGGAAATCCTATTTGAGAAACAAATAGAAATGGACTTACAAAAAGATCCAAATGACATGATTGTTTATTTGGGACAAGAAATTCGTTTAATTGCAGAAGAATATTCAGCGCAACAAATTGAAGTGCTAGGTATTGGAGTAGGCATGCACGGATTGGTGGATACTCAAAATGGTACAAATATCTTTGCGCCAAACTTAGGATGGAGAAATATCGAAATTAAATCGATATTAGAATCTGAAACAGACTTGATGGTCTTAATTGATAATGATTGTAATAGTGCAGCACTTGCAGAAATGTGGTTTGGTCAAGGCAAAGAAGAAACAAACTTTATATCGGTTATCGTAGACTATGGTGTTGGTGCAAGTATTATCAATAATGGATCGATTTTAAGAGGTAATCATCATATTACAGGTCAAATTGGACATGTCACGATAGATCCAGATGGTCCATTATGTTCTTGCGGTAATTATGGCTGTTTAGAAACATTGACTTCAGAAACAGCAATTTTAAAAATGATTAAGCGTCAATTAAAAATTGGTCGTAAAAGTCAAATATTAAATGTACAGTCTGAAATTGATGATTTAAGTATTGAAGATTTTTATGAGGCAGTGAATCAAGGCGATGAATTATGTGTCCAAATTGCTAAAGAAGTTGGTAGGAATCTTGGTTTAGGCTTTGCAATATTAATCAATTTATTTGGACCAAAATTTATTGTATTAGGTGGTAGTTTAACAAAAATTAGTCATCTCTTACTACCAGAAATTAAAGCAATCATTCGGTTAAAAGTAATGGGTGAAGATGCGAAAGAGACACCAATCGTAACTTCTGCTTTAGGGGACGATTTATACACGATTGGCGCAGCATCTTTAATTGTAGAAGAAATATTCTCATTACCAAAACCAAATAAATGAATATAAGGAGGAATTATAAATGAGTGAATTAAATGAACAAGTCATTATTGTAACTGGCGCAGGAAAAGGAATCGGTAAAGGTATTGCAAAACAACTTGGCAGTAAAGGTGCAAAGATTGTCGTTGCTACAATTGATCCTGAGTTTGGTAAAGAAACAGTAACAGAAATAATCGATAACGGTGGCGACGCATACTTTGTTGAAACAGATGTATCTAAAGAAGAAAGTATTATTAATATGGTTAACGAAACAGTGAATCATTATGGGAAAATCAACACACTCGTTAATAATGCAGGTATCACAGTGTTTAAATCAATTGAAGAAGCAACAGTTGAAGATTGGGATTCTATTATCAATATTGATTTGAGAGGCACATTTTTATGTTCTAAACATGTCATCCCTGAAATGAAGAAACAAGGTGGCGGTTCAATTATCAACATTTCTTCAAACCACTCAATCGCGACTTTACCAGATACTGATATGTATGCTGCAGCTAAAGGTGGCGTTAATGCGATGACAAGAGGTATGGCATTAAGTTTAGGTAAATACAATATTCGTGTTAATGCGATATGTCCTGGATTTACGAACACATCACATTTAAAAAATTGGTTTAATTCAATGGAAAACGAAGATGAAGTGAGACAAGGCGTTTTAGATTTACACGCGACATCAAGAATTAATGAACCAGAAGATATTGGTAAATTAGCGCAATATTTAGCATCTGATGATTCTGTAATGATGACAGGTGAACACTTAGTCATTGATGGTGGTTTATCTGCACGTTTATACAACGCAGATGGCTATTAAGTTATAAGGAGGGCATGAAGATGGATGTATTGTCTATTGGAGAAACGATGGTTGTGTTTGCACCTAAAGAAGTAGGACCAATGCGTTATGCTCAAGACTTTTCAACGCATATAGCCGGGGCTGAAACAAATACGCTTATTGGGTTAGAAAAGCTTGGTGTTAAAACTGGCTGGATCAGTCAATTAGGAAATGATGAATTAGGACAGAAGATTTTAAATTTTGTTCGTGGTGAAGGTATTAATGTAGATTCTGTAAAATTAATATCTGAGGCGCCAACTGGCATTTTTCTTAAAGAGAAATTTCGACAAGATCAAACACGCGTCCATTATTATAGAAAAGGTTCAGCAGCTAGTCTAATGTCTGAAGCAAATATAGATGAAAGTTATGTCGCTCAATTTAAATATTTATATGTCACAGGTATTACGCCTGCTTTAAGTGCATCTTGTAAACAAACAATATTTAAACTCATTTCGACAGCAAAATCATTAGGATTACAAATTGTTTTCGATCCAAACTTAAGACTCAAATTATGGTCTGAAGATGAAGCGAAAGAGACATTAAAACAATTAATAGCTTTAAGTGATATTGTGTTGCCAGGAACGAGTGAAGGGGCATTTTTATTCAATACACAATCTGAAGAAGAAATTGCTCAAGAGATTATAAATTTAGGTGCGTCAACAGTAGTTGTTAAATTAGGAAGTAAAGGTGCTTACTATGTACATAACGACATTTCAGGTTATGCAAAAGCATCAAAAGAAATTGAAGTGGTTGATCCTGTTGGTGCTGGAGATGGCTTTGCGGCAGGATTAATCGCAGGTATTATCGAAGGATTGTCCATTCATGAAGCGACTGAACAGGCTTGTAATGCTGGTGCACTCGTGACAACAGTAAAAGGTGATGTTGAAGGATTACCAACTAAAGAAGAAATTGAACAAATGAAACATACAAGTCATGTGGATGATGTAATTAGATAAGGAGGCGTCTAAAATAGATACATTACAAACAATCAAAGAAACTAAATTAATCGCAATTTTACGAAATGCAAATCCAAATGATATTTTACCAATCGTAGAATCATTATATAAAGCAGGGATTCGTGCGATTGAGGTTACGATGAATTCACCTAAAGCGTTAGAATCTATTGAACTGATCTCTAATGAAATGAAGGGTAAAGTTGTAGTCGGAGCAGGTACAGTCTTAGATGCAGAATCGGCAAGGTTAGCTATTTTAAGTGGTGCAACGTTTATATTGTCGCCAACGGTAGATAAAAATACGATTCGCATGAGTAAAAAGTATGGTGCCGTAAGTATACCAGGTGCTTTAACACCAACAGAAATTTTAGAAGCTTATGAATACGGTGGAGATATTATTAAAGTCTTTCCAACAACAAGTTTAGGTCCTGAATATATTAAAGATTTACAAGGTCCATTACCGCATATACCACTTTTACCAACAGGTGGTGTGAGTATAGACAATGTTACTGACTTTATTGAAGCGGGAGCTGTTGGAGTTGGTTTAGGTAGTGCATTAGTTAATACGAAAGTAGAAACGAATAAAGCATATTTTGAAGAACTAGAACAAAAAGCACAAGCATTTTATAACAAAGTACATTAAAGAGGAGTGCTAACATGAAGATTGTAGACTATGAGTTGTTTCAAGTACCACCGCGTTGGTTGTTTCTAAAAATTACGACGGACGAAGGTATCGTCGGATGGGGTGAACCTGTCATTGAAGGTAAGGCTCAGACTGTTGGTGCAGCGGTTGATGAATTTATGCAACAGTTGATGGGCAAGAATCCTTTAAATATTGAAGATCACTGGAATATGATGTATAGAAGTAGCTTTTATAGAGGTGGTCCAATTTTAATGAGTGCCATTTCAGGTATAGACCAAGCATTGTGGGATATTAAAGGTAAATATTATAACGCGCCTGTTCATGAATTATTAGGAGGTGCATGTAGAGAATCTATGAAAGTATATTCATGGATTGGTGGTGACAGACCTCAAGATACTGCGAACGCTGCTAAAAAAGCTTTTGAAAATGGTTTTGAAGCAATCAAAATGAATGCAACAGAAGAATTACAGTATATAGATAGTTATGACAAGATAGAAAGTGTTGTTCAACGTGTAGCTGGCATTAGAGAAGCGGTTGGCAATCGATTAGGTATTGGAATTGATTTTCACGGGCGTGTTCATAAACCAATGGCTAAAGTATTAGCGAAAGAATTAGAGCCATACAATCCAATGTTTATAGAAGAACCAGTTTTAAGTGAAAATATAGAAGCGGTTAGAGAAATTAGTCAAACGACAACTATCCCTATAGCGCTTGGGGAAAGATTATTTTCTAGATGGGATTTCAAACCTATTTTAGAAAGTGGATTTGTCGATATCATTCAACCTGATTTATCACATGCTGGTGGTATAACAGAATGTAAAAAAATTATTTCTATGGCAGAAGCTTATGATGTAGGTGCTGCACCTCATTGTCCACTTGGACCTATCGCTTTAGCATCATGTCTACAAGTAGATGCAACTTGTCACAATGCTTTTATTCAAGAACAAAGCTTAGGCATTCATTACAATAAAGACAGTGATATTTTAGACTATATTACAAACAAAAAAGTATTTGAATTTAAAGATGGATATGTAGATATTCCTAAAAAGCCTGGCCTTGGTGTAGAAATTGATGAAGCACATGTCAGAAAAATGGCGGAAGTCGGGCATGATTGGCATAACCCAATTTGGAGACATAAAGATGGAAGCATTGCAGAATGGTAAATATAACGTATGGTCATAACATGATTAAAGGCTGAGACTATGACGTCTCAGCCTTTAATTGATTTCTCTATATTCATAAACTTGAAGGGGGTTGAACTTTATTAAATAATGATCATACCATGTGCTTAATCCATATTTTTGTTTGTAATGTTCTAAAGCTTCATCTATATAACCTTCAGATACGTCTAAATAATTACTCAGTTCAAATTTATTATGGACACCTGATTGATATGCTTGCACAATACTTTTTAAAGGTATAATTTTTTCAAATCCTAATCTTCTTGCTTTATGCTCAAATTTCCATTTCAATAATTCACTTGTATCGAGAATATCTCCATAAGATATATCATGATGGGCTAACTCTTCTCCTAGCACTTCTAACTTTTCTTTGTTAGATAAATCATCTTTCAATAAAATTAATCCATCTACATATAAACCTTTCAGTTGATTCGGAAGGTTACTTGTTTCTTTAATCACGATGTGTTCATTATTGATAAGTGTTTTTTCATATCTATTCAAATTATCCCCACCATATTATCCGTTTAATAAATCATTTGTTTTGATGCTTTAGAAAATCAACATATTCTAATACTTTCTTCAATTCTTCTTCTGTTAATTCTCCATCTAAATGTGCGGCAATCGTTTCTGCAGTAGAGTTATAAGTTTGTTTAGCTTCCCCGTCTAAAATGTAACTGACACTCACGTCAAATAACTTTGCCATTTCTTCTATTTTCTTCATCTTTGGTGCTTTTCTTCCTGTTTCCCAATATGAAATGGATTGTTTTGAAACTTGTAACGCATCTGCTAATTTTTGTTGCGTCCATCCATTTTTTGTTCTTAATAAACTTATTTGTTCAGAGAGTTTATTTTGAGACACCATAAGTTTCCCGCTCCTTATATGATTGATACTCTTATTATAACCTATAGTTATATTTTATCAATAATTTTGCAGAAAAATATAACTAAAAGTTATTGACGTCAACCAAAAGTTATATTATAGTGTAACCAAGGAGGTGATACACATGGTTAAAATGAACTTCAAAACAGATAAAGTAAATTTGAATTATTCCGAAGAAGATAACAGAATCCCAATTGATCCAGACAAAGTTAAACAATTTATCGCAATGATAGGTGGGTTCTTAGGTGCACTATATTTAGCATTGAATGCATCTGGTATTTCGGTAGAATGGTTGAATCCTCAAAAGTTAAATGCGTGGATGAACGTATTAAACACAGGGATACCTATTGTATTTGTGCTTTATGGTATTTGGAAAAACACATTCATTTTTACAAATCAATCACGTGAACAAGAAAAGTTCTTAAAAGAATCTGGTAAAAAATAAAAAAAAGAAAGGATGATTGAATGTTAACAGCTATAACATATTTAACTAAAAAAGGATGGGAAATTTCATCTGACCCAAGAACGTACGATCAATATCCGAAGAACTATGGATACAGAAATTACACAGAAGATGGTATAAATTATGATGCCTATTGTAGTGGTTATCATAGAGCATTTGATGTCTATAGTAATGAAACGAATCAAATTCCAGCTGTTACTAGTGGAACAGTTATATTAAGTGAACCATTTGGTAATTTCGGAGGCACAATTGAAATTAGAGATAATAATGGCAATGATTGGATTTACGGACATATGCAAAGAGATACATTGCAATTTTCTAAAGGTGATAAAGTCATTCAAGGTGACATCATTGGTTTACAAGGCAACAGTAATTATGACAATAATCCGATGAGTGAACATTTGCATATCCAATTACGTCGAAAAGGTGAAGACATTTCTAAAGAAGTAACAAGAGTGTGCAGTGGTATGCCAATTGAAAATTATGATATATCCAAACTTAATCAAAAATTAGATCAATCTAACAATAAAGGAGCCGTTAAAATGAGTAGAAAAATTATGATTGTAGCAGGACATGGATATAATGATCCGGGCGCAGTAGGAAATGGAACAAATGAAAGAGATTTTATTAGAGCGAATATCGTAGACAGAGTAGCAAATTATTTAAAACAAGCAGGTCATACAGTTGGAATATATGGTAAAGACCAAGATATGTATCAAGACACAGCATACGGTGAACAAGTCGGAAATAAAACAGATTACGGATTATATTGGGTGAAATCACAAGGTTATGAAATTGTAGTAGAATTTCATTTAGATTCAGCAGCCGCATCAGCTACAGGAGGTCATGTTATTATTCCAAGTGGATTAGCAGCAGACAGTATTGATACAGCATTACAAGCAGCAGTGAAAAAACATGTAGGTACTGTTAGAGGCATTACAGAAAGAAGTGACCTATTACATTGTAACGTTGCTAAAGCAGAATATATCAATTACCGATTAGTAGAATTAGGATTTATTACCTCAACAAAAGATATGAATTACATTAAAAATAATTTAAATGCATATACAAAATCACTAGCAGAAGCCATTAACGGCGGTGCCCTCAATACGAAGCCAACAACATATACAGTCGTAGCAGGAGATACACTATGGAGTATCAGTCAAAAAACAAGCGTTAACGTAGCAACATTAAAGAAATTGAACGGATTAACATCAGATGTCATACAAATCGGACAAGTATTGAAATTAAAATAGGAGACAAAACAATGAATAAAAACGCAGAAAAAAATACCTTAACCATAAAAATTATACAATGACGGCCATCATTAAATAACATTATGTAAGGTATCCGAATAAATTAAATATACCACAAAACCCTCGCTATCAACAAACAAATAGCGAGGGTTTTAAATGTAAAAAACTGTATAAAAAATAATTGACAGAATATTATGAATTAAATATATTATTCTTAAGACGTCTTGAATAACTTGAACTTAATATATAGATAAGGGGAGAGGCAAAAATATGTGCAGAAAGTAATCCAACATAGCAATTATGGAGAGTTTATAAATGAAGAAAATTACAAAGACTACTATATTTCTTATATTCTGTATTATAACTTTTATATTCTTAAATTTTTATAATTATATAGATGATATTAAATTACCAGGATACAATAAAGCATTAGTTATAGCAAAGTGGGACAAGAAACATAATAAAGAAGAAATAAATAGGTTATTAGTTAAACTTTCTACTGAACATAATATTTCGATGATTCGAGTAAATGGGAATTATGATGATAATGGTAAAACTAAATATTTATCTCAATATAATTTGAACGAGAAACTTAATTTTAATGAAAAAACATTTAATCGTAACAAGAAATATCAAATTATAAAACCAGATAATAAAATTTTGGGTAAAGTAAATTTGGTTGGAACAACTTTTTTTATAAAAGAGAATCCCAAGAGTGATTTTTATGAAACATTAGAAGAAAAAGGTTTAACAATTGAAGATTATGAATTTCCATTACATTTAATAATATTGGAATATATAAGTACCCATCAATTACCTTCTACTTTCATAATTTTATTAGTAATAATTTTCATAGCTATTTTATATGATCAACTTGCTTCAGTGAAAGAAATGTCTATTAAACGAATACATGGATTCACATCGTCAAAAATTATAGCTTTACAATTATTAAAAATTACGAAAATCTTTGTTTCACATTTCATAATAATAACTTTAATAGCAACTATTGGATTATATTTATATAATCAATTGGCACAAATCAGATATATCTTTTGGTCATATTTAATTTGTGTAGTAATATTTTATATTATTTTGATTATGGTATCGCTAATGTCTTACTGGTTAGTATCTAAACAAACTTTTAATATTCAAAAATATATAAAATTTGAAGGTGTTGGCAATAGGTTCCAATACTTACCAAATATAATTAAGTTAATAGTGACTTTAACATTACTCAATGTTATATCGATTTCAATACATAATTACATAGAAACGGTTGACATTGTTAACAGTGAAAAGCATTGGTTTAAGAATAAAGATTTATATATTGCTGATTTGACAACAAATGAAATAGAAACAGGTAAGAAACAGTTTAAATATTCAGATCAAGAAGTGATAAATTTATTAAACAAAATTCCTGAAAAGAATTGGATGCTTACATTTCATAGACATTATAATTGGAAAAAATCTGGAGAGAAATATGATTTAGATAATGCTATCTATGTAAATAAGACTTTTATTGATAGAAATAAAATTAGTATAGAAAACAAAGAATCAGTAGATTTTTCAAAAATTACAGCACTAATTCCTGATAATGGTTTTTCCAAAGAGAATATAAATAAAATAAAAAAAGATTTACATGAAGAGATTGAATTTTATGATGAAATTGAGAAAGTTCCTAATAAAGAAAGGTATCTAGATATCAAAGTTCATAAAATAAAAAATAATTATAATTTATTTAACTATAGTACAGGTGTATATAGTAAAGAGGTTATATCTTATAATCCAGTAATAATAATATTACCTAAAGGTTATTATCCAATTTCTTTCTATAGTTCTGCTACATCACAAGGGTTATTGCTCTTTAATGATTATGATCTAATTAAAAGTAAACTAGATAATAATAAGTTTGATACAGAAATTCAAGGTTTGACTAATGCTTATAGTAGTGTATTGACTGAATATAATAAAATAAAACGTAATCTATTTGTTTCTGTTACTACCTCTATACTAGGAATCATAATATTAATTTCAGTATATCTATTTATTATTAATATTTATTGTGATAGAGAGAAAAAAGTGATATTTGTAAGAACTATTCATGGAGATTCTTTTTTTAAAAAGCATATAAGTTTTGTGATAAATAGTTTAGTTTCTACATTTATAGCATTATTTATTGTGAATTTTTTTGATATTGTAGAAATTTCATTCAAATTAATGATTTCAATCATTCTATTCGAATTACTTTCTGTCATGATTTTTATTAATCGATATGAATATCATTTGTTGAAAGATGCAAGAAGAGGTGAGACTCAATAATGAAAAAGTTAATTTATACATTAATAGCAAGCATTATGATTATTTGTATAATTTTATTTACGATGAAAAATATTGATGAAAAATTGGATGTAGTAAATCCCTTTGTTAAAAGAGGGTGGAGTTATGCTAAGGTTCCATATAGTAGCGATGCTGAACATTTAAGTAAACAAGAAATAATAAATATCCAAGATTATAAAGATATTGAATCTTATGATGAAAATGGTCATAAAAATAACTACCTATTGGACTTTAAAGGTCATAGCCCTTCTGAACAATATGTCAAAATCGATCACAAAGGTAAATGGGTTTATTTTATAGAATATATTAGTAAATCTGAGTATGAGAAGATGATTAAACAATGATCCGTGTAAATAATTTAAGAAAACAATTTAATGGTGTTAATTTATTTAGTGATTTGAGTTTGAATATTAACAAAGGTGAAATGGTCGCCATAACTGGGAGAAGTGGTTCGGGAAAATCTACTTTATTAGGTTGTATGTGTGGCTTAGAAAAAATTGATGGTGGCACTATCTATATTGATGGTGATGACATAACTAAGATGAAACGTAAACATAAGATGCTTTTATATCGAAATAAGTTAGGCTATTTGTTTCAAAACTACGCACTTATCACACATGAAACGATTGAATATAATTTGGACATCGTACTAACTTATAAAAAATTGAGTAAATCACAGAAAAAAGTATTGAAAAATGATGTCATGAAAAAAGTAGGATTAAATAAACCACTTAATACTAAAATTTATACATTAAGTGGAGGAGAACAACAAAGAGTCGCAATTGCTAGGTTACTATTAAAAGAACCTCTAATCATTTTTGCAGACGAGCCAACAGGTGCTTTAGACAATGATAATAAATATAAAATACTTGAACTTTTATCAGAATTTAAAGGTAAATCTACTATATTAATTGTTACGCATGACGAGGAAGTTATGAAATATTGTGATAGAAATATACAACTTGCTACATGAATGAGTTGATACACATTTAAAACGGCTAGGACATTATAGTTTGTCATAGCCGTTATTTTTTTATGAGTTGAAAAGAATGGTGAATTTAGTAACAAAAGTCGGCGGAAGTGTAACTAAGACGGCTTATAATTACAGATTGTATAAGAAGTGTAACGAACGACATACGATTCTTTACTGCTCATTCATAGTTTTACATAATTTTAATCAAACAAACTGAACTATAAATACTCTGTGTGGTATGATGAGTATGGTGATGAGATATGATAAAAATTGGCCTAACTGGATGGGGAGATCATGATTCTTTATATGAGGACCTGTCTAATAAAAAAGATAAGTTAAAAGCATATGCTGCTCATTTTCCAATTGTGGAATTAGATGCAACTTATTATGCAATTCAACCACAACGAAATATTGAAAAATGGATACGGGAAACGCCTAATAATTTCAAGTTTGTTGTTAAGATTCATCAGGCGTTAACAGGTCATGCTGAGGTAACTGATTTTGCTGAGGACAAAATGACATTATTTAATTTATTTAAAGATTCGATGGCACCGTTGAAAGCATCAGGAAAGTTAGCGATGATTCTCGTACAGTTTCCACCTTGGTTTGATTTACAGCCTCAAAATATTAATTATTTACGTTATATACGTGAGCAATTAAAAGATTTTGATGTTTGTATCGAATTCCGTAATCGTACTTGGTTTAAAGAAGATGTTAAAGAGTATACGTTGGAATTTTTAACCGAAATGAAATTTATTCACAGTGTTTGTGATGAACCGCAGAGTGGAGAAGGGTCTATACCACTTGTTAATCGTATTACGCATGATGTTGCTTTCGTCCGTTATCATGGTCGAAATGTAAACGGATGGACGAAGAAAGATATGACAGATCAAGAGTGGCGTGATGTCAGATATTTATATAATTATAATGAAGCAGAACTTAAAGAGTTAGCTGATAAAGTTAAAATTTTAGAGCATAAAGCGAAAGATGTTTATGTAGTATTTAATAATAATTCTGGTGGACATGCTGCACAAAATGCCAAAACTTACCAAAAGTTATTAGATATAGAATACGAAGGTTTAGCGCCTAAGCAACTTAAATTATTTTAGAGGTGACAGGTATGGCATATTTAGTGTTAATTATTATAGGTGTATCGTCTGCAATATTAGGGGCGTTAGTTGGAATTGGTGGCGGAATTATTATTGTTCCGTCACTCGTATATTTCGGTATAGACCATCAATTATTGTCTGGTATGACACCACAAAGAGCGATTGGTACATCATCCGTTATTTTAATTACAACGGGTTTAACAGCAACATTAGGTTATTTGAAAACGAAGCAAGTTGATGTAAAAAATGGATTGATATTCTTAGTTGGTATCATTCCGGGTGCTTTACTCGGTGCATATTTAAGTAAGTATTTTACTTTAGATTCATTTAATTTGTACTTTGGTATTTTCTTAATCTTTATTTCTATCGTATTAATGATACGTAATCGTGTGAAACCAATAAAGTATTTCCAACAAGAAAAGTATTTAAAATCTTTTACAGATAGATATGGCGAACATCATAAATACGGTGTACCACCGTTTGTTGCTATTGTTTCATCATTTATTGTTGGTATAACGACTGGTTTATTCGGTATCGGTGGTGGTGCACTGATGACTCCATTGATGATTATTGTATTTAGATTCCCACCACATGTTGCTGTTGGTACAAGTATGATGATGATATTCTTCTCAAGTTTATCAAGTTCTGTCAGCCACATTGTGCAAGGTAATGTACTTTGGGTACATGCGATTGTATTGATTATTTCAAGTTACTTTGGTGCAAAAATTGGTGTAAGAATAAATAGTAGAATGAAGTCAGACACTGTCGTTTTAATTTTAAGATTTACAATGTTAATCTTAGGTATATATTTGATTATAAAAAGTGTTTTATAAGGAGTTGGATTTGTGAAGCTCACGATATTTCATACAAATGATATACACAGTCATTTAAATACATATGCCAAAATATCTCAGTATATTAAAGATGAAAGAAGTCGTTGTCAGCATGATACTCTATATATTGATATAGGTGATCATATAGATTTATTTCATCCTTTAACAGAAGCATCACAAGGTAGAGAAAATGTTAATATTTTAAATGACAGTCACGTAGATGTTGTAACAATAGGTAACAATGAAGGTATGACAATATCTCATGATGCCTTAAACCACTTATATGATGAAGCTCAGTTCGATGTTACTTGTTGCAATTTATTTGATTTAGATGGCAATTTACCGAATCATATAACTTCTCATGTTGTTAAAGATATTAATGGTATTAAAGTATGTATGATTGGTTTGACAGCACCTTTTAATCATATTTATGAAAGACTTGATTGGAAAGTAACGTCACCATTACTTGCGCTAAAAAATGAAATCGAGCAAGTGGAAGAATCGTATGATGTACTGCTCGTATTAAGTCATGTTGGCATCTTCTTTGATGAGCAAATTTGCAAAGAATGTCCGGAAGTTGACGTTATTTTCGGCGCACATACACATCATTATTTTGAAAATGGCGAAGAACAAAATGGTGTGTTAATGGCTGCAGCTGGTAAATATGGGCATTATGTTGGTAAAGTAGATTTAATTATTGAAAATCAAAAAGTTATTCATAAAGAAGCGGAAATTATTAATTCTGACTTAATTGAAGAAGTACCAAATGATTATGAAGAAAAAGGTAAGGCATTATTAAATAAACCGATTCTTAAAGGGAATTTTTCATTACCACGACGACTTAACAGTGCAAGTTATACAACGGATTTATTATGCGAAAGTGTATTAGAATTTACAGGAGCAGACTGTGCAATTATTAATGCAGGTCTTATCGTTAAAGGTAAGACGGGTAATGAGTTAACAGAATACGATATTCATCAAATGTTGCCGCATCCTATAAACACTGTTTCAGTAGATTTAAGAGGTGTAGAACTTAAACAAATTATCTATAAAGCGATGGAACAGTTCTATATGGATGAAGTAGCATTTGGATTTGGCTTTAGAGGAGATATTTTTGGAGGATATGTATTTAAAAATATCGGCTATATTGAGTCTACAGGTCAATGTTTTGTGAATGGTAAAGAAATAGAAGATCACGAACAATATAAGCTCGGTACAATTGATATGTACACATTCGGAAGATACTTCCCGATATTGAAAGATATGAATATAAATTATATTATGCCAGAGTTTTTAAGAAATATTTTTGAACAAAAGTTATTACAACATGAAAAGAAAGTGTAATGAGCATTTAAATTTATACTTATATTCGTTATAATATATAAAGATGAAAATTAATAATAGAAGGGTGTTCACGTATATGGCTACTAAAAATGAAGAAATATTACGTAAACCAGACTGGTTAAAAATAAAATTAAACACGAATAAGAATTACACAGGCTTGAAGAAAATGATGCGTGAGAAGAATCTTCATACAGTTTGTGAAGAAGCTAAATGTCCAAACATTCACGAATGTTGGGGAGAAAGACGTACAGCTACATTTATGATTTTAGGTGCAGTTTGTACGAGAGCATGTCGTTTCTGTGCTGTTAAAACAGGTCTTCCAAATGAGTTAGATTTAGATGAACCACAACGTGTAGCAGAATCAGTTCAACTTATGAACTTAAAACACGTAGTAATTACAGCTGTAGCAAGAGATGACTTGAAAGATGCTGGTTCTAACGTTTATGCAGAAACAGTACGTAAAGTAAGAGAGTTAAATCCATATACTACAATTGAAATATTACCATCAGATATGGGTGGTAGTTATGAAGCTTTAGAAACATTAATGGCTTCTAAACCAGATATTTTAAACCATAATATCGAAACAGTTAGACGCTTAACACCAAGAGTTAGAGCACGTGCAAAATACGACCGTACATTAGAATTCTTAAGAAGATCTAAAGAAATGTACCCAGATATTCCTACAAAATCAAGCTTAATGGTTGGACTTGGTGAAACAGTTGAAGAAATTTACGAAACAATGGATGATTTACGTGCAAACGGCGTAGATATTATGACAATCGGTCAATATTTACAACCATCACGCAAACATTTAAATGTTCAAAAATACTACACACCTTTAGAATTTGGTAAATTAAGAAAAGTAGCGATGGAAAAAGGCTTTAAACATTGCCAAGCTGGTCCAATGGTACGTAGTTCTTATCACGCAGATGAACAAGTTAATGAAGCTGCTAAACAAAAACATATTCTAGGTGAACAAGCACTTAATAACTAATAAGGTGATTGAATGTTAACTAAAATAGAAAATAACTATTTTGAAGTGATTAAAGATGATCAGAAATCTTTCAATGAAGAACAATTTACATCACGTTATTCTGAAATTCTAGATAAATATGATTTTATTGTTGGTGACTTTGGTTACGAGCAACTTCGTTTAAAAGGCTTTTATCATGATTCTAATAAAAAAAGTGATGCAAATAAGCGATTCTCTGCTATTCAAGATTATATATTAGAGTATTGTAATTTTGGATGTAAATATTTTGTGTTGAGACGATTATCTAAATCTGAGATATCTAAATTAACAGCAGAAGAAGCAACTTTCATAGACGAAGAACATAAATTAGAAGACGTTAAAATAGAGCCAACAATTCAGCAAAACACTAAACAAGAACAACAAGACAAACAACAAGAAGCTGAAACAGTAGAAATAGAAGAAGACTTAATTGAAGAACAACCTACATCTAAAAATACTTTAAAAGATTATTTATAAAAGAAAGAGCCTGGAAAATTCCAGGCTCTTTTTTAAATTGAGCGATAGCGCGTTTTGTGAATATTTTTGAATGAAGTTGTTTATAATGACGGGTGCGTTAGTTACAAAAATCGGTCGAAATGTAACTATGGAGTGCCTTATTTACAAAACTACTGAGAATTGTCATTACTGGACTTCTTATTTGCACTTTGGGCAAAACTTGCTAATAACGGTATCAGTATTTGCACTTTCGGCCAGAACTGCTAATAACGCTCACATTATATTAATCACATACTTAATTCATACTTATATATCTATAACATCATGTAAATATTCTGTTACTTCTTCGCCTTCTTCTTCTGTTAAACCGAGGATGTGACTAATATAGCCTTCTTCTTCTAAGTCATCTATACCAATAATACCAAATGTATTGTTTTGAGTATTGAGTACCATTGTTTTTCCATAATGTCTATCTGTATAAATCAGTGTTAAGTCATAGCGACTGTGTTCACCGACAAATCCTACAAATTGTATTTTCGCTTCATCTTGCTCATCATATAAGAACATATCTATCATGTTTAGCGACTCCTTTTTAAAAATCTTTCTTTACTTGTATAGTATACAGAGCAATGCCCTACAATTCAAAATTATGATATGATGATATATGGATAGGAGGTCTTCTACATGTATTTCGTAGATAGCAAAACTTTAACTTTAAAATTAAATTATTTAGAAAAATTGACGGTAGATTTTGAAAGCGAGAAAAATTCTCCATATGCTTTAGAAAGAATCGCACATATGATGATTGAATCTGTAGTCGATATTGGGAATTTGATTATTGATGCATTTATTTTAAGAGATCCAGGTAATTATAAAGATGTAATTGATATTATGGAACTTGAAAAAGTATTCCAACCTTCAACTGCTGAAGCAATTAGAACATCTATTGATTACAGAAAAGAACTTATTCGAAATTATGAAAATCTTGATCACGATCAATTAAGAAAAGCTTTTGAAATTGCGACGCCATTTTATAAACAAGCAATTGAAGATACAAAACATTTTTTAGAAAATGAAAATGTTCCCGTAACAGCTTTTGGTGAAGGAGATAAAAATGAAAGATTATAAAGGTTATTTTATTGATATAGACGGCACAATGTATAAAGGTACGGAAGTTATTGAAGGTGCAATCGAATTTATAAATTATTTAAATGAAAATAATAAAGATTATTTATTCGTTACAAATAATTCTTCAAAAACACCTGCTGAAGTAGCAGAAAAATTAAATAATATGGGTTTTCATACTTCAAGTGAACATGTGATTACTTCTGCAATGGCAACGGCTGGATATATAAGTGAAGCTTCTCCAGGCGCATCAGTGTATATGGTAGGAGGAAGTGGATTAGAAACTTCTTTAAAAGATGCTGGCTTAGTTGTGAAAGAAGATGAACATGTTGATTATGTCGTAATGGGCTTAGATGTGAATATTTCTTATGAAAAGCTTTCAGTAGCATGTTTAGCCGTTAGAAATGGCGCGAAATTCATATCTACAAATAAAGATGTTTCGATTCCAAATGAAAGAGGATTTTTACCTGGAAATGGTTCATTGACAAGCGTTGTAAGTGTATCGACTGGACAGACGCCAGTATTCATCGGTAAACCTGAAACAATTATTATGGAACAAGCTATTGAAAAAATTGGTCATGCTAAAGAAGATTGTGTCATGATTGGTGACTTATATGATACTGATATTTTAGCTGGAATCAATAGTGGCATTGATACATTACATGTACAAACTGGTGTAACATCTTTAGAAGAAATTAATAAAAAAGAAGTATTACCAACATATAGCGTTAAGAATTTATTTGAAGTGATTAAGTAAATTCACATAAGGAGCTGAGAGCATGAATGAGAAAGTACTTGTTGCAAGACAATTACCAGAAAAATTTATCAATCAGATTAAAGAATATGCAGAAGTAGATGTTTGGAATAGCGAATTAGAACCAATGCCTAGAGAAGCGTTTTTAGAACGTTCTCAAGATGCAACAATTGTCATTACGACATTAAGCGAGCAAATTGATGAAGAATTTTTTAACAATGCAACGCGCATAAAAGGTGTCGTCAATTTAGCTGTTGGTTTTGATAATATCGATGTGAAACTTGCTGAAGAAAAAGGTGTTGTTGTAACAAATACACCAGAAGTATTAACAGAAACGACTGCCGAATTAGGCTTTACGTTAATGTTGACAGCAGCAAGAAGAATTGTTGAAGCGGTTCAATATGTACATAATGGTGAATGGAAAAGCTGGGGTCCTTATCTTTTAGCAGGAAAAGATGTCCACGGCTCAACAGTCGGTATTTATGGTATGGGCTCTATTGGAGAAGCTTTTGCTAGAAGATTGAAAGGCTTTAATTGCAAAGTACTTTATCATAATCGCTCTAGAAAAGAAGAAGCTGAACAGCAATTAAACGTTGAATATCGTACTTTGGATGAATTGCTTAATGAAAGTGATTTCGTAGTTTGTACAGCGCCATTAACGCCTGAAACAAAAGGTATATTCAATCGAGAAACATTTAAAAAAATGAAAAACTCAGCAATTGTAATTAATATCGGACGCGGTGGTCACATCGTAGAATCTGATTTAATTGAAGCAATAGAACAACAAGAAATTTTAGGTGCAGCATTAGATGTTGTTGAAAATGAACCTATTTCAGATGATCATCCATTTTTGAAAATGGATCAAGTGATCGTTGTGCCACACATTGGTAGTAGTTCAATTGCAACTCGAGATAAAATGGTGCAGCTATGCGTGGATAATGCTAAACAAATTATGTCTAACCATGATCCAATTACGCCGGTTAAATTAAAATAATTAAACGAAATTAATAACTAAAAAATAGGCTGGGACATAATGGAATGTCTCAGCCTGTTTTAGTTTCTTGGCAGTAGATGACTGGATTGAAATACGCTTGTATCAAGCTTTTTCAACTCTAGTCATCCTTGCCGGGGCGAGACTACGAAATCTTTTTTAACAAATTAGATTTCTGTCACGCTCCCTTTTTATTGCCATATATTGCTAAAATTTTACATATTATTCTTGATATTCCATTATGCTTAGAATATAATGATGAAATAGAATAATTACAAAATTAAAACACAAGGAGATTAACAATGGAAAAAATTAGGGATATTATAAACTCTGAAAATTTTAAGCTGATTGGTTTAACGATTTTCTATTTAATAATCATGATTGTGTTATTTTGGATTTACGCTGGTGGAAGCGCAAGTAATGATTTTATATATAATGAATTTTAATGAAGGAGAACTTTTATGAATGACATCTTAGAAAAAGTAACATTTATGAATAAGTGGCATGCTGATAAGGTTGCTATAAATTATAGAGATGAAGTAATGACTTATGGTGAATTAGATCTTTATTCTAATAAATTAGCTACTTTAATTAAAGGTTCTGAAAAGCCTATAGTACTTTATGGTCATATGTCACCTTATATGATTGTGGGAATGATTGCGAGTATGAAAGCAGGCATTGGTTACGTTCCAATAGATACATCTATTCCATTAGAAAGAATAGAGCATATCATTGAGAAGGTTGAGCCTGTTTTTATTTTGAACACAACTGGAAATTTATTGAATAATTTACATGTAAATCAAATAACAATAGAAGAAATACTTGCTGTTGAATCAGTGGATCAAGATTTTAATAGAATAACTGATAAAGATATTGTTTATACAATTTTTACATCTGGCTCTACAGGTTTTCCTAAAGGTGTACAAATAAGATATGAAAGTCTTGTTGATTTTACAGAATGGATGCTGGAATTAAATCAAATAGGCGAGTACAAAATGTGGTTAAATCAAGCACCGTTTTCTTTTGACTTGTCTGTTATGGCCATTTATCCATGTTTAATGACAGGTGGTACACTTCAACTTGTTGATAAGAAGATGATTGAAAAGCCTAAACAATTATATGAATTACTTGAACAAAAAGCAGTAGAAAGCTGGGTATCTACACCTTCATTTTTAGAAATGTGTCTTTTATTGCCTAATTTTAATGAAACACATCATCCGAAATTAAAGCAGTTCTTCTTCTGTGGAGAAATATTAAGTCATAAAACAGCACAGAAATTACATGATTTGTTTACGACATCAACTATTTATAATACATATGGACCAACTGAAGCTACAGTTGCTGTAACGAGTATACAAATCACACAAGAAATACTGGATCAATTTAAACCGTTACCAATAGGCAAAGTGCGCCCAAATAGTGAATTGAAGTTAACAGATGAGGGTGAATTAATTATTATTGGTAAAAGTGTGAGCCAAGGTTACTTAAAAGATGAAGAAAAACATAATAAAGTGTTTAAAATCATTGATGGCCAATTAAATTATCATACAGGGGACAAAGCGTCTTATCGAGATGGCTATTGGTTCATTAACGGAAGAATTGATTTCCAAATTAAGATTAATGGGTATCGCATGGAACTTGAAGAAATTGAAAGCGTACTTGAACATTTACCAGATGTTAAACAAGCTGTCATTTCACCAATTAAACATGGTGAGAAAATCCAATATTTACATGCAACGATTGTACCAATGGATGACGAGCTAGATAGTGAAAATGACATGACAATGCATTTGAAACATGAATTGAAATTACATTTACCAGAATATATGATTCCTAGAAAATTCAGTTATGCTAAACAGCTACCTTTAACGGCCAATGGTAAATTAGATCGCAACAAAGTATTAGAGAGGTTAAATTCATGACACCATATGGCGATTTTACTTATTTCTACATCTGTTTAATCTTAATGTTGCCCGTAATTATTTTAGGATTAATCGGTAAGAAAAGTCTTATATACAATAGGTTAATAACCTTAATTATGCTTGCTTTAATTTTTTCGGATGATAGTAAAAATTTATTCGATAATCAATATTTAAGTTATCAACTTATTTTCTTTGCATTGTACGTATGTTACCAAGTTGTTTTGATTAGAACTTATAACACGCTCGTAAAGAAAACGAATAACTTCAAGTTATATGTAAGTGCAATATTGTTATCTATATTACCGTTAATTGTTGTCAAAGTATTACAAAGTAGCTGGCTTGGAACACATCAACTTACAATACATGGTAATAGAGTCATTGAATTTATTGGATTCTTAGGAATATCGTATATAGCATTTAAGAGTATTCAACTCATTATGGAAATTCGTGATAGTCGTATTAAATCTATTGATACGATGAAATTAATAGATTTTATTACGTTCTTTCCAACAATCTCATCTGGTCCAATAGATCGATATAAACGATTTATTAAAGATGAAGAGAAGACGATAGAACCTGAAAAGTACTATGACATGCTTATCAAAGCGATACATATGGTGTTTATGGGATTCTTGTATAAATATATTATTGCTTATTACATTAATGAATATGTCATAAAAGTTGTACCAATAGACACGGATCCGACATTTTTAAATTACTTATATTATATGTATGGTTATAGTTTCTATTTATTCTTTGATTTTGCGGGATACAGTTTATTTGCTATTGCATTTAGTTATTTATTTGGTGTACAAACACCAGTTAACTTTAACCAACCATTTAAAGCTAAAAATATTAAAGATTTCTGGAATAGATGGCATATGAGTTTATCATTTTGGTTTAGAGATTGCGTATATATGCGATTTGTATTTTGGGTATCTAAAGAAAAATTATTAAAAGATAAATTATTAATATCTAATTTAGGATTTTTCTTAAATTTCTTTATTATGGGTATTTGGCACGGTATTGAATGGCATTATATTTTGTATGGTTTATATCATGCAATGCTATTTATTGGATATGGCTATTATGAACAATGGCGTAAAAAACATCCTATAAAGATGAATCCAAGCATTATGAACATAGTAGCGATTCTTATTACGTTCCATTGTATAGCATTTGGATTTTTACTTTTCTCAGGCAAGTTAATACATTAAAAAAGGGAGATATATTATGAATTTTGAAGAGAGTGTTTTAAATATTTTAGCAGAAGTTGCAGAAAATGATATCGTTAAAGAAAATCCTGATATTGAAATATTTGAAGAAGGTATTATCGATTCATTTGCGACAGTTGGATTATTATTAGAAATTCAAAATAATTTAGGCATTGATGTGACAATTACTGATTTTGATAGAGATGAGTGGGCAACACCAAATAAAATTATAGAAGTACTTAAGGAATTACAATGAAACTAAAGTTATTGTTACCATTATTAATAAGTGGATTATTATTCGGTTTATTTTTACTCGTACCTGTAGAATGGATTAAATCATTTTCAAAGTATGACAGTATTAATAACGAAGCGATATCTTTAGATGATTCAGTACTAAAAGGTGTGCACTCACAAGAAGAAATGTTATTAAGCAAAAAGTTCTATCCAATCTTTGGATCAAGTGAATTGGAAAAACAAGACATCTTCCATCCAGCGTATATCTTGAATGATAAAAAAGCGAAATTACAACCATATCTAATAGGTACGGGTGGATCAACTGATTTAATTCATGCAATTAATATGGGGAGCCAAGCACATAATCTGAAAGGTAAAAAAATAGCGATTATTATTTCTCCACAATGGTTTACGAATCATGGACTGACTAATGATAATTTTAGTGCTCGATTTTCACCATTACAAGCTGACCACTTATTTAAAAATAAAGTGTTAAGTCCAGAAATTAAAGATCGTTTTGCTAAAAGATTAGTGCAATTCAAACAATTAAAATCAGACCCATACTTAAAATCAATCATAGAAAAAGAAAATCATCATTATGATGAAGGTACATTTATGAATGATTTTGAAAAAAACATCTATGAAAAACACGACGCTTTGAAATCAATTTTTGGACAAGAAAAAGCAAAGTTACATAGAGAAGAGCACCATCATTTTAATCAAATGAATTGGAATGATTTGAAGTTATACGCTTCTGAATATGGCGCACAACATTCAAGAACAAACAAATTTTGTATGAATGATAAATATTGGCACTTATTAAAGCAGCAACGTAAAAGATATAATCGTAATTACGAGTTTAATATGCATTCGAAAGAATTTGATGATTTACAATTATTAATTGATACTTTAAAAGAAGCCAAAGCAGATCCATTGTTTATCGTTATTCCAGCAAATGGAAAATGGTATGATCATATTCATGTGGATAAAGAAAGACGTGAAGCGGTTTATGAGAAAATCAATCATATGATTCAAAAGAACGATATGAAAGTATATGATTTAACCGATAAAGAATATGAACCGTATGTTATAACAGATGCCGTTCATATTGGATGGAAAGGCTGGGTATATATTAATGAACAAATGATACAACACATCAATGGAACATATGATGGAAAAGAGAGTAGACATTATCATTAATATTACCTAGGAAATAAAAAACAGGACATCGTCTTATAAACGATGTCCTATTTTTTATTAATTATAAAGTTAGAATACTTGTTCTACTTCCACTACGCCAGGTACTTCTTCTAATAAAGCACGTTCTATGCCGGCTTTTAGCGTAATAGTAGAACTTGGGCAAGTACCACAAGCACCAAGTAGACGTAATTTAACAATCCCGTCATCAACATCTACTAGTTCACAGTCGCCGCCATCACGTAATAAGAATGGTCTTAACTTTTCGAGTACATCACTAACTTGATCAAACATTGTTTGTTGTTCGGTAGCCATATATATTAATACTCCTCTCATCAAGTGTTATTAGATACATTAATCTTATTTATCTATTATAATAGAAATAAGGTAAAAAATCTATTCATGAAACTAGGGGGATGCTAAAATGTCCAAGGCAAGTATAGTAATTTATGGGGCTGATGTTGTATGTGCAAGTTGTGTAAATGCACCATCATCAAAAGATACATTTGAATGGTTACAAGCAATTTTAGGAAGAAAATATCCAGAGTTAAACCTTGAATACACATATATTGATATTATGAATCAAACTGAAAATTTAACAGATCACGACCAACAATTTATTGAAAGAATAAACGAAGACGAACTATTCTATCCACTCGTAACAATCAATGATGAATACGTAGCAGATGGATATGTTCAATTAAAGCCAGTAACAAAATTTATAGATGAACACGTAGCAGTAGAACAATAAAAATGAATAATATTGGGAAGATTAATTGGGACAGGTGAGTTGAGTAGAGTGTAGATGTGTTATATGAGGCAAGATGTGAGTTAAAGAGGTAGTAAACTCACGAGATTGCAAAAGATGTGAGTTAAAGAGGCAGTAAACTCACGAGATCGCCAAAGATGTGAGTTAAAGGTGAAGTAAACTCACAAGATCGCCAAACATGTGAGTTAAAGGTGCAGTAAACTCACGAGATTGCAAAAGATGTGAGTTAAAGAAGAAATAAACTCACGAGATTGAAAAAGATGTGAGTTAAAGAGGCAGTAAACTCACGAGATCGCCAAAGATGTGAGTTAAAGAGGTAGTAAACTCACGAGATTGCAAAAGATGTGAGTTAAAGAGGTAATAAACTCACAAGATCGCCAAACATGTGAGTTAAAGAGGTAGTAAACTCACGAGATTGTAAAAGATGTGAGTTAAAGAGACAATAAACTCACGAAATCGCCAAAGATGTGAGTTAAAAAGGCAGTAAACTCACATCTTCACTTCCACCCACCCTCACATACAACAAAAAAGTAGCAGAGTAATCTGCTACTTTTTTCTTATCCGTTATGATATTTATATAACCATAAGACGCCTGATTTAATGACTCTTGCTAAACGACCGGTTACGGTTTGTTCCATTAAATAAGCGAATCCTTGTTTTTCACCAAGTGAACCTACAAATCCTTGTGGTTTCAATTCTGGCATCTTTTCAGGTAGTGGTTTGTTTGCCCATTGTAATTTCATGACTTCAGCGATTTGGTCAGCTTGTATTTCTGCTAAATATGCGCTTGGTGCATGTGGTAATGCTGCGCAATCGCCTACAATATATACATTTGGATATGTTGGAATTTGATGATATTGATTTACGATAACCCTTCTACCGTCATTAGTATCAACTGGAAGATTTCTAACGATTTCAACTGGTTGTATACCGGCAGTCCATACGACTAAATCAACGTTATGAATATCTTCGTTGTTATAAAGTTGTCCTGGTTCAACTTTAGTGATATTTGAATTTGGTACAACTTCTACATCATGTTTATCAAACCATTTTTTTACGTATTTACTTAATTTCTCTGGGAATGCAGGTAAGATTCGTGCACCTCTATCGAAAAGTTTGATTTTGATATCTTGTCTACTTTCGCGTAATTCACTTGCAAGTTCTATACCGCTTAACCCTGCACCAACGATACCAACAGTTGCATCGCTTGGTAAGTCACATATTGCTTGGTATGTTTTACGTGCGTTTTGAACAGTTTGAATACTATAAGTGTATTCTTTTGCGCCAGGTACGTTGTGGTATTTGTCTTCACAACCTAAACCTATTACAAGTTCATCATAATCAACTCGTGTATCTCCAACTGAAACAATTTGATTGTCTAAATCAATATCAGTAATTTCCCCATATACTGTATTAATTTTTTTATCTTTTGGAAATTGAACTCGAATATCTTTATCTGGTTTTGTGCCTGCTGCTAATGCGTAGAATTCTGTTTTTAAACCGTGAAATGGCATACGATCAATCAGCGTAATTGAATAATCGGAAGGTAATGTGCTAGGAAGTATTTCTTTCATTAAGCGCATATTACCGTATCCGCCCCCTAATAATACTAAGCTTTTCATCGTTATTCTCCTTTGTCCATAAATCAAATTTCTACAAATTTGTATGTATATATTTTATAATATATAAGTATACTTTTAGTATAATCGTTTTTGGCATAAACTACAATGAATGTTAAAATAGTTTAATGAATAAAAAGTGAGTAGGTGAACACATTGAACCCAATTGTCGAATTTTGTATTTCAAACTTGGCCAAAGGTGCTGATGTAGTGTTTAACAAGCTCGACAATGATCCAGAAGTAGATGTATTGGAATACGGTTGTCTACAAAATTGTGGACCATGTGCAAGAGGGTTATATGCATTAGTCAATGGAGATATGGTCAAGGGAGAAACACCAGAAGAATTACTTGAAAATATATATAGTCATATAGAAGAAAATTGGATTTTTTAGGAGGAATAAATATGTCAACTGTTATATTAACTGAAGCAGCAGCTTATGAAGTTAAAGATATGATGAAAAATAACGATATGCCAAATGGTTATTTGAAAGTATCTGTTAAAGGTGGCGGTTGTACGGGACTTTCTTACGGGATGTCAGCAGAAGAAGAACCAGCAGAGAATGATGAAGTTCTAGAATTTTATGGTGTGAAAGTTTTAGTAGATAAGAATGATGCACCAATTTTAAATGGTACAACAATTGACTTTAAGACATCTTTAATGGGTGGCGGATTTGCGATTGACAACCCTAATGCGATTGCAGCTTGTGGTTGCGGAAGCTCATTTAAGACTAAAGATGTTTCTGGTACACCAGAACAATGCTAAGGAATTGATATGTCACACTTGAATTTATCTTTATAAAAATATACAATAAAACTTGTATGTAAATAGTATTATCTTTATTTGTGAGGAAAAACACAAAGTGACACAACTTTCCTATAAGTGTCAAACAAAATTTAGAAAGTATAGGTGAAAATAATGGGATTTGAACGTAAAAAAGTTCTAGTATTAGGGGCAGGTTACGCTGGCTTACAAACAGTAACTAAATTGCAAAAATTAGTTTCAAACCAAGACGTTGATGTTACATTAATCAACAAAAACGATTATCACTACGAAGCTACATGGTTACACGAAGCTTCTGCTGGTACTTTAAACTATGAGGATGCTTTATATCCAATTACAAATGTAATCGACAGAAATAAAGTAAACTTCGTTAAAGCAGAAGTAACAAAAATCAACAAAGATGCTAAAACAGTTGAAACATCTAACGGTGTATTCGAATATGATATTCTTGTTGTTGCATTAGGATTTGAAAGTGAAACATTCGGTATTGAAGGTATGAAAGAACATGCTTTACAAATCGAAAACATTAACACTTCTCGTCGTATTGCTAAACACATCGAAGATAAATTTGCTAATTATGCGGCATCTAAAGAAAAAGATGAAAATGATTTAGCAATCTTAGTAGGTGGCGCTGGATTCACTGGTGTTGAATTATTAGGTGAATTAACAGAACGCATTCCTGAATTATGTAAAAAATACGGTGTAGATCAATCTAAAGTTAAAATCACTTGTGTTGAAGCTGCTCCAAAAATGTTACCTATGTTCTCAGAAAACTTAGTGAACTACGTTGTTAAATATTTAGAAGATCGTGGCGTTGAATTCAAAATTTCTACTCCAATCGTTGCTTGTAATGAAAAAGGTTTCGTAGTTAAAGTTAACGACGAAGAACAAACTTTAGAAGCTAACACAGCTATTTGGGCTGCAGGTGTTAGAGGTAGCAAATTAATGGAAGAATCATTTGACGGCGTTAAACGTGGTCGTATCGTAGTTAAAGATGATTTATCAATCGACAACTATGATGATATCTTCGTAATTGGTGACTGTTCAGCTGTTATGGCTGGTGAAGGAGACAACAAACGTCCACTTCCAACAACAGCACAAATCGCTATGCAACAAGGTGAACACCTTGCTAAAAACATCAAAAACATCTTCAATGGTGAGAAAACAGAACCATTCGTATACGATGACAAAGGTACTGTATGTTCATTAGGTAGCCATGATGGTGTTGGTGTTGTTATGGGTCGTGAAATTACTGGTAAAAAAGCAGCATTCATGAAAAAAGTTATCGATACTCGTGCAATTTTCAAAATTGGTGGTATCGGATTAGCCTATAAAAAAGGTAAATTCTAATTGATTCATTATTAAGTGTAGAGACCTGCTATTAGGCGGGTCTCTTTTTTTAAAGGAGGTTAGCTATGATATCTTTACCGCAAGTTATCATATCAATGGCATTATTTTTTGTTCTGTTTTTTGGAATCGCTTTTATATTAAATATGCTATTAAAAGGTACTTGGTTAATGGTCGTACTTTATCCATTTGTTATTTTTGCAATTGTAGATAAAATTTCCACGGCTATGTACTTTACAGATCCAACAACTGCATTTTCAAAACTTATTACAGGTTTAACACACATACATACTGCGGATATATTAATGCTTGGTTCAGGATGGATTGGCGCGATTGTCGCAGGATTTGTTATAAGGAATTTACGAAGAAGCGGTTATTCAATGTTTTAACAAAAGGGGATAATAATGATGAATATAAAAATCAAAGAAACATATTCTAATAATGAACATCCGATTGTAGTCGGTTGTCCAAGCCATTTAAATCAAATGCACAATTTTGATGAAATTAATCAAATTTTAGGCGGACAACTTGAAAATTTAAAAAAACAACAAATTATTAGTAGCGAACTTGGTAAAATCACTAGTACAGCGATTATCGTAAATGGACAAGTCGTTAAATTAATTGCTGTAGGGTTAAGTAACTTAAAAGAAATTAAAGAGAATGACTATCAAGTTGTGTACGGAAACTTAAGCAGATATTTACAAAGTAATAGAATTGAAGAAGTACATTTATTAGATGATACGTTTGTATCACAAAATGTATCTCATCAAGAACGTGCTTACCGTTTTGGCTGGTTATTCACACAAGCTACATTTGTATTTGATACGTATAAATCAAACAAATCAGCAAATGTTGATACAGTCATTAATTATGTTACATCGACAACTGAAGATGTTACGACATTTATTAATCAAGGTGAAATTTTAGGAGAGAGTGTTAATTTAGCGAGAACATATTCACAAACACCTCCGAATATTTTAACGCCAGATTATTTCGCAAACCAAATTGAACAACATTTTAAAGATTCACAAGTAAAAGTCACGATTAAAAATGAAGATGAAATTAGAGAAGAAGGTATTGGTTTATTAGATGCAGTTGGTAAAGGATCTATAAACCCACCACGTTTAGTCGTGCTTGAATATAAAGGTTCAACTCAAGATCCAATCGCACTTGTAGGTAAAGGTGTGACATATGATTCAGGTGGTTACCAAATTAAATCTAAAACAGGTATGCCAACGATGAAATATGACATGAGTGGCGCAAGTAACGTAGTAGGTATGATGCATGCTATCAATCAATTACAATTACCAATTCATGTAGTGGCCGTATTACCATTAGCTGAAAATATGATTTCAAGTAATGCAATGAAACCAGATGATGTATATACCGCATTAAGTGGAGAAACAGTTGAAATAACAAATACGGATGCTGAAGGAAGATTAGTATTAGGTGATGCTGTTTCATTCGTTAAACAATATAAGCCAGAGCTTATTATGAACTTTGCGACATTAACAGGAGCAGTTGTTGCAGCATTAGGTTTAGGGAAAACGGGGATATTCTCAAGCGATGCTGATCAATACATTGATGATGTGAAACAAGCTGCGAAATATTCAAATGAAGTAAGTTTTGAATTACCGATAACAGATGAAGAGAAACAAGATATTAAATCTTCAGAAGTTGCAGATTTAACTAACTGTATTTTAAATAAAAACGGTAAAGCATTATTTGCAGCAGCATTTGTAACGCATTTTAGTGATGAAATACCACACTTACACTTTGATATTGCAGGTTCAGGGGAAACAGAAAAGGATTCATTCAAAGGACCAAAGGGTGCGACAGGTGCTATGATACCAACAGTACTACATTTCTTAAAAAATAAATAAAATCAATCACATATAAAGCGGGATAAAAAATCTATGTACTATGATAGGTTTGAATCCCGCTTTAATTATGACGAAATTTGATTCAGAATATTCGGACTAATTCTCGAAATGTTGACATGCTATTTCTCAACTGATATGATAAGTTCATTATTTCACTTTATCATGGTAGAGAACTAAAGAATGGAGAGGGTCTTTTTGGAAATAAATGCAGTATTAGTAGCTGTTATTGTGATGATTATACTTTGTTTAATGCGTTTAAATGTTGTACTAAGTATATTCATAGGTGCATTAACAGGCGGTTTATTAAGTGGAATGTCTGTTGATAAAGTCATTTCCACATTTGGTAAAACAATCGTTGATGGTTCAGAAGTTGCATTATCTTATGCATTATTAGGAGGATTTGCAGCACTGATTTCATATAGTGGTATAACTGACTACATTGTAGGAAAAATCATTACATCAATGAAAAAAGAAAATTCACAGAAAAGTAGAGTAAAAATAAAAATATTATTAGTGGCTGTATTACTTGTCATATCAGTACTCAGTCAAAATATTATACCTGTCCATATCGCATTTATACCTATTCTTATACCACCATTATTAAGCTTATTTAATGAACTACAAATGGATAGAAGATTAATTGCTACAGTTATTGGATTCGGACTATGTTTCCCTTATATTTTATTCCCATACGGTTATGGTCACATATTCCAATCTATTATCTTTGATGCATTTGGAAAAGCAAACGTAGATATAGAATTCAATAGTATTTGGAAAGCGATGTTAATTCCATCAATGGGTTATGTATTCGGATTAATCGTTGCAATTATTATGTATTGGAAACCTAGAACATATAAAACAATTAAAGTGGAAGAAGACGAAGAAATGAAAACATTAAAGCCATATCCATTAATTGTGACTGGCTTAGCGATTTTAGGAACATTCGTTGTTCAAACATTAACGGAATCTATGATTTTTGGTGCATTAGCAGGGATCTTAATATTTTTCTTCTCAGGGTTATATAACTGGAGAGATTTAGATGCTAAATTAGTTGAAGGTATTCAAATCATGGCATACATTGGTGTTGTGATTTTAACAGCAAACGGATTTGCAGGTGTAATGAGCGCTACAAATGAAGTAGGTTCACTAGTTGAAAGTCTAGCATCAATTACAGGAGATAATAAAGCATTCAGTATTATAATGATGTATGCTATTGGTCTTGTTGTAACACTAGGCATAGGATCATCATTTGCGACAATCCCGATTATTGCTAGTTTATTTATTCCATTTGGACAAGAAATTGGGCTTAGCACAATGGCATTAATAGCCGTTATCGGAACAGCAGGTGCGTTAGGAGATTCAGGAAGTCCTGCAAGTGATTCAACTTTAGGACCAACAGCTGGTTTAAATGTTGATGGTGAACACGATCATATTAGAGATACATGTATACCGAACTTCTTAATATATAATATCCCGTTAATTATTTTTGGATTTATTGCAGCAATGGTATTATAGTATGATTAAGGGGGATTAATCATATGGATTTAATAGAGAACTTTGGAATAGAAACAATCGAATCAAGTCATGGTTATATAGAAATGACGATGCCCGTAACGGATAAAGTTAAACAACCATTCGGATTCTTACATGGCGGTGCAACAATAGCATTAGCAGAAACAGCAGCATCTATGGGAGCACATTACGCTTCAAGTGAAGATGAAATACCATTAGGATTAGAAATCAACGCAAACCATATAAAGTCAACTCGATCAGGTACAGTACGTGCAATAGGTCAAGCCCTTCATATCGGAAGAACAACTCAAGTATGGGACGTCAAAGTTACGAACGAACAAGACGAACTCATCTCCGTTATACGCGCAACAATTGCTATCAAAAAGAGAAGATAAACAAATAAGAGCATGGGATTAACTGTCCCATGCTCTTATTTGTTATTTTGCATCTTTTAAATCATCACGTATTGTTCTTTCACTAGGTCTAACGCCCATATAGTAAGCACTTCTTGAAACTAAGTGACCTGCTAATGGTCCTGTTATGAATATAAAGATAATACCTAGTAGTAATTGAACATTGAAATGTCCTTCTTTTGCGATAAAGTATATCAATACACCTAACAAGATAAGCATAACGCCTAATGTAGAAGCTTTTCCTGAGGCGTGTGCGCGAGAAAAGACATCTGGTAACCTTAGAATACCTAACGCTGCGAAAAAGCTAAAGCAAGCTCCAATGACCATCATAAAAATTGAGATACTAATAAGAATCGTTTCTATCATTTTCAATGATCTCTCCTTTATCCATAAATTTCGCAAATGCAGCAGTACCTAAGAATGCTAATATACCTATTAATAAAAGTATAACGAATAAATATCTAGTATTAGTTAATACTGAGAATAAAGCTATGATGGCCATTAATGTAATACCCAATGCATCGAGCGCAATGACTCTATCAGCAAGAGTAGGGCCAATAATAACACGAATCAGCATACCAATCATAGAGAGTGCAACGATGATAATCGCGATAATAACGAATATATTTGTCATCGTATGCTCACCTCCTTGATAGCTTTTTCAAATGAATCTTTAATCGCACTCACTTCAGAATCGATATCTGAAAAATCAATTGAATGAATATAGAGTGTTTTTTTGTCATCTGAAATTGCTACGACGATTGTACCTGGTGTTAAAGTGATTAATTGTGATAATAAACTAATTTCCCAATCTTTATCTAAATCTGTAGGATAAGCGAAAAATGCAGGCTTATTATGGATTTCTTTTTGTATGACTATTCGAATAACATCTATATTCGCTAAAATTAATTCTTTCATGAATATAACTGCTAAAATTAGTGATTTCCAAACAGGACGTAAGTATAAATGTTTGCCTGGAAGAAGCGGTAAGGCTACTAAGACGAACAATATACCAAATAGATAACCAAATACAAATGCACCAAATGTATACGTATCTGAAAGCATCATCCATAATGCAGCTAAAAGAACATTTATGAGTACTTGTATCGCCATTAATAATCGCCTCCTAACGCATTAACATAAGTCTCTGGGTTATAGAATGGTAATGCTGCTTTTTCCACTAATGGATATAAGTAGTCTGCACCAAGACCAAATAGAATGGCTACAATTGTAATGGCAACTGATGCGATCATTAATTTATTGATTGGTAGTTTAGGGTTATAAACATAACCTTTTTCTTCACCCCAAAATGCCATTAAGAAAATACGCATTACAGAATAGAGTACACATAAACTTGATAAAAGAACGATAATACCACTTATGTAATAACCATTTTCAAATGTAGACATTACGATGATATATTTACCATAGAAACCACTTAATGGTGGTATACCTGCCAACGAAAGGGCAGCTATAAAGTATATCCAACCAAGAACTGGATAGTGATTGATTAATCCACTGAACCTTCTTAAATCAGGTGTACCAGTTATTTTAATAATAACACCAATTAATAAGAATAAAGCAGCTTTGATAATCATGTCATGTAACAAGTAGTATATACTTCCCATCATGCCATTTTTATCCATCATAGCAGCACCAATTAAGATAACACCAATCGCGATCATAATGTTATAAATGATAATCTTTTTAACATCGTAATAAGCGATAGCACCGATACAACCCATGATGATTGTTAAAATTGCTAGAACAATTAATGTTTGCGTAATAAATTCACTATTTGTTGAATAGAATAAGCTAAATGTACGCATAATTGCATATGCACCGACTTTAGTTAATAAAGCACCGAATAGCGCGATAATTGGAATTGGTGGTGCATAATATGCGCCAGGTAACCAGAAATACAGTGGAAACATACCTGCTTTAGTCGCAAATACAAATAGAAACATAATAAATGTAATCACAACGATATTTAAATCTGTTCCTGAAAGTTCAGCGAATTTAACATGTAGATCTCCCATATTTAATGTACCAGTAATTGAGTAAAGCATACCGACGCCTAATACAAAGAATGCAGATGTTAATACATTAACGAGTATATATTTAATACTTTCTTGTAGTTGGATTTTAGTACCACCAATAACAAGTAATAAATATGATGACATTAAAAATACTTCGAAAAATACGAATAAGTTAAATAAGTCACCAGTCATAAATGCGCCGTTAACACCTGTCACCATCATTGAAACACCAAAGTAATAAAAATATCTTTCACGATGGAGTCCAATTGATTGGTGAGAGTATATGAGTACGATAAGCGTAATCAATAAACTTACAGTTACGAGTAATGCACTTAACATATCCACGTAAATCACAATGCTGTATGGAACTGGCCAGCTACCTAAATTTAAAGTTTGTGTTCCATTCATATATATGTGGTAGAGGTTGTATAAACTCACTAAAAATGCTAACGAGAAACCTGTTAATACTACTTTACGTTTAACATAAGGTCTGTGACCGACAAAAATTAACGTAACGGCCGTTAAAAACGTAATGACAAGAGGTACAATAATCAAATTACTCATCTTTCGGTACCTCCTTCATCTCTTCTAAATTATCTGTTCCTAATTCTTTATAACTTCTAAAAGCTAATACTAAGAAGAATGCTGTAACAGCGAAAGCTATTACGATGGCAGTTAAGATCAATGCTTGTGGTAATGGGTCAACATAGTTCTTAATACCTTCTTCTTCAATTGGTAAGGCACCTTTTTTCAATCCACCCATTGTCAGTAACATTAAATGTACGCCATGGGATAGTAATGTAGTACCAATAATTATCCTAATTAAACTTTTAGAGAGAACTAGGTACACTGATACGGATATAATAATACCTGCAACGAAAATCATTAATATTTCCATTATTCATTCTCTCCAATCGCTAATATGATAGTAATGGCAGTACCCACAACAGCTAGTAATACACCTAAATCAAATAGCATTGCTGTATGCCAATGAACTTCACCAAAGATAGGAAGATGGAATTCTCCAAATTTATGTGTGAAAAATGTTTTGTTATATGTCCAACTTAAAATTGGTGTTAGAACACAGAAGAACAAACCAGTTGCTGTTACTAATTTAAAGTCAAATGGGAACATTTTCTTTAATGTTTTAGTGTCAAATGCTATACCGATAATAATGACTGCAGATGAAAGTAATAATCCACCTACGAAACCGCCACCCGGTGTATAGTGTCCACCAAAGAAAATAGAAACAGCATACATCATAATAATTAGGAAAATGATAATGGCATTAAACTGAAAGAATACATCATTCGATTGTTTCTTCATGTTCTTCACCTCCATCTTTACCTTTGTCTCTTAATTTAACTAATGTGTAAATACCTAAGCCAGCAATACCTAAAACAGCTGACTCAAATAATGTATCGAATCCACGGAAGTCTACAAGAATTACGTTTACCATGTTTTTCCCAGCGGCTAGATCGTATACATTATCTATATAATATTGAGAAATAGAATCAAAATGTCTATTTCCATATGAAATTAATCCGATTGTGATAACACCAATACCGACACAAATCGAAATAATTAAGTTACCAATTTTAAAGTTTCTATTTTCATCATGTCTACTCATTTTAGGTAAATGGTAGAAACATAGTAAGAATAGGGCAGTTGAAATTGTTTCAATTGATAATTGTGTCAGTGCTAAGTCTGGTGCACCGAAGAATACAAAGAATAAAGCAACTGAATAACCAACTGCAGCTAACATAATGATGCTAAATAGTCTTGATTTAGCTAATACGATACAGAATGTACTCACTAAAATTAAGCCCATTAAAATCACTTCATATGGTCTGATTTCGCTTATATTATCGAATGCAACACTTACAGGATGTGTAAATAACGTAAGTGCAGTCATAATGATAAAGAATGCGAAAATATACATTAAGTATGATCTGATAAATCCAGTCATATAGCTTTGCGTGATTTTGTTTGATATATAAGAACTTAATTGAATACCTCTGTCGTAATAATAATTAAATGTTAAGTATTCAGGTTGAATACTGTAAATATTAAACCATTTTTCTACTGATTTAAATAATATAAAACCTATAATAAATACGATTAATGTACCTATTAAGGCAGGTGTTATACCGTGCCAATGAGATATATGAACATCAGGCGCATCAGCGAATGGTGCAATTGCTCTTACTGCTGGTGCAATAATACTGTTGCTTAATATATTTGGGAATAAACCAAATAACACAACTAAGAATGTCAAAATACCTGTCGGCAATAACATAAGTAATGGCGCTTCGTGTGGTTTCTTAGGTAATGCTTCAGGTTTGTAATCTCCAAAGAATATTTCATGTACATATTTAAATGAATATACAAACGTAAAGATACTACCAACAATCGCAACGATAGGTAGTAAGTACCCAAGTGTTGATAAACCAAATACATCAGCTTGATGACTATCAAACATTGCTGTTAAGAACATTTCTTTAGATAAGAAACCATTAAATGGTGGAACACCCGCCATACTTAATGCAGTAATAATTGTGAATGTACAAGAAATTGGCATGATGGTCATTAAACCGCCCAATTTCTTAATGTCTCTTGTACCAACTTCATGATCGATTGTTCCCGTAATCATGAATAACGCACCTTTAAATGTTGCGTGGTTAATTAAATGGAATACTGCAGCGATAATACTAGCCAAGAATAACTGACTTTCTTCACCAGAATAATGATAACTGACAGCACCGATTCCAAGCATGGACATAATCATACCGAGCTGTGAAACTGTTGAGAATGCTAAAATACCTTTTAAATCTTGTTGTTTAACAGCGTTAAATGATGCCCAGAACAATGTGATTAATCCGACAGCAGTTACCGCCCAAACAAATCCAGCACTTGCTGCAAAAATTGGCGTTGTACGAGCAACTAAATATATACCTGCTTTAACCATTGTTGCTGAGTGCAAATACGCACTGACTGGTGTAGGTGCTTCCATTGCATCTGGTAACCAAATGTGAAATGGAAATTGTGCAGATTTAGTCATAGCACCAATTAAAATTAAAATCATTGCAAAAATAAAGTAAGGTGAACTTTGAATTTCAGCGGCATTTTGTACTAAAGAGGTAATACTCCATGAATTACCTGCAATTGCGATACAAATAAATCCACCTAGTAACATTAAGCCACCGAACACTGTAATTAATAATGACTTTTGTGCGCCGTATATTGACGATTGTTTATGGCGCCAATAAGCGATAAGTAAGAAACTTGAAATAGATGTTAATTCCCAGAATAGGTAAAGCATTAATAGGTTATCTGATAATACAACACCTAACATAGCTCCCATAAACATAAGTAAATAACAATAAAAATTACCGAGTGATTCATTTTTACTTAAATATGTAATGGAATATAAAACAACGAGCGCACCAATCCCTGTAATTAAAGATGCGAATAATAAACTTAGTCCGTCTAAATGAACGGAGAAGTTCATACCTAATCTAGGCATGAAATCCCATATTACAATGAATGGTTTATCCGAATCTGGAACATTTATGTATGACATAAAATAACTAAATATAATAATCGGAATAGGTAGTACAAACCATCCTAGATGTATACCTTTATAAAATCTGTATAAAATTGGTATTATGATTGCAAAAATTAAAGGTAACAAAATCATAATATGCATCAAACTCATTTAATAACCTCCTTCCAAAAATCTTATAAATATTATTATACACAATAAAGTTAATGCTTGAAAATACTATCAAGTCAATCTTTCAGAATTTTTAGGTTATTTTTAAATATGAAGAAACACGTTAAAAATTTATTAAAAATTTTTTAGTTTTGCTAAAAATTCGCCTTGTATTGACGTGAATAATCTATTTTTAATTGTTCAATACACTTTAAAGCTTGTTCACTATAAGCATTATTTCTTTTAATCATTTTTTCTTCAAGTTCAGCTAATGATGTTTTTAATGAATCGATATAATTTGGAACATCGTGCGGATAGTCTTTTAAAAACTGTGCAGTTGTATATCTTTTTTCGAATTGACTTAAAGCTTTTCTTTCATGGAAAAAGACATTTTCAACTTCATTTGGACTATGTAAATCTCCTTGTCTAGGATGTTTGAGAACAGCTAATACTTTAACGAGAAACTGGTCTCCTTTTTCTTCAACTATTTCTACGACATATTGACCTGTTTTGTGTGGAAATTGATAATACATGTTGATATCCCCTTTCTAAAAAATTATGTTATGATATCACTATTGTAATTATTTTAACATGAATGGAGAATATTAAATGACAAACTATCCTCAATTAACAACTGAAATATTAGAAGGTGAAAGAGTTGTAGAAATTAAAACAACTAAAGGAAACATGACATTCAAGTTATTTCCTGAATTAGCACCTAAAACTGTTGAAAACTTCATCGGTTTAGCTGAGAAAAAATATTATGATGGCATCATTTTCCATAGAGTTATCAATGACTTCATGGTACAAGGTGGAGACCCAACTGGTACAGGTATGGGTGGCGAAAGTATTTATGGAAGTGCTTTTGAAGATGAATTCTCATTACAAGCATTTAACTTATACGGTGCGTTATCTATGGCTAATGCTGGACCAAACACAAACGGTTCACAATTTTTCATTGTACAAATGAAAGAAGTACCAGCAAATATGTTATCTCAACTTAAAGATGGTGGTTGGCCTGAAGAAATCGTTGATCGTTATGCAGAAAAAGGTGGTACACCTTGGTTAGACCAAAAACACTCAGTATTTGGTCAAATTGTTGAAGGTGAATCAGTACTTGAAGAAATCGCAAATGTTAAAGTTGGCGCTAACGATAAACCAGTTGAAGACGTAGTAATTGAAACAATTGAAATTATAAAATAAATCGACATTCAATTGTCAAAAAAAATCAATGCATTCGACTCAATCTTTGGTATAATTTAGTTGCTAAGGGAGTGGTCGGCTTATGATGGAATTTCTTTATTTTCCAGATAATAAATTAGAATATATTCCTGCTGTTGCTACGTTGATATTATTTATGATTTTGGCGTATATCGTATTTATGATGTTCCGTAAAAAATCTAAAAAAGACGAAGAAAAAATGAAATCATTTGAAAAACAAGTAATGGATCATTTAGAGCAAGAGGAGAAAAAGAACAATAAGAAGTAAATAAAGCATTCCAAACGAATACTATATATAGGAAGAGACTGAGACATATGTATGTCGAAGTCTCTTTTTTATATGTTGAGTTGAGGGGTGGGCGCTAACGATCAAGACTCGAAAACAAGATCGTTAGAAATTCTAACGTTCAAGAAATCAAAACAAGATCGTTAGCGCAGAAAAAAATCCAAAAATGAGATAAAACGAGGCGCTAACGATCAAGAAACGAAAACAAGATCATTAGAAATTCTAACGTTCAAGAAATCAAAACAAGATCGTTAGCGCAGAAAAAAATCCAAAAATGAGATAAAACGAGGCGCTAACGCTCAAGAAACGAAAACAAGATCGTTAGAAATTCTAACGTTCAAGAAATCAAAACAAGATCGTTAGCGCAGAAAAAAATCCAAAAATAGAGCAAAAACGAGGCGCTAACGCTCAAGAAACAGAAACAAGATCGTTAGCGCCCAGCATATCTCACAAAATCCCCATACAAATCCTACAACAAATAAAGAATCTTTAATCTATTTTCTCCATAGAATACTTATTTCTTAATCTAATAATAAATTCATGAATTTATAGATGATTTATATTTATGCATAATATTTTCAGAATTATATATCAAATTAATGGTTTAATAAAAATAACTATGCTATGATGAAATAGTTAATAACTTCAAGTACAAGGGGTTTTCTAAAAGTGAGAAAACAATATAAAGTTGGTCAGTTTGTAAAGGTAAAAGTGACTGGCATTCAGCCATATGGCGCCTTTGTTGAAACCCCTGATCATGTGGAAGGTCTCATTCATATTTCTGAAGTGATGAATGATTACGTGCACAACCTTAATCAATTTCTTAATGTTGGCCAGATAGTAAAAGCTAAAATAATTAAAGTTGAAGCGGATGGCAAGTTGAATTTATCACTTAAAGATAATGAATATTTCAAAAGACAAGAACGTAAGAAAGAAAAGCGCTCAGTTCTAGATGAAATTAGAGAGACAGAAAAATACGGGTTTCAACCTTTGGAAGAAAGGTTGCCTAAGTGGATTAAACAATCAAATAAACATTTTGAAGACGAATAAATGATCTATCGTCTTTACAAGCCGGATATCTTACATGATAATCCGGCTTTTTTTATACGAAAAATCACTTCATTGAATGAACATTTAAACGGCTTTTTGAATATTTATTTGAAGTAAATTTACAACTTATTTTTATTGTAAAAATTCAGAAAAAATATCTTGAAGTAATCTATAAAAGTGTGTCATTATAGGAATGTAAGGGGTTTCTTAATGCCCCGTATAAACATAGGGAGGTTTACTTTAATGATTCCATACAAACACGAACCATTTACTGATTTTACGAAAGAGGAGAATAAGGCTGCTTACTTAGAAGGTCTTAAAACAGTTGAAGGATATTTAGGAAAAGAGTATCCAATTATTGTTGGAGGCGAACGTATTTTTACAGAAGATAAAACACGTTCATATAACCCTTCAAATATTGAAGAAACAGTAGGATTAGTTTCTAAAGCAAGCAAAGAACATGCTGAAAAAGCAATGGAAGCTGCTAAAGAAGCCTTTAAAACATGGAGAGATACTGATCCAAGTGTCCGTGCTGACGTTTTATTCAGAGCAGCAGCAATTACGAGACGTCGTAAACACGAATTCTCAGCTTTACTTTCTAAAGAAGGTGGTAAACCATGGAAAGAAGCAGATGCAGATACTGCTGAAGCAATCGACTTTATGGAATACTATGCACGTCAAATGCTTGAATTAAAAGACGGTAAAAAAGTAGAAAGTCGTCCAGGAGAATATAATAAATATAATTATTTACCAGTTGGTGTAAGTGTTGTTATTTCACCATGGAACTTCGCATTTGCGATCATGGCTGGTACAACTGTAGCACCAGTGGTAACAGGAAACACTGTGTTATTAAAACCATCATCTAAAACGCCAGTTATCGCTTATAAATTTATGGAAGTTTTAGAAGAAGCAGGTTTACCAAAAGGGGTGGTAAACTACATTCCAGGTTCATCAAGTGAAATCGGTGATTATTTAATTGATCATAAAGATACAAGTCTTATTTCATTCACTGGTTCTCGTGATGTAGGTGTTTCTATTTACGAAAGAGCTGCAAAAGTTCAAAAAGGCCAAACTCACCTTAAACGCGTTATTGCTGAAATGGGTGGTAAAGATACAATTATCGTTGATTCGGAAGGCGACTTAGATTTAGCAGCAGATTCAATTGTACAATCAGCATTTGGATTCTCAGGTCAAAAATGTTCAGCATGTTCACGTGTTATTGCAGTTGAAGATATTTATGATGAATTATTAGACAAAGTAGTTGAACGTACAGAAAAATTAACTGTCGGTGATTCAACTGATCAAGCTAATTATATGGGTCCAGTAATTGACGAAAACTCATTAAACAAAATTAAAAAATATATCGAAATCGGTAAAAAAGAAGGTCGTATTGTAGCAGGTGGAACAACTGACGAAGAAAAAGGACATTTCGTTAACCCAACTGTTATTGCTGATTTAAAACATGACGACAGAGTAATGCAAGAAGAAATCTTCGGACCAGTTGTTGGTTTCAGCAAAGCAAAAGATTTTGATCAAGCAATTGAATTTGCAAATGATACAGAATACGGTTTAACAGGTGGCGTTATTACAAATAACCGCTCTAAATTAGAACAAGCACGTAGAGACTTTATGGTAGGTAACTTATACTTCAATAGAGGATGTACAGGTGCTATTGTAGGTTACCAACCATTTGGTGGCTTTAAAATGTCAGGTACAGATTCTAAAGCAGGTGGACCAGACTACTTAGTACTTCACTTACAAGGACGTACTACTTCAGAAATGTTATAATATTGTTGGAATAATAAAAATACAGTAGGGCGTATACATGCTCTACTGTTTTAATGGGAGGAGATTTAATATGACAAAGTCACAAGAAATCATTGAACAAACAAATACATTTGGTGCGCCGAACTATTTGCCATTACCAATTGTAATTTCAGAAGCGGAAGGTATTTGGGTTAAAGATCCAGAGGGCAATCGCTATTTAGATATGTTATCTGCTTATTCTGCAGTTAACCAAGGTCATCGTCATCCGAAAATTATCCAAGCATTAAAAGATCAAGCAGATCGTGTAACACTTACTTCACGTGCATTCCACAGTGACCAATTAGGTCCTTGGTATGAAAAAATTTGTAAACTTGCAAATAAAGAAATGGTATTACCAATGAACACAGGTGCTGAAGCTGTTGAAACGGCTATTAAAGCTGCAAGACGTTGGGCATATGATGTGAAAGGCGTAGAAGATAACAAAGCAGAAATCATTGCGATGAATGGTAACTTCCATGGTCGTACAATGGCTGCAGTTTCACTTTCTTCAGAAAAAGAATACCAAAGAGGTTACGGTCCATTATTAGGTGGATTCAAACTTGTTGATTTCGGTGATATCGAACAAATTAAATCTGCTATTACACCAAATACAGCAGCCGTATTAATTGAACCTATTCAAGGTGAAGCGGGTATTAATGTGCCTGAAGACGGTTATTTAAAACAAATTAGAGAAGTTTGTGATGAAAACAATGTATTATTCATTGCAGATGAAATTCAAGCTGGTCTTGGTAGAACAGGTAAATTATTCGCAACAGATTGGGATAATGTTCAACCAGATATGTATATCTTAGGTAAAGCATTAGGCGGAGGCGTATTCCCAATTTCATGTATCGTTGGTAATAAAGAAATACTAGAAGTATTTAACCCAGGTTCACATGGTTCTACTTTTGGTGGTAACCCTCTAGCTTGTGCAGTATCTGTTGCAGCATTAGATGTACTAATTGATGAAAAATTATCTGAGCGTTCTTTAGAATTAGGAACTTATTTCAAAGAAGAATTACAAAAAATTGATCATCCATCAATCAAAGAAGTAAGAGGTAAAGGTTTATTCATCGGTATCGAACTAACTGAAGATGCAAGACCATATTGTGAAAAATTAAAAGAATTAGGTCTGTTATGTAAAGAAACACACGATACAGTTATTCGTTTTGCACCACCACTTATTATCGAAAAAGAAGATTTAGATTGGGCACTTGATCAAGTTAAGTCTGTTTTTAAATAAAAAATCTGATAACGTTTACAAAAAAACGTTTAAGACCTTTTAAAAATAATCAATTATGTTACAATTATTTAGAGATTAAAAGTATTTAAAAAAGAGGCGAAGAGGATCATGAGCGAAAATTTAAATTTAGTTTCATCGACACAAGAAATTATTGGTGAAGCCCTTAATAAATTAGGTTTTGACGAGGGAATGTACGATTTAATTAAAGAACCAATGAGATTATTAACAGTGCGTATACCTGTTAGAATGGATGACGGTTCTGTTAAGACATTTACTGGTTATCGTGCACAACATAATGATGCAGTTGGACCAACTAAAGGTGGGGTTCGTTTCCACCCAGATGTTGATGTTGAAGAAGTAACAGCATTATCTATGTGGATGACGTTAAAATGTGGAATTGTAGATTTACCATATGGTGGTGGTAAAGGTGGTATTGTCTGTGACCCAAGACAAATGAGTATTCATGAAGTAGAAAGATTATCTCGTGGATATGTTCGTGCTATTTCTCAAATAGTAGGTCCTACAAAAGACATTCCAGCACCAGACGTATTTACAAACTCACAAATTATGGCTTGGATGATGGATGAATATAGTCAAATGGATGAATTCAATTCTCCAGGATTTATTACTGGTAAACCTATTGTTTTAGGTGGTTCTCAAGGTAGAGATCGTTCTACTGCATTAGGTGTTGTTATTGCAATTGAAGAAGCAGCTAAGAGACGTGGAAAAACAATCGAAGGTTCAAGAGTCGTTATTCAAGGATTTGGTAACGCAGGAAGCTTTTTAGCGAAATTCTTATATGATCAAGGCGCAAAAATTGTAGGTATTTCAGATGCTTACGGTGCACTTCATGATCCTGAAGGTTTAGATATCGATTATTTATTGGATCGTCGTGATAGCTTCGGAACAGTTACAAATCTATTTGATGACACAATTTCTAATAAAGAATTATTTGAAATTGATTGTGATATCCTTGTTCCAGCAGCGATTTCAAATCAAATTACAGAAGATAATGCTAATGATATTAAAGCTGAAATTGTAGTAGAAGCAGCTAATGGTCCAACTACAATGGCAGCAACTAAAATATTAAGTGAGCGTGGCGTTCTTCTTGTACCAGACGTACTAGCAAGTGCTGGTGGCGTAACAGTATCATACTTCGAGTGGGTACAAAATAACCAAGGTTATTACTGGACTGAAGAAGAAGTTAACGAAAAACTACGTGAAAAATTAGTTAAAGCTTTTGATACAATTTACAACTTATCAGAAAACAGAAAAATAGATATGAGATTAGCAGCTTATATTGTAGGTATTAAACGTACAGCTGAAGCGGCTAGATATAGAGGTTGGGCATAAGCCTTGACCAATAAAAAACACACCATTTTGAATGGTGTGTTTTTTTGATTATATGAGTTCTTTAGCGACATTAATTTGATGTTGTACGGACTCTTGACCTGTTGAACCATAACTTTTTCTACGGTTTAAACAGTTTTCAGGTTTCAAGTAATCATATACATTTTCTTGTATACGTTCGTTATAAGATTGATATTGTTCTAATGGAACATCTAATAAATATTTACCATTTTGAATACACCATAAGACGATTTTACCTACGATCTCATGTGCTTCTCTAAAAGGTATATTTTGTTCTACTAAATAATCAGCTAGCTCAGTAGCATTAGAAAAATCTTTATGCACTGTTTCGTTTAAACGCTCTTTATTCACTTGCATAGTAGAAATCATACCTTCGAATATACGCAATGAGCCTTTAATCGTATGAATGGCATCGAACAGACCTTCTTTATCTTCTTGCATATCTTTATTATATGCTAGTGGCAAGCCTTTTAAAGTAACGAGCATACTCATTAAATGACCCGTTGTTCTGCCTACTTTTCCTCTAATCAATTCTGCCATATCAGGATTTTTCTTCTGTGGCATAATCGATGATCCAGTAGAAAAACTATCGGATAACGTAATGAATTTAGCTTCGTCAGTAGACCAGAAAATAATTTCTTCAGCAAATCTTGATAGGTGAACCATCGTTAACGAAATATTATGCAATGTTTCTACGATATAATCACGGTCACTAACTGCATCAAGACTATTTTCATATAAACTGCTAAAGTTTAAAAGTTCTTGTGTACGATGTCTATCAATAGGGTGCGTTGTACCGCTTAAAGCTGCAGCACCTAGTGGACTGATGTCGATTCTTTTTAAACTATCTTTAAATCTCGATTTATCACGCTCTAACATCCAGAAATAAGTCATGATATGATGCGCGAAAGAAATAGGTTGTGCTCTTTGTAAGTGCGTGTAACCGGGCATGATAGTATGCACATGTTCATCAGCAATAACAAGAATTGATTTTTGAAGAGACTCTATAAGTGTGAGAATCTCTTGAACATGTTGTTTTGTATAAAGGTGCATATCCGTTGCAACTTGGTCATTTCTACTTCTACCAGTATGCAATTTGCCGCCAACTTGACCAATCTTCTGAATTAAAGCATGTTCAATATTTAAGTGAATATCTTCTAGTGATTCAGAAAGCTCAAGATTACCGTTATAATAGTCGGCTTGGATATCTTTTAAACCTTGAATAATTTGATTTGCTTCTTCTGTTTTGATGATATTTTGCTCCGCTAACATTGTTGCATGTGCAATACTACCTTGAATATCTTGATCAATTAAATTTTTATCAAAATGGATAGATGCATTAAATGCATCTACCCATGATTCAGGGTTAGACTCGAATCTTCCACCCCATGCTTTTTTTGTCATTTTAAAACACCCTCTGTTTCTAATAATGCCTTAACCTTAGTAGGTAAACCGAAGATTTCAATGAATCCTACAGCTGCTTCTTGATTAAATGCGTCTTCTTTAGTGTACGTTGCAAGTGCTTCATTGTATAAACTAAATGGAGATTTACGTCCATTAACGATTACATTTCCTTTAAATAGTTTAACACGTACTGTACCTGTTACTTGAGTTTGTGTAGAATCGATAAATTGTTTTAAGCTATCTGTTAATGGAGAGAACCATAATCCATTATAGATTTGTTCAGCTAATTGTTTTTCGATTACTGGTTTAAAGTGTGCAACGTCTTTAGTTAAAGTAATCGTCTCTAATGCTTTATGTGCTTCCATTATAACCTTTGCACCTGGTGTTTCATATACTTCACGTGATTTAATACCAACTAAACGGTTTTCTACGTGATCGATTCTACCGATACCGTGTAAACCAGCAATTTCATTAAGTTGTAAGATTAATTCATCTAACGGATATGATTTATTATTGATTGAAATAGGTAAACCTTTTTCAAATACAATTTCAAGTTCTTCTGGTGTATCAGGTGTTTCTTCAATTGGTTTCGTTAAATCATATGCATCTTCTGGTGGTGTCGCAAATGGATCTTCAAGAATACCACACTCATTACTACGACCCCATAAATTTTGGTCAATTGAATATGGAGAATCTAGATTGATAGGAATTGGAATGTTATGTTTTTTAGCATAATCAATTTCCTCCTCACGACTCCAAGACCATTCACGTACTGGCGCTAATACTTCAATATGAGGTGCTAATGCTTTAATAGCTACTTCAAAACGTACTTGGTCATTCCCTTTACCAGTACAGCCGTGTGCTATTGCAATCGCATCTTCTTCTTGCGCGATTTCAACTAATTTCTTAGAGATAAGTGGTCTACTTAATGCAGAAACAAGTGGATAACTTCCTTCATACATTGTATTACCTTTAATTGCATATCCAACAAAATCTTCACTGAATTCTTTTGTTGCGTCTATTACATATGATTTTTCTGCACCCATATCATATGCTTTTTGTTTTACTAGTTCTAAATCTTTACCTTCACCAACATCTAGGCAACATGCAATTACTGTATATCCTTTTTCAATTAGCCATTTTACTGCAACACTCGTATCTAATCCACCTGAGTATGCCAATACAACTTTGTTAGTCATTAAAAAAACCTCGCTTTTGTATTAATATTTAATATCTTGTATATTTAATCGATAAACATACAATATCATATTAGGAATGAATGTTCAATAGTTATTTTAAATATTTATGCACTTAAAAGTATATCGTTGCATTTCGATTGAAAGCCTATGAAAACTAGAGTAAAATAAAGACGTTGTTGAAATTAAATATAGATTACATAGGAGGATATTATGTCACATATTCAATTTGATTATAAAAAAGCTTTAACATTTTTTGGTGAACATGAGTTAGAACAATCACGTGATCTAGTAAAAAATATACATCATGTTATACATGAAAAGACTGGAGCAGGTAGCGACTTTTTAGGATGGGTTGACCTTCCTGTAGATTATGACAAAGAAGAGTTCGATAGAATTCTAGCTGCTTCTAAACGTATCAAAGAACAATCTGAAGTATTACTTGTAATTGGTATTGGTGGTTCATATTTAGGTGCTCGTGCAGCAGTTGAAATGTTAAATTCTACATTTGCTAATTATGAAAAAGGTGAAAATCCTCAAATTATATTTGTAGGTCATCATTTATCTTCATCTTATGTACATGATTTAATTGAGTATATAGATGGTAAAGATTTCTCTATTAATGTTATTTCTAAATCAGGTACAACGACTGAACCTGCAGTAGCATTTAGAATCTTTAAGAAAATTTTAGAAGAAAAATACGGTAAAGAAGAAGCTAAAAACCGTATATTTGCTACAACTGATAAAGAAAAAGGTGCTTTAAAAGATTTAGCGACTGGTGAAGGATACGAAACATTTGTCGTACCAGATGATGTCGGTGGTAGATATTCAGTATTAACAGCAGTTGGATTATTACCAATCGCAGCAAGTGGTATTGATATTCAAGATATGATGAAAGGTGCGGCAGCTGCACGTGAAGATTTATCATCTTCAGAACTTGATGACAATATTGCATATCAATATGCAGCAATTCGTAATATCTTATATGCAAAAGGATATTCAACAGAAATGTTAATCAACTATGAACCAGCTTTACAATACTTCAGTGAATGGTGGAAACAGTTATTCGGTGAATCTGAAGGTAAAGACTTCAAAGGTATTTATCCATCAAGTGCAAACTTCACTTCTGACTTACATTCACTTGGTCAATATGTACAAGAAGGACGTCGTTTCTTATTTGAAACAGTTGTAAAAGTTGAAAATCCTAAACATGATATTACAATTGAAGAAGACAAAGACGATTTAGACGGTTTAAACTTCTTAGCAGGTGAAACAGTTGACTTCGTTAATACGAAAGCATTCCAAGGAACATTATTAGCACATACAGATGGTGGCGTACCAAACTTAGTTGTTAAAGTTCCTCAATTAGATGCATATACATTCGGTTATGTTGTATACTTCTTCGAATTAGCATGTGCAATGAGTGGTTATATGTTAGGCGTGAATCCATTTAACCAACCAGGTGTTGAAGCATACAAACAAAATATGTTCGCATTACTTGGTAAACCAGGATTCGAAGACTTGAAAAAAGAATTAGAAGATAGACTATAATATGAAATGTATTTTAGAAAAAAGTCCCCAAATTTAATTTGGAGGACTTTTTTTATTTTGGATTTGAATTTTTTGAAGAAATGAGTGGTATTTTATGAAAATACGTAAAAATTTATTTTTAGCTTATATTGATGCATTGCATAATAGGGTAGATGTGTTACCTGAAAATGTAGATGAACAATACCAAGTTACAAAACAAGGGTACGAAGGAGAAAAAGCATTCGCTCAAATACTTGAAAGTTATGGAGCAGAATGGTGGCTATATGATTTGCAAATTAAAAATTATAACCATATTCAATTTGATTTTGTAGTCATAACAGACGATGCCATCATTCAATTTGAAATTAAAAATTATACAGGTGACTATTATTTTGATCAGCACAAACTATTTAGAAGTACAGGTTTTGTATCTAAAGATCTTATTAATCAATATGAAGTCGCTCAAGAAGGCTTAAAAAGAATCGTTGAGAAATATAAATTAAAACGCAAAGTAGAAAGCTATGTTGTTTTTATACATCCAACATTCACGTTACATGGTGATTTACGATCTCGAATGAACATTATTTTAAAAAGTGAGATACATAAAATAAAAGACATGGTATCACAAAACTTTAAATATGAAGAAAATAAATGGATATACTGCAAACTAAAAAGCCTACACGAACCATTTTTAAATACAAATCAAATACCAAATTTGAATATAGACTATAAAGATTTAAAAAGAGGCGTACGATGTACAAACTGTCGAAAGTTGATTCGAGTAGATGAATTATTTAATAAACGAAAATATTTAAAATGTCACCATTGTAAGAAAGAATTGAATAGAGCGAATATTATTATTCAATCATTAGAAGAATTATATTTATTAAAAGGCGCACCATTTTCAGTAAAAGAAGCAGAAATGTGGACGGGTGTCTACAGAAGTTCCATAAAGAGAATCCTATATAAGTACTTTATCAGAAGCGGTAATAGAAAAAGTACTAAATATGGACCGATAAAAATAATTACCGGTCCAGAAATGAGAAATATGGACGATAAAAATAATTACCGGTCCAGAAATGAGAAATATGGACCTATAAAAAAATTTATCGGTCCAGAAACGAGAAATATGGACCGATAAAAATAATTACCGGTCCAGAAATAAGAAATATGGACCGATAAAAAAATTTACCGGTCCAGAAATAAGAAATATGGACCGATAAAAAAATTTACCGGTCCAGAAATAAGAAATATGGACCGATAAAATAAATTACCGGTCCAAAAACGAGAAATATGGACCGTTAAAAAAATTTACCGGTCCAGAAACGAGAAATATGGACCGATAAAAATAATTACCGGTCTAGAAATGAGAAATATGGACCGATAAAAATAATTATCGGTCCATAACCATTGATTCTCCATACCAACAATCTCCTTATCTCCATAAACTAAATTCCTTCTCATTCCTAAAGATACGACTTTTGTATGATGTCAATTTACTTTTCTATTTACACATTTATCGGTATAATTAATCTAAATTTAAGAAGGAAGTTGCGTTACATGTTAATACAAGATTTAATGAATTGGTTCAGTGAAGAGAATATTACTGAATTAATTGAAACGTTTAGATCGTTCGGGATATTTATAGCATTTTTATTACCTTTTATTGAGGCATTCTTACCGTTTTTGCCGATTATTCTCTTTGTTATTGCTAATGTAAATGCTTATGGATTATTGCTAGGTTTTATCATTACATGGGCTGGTACTGTTTCGGGAAGTTATATTGTCTTTTTAATCTTTAGATTAATTTCTAAAAAGCCTTTTATGAAAAGGATTATTGAACAGCCTAGAGTTGTAAGATTTATTCAGTGGATTGATGAACATGGGTTTGGACCACTGTTTATTTTGTTATGCTTTCCATTTACACCAGGTGCTTTAGTTAATATGGTTAGTGCGTTTTCAAATATTAGTAAACAAGTCTATTTAATTGCGTTAATTTTATCAAAAGCCATTATGATATTTACGTTAAGTTTCATCGGTGCCGATATAAATTCCTTTTTTGCAAGTCCTAAAAAGAGTATAATAGTAGTCGTGATTATATTTATACTCTGGCTAGTTGGAAAAGGCTTAGAAAAATATTTTGATAAACGCTTAAAAAATAGGAGTCAAAAATGAAAAAAATATTCGAATGGATAATTGCAATTATTATTGCGTTAGTATTATTATTTGCTGTAAGAACATTTTTATTCATCGGTTATGTTGTAGACGGAGACTCAATGAAACCAACTTTTCATGATAATGATAGAGTAATTGTTAATAAACTTGTTAAAAATTTTGGACAAATTAATAACGGTGATGTTATCGTATTTCATGCGAATAAAAATGCTGATTATATTAAAAGAGTTATCGGGTTACCAGGCGACACAGTTGAAATGAAAAACAACAAACTGTATATTAATGGTACTCATGTAAACGAGCGTTATTTAAATGATGATATAAAAACTGATGACTTCAGTACAAGAACAATTCAAGGCTCTAAAAGTGATGTTATTCCTAACGGTGAATATTTAGTATTAGGTGACAATCGTAGCAATAGCAGAGACTCAAGAGAAATTGGATTTGTACATGAAGATGATATCGTTGGTACTGTGAATTTAAGATATTATCCATTTAATCAAATAGATGTGAATTTTGATAAATAATAATAATGAGGTGGCATTTTTGAAAAAAGAGATATTTGAATGGGTTGTGGCGATTGCAGTAGCAGTTGTATGTGTGTTATTGATACAAAAATTCTTATTTGTAACATATACCGTTTCTGGTGATTCCATGTACCCAACTTTAAAAAATAGTGAAAAAGTAATCGTCAATAAAATTGGTTATAAAGTAGGGGATATTGATAACGGAGATGTTATTGTATTCCACGCAAACGCAAATGATGATTATGTAAAACGTGTTATCGGTAAACCTGGTGATACAGTAAAATATGAAAACGACCAATTATATGTAAATGGTAAAAAAGTACCTGAAGAATACTTGAAAGCAAACAAAGCGAATAAGTCTCGTGATTTATTGACAGAGAACTTTGAAGTCAAAGATTTAGTGAATTCAAATGGCGTCAATAAAATTCCTAAAGATGAATATTTAGTCTTAGGAGATAACCGTGAAGTGAGTAAAGATGGCCGTTCATTTGGTTTGATTGATAAAGATGTCATTGTTGGTGAAGTTGCATTAAGATTCTGGCCAATTAATCAATTCCATTATAATTTTGACCCATCTACAAATTAATATAAAAGTTCTTAAACACCTTACTTTGAAATTAAGTGAGGTGTTCTTTTTATGTTAAAATAAATGAATAAGAGAACGTAAGGGAGGTAGAAATAAATGCAATTAAATGTATGGATTGGACGAAGTGGGACCGGGAAAACGAATCAAATGCTTAACCAAATGACTGAAGCTATGATTAAAGATCCATTAGGAGACCCAATTATATTTTTGACACCAACTCAAAATACCTTCCAATATGAACAAGCATTTGTTAAAAATCCTAATTTAAAAGGAAGTATTCGAACTTCAGTATTCGGATTTGAAAGATTAAGTTGGAGAGTTTTAAGTGATGAAGGCGGTCTTGTTGAACAACAAATTTCAGATGAAGCGTTAGAAATGCTTACATATCACTTATTACATACACATAAAAAACAATTAAATTTATATCAGTCTACCATTCAACATTATGGGTTTAGTCATAAAATGATGAATGAGATTAAAGACTTCAAGAAATATAATGTAAGTCCTGATGATTTATCACATTATATTGAACATAACGAAGCTATTCCTAAAAGAATGAAAGATAAACTTAGTGATATCGAAACAATATATAAAGCGTTAGAAGATCAATTAAACGGCCGCTATGTACAAGCAGAAGATGTCTTGTATAAATTAATTGAGAAAATTCCAAACTCAGACTACATCAAACAAGCCGATATTTATATAGATGGTTTTCATAACTTTTCAACACTTGAATACCGTGTTATTGAAGCATTAGTTAAATATAGTAAGTCGGTTACAATTGGTTTAACGACAGATGGAGACAAAGATCCATTTAGCTTATTTAGAAAAACATCGGAATCTCTCAATCACGTTGAAGACATTGCGGATTCATTACAACTTAAGATTAACTATACGCACTTTAAGACAACGGAACGATTCAATAATCAAAAAGTATTAAAGCATTTGGAAAGTCAATTTGACGCATTACTTCCGAATACCATTGATAGTGAAGATTTGAAAATTATTGAAGCATCCAATATGAGAGATGAAGTGCAATACGTTGCGAGAGAGATATTAAGACGTTCTAGAGAAGAACAATTGTCTTATAAAGACATCGCGATACTTTATCGTGATCCAGGTTATGAGCAGTTGATTGAAACGGTATTACCGCATTTTAATATTGCATATAATCATGACGCAAAAAAGAAAATGGCATATCATCCTTTCATTGAATGTTTAAGGTCTATGTTAGAAGTCATTCAAACTGGATGGAGATTTGAACCTGTCATGCGCATGTTGAAGACAGGCATCTTAACAAGCCATATCCCAAATGCGCCATATTTAATTGATATATTAGAAAACTATGCATTTGAAAGAGGGATATCTGGTAAGAGATGGATGAATCCAGAATTTTTCACAGTTGAATCTTTTGAAAAACTCGGCAAAAAATCATTAAGAAAAGAAGAAGATACATTTATAGAAGAAGATAGAAAAACAGTGCAAAGTGTCATCGATTTGAAAGATTATGTTGTGAATCGAATTGAAAAGTTGAACGAAGCTTTAGCGGATAGTCAAACAGTAGAAGACTTTACGAGTCGATTATATGGCGTTATCGAACAATTTGATTTACCTACGCACTTAATGACGATGCGCGATGAATTAGAAATAAAGCATCAGTTTGAAGAAGCGGAAGAAATTGACCAAGTATGGGAAGGCACAATTCGCATATTTGATGACATCGTAGAAGTGTTAGGCGATGTAAAGCTTTCTTTAAATGAATACATCGAAATATTGGATAGAGGATTGGATGAATTAGAATTCTCAATGATTCCGCAAACACTAGATGAAGTAACAGTCGGTAATATGGATTTAGCCAAAGTGGACAATAAAGAAATTGTATTCTTGCTTGGTATGAATGACGGTGTTTTACCGAAAGTATCTAATCAAATGTTGTTATTAACAGACGATGAGAAGAAAGAATTAGCAGCATCAAGCGGTTTAGAATTAAGCCCGACGAGTGATATTTTACAAATGGATGAAGCGTTTGTATGTTATATTGCGATGACACGCGCTAAGAAAGAAGTTGTATTCACATATAGTTTAATGTCTGATGGTGGCGAAATTAGAGAAAAGAGTCCATTTATCAATACGATTCAATCGCTATTTACAAATCTTGAAGTTCAATCACTAAAATCAAATATAGAGCACAATCCAATCCAACTATTAGAACATGAACATCAAAGTCAAATGCATATATTTGAACATTTAAATGATTGGATGAATGATGAAATTGTTAATGATATATGGTTGGATGCGTATCATGCTTCATTAGATATTAATCATTTAGACCATACTGTTCAATTTTTAACATCAGCTTTAACGTACAAAAATGATACAGTCCAATTGAATACAGACGTATCTGAATCACTTTATGGGCAGAAAATAAATGCCAGTGTATCAAGGTTTGAAACATATAATCAATGTCCTTTTAAACATTACGTTTCACACGGTTTAAAATTAAACGAACGTACGAAATATCAAATTCAAAGTGTCGATATCGGTAATATATTCCATCAAACATTAAAATATATTTCAGATGAAGTAAATGGAGACTTTAGTAAGTTATCAGCAAAAGCCATGACTAAACTCATAAACGAAGCTATCGATGAAAGCTTGCCTAAAATTCAATTTGATGTTCTACATCGTACTGCACATTATAGATATTTAAAATTACGCATCCAAAACATTTTGAAATCTACATTAGAAGCAATGAAGTATCAAACAAGTCATTCAAAATTCAAAGCTTATCAATTTGAATTAAACTTTGGTGCAACATCTAAACATCAATTAAAAACGACACCTTTAGCAACGAAACGAAAAATTCCAATTAATATTAGAGGTCAAATTGATAGATTGGACGTATATAAAGGTAAAGATAAAGATTATGTGTCCATTATTGACTATAAGTCATCTGTGACAAGTTTAGATTTAACTAAAGTAATGTATGGCATGCAAATGCAAATGTTTACGTATTTAGATGTCGTACTACAAAATAAAGCTTTGTTAAATCTACAAGATAACGTATCACCTGGTGCATTATTGTATTTCCATGTGCATGAACCTGAAATTAAAGCAACAAGTTGGGGAGAAATTCCAGAAGTAGATGATATTTATCAACAAACCATTGAAAAATTCAAAATGGACGGCTATGTAAATAGAAATCCTGAAGTAGTCGATGCGCTTGATGATAAATTGATAGATCAATTAAAATCTGACATGATTCCTGTTACGAAAAAGAAAAATGGTGAATTAAATAGTTATAGTAAAGCTTTAGATGAAGAACTATTTTTCAAATTAATGAATAAAAATAGAGAAAACTTTGTTGAAACAGCTACACAAATTATGGATGGGCATACAGAAGTCTCACCTATGCGCTATCAAAAGCGGTTACCTTGCCAATTTTGTGAATTTAAATCAGTTTGTCACATCGATCCTATAACTGATACAGAGCAATATAGAGAAATTGAACATACATTAACGAAAGATGAAATCATCGATATTTTGAGAGAGGAGGCGGAAGAATGACATTGCCAGAAAAGCCGATAGATGCACAGTGGACGGATGATCAATGGAAAGCGATATATAGCGAAGGGAAAGATATTCTTGTTGCAGCTGCAGCGGGAAGCGGTAAGACAGCTGTGTTAGTTGAGCGTATAATTCAAAAAATTATGCGTAACAAACAAGACGTCAATAGGCTGCTTGTAGTAACCTTCACTAACGCAAGTGCAAGAGAAATGAAAGCAAGGGTCAATGCTGCGATTCAAAAAGAAAGCATTAAATATCCTGAAGATGAACATTTGAAATCACAAAGAATTAAAATTCATCAAGCTCAAATTTCTACACTTCATAGCTTTTGTTTAACATTAATCAAATCACATTATGACACAATTGATATTGACCCAAACTTTAGAACTGCAAATGAAGTTGAGAGTATTGTCTTATTAGAACAAGCGATAGATGATGTGTTAGAAAGCTATTATGAAAAGAATGAACAGACATTTTTAGAAATCGTTGAGCATTTATCCAATGACCGTTCTGACGAGCCTTTAAGAGCATTATTGAACCGTTTGTATCGATTTAGTATTGCACATGCAGATCCTTTCGCGTGGTTAAATGAATTGGATCAACCATATGAACAAATTGATGAAAATCATGCTTATTTTAAAATGTTTGACCAACTTATTTATCGTAAATTAGATAGTGCTAAAAATGCTTTGTATCAGTCAATAGATTGCTACCAGCATTTAAATGAAGTAGATAAACATGTGAAGTATTTAGAAGGTGAACGTATTTGGTTAGAGCGCGTATTTGAAGGTAGTAAGCCACTTGATCAAATACATTTAGATATGGCAGCAAAGAAATTACCGACAAATAGTGCAAAGATTAAGTCTGAAAATGAAGGATCAGAGCAATTACTGGTACTTGGTAAAGACTATCATACAGCTTATATTGACCACTTAAAAGAACTGACTGAAGGTTATCTCAGCAGAAGTAGAGAAGATTTAATTCAAGATATGAAAGATATGGGACCAAGAGTGAAAGTGATTGCGGATATCACTAAAGATGTCATTCAATATTTCCAATCGCTCAAACAACAAAAAAGAATTATTGATTTCTCTGATTATGAACATTTAGCATTAGAAATTTTGACAGATGATGATGGTAATCCTTCAGAAATTGCATTGCAATATCGAGATTACTTTGATGAAATTTTAGTAGATGAATATCAAGATACTAATAGAGTACAAGAGGCTATCATCAGTTGTATTAAACGTGGAGAAGAGCATAATGGTAACTTGTTTATGGTTGGTGATGTGAAACAATCCATCTATAAATTTAGACAAGCTGAGCCAGAATTATTTATAGAAAAATATAAACGATTTAATGATTCGGAAATAGCATCAGGTGAAGTAATTGATTTATCTAAGAACTTTAGATCTAGAAAAGAAGTACTCGATAATACGAATTTTATCTTTTCACATATGATGGATGAAGTTGTAGGTGAAATTGAATATAACGATGAAGCTAAATTGTATTACGGTGCAGATTATGATTCACAACATACGCCACTAGAAATGGATATTATCGTCCAAGATTCTTTTAAAGTTGAAGACAATAATTTAATTGAAGCAAAGGCTATTGTAGATAAAGTGCAATATATATTAGATAACAAACGCGTATTTGATCGAAAAACGCAAAGTTATCGACCAGCAACATTCAAAGATATTGTGATTCTTGAGAGAAGTTATAGTAATGCGATGCACATGCAACAACAATTTAAAGAAGCGAATATTCCGTTTTATGTAGAATCGAAAAAAGGCTACTTCGAACAAAATGAAATTAGATTGATGCTTTCATTTTTACGAGTAATAGATAACCCGCTGCAAGATAAATATTTAGTTGGTGTTATGCGTTCGATAGCTTTTCAATTTAAAGAAGATGAACTTGCTGAAATTAGAAATAAAGCGCCGCAAGAAATTTACTATATAGATTCTATTCATAAATATATGTCAAATCCAGAAGCGGATGCAGCGCTAGTAGAAAAGCTTAATCAATTTTTAACGCAATTGAAAGACTATCAAGCATATAGTAAGTCTGTTCCAGTATGGCAACTGTTGGATAAATTGTATAATGACTATTACTTAATTTCTTACTTTAGTGGCCTCACTGGTGGTGTTCAAAGAAGACAGAACTTATACGGCTTATTAAATAAAGCTATACAATTTGAAGCATCAAGTTTAAGAGGTATTTTCCAATTTATTAGATTTATCGATGAATTAATCGATCGTGGACAAGATTTCGGACAAGAAAGTGTTATAGGGCCGAATGATGATGTTGTACGTATGATGACGATTCATAGTAGTAAAGGTCTGGAATTTCCGTTTGTTATTTATTCAGGTATTACACGCGAATTTAACCGTACTGAATTGAGAGAGCATGTTATCTTAAATAACCGATATGGACTAGCTTTAACATATTTCAATATTGAAAAAGAAGTCTCATTCCCTACATTAGCATCTATTATATTTAAAAATATCAATGAAACAGAAATGATTTCTGAAGAAATGAGATTGATATATGTCGCATTAACGAGAGCTAAAGAAGGATTATATCTTATTGGTCGAGTTAAAGGTGATAAAGCACTCGAAAAAATAGGACTCGTAAGTGTAGATCAAGATGAAATAATTGAATCTGAATATAGAGTGAAGGCGAAATCACCATTTGATCTTATCTCTTCAGTTCTAGCTAAATCGAAAGATAATGGTTTATCACACTCAATGCCATTTAAGTCTGAACGAAGTGAATCTTTTAATATCAATATTATACGTGACGAAGAACAAGATGAAGAACAAGATATCTCATACGAGAAACCAACGTTAGATACACTTATGAAATATAAACCTTCTGAGAAAAAGGATGAAATCTATAATCAGATGGTGTACAAATATCCGGATGAACAACTGTTAAACATTGCAGCAAAACAATCTGTTTCTGAAATTAAACGTCAGCGAGAAACTGAAGAAGCGGGAACGGATTATCAAATTGTGAGACAATATCAGCTCGGTACTAAATCTTATGACAGACCTAAGTTTATGACTAAACAAAAAAGACAAAGTGCAGAAATTGGTACTTTGATGCATGCAGTTATGCAACATCTTCCTTTAAAACAAGGAGGTTTATCTGTAGAAGATTTACAAAATCTTGTACACGAGTTGATGGATAAAGAAATACTACCTGATGATGCTATGCAAGATTTAGATTTATCATTAATAGAAGTATTTACACAATCTGATTTATACAAAAGGTTAGTCAATGCGGATAAAGTCATGAGAGAGGTACCTTTTGTAGTTGGTCAAGATGATATCGATCAAGGTTTATCTTTCGATGTTTCTGAAAAAGATAATAAACCCATAATTCAAGGGATGATAGATTGTATTTTTATTGAAGGAGATAAAGTATCATTTATAGATTATAAAACAGATGCATTTATCGTTCGTAGAGGCAAAACAAAAGAAGAAGTAGCAGAAACGATGAAACAAAAGTATGACGTTCAAATGCGTTATTATCAAAATACTTTAGAAACAATATTGAAGAAACCAGTTGAAGGTTATTTATACTTCTTTCAATATGGAACGAAACACATCAAGGAGAATCATTAATGGCAAAACAAAGAATATTTAGTATTGATGCTTTAAGAGGGTTTAGTTTACTAGGTATATTACTTATGAATATTTTAACCTTTGCATATCCATATCAAATCATCAATCCGTTTGAGTTTTTTCAACATCAAGATGGTGCATGGTTTAAAATCAGTTCATTATTTATAATCGCTTCATTTTATCCAATATTTGCATTTTTATTTGGTTATGGTTTGTCTATAATGTATCAAAATAGTTTGGATAAGGGATTAAACTATTATCCAATGATTACAAGAAGATTATTATTTTTATTATTGCTAGGTATCATTCATGGCGTGTTCATTTTTTATGGTGATATTTTATCAACATATGCATTGTTAGGTTTAATAGCAATCATATTTGTGCGCTTGAAACCACAATATACATTAGTTGCACTATCAATAGGAATCGGCATATTTGTACTGTTATATTTACTGCCAATGATTTTATTAAAAGATGTCACACAAATAGAAAGCTTTGTAGGATTACAAGAATTAGAAAGAGTTAATAATATATTATCAAGTGCTGATTATGTATCGATTATTGGCTTTAATTTGAAATATTTTGGTATGAATATTGCGAACGCCATTTTAGTTGGACCATTTACTATTTTACCGATTATGCTATTCGGTATTTATGCACATCAAATTAATTGGTTTAATAAAATTAAACAACATAAAATTCTATATATGGTGATAGGCGTTGTTGTATTAATTTTAGGTTTAGCGATTAAAATGATTCAAATTGTATTAGAAGGTTCAGTGACATCACAATTAATGAGTCAGATGATTGGTGGCCCAATTGTTGCATTGAGCTATATTATGTTCTTTGTCATCTTATGTGAAGATCAAACAGCTCGAAAAATTTTAACGCCATTACAATCAATCGGAAAACTAAGCTTAACGACTTATATTATGCAAAGTGTAATTTGTATTTTCATATTCTATGGTGTTGGGTTTAATTTCTATGGTAAGTTACCTGTCTTAACCATTTATATCATAGGTATTGTTATTTATTGCGTGCAACTTATCGTGAGTTATCTGTATTTAATGAAATTTAAACAAGGACCATTGGAAAAATTATGGAGAAAAGTAACATATTTAAAATAATCGATTGAAAAGCATGCGATTTATCTAAAAATTCGGTATAATCGAAATTAAGAATAAGAAGGAGTTGACAGAGTGAATGAAATTTTTAACTTTTAAACATAAAGATATCACTTCATACGGTGTGAAAGTAAAACGCGAAGAAGCGGTTTGGGATTTACGCAAAGTATTTGCAGACTTTGGAGAAGAAGGTTTTAATCCTAAGACATTATTAGAAGGTTTACAATTAAATATAAATGTTGATTTCCAAGAAGCAGTTCGTAAAGCAGTCGTTAAAGTAGAAGAATCTGCTGAGAAAGACGATTACAAATATAGCTTCGAGGATATCGAGTTTTTACCACCTGTAACACCTACAAATAATGTAATTGCTTTCGGACGTAATTACAAAAAACACGCTGAAGAATTAAATAATAAAGTTAATAGATTATATGTATTCACTAAAGCAGCATCATCTTTAACTGGTGATAACGCAGAAATTCCGAATCATAAAGATGTAACAGACAAGTTAGATTATGAAGGTGAATTAGGCGTTGTAATCGGTAAGCATGGAGAGAAAATCCCACGTGGATTAGCTTTAGATTATGTATATGGTTATACAATCATCAATGACATTACAGATAGAAATGCTCAAAAGGAACATGATCAAGCATTCCTTTCTAAATCATTAACAGGTGGATGCCCAATGGGTCCATATATCGTAACTAAAGATGAGTTACCATTACCTGAAGACGTTAATATTGTCACTAAAGTGAACAATGAAATTCGTCAAGATGGTAATACAAATGAAATGATCTTAAAAATCGACGAATTAATTGCTGAAATTTCTAAATATGTAGCATTGCATCCAGGGGATATCATTGCTACTGGTACACCGGCTGGAGTTGGTGCAGGTATGAACCCACCACAATTTTTACAACCAGGTGATGAAATTAAAGTTACAATTGATGGTATCGGAACATTAACAACATTCATTAGTGAAAAATAATTAAAGTGATAAATAAGAGTACCTTCTAAACCGAGTGTTAGAAACTTGGAATAGGGGGTATTCTTTTTAGTAGGACGAACATTTGAATAAATTGTGAATTATGCGCTAACTTTAATATTTGCTTTTGCAAAAATGGGCTTATTCTAATTGTTCCTATGTTATAATGCTATTGGAAAAGAAATATGAATATTTGGGGGGAACTAAATATGATACATTTCCATATTTTTAGCTGGTTAGTTACGATTATCTTATTCTTCGTTGTCTACATGAAAGTTACAAATAAACCAGTGCATATGGTCTTAAGATTATTCATGGTATTTACTTTAATTTCTGGTTTTGTTATTTTCATGCAAGCTATGGGAATTAACGGTATGCTATATGGTATTAAATTTATTCTTGGACTTGCAGTTCTTGGTTTAATTGAAGTGACAATTGCTAAGAAGAAAAAGAATAAAAACAGCCAAGGATTATTCATTGCAACAATTGTTGTAATGGTATTAACGATTTTATTAGGTAGTTATTTACCAATGGGCGTATTACACTTTGGTTAATAGCTACTTTAAGATCCATTCATGATTTTGTAATTACAAGACATGAATGGATTTTTTTATTGAATTTATTTATGACAATTTCATGTAGTTCTATCAGTTAAGTAAACGTTTTAGTATAATAGAATTAATTGGGTAATAAAGAGGGTTGAATAAATGAATAAATGGACAAAGATAATCATATCGATTATATTAATCGCACCACTTTTTAGTAGCTATGTTTTTGCGAAAGAGAAAGAATACGAGGATGTTAAATACCCTAGAATTTATAGTTTAGTGGTTGATCGTTTTATGAATGGAAATAACGACAACAATAAGATGATTAAAAATAATAATCAATCGAATGATTTACCACTTGGAGGGGATTTCCAAGGGATTGAATCAAAGCTAGATTATATTCATGATATGGGATTTAATACGATACATATTTCACCAGTCTTTTCACATGATCAGAAAGATTTTTTAGGATATAAAGTGAAAAACTATGATGATATCGACAAAGTACTGGGTGGAGAAAAAGCATTCAAATCATTAATTGATAAAGTGCATCAAAAAGATATGAAAATTATCGTTGATATGCCAGTTACATATACAGATGATTTTAAGCAATCTACAAATGGTGATTTAAACCAAATTCAAAAATCATACTTTAAAAATGATCAATTTATAGATTTGAAGAATAGTGAGAATCAAGGTATTTACAAAGCGAAAGTTAAAAATTTTGTAGATAAATATCATGTCGATGGTGTTTCGATGAATATCGTTCAAGATGGTATAGATGCTGAGGCGTTTCTACCAGAAGGATTGGATACATACGGTATCATTAATAAAGACGGCATAAATGCAAAAAACTTTAAACATTTATCGACAAATGGTACACGTACAGCTATTCAAAATGCATTTAAAACTGAAAATACCGAAATTCCTGCTTATAATCAAAAAGGTGAAGTACTCATTGCAGACACTTGGTTTACAGAACGTTTCACAAAACATGCTGCAGATGAGAACAAATTCCCTGGAACACGTATTAAACAATTAATGACATATATGTGGGGATATAAAGGCCCAGTTATGATGAACTATGGTACAGAAATAGCTGTAAACGGTTCGAAAATCGAAACAATCAATCAGCTACAGAACTTTAGAACGGATAAAGAAGTTATAAAATATTTAGAAAAAATTGCTGATACCTTTAAACAATATCAAGAATTGTATGAAGGTAAAGTGAAAGTATTGCCGCATGATAAAGGTACAAACTTGTTTTATTATGACACAAATACGATTGATTATATCTTGAATATTAACGATAGCAGTAAGTCTAAAAAAGTTACATTAGATGATAAGGTTATTGAAAAAAATAAAATGCTATCTGGCCTTATATTAGGAGATAATATTAAAGGTAAAGATAATCGATATGACTTAATTACAGATAGAGAAGAAAGTGAACTATACGCAATTATTAATGAAAGAGGACTGAATAATAGTTATTTAGTTGCAGCAGTACTTGTAATCCTATTATTTGGATTATTTATCTTCTTAGTATCAAGAAGAAGTAAACGACAAAAGAATAATCAATAATATGTAAAGCTGGGACATCCGTGTCCCAGCTTTTATCATTGTTAGAGGTCGTAGGGGTGTGTTTCTGGACCGATAAATAAAATTACCGACCCGAAAAACATCGTTTTCGGGTCGATCTATTATGAATCACATGCTTTTATTTTGATTGTGCTTTATATCCAATCATATTTACAATATCTTTTGGACTAGAGAATGGTGGTGCATAAGCAATCTCGATATCACGTAGTTCGTCTACTGTCAGGTCTCCTATTATTGCTGTAGCTATAATATCAATTCGTTTATCAGCACCATCTTTACCGACTGCACATGCACGTAATATTTTGCGTGTTACTTTATCAAAATAAACGCGTAATGTAAGTGGTTCGGCACTAGGATAATAGCCAGCATGTTGTTTTTGAGTTTGTTCAACTACTTCATAATCATAATTTGAAAGTTCACTTTCTGAAACACCAACACTACCTAATGCATAATCAAACATTTTTACTATATTCGTACCAAGTAAACCTTTGAAAGTAGCTTTAGGACTTGACGAATTTGATGTAATATTTTCGGCGATTAATGCTGCTGCTCTATGGGCACCCCAAGCTAAAGTGACACTAGTTGGTTTCTTTGTATGTCTATAGAATGTTTCAATCACATCACCTAATGCATATACACCTTCTAAATTCGTTTCGAAATATTCATTTACTGGGATATAGCCTTTTTCATTTAATTTAAGTGAAGATGATTTTAACCAATCACTATTCGGTTCAATTCCAACACCCGTAATGATCATGTCATATGACTCTGTTTTACCGGATTTAAAAGTTACTTCTCGTCCTGAAATATCTGCAATTTCTTCATTTAATCTATAAGGAATATGTCGTTTTTCTAACTCATCAAATATGACTTTATTTAAGTCTTTATCCATACTTTTATTAATGTGGTCGCTACGATGTATCAAAGTTGTCTGGATATTTCTATTATATAAATTCTCCAAAATTTCTAAACTCACATAACCAGCACCGACAATTAATGCAGATTGAACATTTTCTTTTTGAATAAAGTCTTCTATTTTGTCAGTATCAACTAAGTTTCTTAATGTGAATACACGGTCAGATTGAAAACCTAAATGTCTTGCACGACAACCCGGACTTAAAATAAGTTTGTCATATGCATCTTCAAAAACTTCGCCAGTTTCATGATTTTTAATCGTGATTGTTTTTTTAGCATCATTTAATTCAATTGCTTCATGATACGTTTTAACTGTAATATGTTTTTTGTCTTTAAATTGTTCAGGTGTTGCTGATAACATCATATCTCTATCTTCTACGACTTCTCCTAAATAATAGGGAAGGCCACAGTTTGCAAAGCTCATATCTCTATCTTTTTCATAAACTGTAATGTCGCTATCCGGATCAAGTCGTCGAATTTGCGATGCAACTGTTGCGCCTCCAGCAACTGCACCGATTACGATAATTTTAGCCACTTACCATCACTCCTTATAATAGAATATAGCGACTGTGCCACTACCAGTGTGTGAACATATAACTGGACCAATATTTGAAATGACAACATCTTTAGGTGAAAGATTTGATTGTATCAGTGCTTTAATTTTTTCAGCTTCTTCAATATCATCAGCATGTGTCATATAAATAATGTCATCAGAGTAATCACTATTTTCTTTTTGCATCTTATCTATAATGGCATGCCATAATTTTTTAGAACCGCGATGCTTCTCAATCGGAACAAGTTTACCTTCTTCAACATGAAGGAGTGGTTTAATATTTAATAAATTACCTAAAAACGCTTGTCCTTTAGAAAGTCTGCCACCACTAGCTAAATAGTTTAAATCTTTAACTGTAAATAGATGTCTAATTTTATCAATTCGCTCTTTAATATAAGCGTCAAGCTCTTCAAAAGTATAGGACTGTTCAATTTTATCTTGTACATCGAGAATTAATTTACCGCATCCCATTGATGCACTTAATGTGTCGTAAATCGTTAAATCAAGGTCTGGATATGTTTCTTTCACTTGTTCTTTAACTAAACAAGCCGTTTGATATGTCCCACTTAAAGCACTACTGAAAGCTAAGTAAATGGCTTGTTCTTTCTTTTCTGCAACTTCAGTAAATACTTTTGTCATTTGTTCCATAGTAGCTTGATTCGTCTTTGGATGTTTATTGTTTTTAATTGCTGCTAATACTTCTTCGTTTGAGATTTCATATTGATCAACTTTATTTTGATCATCAATGACAATTCCGAAAGGTAAGAAGTAAAATCCTTTTTCTTCAATTTGTGATAACGTTAAATCTGAACCACTATCCACGATCATTTTCATGTAAAAATCCCCTTACATATTTAAGTCAAAATGTTTGTTTAAGTATTTTCCGATACCATCATTATTATTAGTGTCTGTAACTTCTGTTGCAATTTCTTTAAGTTCTGGAATAGCATTTCCCATTGCGATACCATAATTGGCAAATTGAATCATTTCAAAATCATTATCTTCATCACCAAAAGCAATAATATTATCAAAATCTATATCTAAATATTCTGCGACATATTTTACCGCTTTACCTTTGTTAATACCCTTTTTAACAATTTCAATAACAGGAAATGGAGCACCCCAACGACGATGTTCTATAAATTCAGCATAATGTTTATTTAAATGTCTTTTAATACGTGGAATCTCACTTTCTTCTGCTTGAATTAATAAACTAGTTGGAGATTCAGGTAGTAATTGATCAAGTTCTCCATATTTTATTTCAGGATTGCCCATGCTGAAACCTTCAAATAATGATTGATCATAGTTGTTGATATACACTTGGTCTTTAACTTCAGCAATAATATTTTTAATATCAAGTTGACTAATATCTTTATAAATTTTGTATGCGATACGCGTATCAAATTGCTCATGTTTCGTTGGGAACCTATTATCTGTTGGATGATGAATATAAGCACCATTGAAATTAATGATAGGGGTATTCATATTCATTGCATTGTAATAATCCACACTTGCTCGATATGGTCTACCAGTTGAAATCATAATTTCATGACCGGATTTTTTTAAATACTGTAATACTTTTTTAGTAAAAGGTGAGATGCGCTTTTCATCGTTTAATAATGTGCCATCTAAATCTAAACAAATTAAATGTTTTTCCATATCGATAACTCCTTACCATTTTTCTTTATGATACATACAATAATATCATATCATTTTCTTTAACCCATGCTTTAAATTTGATATATTATATATAGTAACTTTTAGAATGAGGTGAAAATATGGAAGAAGCAATGAAAGATAGTATTATCGGTGCACTTGAGAATGTAATTGACCCTGAACTAGGAATTGACATAGTTAACTTAGGTCTTGTATATAACGTTGACTTAGACGACGAAGGATTATGCACAGTAGAAATGACTTTAACTTCTATGGGTTGTCCAATGGGGCCACAAATTATAGATCAGGTTAAAACTGCATTAGCAGAATTACCTGAAATTAAAGAAACAGAAGTTAACATTGTCTGGAATCCACCTTGGGGCAAAGACAAAATGTCACGTTACGCTAAAATTGCATTAGGTGTAAGCTAAAAGTAATCAAAAAGCAGTAGAGCATCATGTTTAGAACATGCAGCTCTACTGCTTTTGTTGTTTATAGTTGTCTTACTCTATCCTACATATGGATAAAGGACAATTTTCGCAATTGATGGCTCTCTTTAAATAATCTAAGTCGTGTATGGTGATTTTCTTATGATTGATGGAGACGATTTTCTCTTTCTTTAAATTACTCAACATACGGTTAACACTTTCTCTTGTTACATTACAAAAATTAGCTAATTCATGATTGGTTAAATCTACATTTATCAAAATGTTATTACCATCTTGTATGCCATAAGTATTTGCTAATTTAATCAATATTGAATAGAATGCACCCGTTTTTCCAAGTGTGTAGACATCTCTAATTTGATATTCATTTTTTTCGTTTTCATTTTGTACCCACAGTAACCATTCATATTTAAGTACTTCATCGTTTAAAATGGCTTCTTCGAATTGTACTTTAGGAATACTAAATACGACAGCTGCTTCTTTTACTCTTGCTGAAAGGCTATGTGTCTTTCTTCCACAAAATAATGTTGTCGAACCGAAAATACTATGTCTGCCTAATAGTTTAGTATTAAATTCTTTCCCGTCTTCCATTACGCGATGTGTAATGACTTTTCCCTCTACAATTACATAAATATGATTACATAAGTCTCCAGTATGGTATATATAATGGTGGGCATCAAAATGGTGTCGTTGACCATGTTGAATAATATACTCAATAATTGAAGTTGCTTCTGTATATGTAGTTTGCAAAAGATCACTTCCCCTTATGATTTCAATTATAGTTTACCATAAAATGTCATAAAAAAGGTTTGTAATTTTGGTGCTTTATATTTGTCAAAGAAGGTCAAAAGGTATATAATCAAATTAAGGTCAAAGATAGTCAAACTATTGGCCGTTGAAAATTTAAAGAGGTGATACATTTGGATATTAATCAGATGACATATTCCGTACAAAGTGCAATTGAACAAGCACAACAATTATCACAATCATATCAACTACAAAATATTGAAATAGAAGCTGTATTACTTGCAGCATTAAATGAAGATGAAAGTATTTATAAAAGAACGCTAGAAAGAGCAAATATTGATACAGAAATTTTAAAAGATAAATATGAACAAAAGTTAAAACAATATTCTGTAGTTAAAGGTGATAACGTCCAATATGGACAATATATTTCGCCAAAGCTTAATGAATTATTTAATAAAGCAGATAAAATTAAAGAAGAAATGCAAGATGACTATATGTCTATGGAGCATATCTTAAAAGCAGCTATCGAAGTTGACCAAACAACAATCGATATTGTAGGCAACAAAAAAGAAGTCGTTAATGAAATTATTAATAAAATAAGAGGAGGGAATCGTGTGACATCACAAAATCCTGAAGTACAATATGAAGCATTATCTAAATACGGTAGAGATTTAGTCGAAGAAGTTCGAAAAGGGAAAATGGATCCTGTAATCGGTAGAGATGAGGAAATTCGTAATACGATTCGTATATTAAGTAGAAAAACTAAAAATAATCCAGTATTAATAGGTGAACCTGGTGTTGGTAAAACAGCAATTGTAGAAGGACTTGCTCAACGAATTGTTAAAAGAGATGTTCCTGAATCACTATTAGATAAAACAATTTTTGAATTAGATTTATCAGCACTAGTAGCTGGTGCCAAATTCCGCGGTGAATTTGAAGAAAGATTAAAAGCAGTCTTAAAAGAAGTTAAAGAATCTGAAGGAAGAATTTTATTATTCATTGATGAAATTCATATGCTAGTTGGTGCAGGTAAAACAGACGGTGCAATGGATGCAGGTAACATGCTTAAACCAATGTTAGCACGAGGTGAGTTACACTGTATCGGTGCAACAACTTTAAATGAATATCGTCAATACATTGAAAAAGACTCAGCATTAGAAAGACGTTTCCAAAAAGTAAATGTTAAAGAACCTGACTTAGAAGATACTATATCAATTTTAAGAGGTTTGAAAGAAAGATATGAAGTACACCATGGTGTTCGTATTCAAGATAGAGCGTTAGTAGCAGCAACTGAATTATCAGATAGATATATTACAGATAGATTCTTACCAGATAAAGCGATAGATTTAGTAGACCAAGCTTGTGCAACAATACGTACAGAAATGGGTTCTAATCCAACTGAATTAGATGCTGTAAATAGACGTGTCATGCAGTTAGAAATTGAAGAAAATGCACTTAAATCAGAATCTGACCAAAGCAGTCAAATTCGTCTAGAAGAATTACAAAAAGAATTAGCCGATGAAAAAGAAAAACAACAACAATTACAAAGTAAAGTTGAACAAGAGAAAGAACAAATCAAATCATTACAAGATAAAAGAGCAGAATTAGATGAAAGTAAACAAGCGCTTGAAAATGCAGAAAATCAATATGATTTAGCTAAAGCAGCAGAACTTAAACACGGCAAGATTCCACAAATAGAAGCAGAATTAAAAGAATTAGAAGAAGCATTTGCTGAAGAAACAGGCTCTGATCATGACCGACTTATAAGAGAAGTTGTAACAGATGAAGAAATTGGTTATATCGTCAGTCAATGGACAGGTATTCCAGTATCAAGACTTGTTGAAACTGAAAGAGAAAAATTACTTAAACTTTCAGACATTCTACATGAAAGAGTTGTCGGTCAAGATGAAGCAGTAGATCTAGTGTCAGATGCTGTTGTAAGAGCAAGAGCAGGTATTAAAGACCCAAATAGACCAATTGGTAGTTTCTTATTCTTAGGTCCTACTGGTGTCGGTAAAACTGAATTAGCTAAGACATTAGCAGCAACATTATTTGATTCTGAAAAACATATGATCAGAATTGATATGAGTGAATATATGGAAAAACACTCTGTAGCACGTTTAATTGGTGCGCCTCCAGGTTATGTAGGTTATGAAGAAGGTGGCCAATTAACAGAAGCGGTTAGAAGACAACCATATTCAGTTATTTTATTAGATGAAATTGAAAAAGCACACAATGATGTGTTTAACGTATTACTTCAATTATTAGATGAAGGTAGATTAACAGATGCAAAAGGTCGCAGTGTTGATTTTAAAAATACAATTATCATTATGACAAGTAATATTGGTTCACAATATTTATTAGATGGTGTTACTGAAAATGGTGAAATTGAAGAATCAGCTAAAAAACAAGTAGATGACAGCTTGCATGCTTACTTTAAACCAGAAATATTAAACAGAATGGACGATATCGTACTATTCAAACCATTATCTATTAAAGATATGAGTCATATCGTAGATCATATTATTACAAACTTAAACATTCGATTAGTAGATCAACACATCAAAGTGAGTGTAGACCAAGATGTGAAAGAGTGGATAGCTGAAGAAGCGTATGAACCACAATTTGGTGCAAGACCATTGAAACGATTTGTACAAAGACAAATTGAAACACCATTAGCAAGATTGATGATCGGTCAAGAATTAAAAGAAGGTACAATAGTAAACGTACACTTAGTAGATGGTGAAGTTAAATTTAAAGTAAATGCATAATAATGAATCCCGTCATGTAATTGGCGGGATTTTTTTGGTGATGTGTAAAAGGTAGCAATGAAGTAATTAGCAAGTTAGGTGAGACGTGCAAATACTGAGGTTGTTATTAGCAGTTTTGGTAAGAAGTGCAAATACTGGGTACGTTATTAGCAGTTTTGGTAAGAAGTGCAAATACTGGTATCGTTATTAGCAGTTTTGATTAGAAGTGCAAATAGTGGGTGCGTTATTAGCAGTTTCGGTTAGAAGTGCAAATACTGGGTGCGTTATTAGCAGTTTCGGTTAGAAGTGCAAATAACGAGTGTGTTAGTATCACTTCGGCCGAGATTTGTAATTATAGCCGCTCTTGGTTACAGTTTAACCGAGTTTTGTAACTAACGCCCCCGTTATGAACAAGTTTGGTAAGAAGTGTTCGCAACGCCCTCGTTATGAACAAGTTTGATAAGAAGTGTTCGCAACGCCCTCATTATGAACAAGTTTGGCAAGAAGTGTTCACAACGTCCCCGTACACACCGTGAATATGGTCTAATATAAACAAAAAATCCCGTCACATAATTGACGGGATTTTTTTATGAATGTTGTGTACTTTGTTTGTCCGAAGAAGATTTACCAACTAATGCATCTAAAAGAATAATAATAACTGTAAAAATGATTGCATAAATAGTTGGACTAACAAAATTTAGCGCTTCATCTGAACCGCCTAAACTATGTAAAACAAAGTTTATCATTTGTGATAATAAGAATGCCCATATAAAAGTTAAGATGTATTGCATTTTTTATCCTCCGTAACTGTTAATGTCATATCATTCATTATAATTAACTTTTTATAAATTGTATACCTTATATGATGAAAACGATTTAAATATTTTTAAAAGTGAGTCCGCGCTTGTGTATAATGGTATAAGTATGTTAAATTAGTACCTGATAATAACAACAGATTATAAGAAGGTGTCAATATAATGGATATTGGTATAAAAGGTTTTGGTGCATATGCGCCTAAACGCGTGGTAAAAAATGAACATTTTGAAAGTTATTTAGATACATCAGATGAATGGATTACAAAAATGACAGGTATAAAAGAAAGACGTTTTGCTGATGATACTGAAGATACAAGTGATTTGGCATACGAAGCTGCGGTAAGAGCGATTGAAGATTCAGGTCTAGATAAAGAAGAAATCGAAATGATCATCGTAGCAACGTCAACAGGGGATAAACCATTTCCAACTGTAGCAACTACATTACAGAAAAGATTAGGTTTAAATAAAGTACCTTCTATGGATCAACTTGCTGCATGTACTGGTTTTATTTATGGTATAGTAACTGCACAACAATTTGTACAATCTGGTCTTTATAAAAATGTATTAGTAGTTGGTGCTGATAAACTAACGAAAATAACAGATATGAATGACAGAAGTACAGCTATATTATTTGGTGATGGTGCTGGCGCAGCTATCATTGGCGAAGTATCAGAAGGTAAAGGTATACTAAGTGTTGAACTTGGTTCAGATGGTAATGGTGGACCACACCTATATCAAGATATGGATGCTAATACAATCCAAATGAATGGACGAGAAGTCTTTAAGTTTGCAGTTAGAATTATGGGTGAAGCTTCTACTAAAGCAGTAGAAAAAGCAGGTCTACAATCAGATGACATCGATATGTTTGTACCACATCAAGCGAATATTAGAATTATGGAATCTGCTCGTGAAAGATTAGGTATTTCTAAAGAGAAGATGAGTGTAACTGTAGATAGATACGGGAATACATCTGCAGCTTCAATACCCTTAAGTATTGCATATGAATTAGAACAAGGTAAAATAAAAGATAACGATACAATAGTCCTAGTTGGATTTGGTGGCGGCCTGACTTGGGGTGCCATAACGTTACGCTGGGGTAAATAGGAGGAAATTGGATAATGACAGAGAAAAAACGTGTTGTAATGACTGGTTTAGGTACATTAAATCCTTTAGGAAATGACGTGCCTACAACTTGGGAAAATGCAATTAACGGTAAAAACGGCATAGACGAAGTAACAAGGATTGATGTTTCTGAATTTCCAGCTAAATTAGCGGGTGAATTGAAAGACTTCAATATTGATGATCATATTCCGAAAAAAGATGCTCGTAAAATGGACAGATTCACGCAATATGCAATTGTTGCTGCGCGTGAAGCTTTAAAAGATTCTAAATATGAAATTACAGATGAAAATAGTCATCGTGTAGGTGTTTGGATTGGTTCAGGTATTGGTGGTATGGAAACATTCGAATACTCACACAATATGCTTTTAAAACGTGGTCCAAAACGTGTAAGTCCTTTCTTCGTACCAATGATGATTCCAGATATGGCAACTGGTCAAGTATCTATAGATTTAGGCGCTAAAGGCCCAAATGGTTGTACAGTTACTGCTTGTGCAACAGGTACAAACTCTATAGGAGATGCATTTAAAATCATCCAACGTGGTGATGCTGATGTTATGTTAGCTGGTGGTACAGAGGCACCTATAACAGAAATGGCTATTGCAGGTTTCAGTGCGAATAAAGCATTATCTACAAATCCAGACAAAAATACAGCTTGTCGTCCTTTCCAAGAAGGAAGAGATGGTTTTATCATGGGTGAAGGTGCTGGTGTAGTCGTATTAGAATCATTAGAATCAGCTGAAGCACGTGGTGCACATATTTATGCTGAGGTTGTAGGATATGGATCAACTGGGGATGCATTCCATATAACAGCTCCATCTCCAAATGGAGAAGGCGGTGCTCGTGCAATGCAAGCAGCCATTAAAGATGCTGGTATTAATCCAGAAGATATCCAATATTTAAATGCACACGGTACAAGTACACCAATTGGTGATTTATATGAAGTATTAGCTATTAAATCTACTTTCGGTGATGCAGCTAAGAACTTAAAAATAAGTTCAACTAAATCAATGATGGGTCATTTACTTGGTGCAACTGGTGCAGTTGAATCAATCTTAACGGCTTTATCAATTGAAAATAGTATTGTCGCTCCGACAATTAATGCAAACACACCAGATCCAGAAATCGATTTAGACTATACGCCTAATGAAGCGGCTAAATTAGATATTGAGTACGCTATGAGTAACAGCTTAGGCTTTGGCGGACATAATGCAGTATTAGTCTTCAAAAAATATCAAAAATAGATCATAAAAATAAAGCAGAAATACCAATGGAAAGTTGGTATTTCTGCTTTTTAATTATGAAAAATATTAAACGATAAACCCTAGAAAGATTGAGATAATAAAAAATAATGTACTTAATACGACAAAAGGTAATACCCAGTTATGTATTGTTCTTTCTTTTAAATGTAGTTCTTTCATATTTGGATTCATGATTTCATCGTCTTTCAAATAATCTTGTGACGCTTTAGACTTCATATGAAAATTAAACTTCCGAACTGCTTGTCTAGAAACTTCTCCAACGCCATCTTGTTTCATCGCAACAATCCAACTAGCTGCAAAAGCAATTGTCATGATGTAAAAGTATATATTAGCTGCTTGATCTAGGTCTTTTAAAAAGATAAGACAAAGGACAGCGAATAGGCCAATATAACCTATAGTAAAAATACCCCAAAATTTCATTATTACCTACCTCTTATCATTAGATTTAAGTGTATTATAACAGATTAGAAAAAAATATTTATGTTTTGTGGAACTTAATAAAAAAATAAGTGTAATTTTACTTATGTATAATTATTGTATGTGACTACATAGTAAATGACTGAAAATTAGAAAAAATAGGTAATTAGTAAACATTTGTTGTATATTTATGCTAATAAAGTGTATATCGATATCGCGTTGTCGCTTTATCGTAATAAAATAATCTACTATTTTGAACACTTTCATATTCAAAATTCTGAATATTCGTGTTGATTTACATTGTATAAATTCTGTATAATGTATATAAATATTTCTGAATATTAAAAGAAATATGAATTCGATAAGGGGATTGGAGGCAAAACAATGGTTAGATATACTTTGAAACGTATTATTTATATGTTCATATCATTGTTTTTAATTATGACGATAACATTTTTCTTAATGAAATTGTTACCGGGTTCACCGTACAACGATGAGAAATTATCAGAAGAGCAGAAGGTTATTATAAATGAAAAGTATGGTCTGAATGATCCTGTACCAGTACAATACGCGAACTATTTAAAAAATGTCGCGAAAGGTGATTTTGGTATTTCATTCCAATACGATAACAGAGAGGTTTGGAGTTTAATTAAACCTAGACTTGGACCATCTGTAGAAATGGGTACATATGCGATGATTTTAGGAACTATTACTGGTTTATTATTAGGTATAGTTGCTGCAATCAGGCAAAACACAATAGTAGACTATGGGGCTACCTTCCTATCGGTGATATTTATTTCAGTTCCATCATTCGTTCTAGCTGTACTACTACAATATGTATTTGCTGTTGAATGGCAAATCTTCCCTGTAGCAGGTTGGAGTGGATTTATGACTGCTGTATTACCATCAATTGCGTTAGCAGCAGGTGTAACAGCAACAATTGCTCGTTATATTCGTTCTGAAATGATTGAGGTCCTAAGTTCTGATTACATAGAATTAGCAAGAGCTAAGGGGATGTCAAGTGCACGTGTTATCTTTGGACATGCAGTACGTAATGGATTAATTCCAATCATTACGATTATCGTTCCAATGTTAGCAGGTATCTTAACAGGTACTTTGACAATTGAAAATATATTCGGCGTTCCTGGTCTAGGTGACCAATTCGTTCGATCAATTCAAACAAATGACTATCCAGTCATTATGGCTTTAACATTACTATTCAGTTTCTTATTTATTATTTCAATCTTTTTAGTTGATGTACTTTACGGATTAGTAGATCCAAGAATCCGTGTTGAAGGAGGTAAAAAATAATGGCTAATAATGATGATAACAAGTTAAATAATAGCGGTTATGATAACGCCTCTGTTACACACTCAGCACAAGGTATGCCAGCAGAAAGCTTCGTATTACATGGTAGAGATAAAGTCGTAGAAGAAAAATTCGAAAGAAAAAGTCGTACATTCTGGCAAGATGCTTGGAAACAACTTGTAGGGAATAGACTAGCGATTGTTGGTTTAATATTCCTTATCTTACTGACAGTTATTTCTTTAGTAGGACCATTAATGAATGATCATAAATTTAGTGATCAAAACGTTTCACATGCGAACTTACCACCGAAAATTCCAGTATTAGATAAAGTTCCGTTCTTACCATTTGATGGTACAGATAGAGATGGTTTTGACTTATATGAAAGTCAAAACGTTCAAGAAAATTACTGGTTCGGTACAGATGAACTTGGACGTGACTTATGGACACGTACTTGGAGAGGTACACAAGTATCCTTATTCATCGGTCTTGTAGCAGCAGCTCTAGATATCTTTATCGGTGTCATTTACGGTGCTGTATCAGGTTACTTCGGAGGAAGAATAGATGATATTTTACAACGTATCGTAGAAATACTTTCTTCTATTCCAAACTTAATCGTCGTAATTTTATTCGTATTACTATTTGATCCATCTATATGGACAATTATTTTAGCCATGTCTGTAACAGGTTGGCTCGGTATGAGTCGTATTGTACGTGGACAATTCTTGAAAATTAAAGAACAAGAATTCGTAATGGCATCTAGAACATTAGGGGTTTCTAACTTTAAATTAATCTTTAAACATATTTTACCGAATACACTTGGCCCAATTATTGTAACGTCTATGTTTACAGTTCCAAGTGCAATTTTCTTCGAAGCATTCTTAAGCTTCATTGGATTAGGTATTCCAGCACCACAAGCATCACTAGGTTCATTAGTTGATACAGGTAGAAAAATGTTGCTGATTTACCCACATGAGTTATTCGTACCAGCAACAGTATTAAGTTTATTAATCTTATTCTTCTACTTATTCAGTGATGGTTTAAGAGATGCGTTTGACCCTAAAATGCGTAAATAAGGAGGAAATTAATTATGGCTAAGAGAATATTAGAAGTAAATAACTTACATGTTTCCTTCGACATTGACGCGGGGGAAGTACAAGCAGTAAGAGGTGTAGACTTTTATTTAGATAAAGGGGAAACACTTGCAATAGTTGGTGAATCAGGTTCAGGTAAATCTGTTACGACTAAAGCATTAACACGTTTATTGCCTAGAAAAGTAGGTAGAATTAAAGACGGTTCTATCTTATTTGATGGGAAAGATATTGCAAAATTAAGCGAAAAAGAAATGCAGAAAATTCGTGGTAAAGAGATCGGTATGATATTCCAAGATCCTATGACTTCACTCAATCCAACAATGAAAATTGGTAAGCAAGTCATGGAACCACTTATTAAGCATCAAAAATTATCTAAACAAGATGCGAAAAAGCGCGCATTAGATATTTTAAATTTAGTAGGTTTACCGAAAGCAAAAGAAAGGTTTAATAACTATCCTCACCAATTCTCAGGTGGTCAAAGACAAAGGATTGTTATTGCGACAGCATTAGCTTGTGACCCTAAAATCTTAATTGCGGATGAACCTACAACAGCATTAGACGTAACGATTCAAGCACAAATCTTAGAATTGATGAAAGAATTACAACATAAAATAGATACTTCTATTATCTTTATTACACATGACTTAGGTGTGGTAGCAAACGTGGCAGATAGAGTAGCAGTTATGTATGGTGGACAAATAGTAGAAACAGGTTCTGTTGATGAAATTTTCTATAATCCTAAACATCCATACACATGGGGCTTACTATCATCAATGCCAAGTTTAGAAACATCTCATGAAACAGAGCTTTTGGCTATACCTGGTACACCACCAGATTTAATCAAGCCACCTGTTGGAGATGCTTTTGCTAGACGTAGTGAATATGCCTTAGATATTGACTTTAAGGAAGAGCCACCTTGGTTCCAAATTTCACCTACACACTTTGTGAAGTCATGGTTGTTAGATGAAAGAGCACCTAAAGTAGAATTACCAGAAGCTGTTAAATTAAAACAAAAAGCAACACCAGATCAATTTGACAAGCCAAAACGTGTAGAAAGGGTGACGTTCTAATGGCTGATAAAAAAGAAGTACTGATTGATGTTCAAAATTTAAAGCAATATTTCAACGTAGGTAAGAAAAATGAGGTAAAAGCGGTAGATGACATCTCATTTCAAATATTTAAAGGTGAAACATTAGGTTTAGTTGGTGAGTCTGGTTGTGGTAAATCCACAACAGGACGCACACTTATTAAACTATATGATGCAACTGACGGGAAAGTCATCTTTGATAACGTTGATATACAAAATATCAAAAAGCGTAAAGACTTATTACGATTTAATCGTCGTATGCAAATGATTTTCCAAGATCCATATGCATCGTTAAATCCACGTCTTAAAGTTATGGATATTATTGCTGAAGGTTTAGATGTTCACAAACTCGTTTCAAGTAAAGAAGAAAGAAAAAAACGTGTTTACGAATTACTTGAAACAGTTGGTTTAAATAAAGAGCATGCGAATAGATATCCACATGAGTTCTCTGGTGGACAAAGACAAAGGTTAGGAATTGCGCGTGCACTAGCTGTTGAACCAGAATTCATTATTGCAGATGAACCTATCTCTGCACTTGACGTTTCGATTCAAGCACAAGTTGTTAACTTAATGCAAAAGCTACAAGATGAAAAAGGCATTACGTTCTTATTCATCGCGCATGATTTATCAATGGTTAAATATATTTCAGATAGAATCGGTGTAATGTACTTTGGTAAATTGGTTGAACTTGGACCATCTGACCAAATTTATAAGCATCCTCAACATGAATATACTAAATCATTGTTATCAGCGATTCCATTACCAGATCCTGATTCTGAACGAACAAGAACAAGATCTTCATATAATCCAGATATACATAAATATGAAGACGACGACAAACTAGAATTAAGAGAAGTAGGTCCGGATCACTTTGTATATTGTTCTGAAAAAGAATTTGCTGAGAAGAAGGCCAACTATAATAAAGACTTTGATTTAACAGAAGCATAAATTATAGTTTTTTAATCTAGGTTTATCGTATTTTAACAATTGTTTGAAAATTGTGTGAATTTTTGTTGTTATTCATGCATTTTTAAAATATAATTATAATAACTCTTCTGGTTACACAGGAGAAAGAAAACAAGGGGGAAAAGCTATATGAGGAAGAAGATTTCGGTTTTATTGTCAATACTCGTTGCAGCTGTTTTAACGTTAGCAGCATGTAGTGGTGGCGGTTCTAAAAGTGACGAAGGTGGTAAAGGCGGCGTTAAGAGCGAAAAATCTGAAAACGTCTTAAACTTATCTTCATCATCAGATATTCCAACTATGGATTCATCTTTAGCAACAGACCAAGTATCATTCTTTACGTTTAACCAAACTTTAGAAGGATTATATGTTTTAGATAAAGATGATAATCCTGCACCAGGTGTTGCAAAAGCAGATCCTGAAAAATCTGCAGACGGTAAAACTTGGACTATCAAATTAAGAGACAATGCAAAATGGTCAAATGGTGATCCAGTAACAGCACATGACTTCGTTTATGCTTGGCAAAGAACTGTTGATCCAGACACAGCTGCAGAATATGCATACATGTTTGAAAACATCGAAAACGCTAAAGACATCACTGCAGGTAAGAAAAAACCTGAAGAATTAGGTGTTAAAGCAATCGATGATCATACTTTAGAAGTTAAATTAATTAAAGACGTTCCTTGGATGCAAAGTCTATTTGCTTTCGGTTCATTCATGCCTCAAAATGAAAAATTCGTTGAGAAGCAAGGTAAGAAATTCGGGACTACTGCAGATGCTACATTATCAAACGGTCCATTTATCATGAAAGAATGGAAAACTGAAGATAACTGGAAGCTTGTACCAAACAAAGAATATTGGGATAAAGACAAAGTTAAACTTAAAGAAGTTAACTATAAAGTTGTAAAAGAAGTACAAACAGCTATTAACATGTACCAAACTGGTAAATTAGATACTGTTGGATTAGATGCTTCAAACGTTACAAAATACAAAGATAGAGAAGACTTCTCTACTCAATTAAACTCATCTAATTTCTTCTTTAGAATTAACAAAACTAAAAACAAAGATTTAGAAAATGAAGATTTAAGAAAAGCATTCGCAAAATCTATTGATAAAGAACAATATGTTAAATCATTATTAAATAATGGTTCTGTTCCTTCAGATAAATTAATGGTTAAAGATTTCGTTAAAGATGAAGACGGTAAAGACTACATCGATGGCGTTAAATCTCCATTAAATTATGACAAAGAGGAAGCTAAGAAATTATTAGAAAAAGCTAAAAAAGCAACTGGTAAAGATAAATTCAACATCGAGTTATTAACTTATGATGCTGATGAATCTAAAAAAGCAGCTGAGTTCGTTAAAGAGCAAGTTGAGAAAAACTTACCAGGTGTAACTTTAAAAATCAAACAACAACCTTTCAAACAAAAATTAGCATTAGAATCTAAAGGCGATTATGACATTTCATTTGCTGGTTGGGGTCCTGACTATCCAGACTCAACTACATTTTTAGATTTATTTAAGAAAAATAGTCCACATAACCAAACAGGATATTCAAATGATGAGTACGATAAAGCATTAGAAGAAGCTAATTCTGATGAAATGTTAAAAGATGAAAATAGTGAAAAACGCACTAAATTATTACAAGATGCTGAAACTAAATTCTTAGACTCAGCTTCAATTGGGCCACTTTACCAACAAGGTGTTGCACGTTTACGTCAACCTTACGTTAAAAACTGGCAACCACATAAATTCGGTGGAGACTACTCACTTAAAGAAGTAGAAATCGCTGGAGCTAAATAAAAGTGAATGAAAGCAATCAATGGAAACATTGATTGCTTTTCTTTATATATTCATGATGTTTGACAAAACAATGAGGAGGCGCTTTAAAAATGAAAAAGTATAAAGTCACATTTATGATACTAGTCTCATTGATGCTTATTATGTCAGCGTGTAGTAATGATAAAGATGAAAAAGGTAGTAATATTAAACAATCTAAATCTAAAAATGAGCTTAATTTATCATCAGGTGATGATATACCTACTATGGATCCATCATTAGCAGCTGACCAAGTTTCATTTACAACTTTTGCTCAAACGCTAGAAGGCTTATATGTATTAGATAAGAATGATAAACCTATACCAGGTGTTGCAAAAGATAAACCTAAAAAGTCTAGCGATGGGAAAACATGGACAATTGAATTAAGAGATAACGCAAAATGGTCTAACGGAGATCCAGTAACTGCACATGACTTCGTATATGCATGGCAAAGATCAGTGGACCCAGATACAGCTGCAGAATTTGCATATATGTTTGAAAATATAGAGAATGCAAAAGACATTACGCAAGGTGACAAAAAGCCTGAAGAATTAGGTGTTAAAGCGATTGATGATCACACGCTTCAAATTAAACTCATTAAAGATGTGCCTTGGATGGAAAGTTTATTAGCATTCGGGTCATATATGCCTCAAAATGAAAAGTTTGTTAAAAAGCAAGGTGACAAATTTGGAACAACAGCTAAGACCACATTATCTAATGGACCATATAAATTAACAGAGTGGAAACCAGAAGATAAATGGAAGCTTGAAAAGAACGATGAATATTGGGATAAAGATAAAGTCAAAGTTCAAGACGTGAACGTTAAAGTAGTTAAAAATACGCAAACAGCCATTAATATGTATCAAACAGGTAAGTTAGACATGGTTGGTTTAGATGCACAAAACATTAAAAAATATAAAGACAGAGAAGATTTTTCTACTGAAGCAACATCAGGAAGTTACTTCTTCAGAATTAATAAAGAGAAAAATGAGAACTTAAAAAATGAAGATTTAAGAAAAGCAATTGCGAAATCAATCGATAAGAAATCATATGTGAATTCGTTGTTGAACAATGGTTCTAAACCATTAGATACATTAATGATTAAAGACTTTGTGAAAGATAGCGATGATAAAGATTATACAGAAGGTGTGAAATCGTCACTGAGCTATAATAAAAAAGAAGCAAAAGAACATCTAGAACAAGCGAAAAAAGACTTAGGTAAAGATAAATTTACAATTGAATTGCTAACGTATGATGAAGATGAATCTAAAAAAGCAGGAGAATTTGTTAAAGAACAAGTAGAGAAAAATTTACCTGGTGTAACATTAAAAATTAAACAACAACCATTTAAACAAAAACTCGCACTTGAGTCTAAAAAAGACTTTGATATTTCATTTGCAGGTTGGTTCCCAGATTATCCAGATCCAACAACATTCTTAGATTTATTTACATCAGATTCTCCGCATAACCAAACAGGATATGCTAACAAAGCGTATGATAAAGCGTTAGAAGAAGCCAATTCAGATGAAATGTTGAAACCAGAAAATAGCGATAAACGTATTAAAGCATTACAAGATGCAGAATCAGAATTTTTAGATTCAGCATCCATATCTCCATTATTCCAAACAGGGTCTGCACGATTGAGACAACCATATATTAAAAATTGGCAAAACCATAAATACGGTGGAGATTACACATTAAAAGGTGTCGAAATAGAAGGCGCTAAATAAATTAATTTAATAGGGATATAAAAACCATTTGTGTATGGATTTTATATCCCTATTTATTTTGTAAATTTTTAACACTTTATTGATACTGAAATAGACTTTATATATAATTAAACTAAATAAAGTCAGAAAATTCACGCTTTTAAAAGCTAATTGGAGGGAACTATGAATCAACTTAATTCTTTTCTTGTATTTAATTTAAAATCGATATTGAAAGATAGGATTACTTTAGTTTGGACGCTAATTTTTCCGATTCTAATGATTATCATTAATTTTTCAGTTTATCAAAATAGTGTCAAGACTATTGAAGATAAGGAAATATTATTAGTTCAATTTTGGTCATTTATGACAATCCTGATATTACTTAATGGCATTGCAGTTGAAATTGCAAATATTAGAGAAGTTGGCGCACTGAAAAGTTATGTTATGTTGGCAGGGTCCAAGTATCCATTTATATTGGCAATATTAGTATCTCAAATCTTAATTTTATCTATAAGCATAAGTGTTATATCCATTCTATTTATGGCTTTATTTAAACTCTTTAGTTTGAAAATTTTATTATATGCCTTTATTTATATACTTTTAATCATTCCTATATCATTTATATTCTTAGTAGTAACGTCATTGCCTTTTAAAGCAAGTTCTATCGCTACTATTTCAACGATACTTTCAATTGCATTATTTTACATTGTCAATATGCAACTCTTTGGATTGGAATGGATTAATCCGTTACATTTCCTTTATAAATTAGGGGAATTGATTGTTCTTGGTTTTAATCATTTTAGCATGATGATTCCTATAATCTACGTACTTTATGTCGTAATTGGTTTATATGCACTTTTAAAATTAGATATTAATTCTAAAATTATTAGATAAGGATGAGTTACATGTACTATGTAAAAAATTTAAAATATACATACAAAAATAGTGATAAAGCTGTACTTTCAAATATTTCGTTTGATCTAAAACGAGACAGATTAAATGTATTAATAGGTATGAATGGAGCTGGTAAAACAACTTTATTCGATTGTATAACGAATCATTTAAAAGCAGAATGCGATGAAATCAATATGCCGAAATTGAATGATATTTCATTTCTTACACAATATAATTATTACGCACCAAATAATACTGGAGAAGACCTTATAAAGTTATTTTTAGGCATTATTCCTAAGGATGAAAAAAAGAAGTTCAAAGCTCATTTTTATAATAGTTTATCTAACATCGAAAAAGAGAAATATGACCATTTATTAAAAATGAAAATAGGGAAGATGTCTTTTGGAGAAACTAAATGGCTTTTAACAGTGATTTTTTCAAATTTGGATAGAAAGCTGTTCTTATTTGACGAACCAACGAGTGGTGTTGATCCAGTATCTAGGAAAATGATAATGGAAAAATTACAGTCATTAATACATAAAGGTAAAATTTGTCTATTAGCCACTCATCAATTACAAGATTTAGCTCATTTAAATCCACATATCATATTTATAGATCATGGAGAAATCGTATATGAAGGAAACTATGATAAATGGTTAGAATTAAATCATACTCAAAATCCAGATGTGGATTTTGAAAATACTATAGGTATAAATAAATACTAGTTTTCCTCTTAATTTTAATTTGTAAAATATTATTGCTGTCAACTTGATAACTTATGTTGCGACATAAACAAATTAACATTATAATTGAAGAAAGTTCAGAAATGACTGAATTTTCAAAAATTGAATAAGGGGAAATGTTTATGAAAAACAAACATGCAAGGTGGAGTTTTTTAGTTTTTCTGTCGATAATTTTACTTTTATCGGCATGTAGTGGTGGAAACGGAAAGGATAAAAGTGACGGTTCTGCAGGGGATGGCAAAAAGTTACGATTAATTTCTATTTCGGATATTCCATCAATGGATTCATCTTTAGCAACAGATGCTGTGTCTTTCGATGCTTTAAATAATACGATGGAAGGGTTGTATAAGTTAGATAAAAATGACAAAGCAATTCCGGGTATTGCAAAGGGTGATCCTAAAAAGTCTAAAGACGGTTTGACTTGGACGATTGAATTAAGAGATGCAAAGTGGTCGAATGGAGATGAAGTTACTGCGCATGATTTCGTATATGCTTGGCGTAAATTAGTTGATCCAAAGACTGCTTCTGAATATGCATTTATTATGTTTGATATTGAAAATGCTGAAGATATTAACAAAGGTGACAAGAAACCTGAAGAATTAGGTGTTAAAGCGATTGATGATAAGACATTAGAAATTAAACTTAATCGTGAATTACCTTATTACCAAGAATTATTGTCATTTGGTTCATTTTTACCGCAAAATGAAAAATTCGTAAAAGAAAAAGGCGATAAATACGGTACAACTGCTGAAGATACACTATACAATGGACCATTTACGTTATCTGACTGGAAGACAGAAGATAATTATACTTTAACTAAGAACAAAGAATATTGGGATAAAGGTAATGTGAAATTAGACAGTGTGAATTTTAAAGTTGTTAAAGAGCCTCAAACAGCTCTAAACATGTATAATGCAGGGGATGTAGATGAAGCACTTATCCCAGCAGAAAATGTTAAGAAATATGAAAAAGATAAAGCTTATAATACAGAACTTGAATCAAGAGTTTACTTTATGAGAATGAATCAAAAAGATGTACCTGAATTCAAAAATAAAGATTTAAGAATGGCAATCGCGCAATCAATTGATAGAGAGCAATATGTTAAGAGTAATTTAAACAATGGTTCTAAAGCAGCAAACTCATTAGTACCTACAGAATTTGTAAAGGATACTAAAGGAGAAGACTATACTAAAGGTGTTAAAACAGATAATAAATTCAATAAAGCAGAAGCTAAGAAACATTTAGAAGCTGCTAAGAAAGAACTTGGTAAAGATGAATTTACTTTTGAATTATTAACATATGACCAAGACAACGCTAAAAAAGATGCTGAATACTTTAAAGAGCAAATTGAGCAAAACTTACCAGGCGTGACAATTAAAGTTAAACAACAGCCTTACAAGCAAAAATTAAAACTAGAAGCGAACATGGATTATCAAATTTCATTCGGTAGATGGGGTCCTGATTACCCAGATGCTATGACATTCTTAGAATTATTTACAAGCGATAATGTGATGAATGAAACTGGTTGGAAAAACAAAGAATATGATAGCAAAATTAACGATGCGGGAGATAAATTGTTAGATAAAGAACAAGAACGTGTTGAAGCTATGCAAGATGCTGAATCATTATTGTTAGATGAAGCAGTTATTGTGCCTATTTATCAACAAGGTAATGCAAGATTAACGCAAAGTTATGTGAAAGATATTGAAAGACATAAGTTTGGTGGAGATACAGATTTAAAACATGCTTATGTTCAAAAGTAACAAATCGGTAGTTTAACTAAATATAAACTTAGGGGATGAGTTACATGTCGAAAATATTTAAAGTTTTAACAATGATGTTGGCAGCTGTACTCGTATTGAGTGCATGTTCATCGGGTGGCGGAAGTAAAGGCAAGAGTGACGAAACATTAGATTTACAAATCAATGGTGATATACCCACGATGGATTCAGCTATGGCAACAGATGGTTTATCATTTGATATGTTCTTCCAAACAATGGAAGGTCTCTACACATTAGATAAAGATGATAAAGCAATACCAGCAGTAGCAAAAGGTGATCCAAAAATTACGAACGATGGTAAGAAGTGGACGATTAAATTAAGAGATGATGCAAAATGGTCAAATGGCGATCCAGTAACGGCACATGATTTTGTCTTTGCTTGGAGAAAAGTTGTAGACCCAGATACTGCATCTGAATATGCATATATCTTATACGATATTAAAAATGCAGAAGAAATTAATTCAGGTGACAAAAAGCCTGAAGAACTTGGTGTTAAAGCCGTAGATGATCACACATTAGAATTTGAACTAACGAAATCATTACCATACTATAAAGAATTATTGTCATTCGGTACATTTATGCCACAAAATGAAAAATTCGTTAAAAAACAAGGTGACAAGTATGGTACAACAGTCAAAACAACTTTATATAATGGACCATTCAAAATGACTGAATGGAAAACAGATGATAAAGTAACGCTAGAAAAAAATGATGATTACTGGGATAAAGATAAAGTTAAATTAAACAAAGTAAACTACAAAGTCGTTAAAGAAGCTTCAACAGCTGTAAATTTATATGAAACGAATAAACTAGATATTGTAGATTTACCAGCAGAACAAGTTAAGAAATATAAAGATGATAAAGCATTTAATACAGAATTAGATACTGTAACGTATTACTTCAAATTAAATGAAGATACAGTACCTGAATTCAAGAATGAAGACTTTAGATTAGCATTTGCTAAAGCAATTGATAAAGAAGCATACGTAAAAAACAACTTGAATAACGGTTCTATTCCAACAGACAACTTTGTACCGAAAGATTTTGTTAAAGATAGTAAAGGTAAAGAATATCAAGATGGCGTGAAAAATACGAATCAATATAATGTTAAAGAAGCAAAAGAACATTATGAAAAAGCTAAAAAAGCATTAGGTAAAGATAAATTTACAATTGAGCTGATGACTTATGATAAAGACACAGCTAAACGAGATGCTGAATACTTTAAAGAACAATTAGAGAAAAATTTAGATGGTGTTACAATTAAAATTAAACAACAACCATTTAAACAAAAACTTGATCTCGTATCAAAAGGTGAATATGAAATGTCACTAGAAAACTGGATTCCAGATTATCCAGATCCAATGACATTCTTAGAACTTTATGTAACAGACGGTTCTCATAATAATACTGGCTGGTCTAATAAAGAATATGACAGTATTATTAAAGCAGCAGACTCATCATTAGCAAGCGATCCTGATAAGAGACTTTCAGAATTACAAAGAGCTGAAGGTATGTTATTAAATGAAGCGGGTATTGTACCACTTTATCAAGTCGGTGTAGCACAACTTCAAAAACCTAACGTTAAAAATGTAGTGAACCACCAATTCGGAGGCGTTTCTACATTAAAAGAAGCTTATATTGAAAAATAGACATTAAAGAAGCAGTAGAAATTCACTTAGATGTGAGATTCTACTGCTTTTTATAATTATTTTCTTTTTCTACCTAATCCTATAGCGTTTTCCATCTTTTTCAATGTTTTATTGGCTACGAAACTTGCTTTATCTCTACCTTTATCAAGTATTTCATCTAATACTTCTTTGTTTTCATAATAATAATTGAATTTTTCTTGGAATTCTACAAGGAATTTCTTAACTTCTTCAGCTAAGTCTCCTTTGAAATCGCCATATCCTTTATCAGCATATTGTGCTTCTAATTCTTCAATTGATTGACCTGATAGGCTAGAGTATATAACAAGTAAATTACTGATTCCTGGTTTGTTTTCTTTATCATATTTAACGATGCCATCAGAATCTGTAACAGCACTTTTAATTTTCTTAGCTGCAACGTTTGGCTCGTCTAATAATGAGATGAAGTTCTTTTGATTATCATCACTCTTACTCATTTTCTTAGATGGATCTTGTAAGCTCATAATTCTAGCACCAAACTTTGGCATGTGAATTTCTGGCTTAATTAAAACATCATTATATTTCGTATTAAAACGATCAACGACATTACGTGTTAATTCAATATGTTGTTTTTGGTCATCGCCGACAGGTACGATATTTGTATTATAAAGTACAATATCTGCTGCCATTAATGGTGGATAAGTTAATAGACCTGCTGGAATACCTTGAGATTGTTTTTGTGCTTTATCTTTATATTGCGTCATTCTTTCAAGTTCACCAATTGAACTGATTGTTGTTAAAATCCAACCTGCTTGAATATGTGCTGGTACTTCTGATTGGATGAATAGCGTTACTTTTTCTGGATCTAATCCAGATGCTAAGTAAATCGCAGCTAATTTACGTGTGTTCTCTCTTAATTTAAGTCTATCTTGAGGTACTGTAATTGCATGCTGATCTACAATGCAAAAAAAGCAGTCATAGTCGTGTTGAATTTCATTAAATTGTTTTAGTGCACCAATGTAGTTACCTAAAGTAGGGATACCACTTGGTTGGATACCTGAAAATAAAGTTTCCATTAACCTTGCCTCTTTTCTACAAAATTTCTTTATATCATTATAACAGTATTTTATTCATTTGTAAGTTGTGTTATTCTTGTAATTAGATAAATATGTCGTCATAAACATATTCATCTATAATTTATGTGCTTTTTAATGAATTATTAGCAGTTTCTCATTTAATTTTAATCTTTGAGTTATATAATATATTTATAGCAATTAGATAAAGATTAAACCAAGTGAGCAATATATGTTTAACCTAGTAAGATATAGGGTATATATAATTAAGTGTATTTTATCTTATAAGTTCACTGACGTTTAACATAAATAATATTCAATTAGGAGAGTGAGATGTATGGTAACATTATTTACTTCACCAAGTTGCACATCTTGCCGTAAAGCGAAAGCATGGTTACAAGAACATGACATTCCGTATACGGAGCGTAATATTTTTTCAGAACACTTAACATTAGATGAAATTAAATCAATCTTAAAGATGACAGAAGATGGAACAGACGAAATTATTTCAACTCGTTCTAAAACATATCAAAAATTAAATGTAGATATCGATGCATTACCTCTACAAGAATTATATACAATTATACAAGACAACCCAGGTTTATTACGTCGACCTATTATTTTAGATGATAAACGTTTACAAGTTGGTTATAACGAAGATGAAATTCGTCGTTTCTTACCAAGAAAAGTGCGTACATTCCAATTAATGGAAGCACAACGTATGGTTGACTAATTTAGTCTAATATTAACATTATAGCTCCTGTTTACAGGGGCTATTTTTGTATATAAAATTAAATGTGAATAGTTCGAACAAATTACTGTTAAAATGTACTTGTTTATAATACAATGAATGTACTATTCCTAGAGTAAGGGAGTGTGACATTATGAGAATAGAACGAATTGATGAAACAACGGTAAAATTATTTATAACTTATCAAGATATCGAAGCAAGAGGTTTCAAACGTGAAGATTTATGGACAAATCGTAAACGTGGCGAAGAATTTTTCTGGTCTATGATGGATGAAATCAATGATGAGGAAGAATTTGTCGTTGAAGGACCATTGTGGATCCAAGTGCATGCATTTGAAAAGGGTGTTGAAGTAACCGTTTCTAAATCTAAAGGTGACGAACTGTTAAATATGACTGACGAAGAATCTAATGAACAATTAGAGTATCAAGTCAATGATTTCTTATCTCAAGCACTCGATTCTGATCAGAATATCGGAGATCTCTTGAATGAAGAGAAAGAAGCTGAAAAACACTTTGTTCCTAAAGACATTGGCTTACTTGTAAGATTCGAAGAGTTAGAAGATATTATTGAATATGCACATTATAATGAACATAAAGATATTGTATTTACAGACTTATTATACATGTTAGATAACAAATATTATTATTATGTACAATTTGATCAAATAGATAATGAAGACATTATTAATGACTTCTACGGACAATTACTTGAATATGCTAATCCAACTCAAGTGTCTAAATTATATCTAGATGATTATGCGAAAGTTGTCATGAGTTATAATGTTATGGGTCAAGTGAGAAGATATTTTGAACCTAAAAATTAAATAAGTAATTTTAGCACCTCTTTACGTTTTATATAGTAAAGAGGTGTTTTTTTATGTTAATGGGACTTAATCAACATAATCAGTTAATATATGCACAACACGCTAAGGCAAATGAAATTTATAGGTGTCCGGATTGTTTATCTGAACTAGTTATCAAGAAAGGGAAATATACTGTTGCGCACTTTGCTCATAAAGTAGATAGTTATTGTTTGAGAAATAGTTATAAGAAAGAATCTCTTGATCACATATCATCTAAACATCATATTTATGCATGCTTAAATGGGAAAGTTAACATAGATATGGAATATTATATTTCAGAGATAGAACAAATTCCTGACATACTGATTAATAACAATATCGTTGTCGAATTTCAATATTCACCTATTAGCTTTGATTTATTAATGGATAGAAGTGAAGGATTTCGAGTAATGAATATGAAAGTAATTTGGATTGGTAAAGAAATTAAATATCAGAATGGTATATTAACCCTCAGTTATTTCGAAGCAGCACTCATTAATCATAGAGAAAGAACACTTATAACTTATAATCCTGAAGAGCGACTGTTAATAAGATATGAATGTTTACAATCAATTGATAAACATAGATTTATCGGTTATAGACGGGAAATTCAATGGGAACATTTATTAGAAGATTACCCGTTAAAGCAAATACCGAATTTAGCGTTAACGGATAGAGCTTATCAAGAATATTTAACTAAATGTAGGAAACAGAAGAATGTATTAGAACCGACGCTATCGTTATTATATAATGCACGCTTAATACATAAGAATAGACAACCGATTATTGGCATTATTGTACCTGAACAAATATATTTTTTAACACATTGTATAACATGGCAATCATACTTATTTTTAGAAATGAAAAATAAGACATTTACTTTTGAAAAATTTTATCAGTTCATAGAATTTAGATCATTTTATGATTGTCATTACTCTAAGAAAGAAATCCTTTTAAACGCCTTTTACTCATATATTTCAATTGTAAAACGAAAGGCTATTTCACGTGCAAAATGGACTAATTAATGAGAAAATTATAAATATGAAATATTAAGGAGGCTATTAAGATGGCGAAGTTAATTACAAGGGAAGAACAACAAGAACAATATACATGGGACTTAACAACTATCTTTTCTTCTGACGAAGCATATGAAGAAGCTTTTAAAGAGTTAGAAGGCTATTTAGGTAAAGAAGAACAATTCAAAGGTCACTTGAAAGATAGTGCAGAAACATTGTATAAAGCGTTATTACTTGATAGTGAAATTGATGAGAAACTAGGTAAAGTTTATGTTTATGCTCATTTGAAACATGATCAAGACACAGCAAATGATAAATACGCTGGATATGAAGCGAAGGCAGCAACACTTGCTAATAAATTTGCGAGTGCATGGAGCTTTATTTTACCTGAATTAATGTCTATTGATGAAGCAACATTAAATGAATTTGTTGAATCTAATGATGATTTAAAAAGATATCAATTTGATATTGAAAAACTTAATAAGAAAAGACCTCATATATTAAGCGATAAAGAGGAAAAGATTTTAGCTGAAGCAGGGGAAGCATTACAAACACCTAGCAATGTATTTGGTATGTTCAATAATGCTGACTTAACATTTAAACCAGCAGTTGATAAAGATGGTAATGAACACGAACTGACACAAGGTACATATACTAAATTGTTAGAATCTGAAGACCGCGTGTTAAGAAAATCTGCTTATGATAATGTATATGAAGCATATGGTAGTCATAACAATACATTAACTGCGACGTTAAGTGGGAAAGTAAAGACTGCTATATTTAGTTCAAAAGTTCGCAAGTACAACTCAGCTCGTGAACAAGCATTATCAAATAACTTTATTCCAGAAGAAGTATACGATAACTTAATTGCGACTGTACATAAGCATTTACCATTGTTACATCGTTATACAGCTTTAAGAAAAGAATTACTCGGTTTAGATGAAATGCATATGTATGATATGTATACACCTCTTGTTAAAAACTCTTCATTTGAAATGCCATATGAAGAAGCTAAAGACTGGATGGTTAAAGCGTTACAACCTATGGGTCAAACGTACACAGATGTAGTTGAAGAAGGTTTAAATAATAGATGGGTAGACGTTTATGAGAATAAAGGTAAACGCTCTGGTGGTTATTCTTCAGGCGCTCACTTAACAAATCCATTTATTTTACTTAACTGGACAGACTCTATTTCTGATTTATTTACGTTAATTCATGAATTTGGACATTCTGCACATAGTTATTTCAGTAGAAAACATCAACAATCAAATGAAAGTGATTATTCAATCTTTGTAGCAGAAGTTGCTTCAACAACTAACGAAGCGTTATTAAGTGAATATATGGATAAGAACTTAGAAGATCCTGAAAAGCGTAAATATTTATTAAACCAAGAGTTAGAAAGATTTAGAGCAACATTATTTAGACAGACAATGTTCGCTGAATTTGAATATCTTATTCATAAAATTGTAGAAGATGGTGAACCATTAACTGCAGATCGTTTAAACTCTGAGTATGCAGAACTTAATAAAAAATATTTCGGAGATGCTGTTGTGACAGATGAGAACATTGCCAAAGAATGGTCACGTATTCCTCATTTCTATTATAATTTCTATGTTTATCAATATGCTACAGGTTATAGTGCGGCACAAGCATTAAGCAAACAAATATTAGAAGAAGGCGAACCAGCTGTTGAGAGATATATTAATGAATTCTTAAAAGCAGGTAGCTCAGATTATCCGATCGAAGTATTGAAAAAAGCTGGTGTAGATATGACATCTAAACAACCAATAGAAGAGGCAATGGAAGTATTTGAACAGAAACTAAATGCCTTTGAAAAGCTTGTAAAAGAGAAATAAATGTATGTAGACGTTTCCAATATGACAACTGTGTGACAAATTAAAAAAAACCGATGTTTTTTGTTGAATTTAGTGTACAGACCATGTTATATTACATACATGAAATTAATCACATAACAAACATACCCCTTTGTTTGAAGTGAAAAATTTCTCCCATCCCCTTTGTTTAAGCACCGTGTAATCAGACACGGTGTTTTTTATTTATTTGTTTGTTCATTCATAGTTAACATCCCAAAAGTTATCTATTAAAATGGTAAGTATAAGTTATAAGAACGTATATTTAACCATAAAGTATGAAACTTAATGTTCATGCTAAAAATTGAGTAGGGCATAAATGTCCAAATTAAAACAGCAGCTATTCATCTTAATGATGAATGACTGCTGTTTTTTTATTTTATGCATTTTATCTAAAGCATAAAAAATAACATCTCATTTCTAACTGAATGAACAAATGAAATGAGATGTTATTTAATTTAAGTTAGGATACAGATCCTATACTTTCTATTATTTATTTTTCTTGAATTTCCAAAAATCTCCGTGTACAGAATCTTGTTGTTCTATATAATTTTGGAGTTGTAATTTTTTTAATTCGCGTTTGACGATTTTCTCTGGCCATTCATATATTGTCGCAATTTCTTGTTCAGAAATAATGGATTGCGACTGTATATAGTCGAGTAATTTTGGAGGAAGTTGTTTCTCAACTTCAGTTCCAATAAGTTCTTGAATGATATACGTATAAATATGATATGGGTATAAACCTTCTACTTTAAGTCCTTCAGAATGTACATCTTCATTAAAGAACACAAGTGATGGTGTCATATTGATATCCATTTCACGTGCAATGTGCAAATCTGTTTGTAAACTTTCAGTCAATGACTGTTCTTTTAAGTCTTTAATAAATACAGATAAATCAATTCCAGATTTGTACGCACATTTTCTAATTAACTCAGTTGTAATGATTTTTTCATGAGGTATAATTTCATTCTGAATTAAGTTTAGAAATCTGCTTGCTCTATTATGTCCTTGTAATTCTGCTGCTTTAAATGCTAAAGCTACATTATCAAATTCACATGTGCTTTGAGCCTGACATTTAGTCAAAACTTTTAGAGATGGGTTCAAAATCTGACGAATTTTAACATATTTTTGATATTCAATTTTTAACTTTGCTAATGTAGCTGATAGATTAAAACAATCTTCGCAAAATGGATCGAAAAATGAATAAATTTCGATTTTGCTTACAGGTGTTAAATCTATATTATTTTGTTCATTAGCATGGATTAGTCTTAATTCTTCGGCCATATTATCCACCTTCAACTATATTAAGCGTTAACCATGTGGTTTGCAGTTAGCTTGAGTCTTTCATATAAATATTCTTGTATATCTTTATTTAATCGAGATTGGGTAAGTGCTTCAAGCATATTCTCTAGCCAAGCATCTCTTTCTTTATTCGTAATTCTGAAAGGTAAATGACGTTGTCGTAACATCGGATGACCATGTTCTTCTGTATATAATGCTGGACCACCCAAAAACTGAGTTAAAAACTGTTTCTGTTTACGACTCGTTTCTGCAAAGTCACCAGGGAAAAGATGATTAATACGATTATCGCGTTCTACGAGATAATAAAAGTGATCAATCATGTCGTACAAATCTTGGGGGTCGATTACTTCATATGGGGTCATAATTTCACCTTTTCTTGCTTATTTCATTATTGATAATATTAATATAACATGTTCTTAAATTTTTGAAAGTATTTCGACTTGTAACGAAAGTAAATTCATGTTCTTTTGCGATCTGCATTGAAAAAGCGTACCACTTTATTATTTGGAATATTTCTTTCTATATTCATGTCATTCAAAATTTTATTAAAAGCTATTTCGCCTTTAGCATAGTCTTTAACTTCGAATTCTAATTCGTAATCTTCAATACCTAAATAAATACTATGATCTAATACTAAAAGTCCTGTGCCTATATCTTTTTCTAATCTATAAGTCGTTAAATCACCAAGTTGTCGCAGATCATTCAATGGAATATTGAACTTATTTAATATTTCAGTAATGATTTCTGGAAGATATTGTTTGTCTAATCGTTCACCTTGTTTAGGAACTTCCTCAACTATTTCGTTATATTCTAGAAGACCAACTTCTTGTGGGACTTTTAATGTCATTTCATAATTTTGATTCTTTTCACGTATTCGTAGTGCCATTTTTTGTGACATAATATCATGATTATTTGTATCTATATAGTAATTTGTTTGTTTAAAAGGCTCACTTTGTTTAAAATAATATTGTTTGATTGATTCATAGTCTTCAAGTGTGAGCATATTCTTGAATTCAATTTCGAGTTCTTGTCCCATTTTGATATACACTTCCTTTTACACTATTATTATAGAAGATTTACGGATAAACAAGTAATTATACAAAATTGACTTGATGATATGAATGTTTAAATTAAAATGTGTTAAAATAGATTGGAATAAGGAGGAACAACAATGCGTATTTATGTAAATGAAATTAAAATAAATGATAATCAAATCAAATGTTATACAGACCAACCAACTGAGGGATTAGAACCAGCAGAGCATATGATTGTAGATAGCGATAATCATGCATTTGTATATATGCTTGATAGCGGTGAACAATACCATTATTTATTATTTGTAGAGGAAACATGGTCAATGATTCATGAACACTTCGACAAAGAGGTCATCGTCAACGATCATTTAGTATTAACTTCATTTAAAGAAGAAATGGAATTTTTATTAGATAACATCGCAGATAATCACAACTATGGTAAAGCGTTTGTAGCTTCGGTAGAGGAAGCATTTGAATTAAACAAAGCGGAGTGATGGTTATGAATCAATGGGAAGAATTTTTGGCACCATATAAACAAGCAATTGACGAATTAAAGATTAAATTGAAGGGGTTACGTAAACAATATGAATCTTCAGATAAACCTTCGCCAATTGAGTTTGTTACAGGTCGTGTTAAACCTATCTCAAGTATTATAGATAAAGCAAATCAACGTAATATTCCTTTTGATCGATTAAGAGAGGAAATGTATGATATTGCAGGTTTAAGAATGATGTGTCAGTTTGTTGATGATATAGATATCGTTGTAGAACTATTAAGACAACGTCAAGATTTTGAAGTTGTAGAAGAACGAAATTATATCGAATATACAAAAGAAAGTGGATATCGCTCGTATCATGTCATTATTAGTTATCCAATTGAAACGTTACATGGTCAAACAAATATTTTGGCAGAAATTCAAATTAGAACATTAGCGATGAATTTCTGGGCGACGATTGAACACACTTTAAGATATAAGTACGATGGTGATTATCCTCCTGAAATAAGAAATAGACTAGAGAGAGCAGCTGAGGCAGCATTTTTATTAGATGAAGAAATGTCTGAAATACGCGAAGAAATTCAAGAAGCACAGAAATATTATTCCAGACAGAAAAGTAATAAACATAAACACGATTAGGGGTGAATGCTTTGAAGTATAATATATTATCAAAAGGTGATTCAAAATCGAATGCTTTAATGTATAAGATGAAAAATCATATGAATGACTTTAATATGGTTGAAGACAAAGAATCACCCGATATCGTAATTTCTGTTGGTGGAGATGGTACTTTATTACAAGCATTTCACCAATATAGTCATATGTTAGGTGATGTCAGTTTCGTAGGTGTACATACTGGGCATTTAGGTTTCTATGCTGATTGGTTGCCACATGAAGTTGAAAAACTCATTATTGAAATTAACAATTCAACTTATCAAGTTATAGAATATCCATTATTAGAAGTGATTATTCGTTATAAAAAAGGCGGATATGAAACAAGATATCTAGCTTTAAATGAAGCGACAATTAAAACAGATAATGGCGCAACACTAGTCGTAGATTTAGTATTAAGAGGCGAGCAGTTTGAAAGATTTAGAGGAGATGGTTTATGCGTATCAACACCATCTGGCTCAACAGCTTATAATAAAGCTTTAGGTGGGGCACTTATACATCCATCACTAGAAGCTATGCAAATAGCTGAAATAGCTTCTATTAATAACCGTGTCTTTAGAACAGTCGGTTCTCCGCTTGTATTGCCTAAACATCACGTTTGTCATATACATCCTGTAAATAACGATACATTACAAGTTACGATTGATCATGTAAATGTTAAACATAAAAATATTGAATCGATTCAATATAGAGTAGCAAATGAAAAAGTCCGCTTTGCGAGATTTAGACCATTTCCTTTCTGGAAAAGAGTACATGATTCATTTATTTCAAATGAGGATTAAATATGAAAGTATTACAATATCAAGCAACTTCTTCAATGACTTTGAAGACATTCTTATATGATAAAGGCATTTCTAAAAAGAGTTTAAGCGCCATTAAGCAGAATGGCGCTTTATTAGTGAACAAAAAACACGCTACCGTTAGAAAAGAAATTCATGAAGGTGATGAAATTGATGTCCATTTACCTAATGAATTGCCTAGTCATAATCTAGAACCATTTACGTTTGATTTAAATATTTTATTTGAAGATGAATGGTTTATTATTGTTTCTAAACCTGCCATGATGAATACTGCGCCTTCTAGAGAACATCCACATTATAGTTTAGTTGAAGCGGTATTAAGCCATATGATAATGAATGGTGAACGCACGATTCCACATATTGTGACACGTTTAGATCGCGGTACAAGTGGTATAGTTATATTTGCGAAGCATCAATTATTACATCATATGGTTTCAAATACGACAATTAGTAAATACTATGTTGCACTTGTACATGGCGTTGTTGAGCCGAAACAAGGTGTTATTAAAGCGCCGATTGCACGTGCTAAACATTCTATTATAGAAAGAGAAGTTTCTGAAGAAGGTAAGTTTGCACATACAGAATATGAATATTTAGATGGTGATTCTGAAAATAGCATGCTTAAATTACAGTTGTTTACAGGTAGAACACATCAAATAAGAGTGCATCTCGCACATATTGGATATCCAATTATAGGGGATAGTTTATATGGATTTGAAGATGGTCAATATGAGCATCAATTACTGCAGTGCTATCATATAGAATTTGAACATCCCATTACTTTAAAACAATTGCATATTGTTGATGAAATGCACTATAACCTAAGCGGTGTAGGTATGATATAATAAATTGTATTTTTATGAGGAGGTGGCAAAGTTGGTTAATGAAAATAATGAAAATTACATCGAAGACGAAGCTTTTGATAAAGAAAAGTTAGACGAACTATTAGCAAATGATGAAATAGACCAATTTAGAGAAGAATTTTTAAATATGCATACATATGATCAAGGTGAATACTTTGAAATATGTGATAATGAGCTCAAACAAAAAATATATCAATTCCTTTCTCCGTTAGAAGTAGCTGACTTCTTTGAAACGACTGAGTTAGATGATGAAGAATACGAAGAAATTTTTCAAAATATGAATGCTAATTATGCAAGTCAAATGTTAAGTGACATGTCATACGATAACGCAGTCGATATTTTGAATGTATTATCTAAAAGTAAAATAGCCACTTTACTCACACTCATGAATCGTGAAGATGCTAGAGAAATTAAAGCATTACTTCACTATGAAGAAGACACTGCCGGTGGTATTATGACCACTGAGTTTATTTCAGTATATTCAACAATGTCTGTTAAAGAAGCGATGTTCTATGTTAAAGAACAAGCACCTGAAGCGGAAACAATATACGTTATTTTCGTTGTTGACGAAAATAAAAAGTTAGCAGGTGTTATCTCATTAAGAGACTTAATCGTTGCTGAAAATGATGCATATATTGAAGAAATTATGAGTGAACGTGTTATCAGTTCTAATGTAGCTGATGACCAAGAAGACGTAGCACAAACAATGCGTGATTATGACTTGATTGCGTTACCTGTAATAGACTATCAAGATCATTTACTTGGTATCATTACAATCGATGATATCTTGGACGTTATGGATGAAGAAGCAAGTGAAGACTACTCTAAATTAGCCGGTGTATCTGACATCGACTCTACAAATGATTCAGTCTTCCAAACAGCTATGAAACGTTTACCTTGGTTATTAATATTAACGGTTTTAGGTATGATTACAGCATCCATATTAGGACAATTTGAAGATACACTTTCACAAGTTGCACTTCTTGCAGCGTTTATACCTATCATTAGTGGTATGAGTGGTAACTCAGGTACACAATCTCTTGCCGTATCTGTACGTAATATTTCAACAGGTGAAATAAATGAACAAAGCAAATTTAAGCTCGCACTTCGTGAATCTGGTTCAGGATTACTGACTGGTTTCTTCTGTGCAATAAGTTTATTTATTATAATTGTTTTATTATATCGCGAACCTGTATTGGCACTCATCGTTTCAGTTAGTTTAACAATCGCGATGACTGTTGGTACATTAATGGGTGCAATTATACCGATGTTTATGAATAAAATGAATATTGACCCTGCAGTTGCAAGTGGACCATTCATTACGACAATAAACGACATTGTCAGTATGTTGATCTACTTTGGTTTAGCAACAGCATTTATGTCTTATCTAATATAAGGAGAATAATATGGAGCATTCTAGTTTTACATCTCTCGTTATTGTTGTTATTGCTGCATTTTTAACACCTATACTTGTAAATAGGTTGAAAATTTCTTTCTTACCTGTTGTCGTTGCTGAAATCATAATGGGGATAATCATAGGTGACTCTTTATTTGGATTAGTAAAAGAAGATGCATGGTTATCTATCTTGTCGACGTTAGGTTTTATATTTTTAATGTTCTTAAGTGGTTTAGAAATTGATTTTAACGCGTTTAAGACGAAACAAACTTCTGATGAACAAGAAGGAAATAATATTCCAAGTAATTTATATTTAACGGCTGTCGTATTTTCATTAATTATGGTTTTATCTATTTTATTAGCCTTTATATTCAAATGGACTGGTTTAATAGACGACGTATTATTGATGGTTATCATCATTTCGACAATTAGTTTAGGTGTAGTTGTACCAACAATAAAAGAAATGAATATTATGCATACAAGCATCGGACAATTTATCTTGTTAGTTGCAGTTGTAGCAGATTTAGCAACAATGTTACTGTTAACAGTTTACGGAACAATTAATGCTAAAGGTGATTCACCGTTATGGCTTATAGGTATTCTAATCGTCTTTAGTTTTATCTTTTATATTATGGGTGGTTTATTTAAAAAATCACCATTCTTAAAAAAATTAACTTCAGGTACTACTCAAATAGGTATTCGTGCTGTATTTGCACTTATTATTCTACTTGTTGGTTTAGCTGAAGGTGTGGGTGCTGAAAATATATTAGGTGCCTTCTTAGCAGGTGTTATCGTATCGTTATTAGGACCTGACCAAGATATGGTAGAGAAATTGGACTCATTTGGATATGGTTTCTTTATTCCGATATTCTTCATTATGGTAGGTGTGAATTTAAACATACCATCACTAGTGCAAGAGCCAGGTTTATTAATTATCATACCTTTACTATTTATTGCCTTTTTAATTTCTAAGTTAATTCCAGTAGCATTTATAGGTAAATGGTATGACCGTAAAACGACAATATCTTCTGCATTCCTATTAACGTCAACATTGTCACTTGTAATCGCAGCAGCAAAAATCGCTGAACAACTTGGTACAATCAGTTCAGAAATATCTGGCATACTTATTCTAAGTGCGGTTATCACATGTGTCTTTGTACCGATTGTATTTAAGAAGATGTTCCCAATGCCTGAAGAAACTAAGAGAATTGTAAAAGTGAGCTTTATTGGTAAGAACCAATTATCGATTCCAGTTGCTCAAAGTATTCATTCTCACATTTATCAAACTTCTATGTTCTTTAGAAAAGATCTTTCAGATAATAGAAAGTTAGATGAAAGCATTAAAACATATGAGCTGGATGATTATATTGAAGAGGAACTTGTAGAATTAGGTTTATTTGATTCAGATATCATTGTATGTTCTGCAAACGATGATCATATCAATAAACAAGTGGCTTTAATGGCACATGATCATGGCGTTAAAAGAATTATTTGTAAGCAAGAAAATGGTAGTGAAGATGAAGCATTTGAAGGTAAGAACATTGAATTCTTTAGTAGTTTCTTAAGTAATAAAATCTTACTTAAAGGATTAATTGAATCTCCAAACATGCTGAACTTATTAAGTAACGTGGAAACATCTCTATATGAAATAGAGATGAAGAACCATAGCTACCATAATGTTCTGTTAAGATCATTCCCATTTGCTGGGGATGTAATCTTCGTACGTATTATTAGAGGAAAAGATTCAATCGTACCTCATGGTGATACTGAATTACAATATGGAGATAAGTTGATTGTGACAGGATCTAAAGAATATGTTTCACAATTAAAACAAGATATGGAATTTATTTAATAAACTTTGTAAAAATGAGGTTGTATAATAGACCTCATTTTTACTTTTTATTCAATATAAAATAAAAGTATAATGCTTGTCAGGTGGTCTGACCAGTGTTATTATAACGAGTGAATGTTTAGTATAATATACATATTAAAGGAGTATAGTGAATGTTTAATTTAGAAGGTAAAACATATGTAATCATGGGTATTGCGAACAAAAGAAGTATTGGCTTTGGTGTAGCTAAAGTGTTAGACGAACTAGGTGCTAACTTAGTATTCACATACAGAAAAGAACGTAGTAAAGATCAACTTGTTAAATTATTTGAAGAATTAAAAAATCAAAAAGGACAACACATCTATGAGTGTGATGTTCAAAAAGACGATCATGTTGTAAATGCTTTTGAACAAATTGGAGAAAAATTTGGTCATATTGATGGTGTTTACCATTCAATCGCTTTTGCTAACATGGAAGACTTAAGAGGAAGATTTACGGATACATCTCGTGAAGGATTCTTATTAGCACAAGACATTAGTTCTTATTCATTAACAATCGTTGCAAGAGAAGCTAAAAAGTTAATGCCAGAAGGTGGAAGCATCGTTGCAACTACTTATTTAGGCGGAGAATTTGCAGTTCCTAACTATAATGTAATGGGTGTAGCTAAAGCAAGCTTAGAAGCAAACGTTAAATATTTAGCACGTGACTTAGGCGAAGATAACATTCGAGTAAATGCAATCTCTGCAGGTCCAATCCGTACATTAAGTGCAAAAGGTGTAGGTGGATTCAATGCGATCCTTAAAGAAATCGAAGAACGTTCACCATTAAAACGTAATGTAGATATTATAGAAGTAGGTAAAACAGCAGCTTATCTATTAAGTGACTACTCAAGCGGTGTAACAGGTGAGAATATTCACGTAGACTCAGGTTACCACGTTGTAAGATAATATAGAGAACCAACAAAATCTATGATTTTGTTGGTTTTTTTGTATATGTAGTAACAAAAAGATGGGGAAGTGTAAATAAGAGCGGCCATAGTAACAAAAGTCGGCGGAAGTGTAACTAAGGATGCCCAAAATAATATCTTCCACACCAAACAAAAAACTGAAACCGCATTGGTTTCAGTTTTTTGTTATTTTAAGTTATTATCATGTATTGGGTCGTCTTCAACTGTACGGTTCGCACTTGAACTAATAGATTGTCTATGTGTGTATACATTTCGAACGATTGTCTTAAGTACTGCGTATGTTGGCACAGCTATTAAGATAGCTACGAATCCACCTAAATTACCTGCAGCTAATATTACTGTAATGATTGTAAGTGGGTGAATATTTAATGATTTACCCATAATGTTTGGTGTAATGACGTTACCTTCAAGTTGCTGACAAATTAAAGTGATAATACTTACCCAAACGAGCATCATAGGATCTTGTATTAGCGCGATTGTTGCTGCTGGTATAAATGCTAACCATGGTCCTAAGAATGGAATCATATTGGTAATCAATGCTAATAACGCTAAAAGTAATGCATAATCTAATCCTACAAAAGTATAACCAAGGTACAATAAGACACCTAATATAACACTAACTGTAACTTGACCTTGTATATAAGATTGTAAAGTTTGATTAATGTCTTTACTTAAATTCACGACAAACCATTTCGTACGTCCTTTGAAAGGTCTCGCAATAAACGGTATAAATCTTTCGTGATCTTTTAACATATATATTAAGAAGAAAGGCACTAAGATTAATAAGAACATTGTTGAAACAAATGATGAAATATAACTAAATAAGTTGGTTAACATATCTGTTACGATACCGCTTATACTTTCGATTGAATCATTAATCTTTTGTGATATATTATCTGGTAATCGATCTCTTTGTTGTAATGCATAATCTACAACATGCTGAATTTCACGTTGTATATATGGAATGTTCTTAATTAAATTATTAATTTGATTTGTTAATACAGGAGCAATGATAGAGATAAATAATACAACAATTAGTAATAATGCAACGATGATGATCGAAATACTTCCCCATCTTGGTACTTTTCTTTTTTCTAACATCTTCTGAAAAGGTAAACAAATATAGAATAAGAATCCACCTAATAATAATGGTAGTAATATGGATTTTACGATAATGATAATCGGATAAAATATTTCATTGATTTCCATAAATATTTTAATAATTAGAAACGTAAGGAGAATAGCTATTCCTGTACGAAACCATGCTTTATTTAACAATAGAAGTCCTCCTTATCAAACTTTCTCATACTTTTATATTATAAGCGAAATTACAGAATTAACAATGATAAATAAAATAGTTTCTAGAATCCGTGTATTGTTTAAAAGTTTATATTTTTATATATTACTTTAAGTTGTACGGATTAGAATAATTATTAAGTAATTATGAATATAAGCAACTCTAAGATTTTACACTTATTATTTCAAGAAAGCTTTTTTGACAATATAGTAAGCGCTTACAGTTTATGTTATGTTCATTTCAAAAAAATATTGATTGTGTATTTATACATGGTATAATCATAACAAGGTAATTTCGAAATTTTCTGAACATGAGGTTATCTTAAGGCTTACAACAAAGGGGAGATTAATTATGGAATCTATTGTTAGCTTTGCGAATGAGATTGTATGGAGTAAAGCGTTAGTATATGGTCTTTTACTGACTGGTGTTTTATTTTCATTTATGATGAGGTTTTTCCAAGTCAGGCACTTTAAAGAAATGATTCGGTTAATGTTTCAAGGGGAAAAATCACCAACGGGTATTTCTTCTTTCCAAGCAATCGCAGTATCATTAGCAGGTCGTGTTGGTACAGGTAACATTGTTGGTGTTTCAACAGCAATCTTTATCGGTGGTCCCGGTGCAGTATTCTGGATGTGGGCTACAGCATTTCTAGGTGCGAGTTCGGCATTTATAGAATCAACACTTGGTCAAATTTATAAAAGAGAAATTAATGGTCAATATCGTGGTGGACCAGCATACTACATAGAATCAGGTATAAAAGGTAAAGCTGGTAAAATATATGCAATTATATTTGCACTTGTTACAGTACTATCTGTAGGTTTATTACTTCCAGGTGTACAATCAAATGCGATTGCTTCTTCAATGAAAAATGCATTTGGTTTAAATCCTTGGATTATTGCTATAGTATTAGCTGTATTATTAGCACTTATCATTTTCGGTGGTATTAAAGCAATTGCAAATGTTGCGACAGCCGTTGTACCTTTTATGGCTATTGTTTACATAGGTTTAGCGATTGTTATTATTATATTAAATATTCAAGAAGTTCCAGGTTTAATTGCATTAATTTTCAAATCTGCATTTGGTGTTGAAGCTGCTTTTGGTGGTATATTCGGTGCGATGATTGAAATTGGTGTTAAACGTGGACTTTATTCAAACGAAGCAGGTCAAGGTACTGGACCACATGCTGCTGCTGCTGCAGAAGTATCACATCCAGCTAAACAAGGACTTGTACAAGCATTCTCAGTTTATGTAGATACTTTATTAGTATGTACAGCTACAGCATTAATGATTTTAATGTCAGGTACATTTAATACAACAGATGGTGGAACAAATAAAGATGGTTCACCACACTTAATTCATGATAATGGAATTTATGTACAAGGCGCAGATGGTAGTAAAGACGTATCAGGTACAGCGATGTATGCTCAAGCAGGTATCGATAAAGCGTTCTCTGGAGATAACTACACGTTTGATCCAGCGTACTCAGGTTTCGGTTCTTACTTTATTGCGTTAGCATTGTTCTTCTTCGCATTTACAACGATACTGGCATATTACTATATCGCAGAGACTAACGTAAGTTATATCATACCGTCCGATAAACAGAAGATATGGATTATATTAGTACGGTTAATCCTCATTGGTGCCACAATTTACGGATGTGTTAAAACAGCTGATGTTGCCTGGGCGATGGGTGACTTAGGTGTAGGTATGATGGCATGGTTAAATATCATTGCAATTTGGATACTCCATAAACCAGCCTTAAGAGCATTACGTGACTTTGAAATTCAGAAAAAACAAAAAGGATCAGGTTACTATGCGATATATAGACCAGAACCTGATGAAGTACCAACAGCAAAATTCTGGCATGAAGATTATCCTAAACGTTTAAAAGAATATAACTTGGATGATAAATAATTAAACAATATCAAACGCTTTCAAATATACGCTCTCTACTGTACAATAATATTATATGTACAGTTGGGAGCGTTCTTTATGGATAAAAAAATAGGTCTTGTTGACCAAATTAAACTCGAAAGTAAATTCTTAAAAAGGGAAGTGACAATCTCAATTTACTTACCTAAAGACTATACAGATCTATATAAACATCATGTGATTATTACATTTGACGGTAGGGACTTTTTCCAATTTGGTCAAATTCATCGTGCATACGAGAAATTAAGAACAAATGATGAGATAGAAAGGGCAATCATTATCGGTGTTCACTATGAAGATGTAGATAAGAGAAGAACAGAATTTCATCCCGATGGAGAATACCGAAAAGAAACGTCACAATTTGTGGTAAAAGAGCTATGTCCTTATATTGATAAAACATTCTCAACTTTGAAAGTAGGTAATGCAAGAATGTTACTAGGCGATAGTCTAGCAGCAAGTATTGCTTTAATGACATGTTTAGAATACCCGCATCATTTTAGTCAAGCAGGTCTGTTCAGTCCACTGATCAACGATACAGTAATAGAAGCATTTAACAATTGCTCATCTAAACATCTATTAACAATCAAACATTATATAGGCAAAGAAGAAGATTCTTTCAAACTTATAAGTGGAGATATGGCAGACTTTTTAACACCGAATCGAGCATTCAGTGAACGCGTTAAGCAGGAAGATTTAACATATGAATACACTGAATTAGATGGTGGACATACATGGAAAACATGGAAGCCTGAATTACCAAATATGTTAAGTTACTTTTTAAGTCATCAAAATCAAAAAAATTTGATATAATAATAATGTAGAAAAACAAAGGAGGAAGTATCATTATGAAATTAGGCATCGTACTTATTCCGTCTAAACCATTCCAAGAACAAGTGAATGCTTATCGTAAAAGATATGACAAACACTATGCGTTAATTGCACCACATATTACAATTAAAGAGAAATTTGAAATTGAAGATAGTAAACTAAATGAAGTGAAATCACAATTAGAGGCAACAGCTAAAGACTTTGAACCATTAAATATCCAAGTGTCTAAAGCATCTAGCTTTGCACCTACTAAAAATGTTATTTATTTTAAAGTGACTAAAACGGATGAATTAGAATCTTTATTTAGTAAATTTAATAATGAAGCATTCTATGGTGAAAGTACACATCCATTCGTACCACACTTTACAATTGCACAAGGTCTTTCAAGCCAAGAATTTGAAGATATTTATGGCCAAGTAAGAATGGCTGGTATAGATCATTCTGAAACAATTGATACAATTAAACTTATGAAGCAAAATGAAGACGAAACATGGTCTGAAGAAGCTTCATATACACTAGGATAAATTGAAATTTATCTCATATAAATAAGGAAGCAGTAGGTATGGATTTAATACCTTCTGCTTCCTTTTTATATTATGCTGATTTTCTTTTTCTATAATTAATAATAAAGAATGTACCATAGAATAATGCTAAGAATAAGAACATAATACTTGAAGCATAAATTGTATAATACACGTCTCTAAATACTTCAGATATTAAGCCACCTAATACCGGGCCAATCATTGTTCCAAATCCTTGAACGCTATTGAAGACACCCCATGTTTCTTCTTGTACTTTGTTATGAATTTGACCAGCCATAAATGTATTCCATGCTGGTAAGAGTAATCCATAAATTGTACCAATGAGTAAAGCAATCAATAGAACGATAAATAATTGTGTTAAGACCGTTAAGCCAAATATGAATGAGCTATATGCTAAAAATCCTACAAAAATGATAAGGTGTGTAAATGCTTTAGAATGTTTATCCATCAATTTAGAAAAGAATAACATCGAAATGGTACATCCAATACCGCCGACAATAAGTAGAAGTGTATATTCTAATGTCGTAACACCCATATGCTTTGTTGCGTATGTTGGCAATATAGGGACCAACATACCTATTGCAGATCCTTGTAAAAAGATACCTGGAAATAGTAATAAATGTCTTCTTGTAACTTGTACGATTTCGCGTAGTTGTTTTTTAACAGATTTACTTTCATAGTTTGTTAATTGTACTTTAACGAAATAGAATAATATCCATGCGATGAGTACACATAGCGCCATCATAAATGTAAATCGAGTAGGATGTAGTTTAAATAGTAAGTTCATAAAGATCATACCTGATAATAAACCAACTAACCAACTGAAATAAACGTATCCCATTTGTTTACCTCTAGAAGCTTCGTCTACACTAGATAACATAATGACCCAAATTGGACTGACCGCGATACCTAATAATATAGCACTTAAAATAAATACGATAGGTGACGGTATAAAAATAATGAGTGCTAAACTTGAAAAAGCTAATATAAATCCACACGTTAAAATAACAGTTGGACCAAATCGTTTTAGAAGAAAACCTATTACGAAATTGGTTAACGCATCACTGATGAAATGTAAAGAAATCGCTAAAGAAGTAATACCAACAGTCACTTTAGCAGTGGTTGTTGGTAGAATTGGTAAATAACTTAAAATGTACATTCCTCTCGCAAATTCCATCATAAATAATATGATGAGCATTAACCGAAAATCTTTTTTGTGAAATGTTTTATCTGATGAAGTATTTGGCATACATAGGAACCTTTCCATAAACTTCATTATAAGAAAGTGAATCACTTAATAATGAAAGTAAGTCTTTGCAAATATTTTCTGTTGATTTTTCAATATAGTTTTCTTCAAGTAATTGTGTCATTTCTTTTAGTCTTGATGGTTGGTTCATAAGTGAAATAACAAGTTTAGTCGCTTCTTCTGGTGTGTGTGCTATTTTACCGTATCCTTTTTGTGAGAAATACTCAGCGTTTTCTAACTCTTGTCCAGGTGCTGGATTTAAGAATATCAATGGTAGATGTCTTGAGAATGCTTCAGAAATAGTGATACCACCTGGTTTAGTAATCATAAGTTGGCTTGATGCCATCCATTCATTCATGTGTTTCGTATAACCGAGTATCAACACATTATCATTATCTTTAAAATGATGTCTAAGTTCATTTTTCAAGCTTTTACTGTTACCACAAATCATGACAACTTGAGCATCTTTAGCGTACATATCTATTTTACTAATCATCGTTGAGAAACCTGTTGATACACCGAAAGCACCAGCAGACATTAAAATGACTTTCTTATCTGGATCTAATTTATGTTTCGTTAACCAATGATATCGATCGATTGGTTGCTCAAATTGTTTCGATATAGGTATGCCTGTTACTTTGATTGCATCGCTTTCTACACCGATAGATTCAATTTCTTTTTTCAAATCTTTCGTAGCAACGTAGTATCTATTTGAGTGTGGTGTTACCCAGTTCTTGTGTAAACGATAGTCCGTCATAACTGTAGCGATAGGTATATTTAAATTGAATTGTTCCGTTAAAACTGATACGACCGGTGTCGGAAAAGTTAACAAAATCAAATCAGGCTTTTCTTTTATAAGTAAATTTAATAATTTGTTTAACCCATAGTATTTATAGAAACATTTATCAATTTGTTCAGGTCTACTATAGTAGAAGAACTTATACATATTTCTGAAATACTTAAAGCTGTTTATATACCATTGTTTCGCAATTGAAGTCATAATAGGGTGTGCTTCCAAAAATAAATCATGCTCAATAACAGTTAAATGATTTAAATTCATTTCACCAAATTGTTTCACAATACTATTCGTAACTTGTAAATGACCATTACCGAAAGAACCTGTAATAATCAATAATTTTTTGTTTTGAGAAACCATTAGCCACACTCCGTATTTGTATTTAATTTCTATGATAGTTTAACGCATTTTCGCTATTTTGTGAAAAGATATTGCATATAATTACAAAATTAATATAAAAACTTTATACTATATCAATGTTTTAGTTGGAGATATTTAACAAATTATACGTCATTATGCATGAGATATAGTTAAACTTTTCTGTATCGATTCATACCAATCATATTTAATGCTAACAGTAATAAGAATATACCTATGAGTATGATCCAATTTATATAAATATCTGATAAGTGATAGCCTCTTAACATAACATTTTGTATGGTATCACCTGCATAGTATAGTGGCATGATATGTGCGATATATACGAGTACTTTATGCATGCTTTCCACTGGTATGATGCCTGCAAAAAAAACTTGAGGAATCACAACTAAAGGAATAAATTGAATCATTTGAAATTCTGATGATGCGAATGTCGATAACAATAAACCAAGTGTAAGTGCTATAAATGACACGAGTACATTCGTAATAAATACTAATAATATGTTGCCTTCTGTAACCATTTGTAATACAGAAATAGCATATAAAACAATCAAAGTTGTTTGTATGATGGCAAATGTACCATAACCAACTATATAACCTAAAATTATTTCATGTTTTTTAATAGGTGATGATAAAGTTCTTTCTAAAGTTCCAGATGTTCTTTCTTTGAGTAATGAAATACCTGAAATTAAGAATGTAAAGAAGAATACGAAAAATGCGATTAAAATAGGACTTATTGTATCAAAATAATTTGTATCTTTATCACCATGTAAATAATGCTCTTTGGCATCTAGTTTAGTTATATGATTTGGATATTTAGCCGAAACTTGAGACTTTTCGGCATTTGGTAGTTGATGAGTGATTGACTGAATGATTTTCCCTTGTTGATTAACGACAGATGACAACTGCTTTGTACTTTGCATAATGACTAATTTATTGATGGTTAACTTTAATTGACTCGTTTTGCTTGGGTCAGTATTTTCGTAAGTTACATCTAGTTTGTTATCGTTTAATGATAGAAAACCGTCTAAATGATCCTCTTTAAATTTATGTTTTAAATCTTGTTGATTTGAATACTTTTGAATGTTAATATCCTGTTTTTTGAGGCTTGAAATGATTTGATCGTTTACTTGATATGTACCCACTTTCAGATCAGTTGACTCATCAGAATAGTTAAATAAAAAATAAATCAACGTCATTATTAATAACGGTGCAACGAGTAAGAGCATAAGGGTACGTTTATCTCTTATAACTTGTTTTAAAATACGCGTGGCAATATTAATCAACTGCACCATCTCCTAACGCTAAGAAGACATCTTCAATCGTTTTTACATTATATGATGATTTAATTTCATTTGGCGTACCGTAAGAAATGATTTGACCTTCTCTCATTAGTAATAAACGATCGCATTTATCTGCTTCATCTAATACATGTGTTGTGATCAGAATGGTCTTGCCTTCATCTCTATATTGAAACAAATCATTCCATATCGATTTTCTTAATCTAGGATCGATGCCAACTGTTGGCTCATCTAAAATCAATATGTCTGGATTTTGAATCATACTAATTGCAAGAGATAATCTACGTTTCATACCTCCAGAAAATGCCTTAACTTTTTTATGTTTTTCATGTGATAAGTTGACAATTTCCAGCGTGCGTTCTATTTGTTCATTGATGTCCAATTTAAGTGCTTTATGAATATATAATTTCGCAAAGAATTTTAAATTTTCAACAGCGGTTAAATCATCAAATAATGCATCACTTTGAGACATATAACCAATAGACCTTAGAATTTCTCTATTAGGTATACGATTGCCGTTGATCGAAATTCTACCAGAATCCATAGTTGTCATGCCTAAAATACATTTGATCAAAGTCGTCTTTCCTGCACCTGATGGGCCAATTAAACCAGTTATTAAACCAGGTTCAAATTGAGTTGTTACATCTTTTAAAATAACTGCTTTTCCATAAGATTTTGTAATGGATTGAATATCAATCATAAAAGCACCCCTTTATTTAAAAGTAAACGCTCACTCATTTTATAATTGTTTATAGTTATAGTCTAAGCTATAAAATCAACTTAAGAAAGTGTATAATAGACCTATTGAAAATAAAGGAGCAATAACGATGAATGTTAAAACGTTATTAAATAAAATAAAAATTAAACAAACTTACGGTCAAATTGACCAAGAAGTTCATGATATTACGACAGATTCAAGAAATGCTCAAGAAGGCTCTATATTTGTGGCATCAAAAGGTTATACAGTAGATAGTCATAAATTTATACCGAATGTAATAGAGCAAGGATGTAGTGTCATTGTGAGTGACCGTTACGTAGAATTAAATGATGACGTATTATTAATTGTGGTTAAGGATACATTGAAAGTGGCAAGTATCTTTAGTCATGTATTATTTGATTTTCCTAGTCAAAAATTAACGACAATTGGTGTAACTGGCACAAATGGTAAGACAACAATTGCGACAATGATTCATCATTTAACGAGAGGTTTAGGAAAAAATAGTGCTTATTTAGGAACGAACGGTTTTCAAATTAATGAAACAGTTACAAAAGGTGTTAATACGACTCCAGAAACCGTTACTTTAACGAAACATATCGTTGAAGCGGTTGATAAAGAATGTGAGAGTATGACATTTGAAGTTTCAAGTCACGGATTAGTTATCGGCAGACTTCGCGGTTTAGAATTTGATATCGCTATTTTTTCAAATTTAACACAAGATCATTTAGATTTTCATGGTACGATGGAAGCTTACGGACATGCAAAGTCATTATTATTTAGTCAATTAGGTCAAGACTACAGAAAAGATAAATATGTCATATTGAATGCAGATGATCCATATATAAAAGAATTAATACCTGTAACACCATTCGAAATATTTACATATGGTATAGATAACGAAGCAGACTTTATGGCTAAAGATATAGAAGAATCTATCAGCGGTGTTCGTTTTACACTTGAAACACCATTTGGTTCTTACAAAGTACAATCACCTTATTTAGGTAAATTTAATGTCCTTAATTTATTAGCGAGCATTATAAGTTTGTGGGCACAAGGTTATGACTTAAACGACATAACTGAAGCTGTTGAAAATATGCCTGCAGTTGAAGGACGTTTAGAAGTATTAGATAGAAACTTACCAATAGATTTAATTATTGATTATGCACATACGCCAGACGGAATGGATAAATTAATAGATGCTGTAAAACCATTTGTAAAACAAAAATTAATATTCTTAGTTGGTATGGCCGGAGAAAGAGACTTAACAAAAACACCAGAAATGGGTAAAATAAGTTGTCGAGCAGATTATGTGATATTCACACCAGATAATCCTGCAAATGATGATCCGAAAATGTTAACAGCAGAATTAGCTAAAGGAGCGACACATAATAATTATGTAGAATTTGAAGATAGAGCAGAAGGCATTAAACATGCAATAGAAATTTCTGAGCCAGGTGATACAGTTGTACTTGCATCTAAAGGGAGAGAACCATATCAAATCATGCCTGGACATATCAAAGTGCCTCATAGAGATGATTTAATCGGTTTAGAGGCAGCATATGAAAAGTATGGAGGAAAGCCAAGTGAAGATTAGAGAAAGTCATTCGCAAAACTTAAATTGTAAAGTTTATATATATGAAAATAAAAAAGAAGAATATTTTGTGATTTCAATTCCGGATTTATTTTGGTCTATTGAAGTAGATTACGATTTATACGGAGAATCTTTAATTGAGCATTTGTACTTGCATTTGTTTAATGTGCTTGATGAAGATGAAGCAAATGAATTAGCAAATAGAATTAGCCAATGGACATCCGAATTATAAGGAGAAATGAATTGTGACGATTAAACAAGAAGTAGAAAGTAGAAAGACATTTGCGATTATATCCCACCCAGATGCTGGTAAAACAACATTAACGGAAAAATTATTACTTTTTGGTGGTGCGATTAGACAAGCAGGTACCGTTAAAGGTAAAAAGACAGGGAAGTTTGCGACAAGTGACTGGATGAAAGTGGAACAAGAACGTGGTATATCTGTTACAAGTTCAGTTATGCAATTTGATTATGATCATTACAATATTAATATATTAGATACACCAGGACACGAAGACTTTTCAGAAGATACGTATAGAACATTAATGGCTGTAGACAGTGCCGTAATGGTAATTGACTGTGCGAAAGGTATCGAACCACAAACATTGAAATTGTTTAAAGTATGTAAAATGAGAGGTATTCCTATTTTTACATTTATCAACAAATTAGACAGAATGGGTAAAGAACCTTTTGAACTTTTAGAAGAAATTGAGAAAACATTAGAAATAGAAACTTATCCTATGAACTGGCCAATTGGAATGGGACAAAATTTCTTCGGAATTATTGATAGATCCGATAAAACAATTGAACCATTCAGAGATGAAGAGAATATTTTACATTTAAATGATGACTATGAATTAGAAGAAGATCATCCAATCAAAAATGATTCACAATTTGCTCAAGCAATTGATGAGTTAATGCTTGTTGATGAAGTCGGTGAGCAATTTGATGAAGAATTATTGTTAGCTGGAGAGTTAACACCAGTATTCTTCGGTTCAGCATTAGCGAATTTCGGTGTACAAAACTTCCTTAATGCGTATGTTGATTATGCACCAATGCCAAGTGGACGCAAGACTGAAGAAGGTGATGTTGTAGATCCGTTCGATCCAGACTTCTCAGGATTTATCTTTAAGATACAAGCAAATATGGATCCAAGACATAGAGATAGAATCGCATTTATGAGAGTTGTGAGTGGTGCATTCGAAAGAGGTATGGATGTTACACTTCAACGTAATAAGAAAAAACAAAAAATTACGCGTTCAACTTCATTTATGGCTGATGATACACAAACTGTAAACCATGCAGTTAGTGGTGATATTATTGGGTTATATGACACTGGAAATTATCAAATAGGTGACACACTTGTAGGTGGAAATCAGAAATTCCATTTTGAATCATTACCACAATTTACGCCTGAAATATTTATGAAAGTTAGCGCTAAAAATGTTATGAAACAAAAGCATTTCCATAAAGGGATTGAACAATTAGTTCAAGAAGGTGCGATTCAACTTTATAAAACGTTGCACACGAATCAAATCATATTAGGTGCAGTTGGACAATTACAATTTGAAGTATTCGAGCATCGTATGAAAAATGAATATAATGTTGATGTTGTTATGGAACAAGTCGGTAAGAAAATAGCAAGATGGATTGAAAATGAAAAAGATATTACAGACAATATGAATTCAAGTCGATCTATTTTAGTTAAAGACCGCTTTGATCAATATGTATTCTTATTTGAAAATGAATTTGCAACAAGATGGTTTGAAGATAAATTCCCAGAAATTAAATTATTTAGTTTGTTATAATGAACAAAACATTGTATAATAACTAAGTAAAACTAAATAGACCTACGACTTTGTCGAAGGGGAGTAACTTTAGAACTTAAAAATTCTAGCATATTATCGTCATTACGAAGCGCAAGTTTCCGGTAATATGGACATCATATAAATGTTAAGTGAGACCTTTGCCTTTTATTAGGCATGGTCTCTTTTGGTTTTTATAAAAAAGAATGGAGTGTGAATAGATGGATCCGAGTTTGTTAATTAGTTACGGCTGGGTATTGATTGTTTTAATTTTTCTTGAAGGATTATTAGCAGCTGATAATGCAGTTGTTATGGCCGTAATGGTCAAACATTTACCAGAAGATTTAAGGAAAAAAGCATTATTCTATGGATTATTAGGTGCATTTGTATTTCGTTTCTTATCATTATTCTTAATTAGTTTCTTAGCTAACTTCTGGCCAATTCAAGCAGCAGGGGCATTGTACTTAATTTATATGTCCATTAAGAATTTGATAGACTTTAGAAAACATAAAGGTGAAGAGCTCAAGACACCAGATGACGTAGAAGCTCAAGATGATTTCCCTGAATCAGAATTTCCTTCAGATGGACATGGTCATCATAAATTGAAAAAGAATTTCTGGTTGACTGTACTCAAAGTAGAATTTGCAGATATCGCATTTGCGATTGATTCAATGTTAGCAGCATTTGCTATCGCAGTGACATTACCAGCAATGGGTATACACTTTGGTGGAATGGACGCTGGTCAATTCGGTGTTATGTTTGTCGGTGGTATGATTGGTGTTATTATTATGCGATTTGCAGCAACATACTTTGTAGAATTATTAAATAAATATCCAAACTTAGAAGCAGCAGCATTTGGTATTGTAGGTTGGGTAGGTATTAAACTGTTTGTTATCGTATTGGCACATGATGAAATTGGTGTATTACCACATGATTTTCCTCATGGCATACTATGGCAATCTATATTCTGGTCAGTATTATTATTACTCGTTATTATTGGCTGGATCACTTCAGTACGTAATAATAAAAAGACAACAAATTAATATTTATTAAGCAAAACACTCACAAAGTTTATTGTTGACTTTGTGAGTGTTTTTTTATCTTTTTTTAATTGAATAATCCATATTGAATGAATTCGTAAATATATGTAAAAATAGGTGTATAATATTGAGAATTACAATGGTTTTATGTTAATAAATTTAGTATTATATGGCATAATAGATACATTAAGTGTTTAGATTGAGGAGGGCAATAAATGTCACGAAAAAAGCATGTCATTCCTAGAAATGAATATAAAAGACAGCGACGTGAATTTTTTCATAACGAAGAACGTGAAAAAAGAATCGAACAAGAGAAAAAAGAATATGAGATAAAAAAAGCTAATGAACGAGAACTTCAAAAGAAAAACGAATTACGTGTTAAGGAAAATATGCAAAAAGTACGTATTGAAAAATTAACGAAAGAAGAAATTAAAAAACAGGAAGAAGAATCCAAATCACATCCAACAATTGATTTAGATGATGACCGACTTGCTGAAACACATCAAGAACATAGTGAACAAGATGATGTATTACATAACGATGAAATTCAAACAAACAAAAAAGATAGCATAATAAACTCAGAGGAAAAACCTGAAGAGATTAAATATGAAAAAGTAAGTGAACACAAACAGGCAGAAACAGATAAAGACTTTTCTAAAGACAATGACTTTGAAACAAATAAACAGCTCGGTGCAAGATATGATGAAAAAGTAGAACAAAAATCTCAAAATAAAAATAGTTTTCTCAATACATTTTTAACTAAAATAGAAAAGCATTGGCCAATCATTGCAATTATTTTAGCAATCATATTAATATTTATTTTAGTGTGGAGTATATTCCAAAATGTAAATCCTCCTAACGAAAGTAGAAAATCGATTGAAGAAAAACAATCTCAAAAAGGATTCCAAAAACCTATTACGAATGTTATGGAAGCTGTAGAGAAATCTAAAAACTCAGTAGTAGGTGTATCTCATGAAGATTCAGATGTATCTAGTAAGAAAGAATCTTCAGCGAAGGAAAAAGAAGAAAATAGCGGCGTCGGTTCAGGCGTCGTTTACAAAGTTGAAAATAAAAAAGCATACATAGTAACAAATGCACATGTTGTATCAAGTGATAAGAAACCAATTATTACAGCAGCAAATGGTAAAAAGTATGATGGTAAAGTATTAGGATCAGATCAATGGTCTGATATAGCAGTCTTAACGATTCCAATCGAAAAAACTGAAGATTTTAAACCTATTAAATTTGAGGACTCAGACAATTTAATTTTAGGTGAAACAGCTATCGTCATAGGTAGTCCGTTAGGCGCTGAATTCCAAAATAGTATTTCTACAGGTGTTGTTTCTGGGCTAGACAGAAAAGTTCCTGTTGATTTTAATGGCGATGACGAGTATGATTGGGAAATTAAAGCTATTCAAACAGATGCTGCAGTCAACCCTGGTAACTCAGGTGGTCCTGTATTAGACTCACAAGGTAATTTAATCGGTATTGTATCATTGAAAATCGATATGCCTAATGTAGAAGGTATGGCGTTTGCAATTCCATCAAATGACGCTACTGACTACATTAATAAATTAGAGAAAAATGGTAAAATTGAACGTCCAGAATTAGGTATTATGGCTCAAAACTATTCTAAAATGAGTGATAGCGAAAAGTCACAAATATCTTTACCTGATAAATATAAATCAGGAATGGCAATTACTGGTGTTACTAAAGACGGTAATGCTGACAAAGCTGGCGTTAAATTTAATGATGTAATCGTTGGTATTAACGATACAAAAATTGAAAATAATCTTGAATTTAGAAAAGAGTTATATAATAATCATAAAAAAGGCGACAGTGTTAACTTGAAGCTTATCCGAGATGGAAAAGAAATTACGAAAAAATTAACATTGAAATAAAATAGAGGTGACAATTTGTGTCCATTATAAAATACTTTTTTCAAAAAATGACTCCACAACAAGGTATTGTATTATATTATTTGGGCGCAATTATTGTCGCCTTTTTATTATTAAATTTACCTTATGTTGTTAAACCTGGTGTTAAAATTGCACCAGTCGATACATTATTTGTTGCTGTATCTGGTGTCAGTGTAACGGGGTTAACACCTGTTACAATTGAAGATACGTTCACCATATTTGGACAAGCTATCATCCTGATTATACTTAATATTGGTGGCATAGGTGTAATGGCAATTGGTACATTACTATGGGTCATTTTAGGTAAACATATCGGTTTACGTGAACGCCAATTAATCATGTTAGATAGTAATTCAAACGCAATGAATGGTGTTGTGAAGTTAATATTAGATATTGTGAGAACAATATTAATGATTGAAGTTATTGGTGCGATATTGTTATCATTTTACTTCTATAAAGATATTGGATCGGTGAAAGAAGCAATCCATCATGGTATATTTGCATCTATTTCAGCAACTACAAACGGTGGGCTTGATATTACAGGGGAATCATTAGCGCCTTATGCGAATGATTATTTCGTTCAAACAATCATTATGTTACTTATTATGTTAGGTGCAATCGGCTTCCCTGTATTAATTGAAGTCAAAACATACATGAAAAATACAATTCCAAACTTTAGATTCTCGCTATTCACTAAAATTGCGAGTGCGACATATTTATTTTTATTTTTATTAGGAACAATCGTGATTTATTTATTTGAGTTTTCAAATGCATTTAAAGATGTTTCGTGGCATAAAGCTTTATTCTATGCAATGTTCCAATCATCATCTACAAGAAGTGCTGGACTTTCAACTATAGATTTAAGTCATTTTACTGAAGCGACCAACTTCTTCTTAGGTGGATTAATGTTTATAGGATCTTCACCTAGTTCAGTAGGTGGTGGTATAAGAACAACAACATTTACAATACTTGTCTTATACTTAGTGAACTTTAGTAATGGTCGAACAACTATTAAAGCTTTCAATAGAGAAATACATCCAATTGATATACAAAGATCATTTGCAGTTATTTCACTTGCATTAGCGATTACGTTTGTAGGTGTGTTATCTGTCGTTCGATTTGAAGATGGTAAACATGATTTGTTATCTATATTCTTTGAAACAATGTCAGCGTTCGGGACATGTGGATTATCAATGGGGATTACAGATGGCTTACAATTAGGATCTAAAATCGTCATCATGATGTTGATGTTTATAGGTCGGGTAGGTCTATTATGTTTCGTCGTCATGTTAGGTGGAAAATCAACACCTGATAAATTCCATTATCCTAAAGAACGTATACAAATAGGCTAAATATAAAAAGCAAGCGGCATAGTCGCTTGCTTTTTCTTATGGCTTAATAGTTGGTATGGTGATTATAAACGTAGTACCTTTAGTCATATTTGTAAATACGCTAATTTCGCCTTCCCAATCTTCAATGAGTTTCTTACTTAAATATAAACCGAGTCCACTACCAGATTCTTTCGTTGTAAAGAAAGGATCGAATATCTTTTGTTGTGTCTCTTTAGACATACCGACACCGTTATCTTTAAATATAATCGTTGCTTGGTTTGCATGTGTATGTTGTAATTGAATTTCAATTTCTGGTTGTTCAACATCTATTAAAGCATCTTTAGCATTTTGAATAAGATTGATGAGAATTTGTTTTAATTGATCTTCTGAAATAAATGCAAAGATAGGTGTATCAGGTAATGTTAAAGCAATATTAATGTTATGTTGTTCAAGTTCATATTTCAAAAACTGAGAAACTTCTTTGATAGATTGATTAATGTCGACATTTGAATAGGCAAGATTAGTTGGCTTTCCTAAAAATAAAAATTGAGTAACGATATTGTTAATTCTATCTAGTTCTTCTGAAATGATATTAAAGTGATGATCTTGTTTATCTTTATCATATTTCATTCTCGTTAGTTCAATAAATCCATTAATGCTTGTAAGTGGATTTTTAATTTCGTGTGCTGTATTAGCAGCGAGTGTACCAATTAATCTAAGCTTTTCATTATTAGCTTGTTCGATTACTTTTTCATGTTCTAATCGTTCGGATCTATTTTTAAATATAAGTGTCACAATAGATAATAATAAAAATACCACTAAAAATATTAAAAGAATCGGTAAAATAATACGCGTTATAAAATTATACTGTCCGCTAATTGTTAATGAAATAGGTAATTGATCATACATATAATTTATAGATTTAGAATGTTTATATTCTTTTCCAACTTGATAGATTTCAGTTCCATCGATACCATTGACTTGAATATGATATCGTTGAGAAATTAAATTAACTTCATTTTTAAAAGAAGACATATTTATTTCTGATGCGACAATGTAGTCTTTGTTTTGAACTTTTAAATGATTCGTTAATAACAATGTATTGGCATTTTTTAATGAAATATTTTCACTACTTAAACTTGAATTAGCTGTAAAAGGAAAATGAAACTTATATTTGTTAAAATCTTTAAGAGAGGTATAATCAGCCCCTTTTGAGTCATAGACGATTTCTTTCTTGTCATTCAAAATATAAATATGATCAATCCATGTATATCTAATGTGATTATCTTCTAAAAATTGATTAATAAATTTTTCATTACGGCTGTTAGATAAAATAGTCGTTAAAGATTCAGAGATGCTATTTGATTCGTTTATAAATGTATTAATTTTTAAGTTTACAATTTCTTTTGTCGTTTCTAATCTTTGATTCACTCTATTTGTATAATTTTTATTTATAATAAAACCGATAGTTAATGAAATGACTAAAGCGATAGCAAAATTAATGATGATTAATTTATTAAATGATTTCATTATTGCCTCCAAGTTTATTGTTTACTAATAGAGTATATTATGATTAACAATTATTGCCAATACATATTAAATAAATTTTCTATCCAAATGGTCGTAAACTGCCCTAACAGTATTTAAAAATGGTAAAATAAATAAAAAAGGTGGGGATAGCATTGAATACGAATGAAACCATAACAATTGATTTATTAGCTACTTCTGACTTACATGGACAAATAGGAAAAAGTGGTATTAGTGGTAACATTCTAAAGATGGCCACTTACGTTAAACATAAACGCAAAACCAATCACCATGTCTTATTGTTAGATAATGGTGGCATGTTGTCAGGTTCAATGTTTGCTTTTTATTATGCTCAAATTGCCCCATATAAGAGAAATCCAATGATTAAAGTGATGAATGAAATGCAATTTGATGCAAGTGGTGTGAGCCCTGATGAATTCAACTTTGGCTTAGACTTCTTAAATAAATCTATCGCATTAAGCAGATTTCCTTGGTTAGCAGCAAATATTGAACATAGTAAGACTCGTGAACCATATTTTACAACACCTTATACAATTAAATATGTAGAAGGTATAAAAATAGGCATCATAGGATTTACATCAAGTGGCCTTATGGAAAATAAAAACGTTGAGTTTGAAGACGAAGTGCTTGTTGGTGAGTCTATGACCACAGCTAAAAAATGGGTGAGATATTTACATGAAAAAGAAAGTCCTGACTTCTTAATTATGTTATACCATGGTGGCTTAAACACATATACAGATAAAAATAATTATAGATCATATTACAGTAATAACGCTGAAAGTATGACGAAAAGTACGGAAGGCGTTAATGTCATTATTACTGGTCATCAAGAACATATCGTCGATCTTAAAGTCGAAGAAACACAGTTTATACAACCAGGTAAAGATGCTACGAATATTGTAGATATGTCTATTCAATTTAAGAAAAGAGCAAACTCAGTAGAAATTATCGATACGTCTATTAAGCACGTAGAAATTTCAAGTTATCCTGAAGATAGAGATTTATTGGAACTAACGTATTTCGACCAAAAAGCTGTCCAACATTGGTCTGAACAGAGCGTTGTTGACGTACCTGTTGTATTAGATTATAAACATTTAACAGACTTATTTATTAAACCGCATAAGTTCATGGAATGTATTCAACAAAGTATGACGAGAGCATTTAAAGCGTCTGATTTTGTTTGTGCACAAATTGGAAATCCGACAGGAAACGGTTTACGTGGCGAGTTACAAGTTAAAGATGTTTATCAATCATATGTACATACTGATAAACCTGTCAAAATTAATTTATCTGGTGCTGAAATAAAGCGCATTATAGAAAGAACTGCTACAGCACTGTATAAAGAAGGGGACACGGTTCAATATAATGACCATATTTTAGAACCGACACTTATGACTGTATGGAAAGGTTTTGAATATACGATTGATTTGAGTAAACCTGTAGGTAGTAGAGTTAACTTAAATAATATTGATTTAGAAGCTTCTTATTCAGTTATTATGACGGACTATTTATTTAGACACGTTAATAAGATTATTTCTGAATCAACTTATGAGAGAGCGAAGAAGACCGTCATCGAATATATGATTGAAGAACTGGCAGAATCAAAAGGTAAATATAATTTAGAACATCATTTTGAAGTATTATAATATAAAAATACCCCTAAAAAGTTAGCATAATTGCTAAAATTTTGGGGGTTGTTTTTATTAAAAGTATTAGCTGAAAATGATAACGAGTATGATGATTGCTGCAATTTGAGCTACATAAGATGTTACGATTCTTTTCGTATAGAAATACAATGTAGATAATATGAGTTGTGCTAAAAATATAAACATAAATATAGCTAAATTATCTAAATATAAAAATAGTGAACTTGATGCAAGGGCACTCACAACGATTGGAATAATAGGTTGTGAAAATTTCAGTTGCAACTGATTTTGTAAAATTGTTCTAATATATAACTCATGACAAGGTATAGCAATAACAATTGTTACAAGCATTTGCCACTTATAAAATACGCCAGCATGCATTAATTCTTTTAATAAGGATGCATATGACAAGCCATTATAAATTTGTGATAATAATAGCTGAAGTAGAACTAATATAATGGCACCAATGAGACCATATCCAATTGATTGAAGTAATCGCTTAGATTTGATGTCACGTTGATAAAAGACATAGCTAATGCCCGCAATCAGCATAATACCAGTATATAAGTACCAGAATACTTCTTTTTCACCTTGCATAATGAATAAAATAATGTGAAAAATAATGAAACTAGATATGAACCATATTAACTGAGGATTAATTTGTCTCTTCACTATTATCCCTCTTCAGAAATTATTGTATAACGCTTATGATTCACTACAGTTTTTTCAGGTAACTCTAAACTTTCAAAGTTATCCATAATTGTGATATCTACGATAACTGAGTTTTCATTAATTTTTTCAACTCTACCTCTTAATCCATCTTGAAACTCTATGATATTTCCAACTTCTGCGATTGTCATCTTATTCCTCCTAAATAATACTATGAAACATTATACTAAATAATACCCAGTTTATAAAGTATTAACAAATATACTCTATTTTAACATAAACATATCATACATATGATTAATCAAACATATGGTACTATATACTTGAGGCTATTTGGGGAGAAAAGAAGGAGGAAATATAATGAAATTTGTAAGTAATAATGGTATTAACGATCCGATGATTAATTTAGCTATGGAGGAATATGTCTTAACTTCTCTTCCTAAAGATGATAGTTATTTCCTTTTCTATATTAATCAACCATCCATTATTGTAGGGAAAAATCAAAATACAATCGAAGAAGTTAACCAAGAGTATGTTGAGAAACACAACATCAAAGTTGTAAGAAGAATTTCTGGTGGTGGAGCTGTATATCACGATTTAGGTAATTTAAACTTTAGCTTTGTTACAAAAGATGACGAAGACAGTTTCCATAACTTTGCGAAATTTACACAACCAATTGTTGATGCTTTAAATGAAATGGGCGTTAAAGCAGAATTATCTGGTAGAAATGATATACAAGTCGGGGAAAGAAAAATATCAGGTAATGCAATGGTTAAACAAAAAGATCGCATGTTCTCACATGGAACATTGATGTTAAATAGTGAAATCGAAGAGGTTGTAAATGCACTTCGCGTTAACGAAGCAAAAATAAAATCTAAAGGTATTAAATCTATAAGATCACGTGTCGCAAACATACAAGAGTTCTTAGAAGAGCCAATGGATATTGAAACATTTAAACAACGTATACTTACCTCTATCTTCAAACAACAAGGTAGTGAAGATGTTGAAGAGTACCATTTAACAGATGAAGATTGGGATAACATTAATGAACTAAGTAAAAATAAATACCAAAAATGGGAATGGAATTACGGTAAGAATCCTAAATACAACTTTGAAAGAAGTCATAAATTTGATAGAGGACTTGTCCAAATTAAATTAGATGTTAAAAAAGGTAAAATAGAACACGCAGCAATATTCGGTGATTTCTTTGGTGTCGGCGATGTAAAAGATATTGAAGAAGCATTAATAGGTGTTCAACATCAAAAATCATCCATTCAAGAAGCATTAAAAGATATTGATGTTTATCACTATTTTGGAGATATCGCAAAAGAAGAAATTATTAATTTAATGCTATAAACAAATAAAAGAGACTATTTTTGAATGTTTTCAAAAGTAGTCTCTTATTATGTGTTAAATTTTAAATGACAACTCACGATTGTAAATCCTCCAACTGAATTAATTCTTCACTGTATTGTTCAAATAAAGTATTATTACGATTCGCAAGTGCTTCATCAATTAAAACCATTAATTCTCTTTTACGATTTTCACGTAAAGCAGAGTCAATTACAAGCTCAACTGATAAATCATTTAAGTTATTAACAAAAGTTTCTAAACTCTGGTGCTTAACTTGAGAATATTGTTTCATTTTAAACAACCCCTTGACTTTATTTGTTAAAATTATAGCGTATTTATTTTCTAAATGCAATGAATATTCAGAAATTTTAAAAAGTAAATTTATAATTCGAAATCAGTGATAAACTTACTCTATAAATTCATTATATGTTACTATAATCTAATTTCAAATTATTTTGCTCACAATTCAGAATACGGTTGTGAAAGTTTTGAGCAGTCGAACCATATATAACAAAAATACTTAAGAAGAATCATAATGTATCAATTAAAAAAGTGGGACCATGTACAATTATCAGCACCTAAAGGATCAGAGAATAAAGCACGATATTTCTATTGTAATCAATTAGGATTCAAAGAAGTTGAAAAGCCAGAATCACTAAGAGGTAATGGAGGCGTTTGGTTTAATATTAATCAAATTGATTTGCATATTGGTATTGAAGAAGAGTTCGAACCATTAAAAAAGGCGCATCCAGCTATTAATGTTGAAAATCTAGATGATTTAAAAGAACATTTAACGAATGAAAAAATAGAATTTAATGAAGATAATCGTTTTCCAGATGCAAATAGAATCCATTTATTAGATCCTTTTGGAAATCGATTAGAATTTATAGAAAAACAATAGAATTTCTTTCAAAAAGTATTGACTTCTATTTAAATATAGATTATATTTTATGTAATTACAATAAATGTAAATCCATTCGTTGTAATTACATAAAATTTGAAAGGAGAATATTATGACTAAATACGTAATTAAACAAAATACTATGTACATTAGAGGAGTTAAAGTAGACGATCACACCATTCATACTGAGGTGTCTGAAGCGGGTAGAGAACCATTCATCGTTAAACAGAAGCCTCAAGAAATTATGAATCAGTCATGTCGCTTTTATGGCGAACACTTCAATGAAAGAAAGCTTTTTACAAAAAGGCTTACCAGAATTACAAGCAAACCCCCGATTTTAGTATCCGCAGTAACATCCACTTATTTTTTCTGCACAGGTTCCGAAAGGTCAATAGACAACACATGGATAAATATACTCTATGTTAAAGATTTCAAAGAATATAATGGTAATAAGACCAAGATGTTTTTAGAGCAAGATCAAAGCCTCGTTTTTCCAATTTCCTACCACGTAATTAATCACCAATACTTAAACTGTTTATGTTTGTACTATAGAAATCACCAATACTTAAACTGTTTATGTTTGTACTATAGAAATCACCGTAATAATATCTTTATTAAGCAGCTAAATACACCAAATATAGATTTAACTCAAGATGGATATAGTGTACTTGATGTTATTAAGATGTATTTGAAAAATCAACATTAGCATATTAAAATAAATATTAGCGGAACAAGTGCAACTAAAGTGTAAATGTTCCGTTAATTTTTTTAGGTTTTCTCTTGAAAATATTACGATGCTTGATATAATAGTATTTGTGCTTGATAAAAATTTAATTATTCCACAGTAGCTCAGTGGTAGAGCTATCGGCTGTTAACCGATCGGTCGTAGGTTCGAGTCCTACCTGTGGAGCCATGGAGATGTACTCAAGTTGGCTGAAGAGGCGCCCCTGCTAAGGGTGTAGGTCGTTCTGCGGCGCGAGGGTTCGAATCCCTCCATCTCCGCTCAGATTAATTAGTCACGTATAGTGAAAAGAAAAAACCTTGATAATTCAAGGTTTTTTCTTTTTTTGTAGGCGAATTTAATAATCTTAATCATAACGCGACTATATATGAATACATACACAAAAGCTCACCTATGTAATAGGTGGGCTTTTTTAGTTTGTAATCGTGATTGATGTTGATCGCAATGTTTAATAACTTTTTGCTTTATTGTAAGAATTTTGAATAAATTGTATAATATAGTAAATATTAATGAATAAGTGAGATATAAGATAAAGAAATACGAAATGAAACTAGACGCCTATATGTCATCTAAAGATGCGACTGAAGCATTCCAAAAAATAGTTGAAATAGAAGAAAAAGAACAACTAATACAATGACAAATAGAAAATGGAGGGGAGTAAGTAATGTTAGTTTTAAAATTAGTAAGTAAAGACGAAAAAAGTGTGACTTATGATTATTATCCCGAAAACGAAAAAGTGTCAGGGAGAATTACTATAAGAATTGATGATTGTGAAATACTCTATGCAAAAAAATCGGAATATGATCAAGATACAAGTAACTATTTAGGGCATGCGATTTATAGAATTAAGAAATATATCAAAAATAATGAGTTTCCTGAAACCGATCTTGTAGCATGGGGGTAAATTATGAAACTGTGGACTTATGTGGGAAAAAGGGTACGAATAGAATTGACGAATGGAAATCAATTTATTGGTGAAGTTACAAATTACGATGATGAAGTAGTTAATGACAGTGGAGAACCTTCTATACATTTCGCTACTGAATCTTACTTATATGACTTCGATGAAAGTAAAATAAAGTCGATTGAAATTTTAGATTAAGCACCTAACATAAAATTACTGGTTAAGGTAATATTTTTAGACAAATTTTTAGCTATCACAATGTTGTGATAGCTTGTTTTTATATCTAAAAATCTTATTATCTTATTTTTCCATTTTTATTTTGTTTGCTAGCATCTAATACCCTTGAAACGAGAAGTGTGAGCATAATTGTAAAGATTATCATGCTTATTACAGCAATTACTCTAGCGATAGGGTTTTCTTTATATATAACAGCGTAGAATCCTTGTATAAAGAACATTATGTAGATGGGTAATGTAGATAATAATATGTACTTTGGTTGCTTCATAGTTTCACTCCTTATAATGATTTAAATCATAAAAAATAAACCATCTCTTACAACTTTTGACTAGTTTGAGATGATTTATATTATCATTTTTAAATAAGGTCACCGTCTTTATAACGGGCTCATTGAACAACGTGTAGCAGCACGTTGTCTTTTTTTCAATTGGATTATAACATAATTTGGTAGAATTTGTCTATTTTGTAGCCGGATTATTACGGGTGACTTTCTCTAAATCAGTTGAATATCTTATCTAGATTTTCATTGTAAAATGTCAAAGCATTTTTATATTCGTGAATCTCAGTATTATCATAATTTGTTAGTAATGTATCAATTAATAGTGAAACAGACTCTTGATTATTATTCATATTATAATGTGTAATAGCGAGGAATATTTTTAATACAGGGCTGTCTTCAAATTTTGTTAATCCTTCATTTAAAACCTGCTCAGCTTCTTTGTATTTGCCAATACTTCTATAAGTGCTTCCTAAACCTATATAAGCATCTTTTAGATATATTAGGTCTAAATTGTTATTAATAGCTTTATGATAATAATTAATAGCCTCGTGTTCTAATCCTAAATTATCTAGACACCATGCCATTTGATAATTGTAATATGCATTGTTAGGATCTTCGCTTAATATATCTTCCATTTTTTCTTTTGCTTTTATATATTCTTTCTTTGATCTTAATTCGATAACTTCGTCTATCGTATTCGTCATCATAAACCCCTCCAATAAGATAATATTACACTATCTATTTAATCTTATCCATACACCTTATTATATCCAATTTATGTAAAATATATTTACAAATTACAACCAAAAATTATAATAAATAAAAAGAGCTAATTTTAGTTTTATAGAAAGGGGAAGGAAAGTTGAAAAGAAAAATAAATAAAACGGGAATTGTAGTATGTCTTATTTATTGTTTTGTTATGTATTTTATATTAAGTATGTATGATCAACACATTGGCAACCATGACAATAATACACACTATGTATTATTACCAATAGGTGTAGTAATAATAAAAATTATTTTTGAATATATCATTAAGAAAGATATTTTTGATAAAGAACAAAAGTAAAAAAATAAACCATCTCTTACAACAATAGACCTGTTAGAGATGATTTATTTATTAAACACGGTCACCGTCTTTAATACGGGCTCATTGGACAACGTGTAGTAGCACGTTGCTTTCACATTAAAATCCTTAGAAAGGAGTAGGCTATAGTGTTCCCGATTGGTGACGCACTAAACTTAATGTTTAGTTTCAGTACTTTTGATGTACTATTATTGGGTTTAGTAATCGCAATTGTAAAAATGAACCAAAAAATGGCCATCTATAACTTTGACATGTTAAATGGCTATTTTCATACTTCTATAATATCATAAATTGGGATAATTTGTCTATTAAGGTTATAAATGTATATAACAAAAACTGGGAATTTGGTATAATATAACAGAGCAAGTTGGATAGATGGTGGCCAATCTTAGTATAAAGTGAGGTGATGCTTATGAAAGTATCAACAAAATCTTTAGAAAGGAGCAGGCTGTAATGGTCCCAATTAGCGACGCGTTAAACTTAATGTTTAGTTTCGGTAGTTTTATCGTACTATTATTAGGTTTAGTGATTGCAATTGTTAAAATGAACCAAAAAAAATAAACCATCTCTTACAACTTTAGACTAGTTTGAGAAGGTTTATTTACATTAAATTAGTCACCGTCTTTATAACGGGCTCATTGGACAACGTGCTACTACACGTTGTCCTTTTTCAAAGAAATTATAACACAATTTGGCAATATTTGTCTATTGTAAAAAAATAATTAAGGGGTGTGTTTGATATGAAACTAAGTATAAGTATTCGTAAAACGACGAAGAAAGAGAAGATTGAATCGCTTGTTGCTGTGAGTATTTTAATTTTAGGGATTATGTTTATTAAGTGGTTAAACAAATAATTGTATTTTTGTTTCTAATTTTTAGAAGTGTATAATGAACCTATATATAGAGATTGGTGGGGATTATATGACTGTTGAATTAAAATTAATGGAAATGCAGGACTTTAATGATTTTTATGAGGTTTCTTTGAAAGAATTTGCTGATGAACAAGTGAAAAGTGGTTCTTGGTCTGTTGAAGAAGCGGATGAGAGAGGTAGAGCATATTTTAAGAAACTTCTACCTGATGGTTTACATACGGAAGGTCATAAAATTTTTAATATCTTTAATGAAGGGGGTAAGGTAGGTATTTTATGGCTACATGTTTTCGAGAAAGATCATGTATTAAAGAGTTTTATTTATGATATTAAAATTGACGAATCTGAAAGAGGTAAAGGTTTAGGTAAAATGACGATGCAAGCTTTAGATGAGTATTGCAAGGAACAGGGCATTAAAAGTATTCGACTCCATGTTTTCGGTCATAATCAAATTGCATATGAGTTATATAAAAAATGGGATTTGAAACGACAAACTATTATATGGAAAAAGCGTTATAATAGTGATATCGAAATTGAAATCGGAGTGATTTGATTGTTGAAATTGAAAGAATCTCAAAATGTATTTTTAGAAGGTGGAGATGAAGCGGTTATATTATTGCATTCATTTACAGGTACAGTAAGAGATGTAAAAGCTTTAGCAGAGTTTCTAAACGAAGCGGGATATACTTGCTATATTCCAGCTTATAAAGGACATGGATTAAGTTTAGAAGGTTTATTAGCCTATACGACAAATGATTGGTGGGAACAGGTACAAGAGAGTTATCATTATTTAAAGGATAGTGGATATGAAAATATTCATGTGCTCGGTGTTTCATTAGGTGCGCTTATGTCTTTAAAACTTGTCGAAACATTTGATGTGAAGAAATGTATAGCAATGTCCACACCTCATAATAGAACTAATAAAGATATTAAAAGAAGACTCTATCATTATGGAGAAAGAATTAATCAGATCCAAGGTTTAGATGAAAATGAAAGTAATCGCCAACTTGCACTCATTGATGATTATGATGAAGGTGCACGTCTTTTTACATCATTTATAGAGGATATTATGAATCATTTAGACGCAGTAAAAATACCAATCTCTATAAAGTATGGAGAATTAGATCAAACATTCTATCAAGATAGTGCTGAGAAAATATATCATGATATAGCATCAGAACATAAAGAATTAAAAGCCTATAAAAATGCAACACATTTAATGACAAGAAGTAATGATAAAGAACAAATTGAACAAGATATACTTGAGTTCTTAAAAAAATAAGACCACGCCAACATTTGTTGGCATGGTCTTATTTTTGTGTGAATGCAATTTTGTACTATATCAATTTTGACATTATTGAGAAAATACAAAGATATTGGAGGGATTCGATGAGTACATTATCATTTTTATTTTACTGTTTTATGATTACTTTCACACCTGGACCTACAAATATCGTAATATTAACGACAACTCAAAATTACGGTACTAAAAAAGCTTTACAGTATACGTACGGTTCTACTGTAGCATTCTTTTTAATTTTGTTATTATCTGCAATTTTTAATACAATACTCGTAAACATTATGCCAAATATTATATTTACGATGAAAATTATTGGAACAATATATATGTTATATTTGGCATATCAAATTTTAAACGCTTCAAAATCACATAATGATACAAATTACGGTAACTTTACATCTGGGTTTGTTATGCAATTTCTAAATCCTAAAGTTGTATTATTCTGTTTAACGGTTTTACCGAGCTTTGTTTTAAAAGCAGACTCTACTTTTAACGATGTGTTTCTTAATGTAACTATCATAACGATTATTGGATTTTTAGCATTTGCGTCTTGGCTATTATTCGGTACGGTTCTGAAAAGATTTATAGATCAACATTTGAAAGTTTTTAATGTTGTTATGTCAATGGCACTAGTTATGTCGACATTATTAATTTGGTTATAGATAAGGAGGGGTTATATGGATAATTTTTTGTATAAAAAGCGTATAGGTGTTACAGCATTATTAGCTCAAATGAGCGAGTTTAAATATAAAAAACATGCGCATAAAGAATATGCACTTGGTGTAACGTTAGATGGTATTCAACACTATACTTTAGATGGTGCCGAATTTTTATCCTATCCTAATAATGTTATGTTCTTTAATCCTGAACAAATTCATGATGGTAGTTCTTTTGACAAGAAAGACCTAAAATACACAATGATTTATTTAGAGCGAGAACATATTCTTGGAAATGATAACATACCTCAAAATGTCATTTTCAATAAACCTATATCAAATGACCAAAATTTAAAAAACAAAATTATCCATCTCTCTAATGCTATTTTAACGAATCAAGAAGATGCTTATATATTAGAACAATTGCTGCAAGTTAATGATGCTTTGTTGAATAATGATATAAATGTAGCGCCTAAAGATAACAGGCTCATAAATATGGCGAAGAATATTATAGAAAGCCACTTGTTTGATACATTAAATGTAGAAATGATCAGTCTAGAATTAAATATGACTCAATATCAATTTATTCGCTATTTCAAAAAATATACTGGCTTTACACCTTATCAATATTATTTGAATAGAAAGGTAGAGCAAGCTAAATTAAATTTAGAAATGACTAAAGATATTTACGCTGCTGTTACAAACTGTGGGTTTGTAGACTTATCTCATTTAAACAAAAATTTCAAGAAAATATATGGTATTACAGCTTTTGAATATTTAAACCAACTTATATAAATCAAAAAGAGGCTGGACATTGTCCAAGCCTCTTTTTTGATGGTGTTTTATAATCCACCTAATAAACCACTAATATATACACCAAGAGCTAATAACAATCCGAAGATCGTGTTTGCTTTACCTGTTGCTGCCATTGCAGGCATCATTGTTTGTGGTGTGTCATTTTTATTAAATCGACGTACGGCTTTGATTGGGAATGGTGCAGATATTAAGACGAGCAACCATAATAGAGAGCCGTATGGTTTAAATAATGCTAAGTAAATAACAAAGACATATGCGAAAATGTAAAGAATTGCCATAGTCATGATAGAAAGTCTTTTACCGACTAAGATCGCGTAAGTCTTTCTACCACTTTGTTTGTCTTTTTCGCGGTCTCTAATGTTATTTGCTAAGTTGATAAGTCCAATTGTAATAGAAACTGGAATACTTAATAATGCTGGATAAAAGCTTAAAGTACCTGTTTGTATATAGAATGAAATCATGACAATTACAAATCCCATGAAGAATCCAGCGAATATTTCACCGAATGGCGTCCATGAAATAGGGATTGGTCCACCTGTATAAAAATAACCGATTGCCATACATACTAATCCTATTGGTATTAATAGCCATGTACTTTGCATGCATATGTAAATACCTAATATGACAGCTATAACATAGAATGCTATTGCTAAATTATAAACGGATTTAGGAGACATACCATTTCTTACGATTGCGCCTCCGATACCAACAGAAGTATGGTCATCTAATCCACGCTTATAATCAAAGTATTCATTAAACATATTAGTTGCTGCTTGTATTAAAATACTTGCGAGTAACATTGCTAATACGACTGAAATTTTAATGGATGCTTCAGCACCTGTTAAAAAAATCTTTGATGAAGCGGTACCTAATAGTACAGGAACAAATGATGCTGTAAGGGTATGTGGTCTCATCAAATGATAATATTTTTTCAAGCCTGAATGCTGTGATAAATTTTGTGACATGTATTTACCTCTTAAATTTATATTTTTGACAGTATTAGTATATGCTTTCGCTATCAATTGGTCAATCACTGTAATTGTGTAAAATTTTAATTTATATTCTGTATTTAAAGTACAATATTAACGCATGTTCACTTAAAAAATGATAAAATAAGTAGATAGATATTTTTCGGAAAGAAGTGGAAGTGAAATGGCCTTGAGGACGGATTTGAAGCAACAGATAATTTCTGAAATCGATGGAAATAAAAATTATATTTCAGTTGAAATTGAGCTTCAATATCAACCAGATTTAATCCATTTATTAAGGGAAGAAATCAATTATACAGGACAACATTTTTATTACAAATCTAAAGATTCTAAATTAGAAATGTGTGGAATTGGATATTTATTAGAAGCTAGGTATTCGCATCTAGAACATGATGATATATATGAATACTGGCAAAATATTAAAGAACAATTAAATACGATTAAGTTACATGATGAAAAGCACCATCTAAAATTCTTTGGTGGCTTTCAATTTTCTGAGCATTCATTAACAAATGAATGGAAAGATTACGGGATGAGTCATTTTGTATTGCCTAAGTATTTGGTGACAAAAGAAAATGGTCATTATTATCTCACTTATACGGATCATAGTAACAAATTCGATATCGACAACATTCACGAAGTTATAAATATTTTAGAAACAGAAAATAAAAAAATCGAATCGAGTGAACCTGTAGTAGTGGAAAATAAAGATATTCAAAGTGAAGAATGGAAAGCGTTAGTTACTAAAGTTGTTTCACAAATGAATCAATCTGTAGCTCTACAAAAAGTCGTACTATCCAGAAGAAGACAAATCGAATTTGAAGATCGTGTTAATGTTGAAGATGCATTACAAAGATCATTAGATTCAAATGAATCAAGCTATTTATTGCTATTTGAGTCAGGTAAATCCCAATTTATTTCACAAACGCCTGAACAACTGTGCCAAATAGAAGATGGTAAACTATATACAAATGCAATTGCTGGTACGATTTTAAGAACAGAAGATGAAACAAAGAATGATGAATTAAAAGATGAGCTTCTTAATGATTCTAAAAATCAATTTGAACATCGTTATGTAGTGGATAGTATTATTCATGATATTCAATCATTTACGAAACACATTGAATACGATAAAAAGCCAACCATTCTTACAAACAAACATTTATATCATCTATATACGAAAATACAAGCAGATTTACTATCTGAAAATGTATTAGAAATTGTTAATCAATTACATCCAACGCCAGCATTAGGAGGATTTCCTAAAGTTGAAGCGATAAAATTTATAGAACATGAAGAGTTTGGTACAAGAGGATTTTACGGTGCACCATTAGGTTATATCGATCTAGAAAACAATGGTGAATTTGTTGTATCTATTCGATCTATGTTAGTGAACAATCATACTGCAACATTGTATTCAGGTTGTGGTATTGTAAAAGATTCTGAAGCAATATCTGAGTTTGAAGAAACAGACTTAAAATTTAAACCAATGTTGAAAGCACTAGGAGTGATGTAGAATTGAGTACACATACTGAAAGTCTCACTAAACAAGTATTTACATTTGTTTCTAAATTATATGAATATGGTGTCGATGATGTTGTTATTAGTCCTGGATCACGATCTACACCATTAGCAATAGCTTGTGAAAGACATCCACATTTAAAAACATGGGTTCATCCAGATGAAAGAAGCGCAGCATTTTTTGCACTTGGCATAATTAAAGCAAGTCAAAAGCCTGTCGCAATCATTTGTACGTCAGGAACAGCTGCATCAAATTATATGCCAGCAGTATCTGAAGCGTTTATTAGTCGATTACCACTTGTAGTTGTTACGAGTGATAGACCACATGAACTACGTAATGTTGGTGCACCTCAAGCAATCAATCAAGTAAATATGTTCCAAAACTTTACGAAGTTTCAATTTGATATGCCTATAGCTGATGACTCAGAGGGTACATTAAATGCAATTAATATGAATATGATTAAAGCTGAAAAACATTTTGTTGGTCCACAAAGAGGGCCTGTACATTTTAATTTTCCATTTAGAGAGCCATTAATTCCTAATGTGAAATTAAGAAGATATTTGTCTTCTAAACGAAAATTAGAAACAAAATATCAAAAATCGATTGATTTTACGAGTATACAAACATATATCGAAAAACCAAGAGGTGTCGTTATTGTAGGAGATACACAAGGTCAAGATTTATCTCAAATATTAACTTATTCAGCGATTCATAATATTCCTATATTAGCTGATCCATTAAGTAATTTAAGAAAATTAAATCATCCAAATGTGATTTCTACTTATGATGCATTATTCAAAGGTGGTTTAAGTATTGAACCACAATTTATTATTAGAGTGGGGCAACCAGTCGTTTCGAAACATTTAAACAATTGGTTAAAAGAAGTTAAATGTCCACAAATTCTTGTGCAAAATAATGATACACCTGATGCTTATCCTAAAGTACCAACGATTTCAGTGGAACTAAGTCCAAATGATTTCTTCAGACAAGCTCAAGATGTATCACCAACTCAAAACAAGAATTGGTTAGAAAAATGGTTAACAATGGACAAAGAAGCAAGTGCATTGATTGAAAAATATATCGAAGAAGAAACAGATGAAGGTGCTGCAGTTGGTAGTTTATTGAAAAAAATGACTTCTAAAGATACTGTATTTGTTGGTAATAGTATGCCGATAAGAGATGTCGATACATTTAATTTAAACTCAAAAGCTGAAATAGCTGCTAATAGAGGTGCAAATGGTATAGATGGTGTCGTGTCGACTGCACTTGGTATGTCTGTATATAAAAAAGTTACACTTATCATTGGTGATGTTTCGTTCTTCCATGATATGAATGGCTTGATTATGAGTAAACTACATGATTTAGATATTACAATTGTGTGCTTAAACAATAATGGCGGTGGCATCTTCAATTACTTAGCACCAAAAGAAGAAGCACCTGAACATTTTGAGAAATTATTCGGTACGCCACTAGATTTAGATTTCCAACATGTTGCGCATCTATATGAGTTAGGTTATGAAAAATTTGAAAGCGTTTCTGATTATAAGAAACAAACATTACCTCAATTCGGTTCTTATTTATACGAAATTCTAACGAATAGAGAAGAAAATACCGCAACACATAGACAACTTTTTGAACAAATGAAAGGTATCCAATATGTTAAATCACCGCGTTAAGTCGTATGATGAACATAAACCGTCTATTATTTTATTACACGGCTTCATCAGTGATCATACTACATTTCATTTAGTTGAGCGTACGTTAAGTAAGCGCGGCTTAAATGTAATAACCATTGATTTACCCGGACACGGACATGATGAATCAAGTTATGATGAAATATGGTCAATGGATTTTATTGTCTCTAAGATTAAAGAAGTCATTGATTATTTAGAGCTTAAAAAGGTCTATTTGCATGGATATTCAATGGGTGGGCGTGTTGCGTTAAGCTTTGCTGTACAATACCCAGAGCTATTAAGCGGCTTAATTTTAGAAAGTGCTAGTCCAGGACTTAAAGATCCATCAGATAAACAAAATAGAATAGAAGTCGATCATAATAGAGCAGCGCGCATTCATGAAATTGGATTACCTCACTTTGTAGAGGAATGGTCTAAACTTCCATTATTTAATAGTCAGTCTATACTTTCTACTGAAGAAAGAGAACGTATTAAACAAATGAGACTTTCTCAAAATCCTAATGGCTTAAGTAAAGCACTTAAAGATTATGGTACAGGTTCACAACCATCCAATTGGCATCATTTGAATACAATGACTGTGCCAACTTGTATTATCGTCGGTCAAAAAGATGAAAAGTTTATTCAAATAGGTAAACAAATGAACGAAAGTATAAAAAATAGTAAATTTTATATTGTTAATGATGCTGGGCACACAATTCATGTGGAACAACCCTCAAAATTTGATACAATAATAATAGAATTTATTTTAGGAGGCAAATTATGTCAAGACAATGGGAAACTATAAAAGAATATAAAGAAATTAAATATGAATTTTTCGAAGGTATTGCTAAAATTACAATCAACCGTCCAGAAGTACGTAATGCATTCACACCTTTAACAGTTCAAGAAATGATCGATGCATTCTCTAGAGCTAGAGATGATGAAAGAGTAGGTTCTATCATCTTAACTGGTGAAGGCGACTTAGCATTCTGTTCAGGTGGAGACCAATCTGTTCGTGGACATGGTGGTTACGTTGGCGATGACCAAATTCCAAGATTAAATGTATTAGATTTACAACGTCTTATCCGTGTAATTCCTAAACCAGTAGTAGCTATGGTTAGAGGATATGCTATTGGTGGTGGACACGTACTACATATCGTATGTGACTTAACAATTGCCGCTGAAAATGCAAGATTTGGTCAAACTGGACCTAAAGTAGGTTCATTCGATGCTGGTTATGGTTCAGGCTATTTAGCAAGAATTGTTGGACATAAAAAAGCACGTGAAATTTGGTTCTTATGTCGTCAATACGATGCACAAGAAGCGATTGATATGGGTCTTGTAAATACAGTTGTACCATTAGATAAAATAGAAGATGAAACTGTTCAATGGTGTAAAGAAATGATGCAACATTCACCAACTGCATTACGTTTCTTAAAAGCTGCTATGAACGCTGACACTGATGGATTAGCTGGTTTACAACAATTTGCTGGTGATGCAACATTATTATATTACACTTCAGACGAAGCAAAAGAAGGAAGAGACGCTTTCAAAGAAAAACGTCAACCAGACTTCGATCAATTTCCTAAGTTTCCTTAATATTGATACAAAAAATAAGAGGTTGAGACATTTTATAATGTCTCAGCCTTTTTTATGGAAAAAATATCTGTATATGAAGTGTTCTACGTTGCTTGCTTGGGGAGTCTTGCAATATAGGAGGAGTCTATGTTGCTTGTTTGATGTGTCTTGCAATATAGGAAGCGCCTATGTTGCTTGTTTGATCAGTCTTGCAATATAGGAAGCGTCTATGTTGCTTGTTTGATCAGTCTTGCAATATAGGAGGAGTCTATGTTGCTTGTTTGATGTGTCTTGCAACATACAGAAGTTCTATGTTGCTTGTTTGATGTGTCTTGCAATATACAGAAGTTCTATGTTGCTTGTTTGATCAATCTAGCAATATTCAGCACTCCAACATTGCTAGTCATGCTTCACTTGCAATATTCAGCACTCCAACATTGCTAGTCATGCTTCACTTGCAATGTTCAGCACTATATTTCTGAAAATATGAAAAAGAGTCTAGAACATTTCTGTCCCAAACTCTTATTTTTATAATAAATGTTTTCTTATAACTTGCTCAATAATAGTAGGTATTTCTTCAAACGCACTTTTCATATTGATGCGTTCTGTTACTTGATGAGCATCTTTACCGATAGGTCCAATATTTATGACAGGTGCACTTATTTCTTGTATATCTTTAAATGGTATAAAGTATGATTGATTAAAGACAGGTGTTTGCTCAATATAGCTTTCAAATCCTAAATCGTCTTGTCTATATTTGGCATAACTCAGATCACTAATACCATTAAAGAAATATTGTCTTTTTGACACTCTATCAAACTGTTTTAAAGATGTTTCACTAACAGTTTGGACGATTTCATCAATAAATGGATCTTCAGAAGAGTGTGCAGCAGGATAATAAGGTGGTGCAAAGAATGTCACGACACTTGGTCCTAAACCTTTCAGCATATGCATAAATCGATCCGTAATTTCTATTGATTGTGCTCTTTCATCAGGAATTTCATGAACAATTTGTTCAATGATTTGATTAATTTTACTTTCACCATACTCTTTTATTGCAAGTGCTTTTAATTCTTTGAAAGTTAAGATATTAATGGATAACTTTTTATCAAAGCCCTCGGATTTTAATGTTTCTTGATATGCTTTTTCACAATTGTGAATGGCATCTTTAACAACATCATTAAAAATTTTAAAAGCTTGTTCTGCATTTCTGTTAAATAAGAATACATTATATAATGAAACAGTTCTAAATGGTGTTTGAACGTCATAATGATCTTTAATATCTCTACTCATGAGAGAGACAGGAAGTGGTGTCGTTTCATCTTTATATGTTTCTTTAAACAAAGTACAGTATTCCATTTTGCTATTAATAAAGCTTTGTATATAGTTCGAACTAATACCATTCAATGGTTGTCCAACATGTGTTTCTTTACCATAGCATAATACTGAAGGCATGATTTTGCCTATTGTACCTGAATAAACATAATGATTTGGGTCATTTTCTGCTTGTGAAAAAGTAGGTTCACTGTTTAAATGTAAAGCTATATCTAAATGGTCTTCTTTACGAATTTGATTGAGCTTTTGAACGGCGGCATGCATACCTTTAGACTCAACTTCTTCATCAGGTACTGAAACTACGATTATGTTAATATCCCATGATTCTTGGATTGCTTTTTCTATCAGAGACATATGTATCATAAGACCTGGTTTCATATCCATTGAACCACGTCCAAATAAATAATTGTGCGTTTGGATATCTTTTTTAGCATCAGGCGTTAAGTATTTCATATCTTGTCGAAATTTCTCTGTAATTTTATCCATATCAAAAGCATCATCTTTATATTCGCTATAATCATCGATACCGACCGTGTCAAAATGACTGATACAAACGAGCGTTTTTTTAGATTGTGGTGCTTTGTAATATGCAAGAACTGCATGACGACCATCCCCAGTCGGTTGCAGCATAACTTGATGAGCATTATGCTTAAAATAATCTAATTTTAAGTATTGTTCTCTTAAAAAGTAAGGAAAAGTCTTTTCTCCTTCTGAATGTGTTATAGATTGATGTCTGACCAAGCTTTTAAGTAAATCGCATCTATCTTCAAACGTTTGCCATAATAAATCCATTGTGTTCCAGCCCCTTTAAAATAGTTCTTGAATCATTCTTTCTAATCTATTCAGTCCTTCTTCAAGTGCTTCTAAATTGTAAGCATATGAAATTCTAATATAGCCCTTGCCAATATGGGTGAAAGCTGAACCAGGTACAATCGCGACGTGGTAATCTTCAAGTGCTTTCATACAGAATTCATAATCATCCATTCCGAAATGTGATATTTGCGGAAAAATATAAAATGCACCTTGAGGTTTTTCATTTAATTTAAAGCCGATTTCAATTAATCGCTTGTATACATAATCTCTGCGTTCTATGTACGCTTTATTCATTTCTTTAGGTGAATTAATTGCATTTGTTAATGCTTCAATTGCAGCATATTGGCTCGGTACATTTGCACAGATACAATTATAGGCATGTACAAATGTTAATTGTTTCATAACATATTGTGGTCCTAATAAAAAGCCAATTCTAAGTCCAGTCATTGAATGAGACTTACTTAAGCCACCTAGTAAAATACATTGATCTTTGATTGCGTCATATGAAGCGAAAGATGTATGGGTTTGATTAAATGTATTCTCAGCATAAATCTCATCGCTGACTATATAAATAGGGTAGTCTTTAAATACATCAACAAGTGCTTCTACTTCTTGTTGATTCAGCGTAATACCAGTAGGGTTATTAGGATAATTCAGCAAGATAGCTTTCGTCTTATCAGTAATATGAGATTTAACTAATTCAGGTGTTATTTTAAGGCCAGTTTGGGTAGTATCTATGTATATAGGTTTAGCGCCTAACAATTCGATAAGGGGGACATACCCAGCATATACTGGTGAAGGAATTAATACTTCATCGCCATGTTCAAGAATCCCTCTTAATGTCGTGTCTAACGCTTCGCTTGCACCATTAGTGATGAGGATTTCATCTGTTTTAAATGAAGCATTGAAGCGATTTTTATAATATTGTGCAACGATTTTTCTCAATTCTGGTAAACCAGCATTATGAGAATAAGATGTAAAGTTATGATTAATTGCTTCTTTCATTGCATCTTTAACACTTGTTGGTACAGGAAAGTCGGGTTGACCAACTGTTAAGTTAATCACATCATCAATTTCAGGTATACGGTTAGATATCGCTCTAATACCAGACACTTGAAGTTGAGATGCAAATTTATTTAATGGTAATTGCATTTTTTTCACCTCTTCAAAACGATAGTTTAATTATAACTTTAAAAAGCATACAAATAAATGAATATAGCAAAAATTTAGAAAACGTATTACAATAAGGGAAACATTACAATAATAGGGGATGTTTATATGGTGAATTTAGCTAATATGAATCAACGATTAAAGTTACTACTATCTTTAAATATTTTTGATTGGTTACCACATCCAACGTTTGTATTGATACAAAATAATGATGAACAATGGATGGTTTCATTTGAAGAAGATTCAATACATATTTGTAGAGCAGAAGCTCAATTACCACATTTTCATCGATATTATTTCGGGCAAGATAATCGACTTATTAAGAATGCGCAATTTCATATCAAATTTAAAGCGAAAGAAGAACTATCATTAGACGAAAGAAAATTTGTTTCTGATTTTATGCAACCAACGTCTAAAAAAGAAAATCCAATATTATTTATTCAGTCAGATACACCGTATACGCAAGAGTGGGTAGATTATTTAACATATTTATTAAGCGCGAGCTATGAAGTATTAGAAAATCTTTATAATAACAATCATGAGTTAGCACCCATAACACATAAACATGTACAAATACCAGCCTATTTATTAAATAGTGAAGATAAATTTATCGGAACGATATCGTATGCAACATTAATTAGATAAACAAAAAAGCCAATCCTTAAGTTATGTACTCAAAGGATTGGCTTTTCTATATTTATTTTTTCTTTTTTGGTGGCTTTTTAATGTTAACAACGGGATTTGCGTAATGTCTTACAAGATCGCTACTGAAGAAGTAGACAATAGCAATTGTTATAAGAATGATTGCAACCCAAACATAAGGTTGGTCTAATAACATTTGATCCCATTCTTTTGAACGGAATAGACCTACGAAAAGACCATGTAGTAAATAAATAAACATTGTTCGAGAACCAATATAAGTTAATGGTAATTTACGTTCTGGTATTAAGTTTAAGAAACTAAATGTTGAAACGAAAATGACGACATATATAAATAATCTTTTTAATGCACTATAAACGTCTACATCGCCTTCAAGTGCAGAGTATGGTTTGCTACCAAATAACCATTCAAAGTTATAATCAGTAAGTAAATAAGCAATGAAAATAACAATTAAACTAATGGAAGATAACCAAATATGTTTTTTATTTCTTAAAATTAATGATTGTTCTTTATTAATGTAATAGCCTAATAGGAAAATTGGGAAGAATACAAATGTTCTTGATAGACTAAGTTTTGCATTAATAAAGTCAAAGTAACCAACAACTAAACCTAATAATATTGCTACTGTAAATGTGATATATGGATTGAAGTTTCTCACAAAGTGCAAAATAATATGCCATGAGAATAAACTTACTAAGAACCACATTGCCCATTGTGGATCGAAGGGACTAATATTTAATGTATCGTCTCTATCAATATAGTAGTAATATAAACCATAAAATAATTGGAATATTAAATAAGGTAGTAAGAGTTTGATTGTAATTTTTTTTATGTAACCTGGTTTTCCTACACCTTTAGCAAAGAATCCTGATATCAGTACGAATGCTGGCATATGGAAACTATAAATAAACATATATAGTGCTTTGAAAATATGACTTTCATTAACATAAGATCTTGTTAAATGACCGAATACAACTAACACAATTAAGAAAAATCGTGCGTTATCAAAATAATGGTCTCTTTCTTTTTCGTTTGCCATGAAAAGTGCTCCCCTAAAACGATAATCTACAAATTACTTGAAATGTAGATTATAAATTAAATTTTTCAAAAGTACAAATAATTTTATTTCGTTAACACTATAAAATCAAACCAATGCCTTATTAAAGGCATTGGTTTTTACTTTAATATTATGCTTTATATTGGTCGACATCGTAATATTGACCGTCTGTTTGAATCTGTTGATAGAAGTCGCTAATTCGTTTTGCATTAGACTTAGCGAAGTCTATACCTGTTGCATATTGATGAACCCCAGGATTTTGTGGATTAAATCTCATTTTATAAAGTGTGTTTTGTCCTGATTTAATGTAATTATTAGCTATAAATTGAGCACCACCTAGGATTGCTTTTTCAGGTGTGTTCCATCCAGCTTGTTGTGCATATTTAATACCACCGTATAATGCATTTTTATCAATAGCGCCAACACCAAACATATTATAATATTTTGGTTGTGCATTTAAATCAACATTACCATTTTGGTCAATTGCTCCACCGTTAGCTAAATCACTTGTACCGTTACCAGTTTCTAATAATGCATGTGAAATTAAATAAATTTCATTAATACCTACTGCTTTTGCAGCTTGGCTAAAGGCACTACCTTGATTTTCAAGAATTCCTTTTCCACGTAACAAGTCATTTAGTTTAGTTACTGAAATATTTTGAGATTTGTTTAAGTCTAAAAATTGATATTTTTGAACTGGATCGTTTACATACTTACTTGTATCCATTGCATCTTTAACTTCAGCTCTAGTAGCATTTCTAATACCACTTGCTAATACTTTTTTAGGTTCAGAACCATTTCTTAATGCCATTTGAATATCAACAGCTTGATCTAACGTGTATGGGCTAGTTGAAATATTTGTTGATTCTGTAGCGAGTTGTAAATACTTAGCGTTAATCCATACAGTTTTACCATTTAATAAACCTTTATACCATAATTCATTACCAACTTTTTGAGATGTAATCACTTTAAAGTATGAATATTGATAGTTTTGTAATGAACCGAGTAATGTCTTTTTAGATACTGAAGGTTCACTATAGAAATATCCACTGTTATCAAAAATTAAGTAGTTTTGATAATTCTCTTTTAAGACAATAGGTTGATTGTTAACAGCACTTGATTTTATAGCATTAGTCTTTTTAGGTTGAGCAACAGTTGGTTTATTAACAACTTTTGGTTGTGTTGTTACTTTTTGCAATTGAATGTCTTTAGCGTTTACCCATCCTAATGGAATAGCATTATTATCTTGAAGTAGATAATATGTTTGATTGTTATAAGTTGATTGTTTACCAATCTTGAATGTTTTTCCTGCTTTGTTGATTGCAGGTACAGTTTTTTGATCATATACAGAAGTATATACACCAGAAATATTTTTATTAACTTTACCTAAATAGTTAACACGAACTGTTTTAGCAACTGCGTTTGCCTTTGTTGTCTTAGAAGCAACAGGTTTCGGAGTTGCTTTAGGTTTTGCAGTGTTAGAAGCAACAGGTTTAGGAGTTGCTTTAGGTTTTGCAGTGTTAGAAGCAACAGGTTTAGAAGTTGCCTTAGGTTTCGCAGTGTTAGAAGCAACAGGTTTCGGAGTTGCCTTAGGTTTTACAGTATTAGAAGCAACAGGTTTAGAAGTTGCCTTAGGTTTCGCAGTGTTAGAAGCAACAGGTTTAGGAGTTGCTTTAGGTTTCGTTGTGTTAGAAGCAACAGGTTTCGGAGTTGCTTTAGGTTTTACATTCTTAGAAGCAACAGGTTTAGGAGTTGCTTTAGTATTATTTTGCAGTTGAATATCACTAGATTTCACCCAACCTAAAGGTGTACCGTTATTATCTTGTAATAAATAATATACTTGGTTGTTATAGTTAGATTGTTTACCGATATTAAATGTTTTACCTACTTTGTTAGCAGCTGATTTTGTTTTAGTATCATAAACTGAACTATAGACACCTGATGCATTTGTATTAACTTTACCTTTATAGTTAACAACTACTGTTTTAGCAGGACTCGCTACAGGAGTAGTCGTTTTAGGTTTAGAAACTACAGGTGTAGAAGTCTTAGGTTTAGACGTTACAGGCGTAGTCGTTTTAGGCTTAGAAACTACAGGCGTAGAAGTCTTAGGTTTAGACGTTACAGGTGTAGTAGGTTTTGGCTTAGAAACTACAGGCGTAGTAGGTTGAGTTGCGCTACCTGTTTTATATAAATATTTTTCTCTCACTAAATCTACAAGCTCATTGAAAGTATAATTATTTTCTGCAAACCAACCATATGGATCACTATGATCTGTACCACCTAAATATCTTGAAACGGCATCATGAGACCATAAAGTACCAGTACCATCATTTTCAGCACTATCAAATGGTAAGCCATAATATGATAAGTTAGTTGCGATATAATCTGCATAATTGTTAATAGAGCGAGCAAAACGATCTCCGCCATATACACGAACTAATTCAACATGTATAAATCGTTCATTTGCGACACCACCAGCACCCCAAGCTAAGTAATCAGTTGGCGCAACTTCAATAATATTATTATCATCTACAAAGGCATGTACAAAAGCACTTTCGTAGTTGTTTTTCATATATGCAATTTCACCTTGAATTGTTGAATTAGGATTTGCAGTTTCATGTGCAATAATTCCTTCAGGTTTACCAACACCATTACGATATGGAATTTTAGGAATATGACTTGAAAAATCTTCAACATACGTCGGAACAGCATAATTATTATTTCTAATTTGACTATTAATTGATGAACTTACTGTAGGACTATAAGAACTAGTAGTAGCTACTGCTTTTTTAACAACAGGCGCACTACTTACAGATCTAAATGCAAAAGTGCTAACTCGTGGTTGAACACTAGCAGTTTCTAATTGAACTTTGTCGTTTTGAGTACTAGTAGCCGCTTCAGCATTTTGAGCATCATTAGTAGAAGTAGTTTGAACTGAGTCGTCAGAAACCTCTTCGTTATTTGTAACTTCAGAGTTATCTTCAGTAGAAGCTACATCAGTTTTTTGCTCTTCTTCGTTAGAAGTAGGCTGAGTTGAGTCTTCAGCAACTTCTTGGTTGTTTGTAACTTCAGAGTCATCTTCAGAAGAAGCTACTTCAGTATTTTGAATTTTTTCATTAGAAGTAGATTGAGTTGTAGCTTCAGAGTTATCTTCAGTAGAAGCTACTGTAGTGTCTTGATTTTCTTGATTAGAAGTAGGTTGAACTGAGTCGTTAGAAACCTCTTTGTTATTTGTAACTTCAGTATTATCTTCAGTAGAAGCTACTTCAGTATTTTGAACTTTTTCATTAGAAGTAGATTGAGTTGTAGCTTCAGAGTTATCTTCAGTAGAAGCTACTTCAGAATTTTGTTCTTCTTCGTTAGAAGTAGGTTGAGTTGTATCTTCAGCAACCTCTTCGTTATTTGTAACTTCAGTATTATCCTCAGTAGGAGCAACTTCAGAGTTTTGTTCTTCTTCGTTAGAAGTAGGTTGAGTAGTATCTTCAGAAACTTCTTCATTGTTCGCAACTTCAGTATTATTCTCAGTAGAAGCTACATCTGAATTTTGATCTTCATTGTTAGAAGTAGGTTGTACTGTTGCATCAGCTGTATTTTCCACTTCTTGTTTTGGTTCATCAATGATAGAAGGATCTTTATATTCTTTCGTACCTGAAACGTTTAAAGATTGGCTTTTTAATTCTTTTTGTTCATCTTGAATTTGACTAGCATTATCGTGTTGTTCAATGATGTTTTTATTTTCTTTGTTTGTTGTTTGTTCTTCTGCATTAACTTGATGTGTTACAAGCGTAGTACCTGCTAATGTCATTGCTACAAGTGCGGGGGTTTTGTAATAGAATTTTTTATCCATAAACAATCTCCTTTTGTATAGGTATTTATTTATAAACAGTATAAGGCTTTTTAATATTAAAAGATGAACTTTTTATGAAATGTAATGTAACTTTAATATTTGAGATATTAATAATTTATCTAAAATGTTAGTTTCATAAAATAGTGAGGAATGTTTTCTTCTAAGAATTCTTCGCCTTCAGTTTTATAACCTAATTTTTCATAGAATCCTTTAGCGTGAGATTGTCCATTAAGTACAGTACCTTTGTATCCATCTTCACTAGCTTTTTCGTTAATAAAATTCATTACATCTTTGCCGTAACCAAATTTTCTATAAGGTTTTAAAACAGCAACTCTTTCTACTTTCGCATATCCATCTTTATAATTTCTAAAACGACCTACCGCAGCTGGTTTATCATCGTGATATAGAACAACATGCTTAGAAACATTTTCAAATTCATCTATCTCTGCATCTAAAGAAACACCTTGTTCCTCAACGAAGACAGTTTTTCTAATATTTAATCCATCTTGTATATCTTTTTCGCTTTCTGCTATTTTAATCATTGTGATACCTCCATTGTGTTGATTCAATTTATTATACATTATGATTATTCTAATTGATGTAGTAAATAAAAAACTCAATAAATAACAAATATTTTGTAAAAAGAACTTGTATTTATCAAGATTGACTAAACAAGATAAATAGAGCCGTTGTATTTATCAAGACTGACTAAACAAGATAAATAGAGGCATTGTATTTATCAAGACTGACCAAACAAGATAAATAGAAGCGCTGTATTTATCAAGATTGTCTAAACAAGATAAATAGAGGCGTTGTATTTATCAAGACTGAGCAAACAAGATAAATAAACATCACCAATATTGCAAGACGATGCTGACTAGCAACATAGAGAGCTCGAATGTTGCAAGACATCCCAAACAAGCAACATAGAAGCCCCGTATATTGCAAGACACACCAATCTAGCAACATTCACACAATATATTCACAATAAGTTCCGTTTCATTTCTGTCCACACAAAAAAGCTGAACCACTTTATACGGTTCAGCTTTTAATTTATATCGTTTGTACTGCTTGTCTTCTAACGATTGCGGTATATTGCCAGAATAATCTTAATTGGTGAATGCTCCAATTTGTCATACCCATTGTATATCCGCTTGGTGTAAATATTTGAATTTGGCTTGTTTCTAGTGCTGCTGCTACTAGATATTGTAAATGAACGCTTAATGATTTCATTTCTTCTGTTAATCCTGTTTCTGTATATACCCATGAAAAAGGTAGGGGGTTATCAAAGATATTGATAACATTAAATATTTCTGGGATGGCAATGATGTAACAAGCGCCATCTACAATTGGATCGTTATTTGCTTGATTATAGTATAGTAATAACGCTTCATAATTCTCATGATGTTCGTGATTAACATAGTATAAATTTTGTCTGAAGTGAGACAAATCTCCAGAATGAATGATTTGATTTTCAAGAGCATCAAACATTGTATTGATTTGTTCATATTTTTCATATGTTTTACGTTGAATCATAATTTGCCTCCTTTCCTAGTAAACTTCTGGACCAGGTTGTTGAGCGCTTAGATCTGGTGCTTGACCACTTTGATCTGGTGTTGGTTGTTGTGGTGTTTCTTGTGATGGTACTTCTTCTGTAGGTGTTTGTTGTACAGGTTGTTCTACAGGCTGTTCGGATGGTTGCTCAGACGGTTGTTCAGTCTGCTGCTCTGTTGTTTCTTCAGTATCAGGTTCTATAGCTGGTTCAACTGTTTCAGCTGAATCGTTGTCACCTGATGTGTTTCCGCTCTTTAGACTTTTCTTAGATACTTCGATATAAGGTGTTAAATCACCATACGCTTGAATCATAAGATAATTCATCAATTCTGTTTTCTTAGTTTTAGGTAAGTTTAAGTCTTTTCTAAGTTTATTAGAAAGTTCTAATAAATTATCTAAGTCAGGATTGAAGAAGTAAACACCATTGAAATTAGCATCAGTTCCTGTAATTTGTTCTGTTTTGATTTTTACTTTACTTGATGAATAAGTCGTTGCTAAGTTTTGAATATCTTCAAATGTGAAATTGTGTTTCGCATTTTTACCAACGATTTTAACTAAGTCATCTAATTTATTAATAGAATTTGTTTCTTGAGCTTTTTTGATAATGGCTTTAATCATTTCCATTTGACGTTTACCACGCTCTAAATCTGAATCTTGTTTTCTTGAACGAACAACTGCAAGTGCTTCGTCACCAGATAAATTACGTTTACCTTTTTTAACTTTAATACGTCCTTTATCTTCTGTGTTAGGCTCGTTTAAATCAAATGGTACATCATATTCAATACCACCAAGCTCATCTACAACTTCAACAAAAGCTTCCATATTAATTCTTGCATAGTAATCTACTGGAACGTTTAAAGTACTTTCAACACTTTCCATTGAACCTTCTGGCCCATCTATTGCATGAGCGTGCGTGATTTTATCATAATATTTTACGGCTGGTATATAACTTAATGTATCACGGGGAATACTAACCATACGTATTTGCTTTTTATCTCTATTAAATGTTGTATAAATCATAGCATCCGTACGAGATTGGTTAGCTTTTTGACCACCTTCACGTCTTGATGTACTATCATCTACACCTAAAAATAATACCGACACATGATCTAAACTAGGATCTACTGGCTTATCTCTTAAAGATGATTTGCTTTTTTTAGAATCAAGAAATGAATCATTAATCGCACCTTTAGTTTCGAGATAAAGCATGAGTCCAAATACTACGGGTAGAATCATGAGTACTATTGACATCAAAAGTAAACCTATTTTTGCAAATCTTTTCATATTATATATTTACCCTTCTATTCGTATTGTGTTTTGAAATATCTATTTTTGCATATTATACATCATATATGATTATACAAGTAAAATTCAACAATTTAAATGAATTATGTGTACTACTTATCAAATATAGAATGTAAATTTGTTGTAAAATTTATGGAAATGGTGTAAATTATAGTGAAGAATGAGAGGTGAGACAAATGGCAAAAGTACTAGAAAAAGATTTAAATAGTATAAGTGAACAAATAGAGTTAAACAGAGAGAATTCGTATGACGTGATTAAGCCTCCAACCGTTAATGTTCTAGGTTTGCCATTTGCAAACCTGACGGCAAATGAAATGGTAGAACGCATTAAGTATTTTGTAAATCAGGAAACGAAAGACAATTTATTTATTGTAACAGCTAATCCTGAAATTGCACATTATGCTTATAGCAATAATCACTATCAACGACGTATTAAACATGCAGATTACATTGTACCAGATGGTATTGGTATTGTTAAAGCAGCTAAATATTTAAATACGCCATTGAAAGAACGTGTTCCGGGAATAGAGTTAATGGAAGAAATGTTGAATATTGCAAACGCAAGTAGTAAGAGAGTATTCTTATTAGGTTCTTCTAAAGAAGGCGTTAAAGCAACACGTAAAATTTTAGAAGAACAATATCCAAATATTACGTTTGATCATAAACATGGCTATAAACATGTATTAGATTATAAAGTAACTAAGAAAATCAAGAAATTTAATCCAGACTTTATTTTTGCGGCAATGGGTTTTCCTAAACAAGAAGATTGGATTTATTATAACCGTCATCACTTTGAGCATACAGTAATGATGGGTGTAGGCGGCTCATTTGATGTCATAAGCGGAAATGTTAAACGTGCACCAAAAATGTTTATTAAACTTAATTTAGAGTGGTTATATAGAATTATAACTGATTTAAAGCGTGTGAATAGAGCACTTAAAATTCCACTGTTTTTAAAAGAAGTTCAATTCCAAAAATCATGTACACCTAAAAAGAATAAATATGATTATATGAAGAATAGATAATATAGAAACATCTTAATGTTGAAATTTAACATTAAGGTGTTTTTTTATGAAGAATTTTATCTATTCAATTGTTAACTAAATGTTATGATAAAGGTAACAATAAAAGTAGGTGACATAGTAATGCAAGTACTGGAACTTATAAATCAACAATTAAATAAAAAAGAAGATAACATTGCCATGTATATTGATGAGATGCATTTATCTTATAACGATTTGTTGATAGAATCTGAAAAAATTGCCTCAATGTTAAAAGAATATCCAAAACATATCATGATTGGTATTTCGATGAAAAATCCACTTCAGTTTATAAAATGGTATATTGCAGCTTTAAAGTGTGAACTTATACCGTGCGTCCTAGATCCTTATATATCTGAAGAGAAAAAGTATGAATTAATAAGGTTATATCATATTCCGTTATTAGTAGATGACAGCAATAAGGTTACATATCGACAAATAGAAAATAATACCGCATTACCACAAGATATCTTACATATTGGATTTACTTCTGGGACGACAGGTATACCTAAAGCATATATGAGGAATCATCAATCTTGGATTCAATCATTTAAATATAATGAAGACTTATTCAATGGTCATACAGACATTATGATAGCACCTGGACCACATGCACATTCTTTAACACTATACGCTATGATTTATGCATTATGTACAGGTAGAACATTTATTGGCCAAAAGAAATTTAATACGCAAATACTAGATAAATTAATCAATATATTTAGTAAAAATCAAACGATGTTTATTGTGCCTACAATGCTATATAGTTTATTGAATCATAACGTTCATATAATGAATGTTTCGAGCATTTTTTCATCAGGTGCAAAATTATCTACACAAATATTTGAAAAATTTAAATATAAGTATCCTGATATTGATTTAATTGAATTCTTTGGAAGCTCTGAAGCGAGCTTTATTAGTTACAATATTAATGGACAAGCAGATTCAGAATCTGTAGGTAAACTATTTCCTTCTGTACAAGTTCAAATTAAAGACAAAGATGAAAATAATATAGGCAGGTTATATGTCAAAAGTGACATGACATTTAGTGGTTATTTGAATGAAGAATTCCACGATGAGTGGATTAAAATAGGCGATTGGGCATCAATTTCTGCAGACCAAGAGCTACGCTTATATGGACGAGAAAGTGACCGTTTAATTATTGGTGGTAAAAACGTATATCCAGAGATTATTGAGCAAAAATTATTAAATCTAGATATTGTTGATGAGGCAATTGTTATAAGTAAAAAACATAATAAATTTGGAGAAATAGCAATTTTATTATATAAAGGTAAAGATCATTTGCAATATATAAGCATGAAAGAGTATTTGTTAGCGTGTGGGTTAAGTCGTTATGAAATACCATCTCGAATGATACGAGTTAAACAGATGAAATATACTTCTAGTGGAAAGATAGCGAGATATAAGATGAAATCTATTTATGAGATAGGAGGAAAAGCATGGAACCAGTTATTGTAGCTGCAAAACGAACGCCATTCGGTAAATATGGCGGCATTTTTAAACAGTTAGAACCCGAATTACTCTTGAAACCTTTATATGAATATTTGTTATCTGATCATGCTGAGGCACTTGAACATTTAAGTGAGGTTGTTTTAGGAAACGTAGTAGGTAATGGAGGTAATATCGCAAGAAAGTCTTTGCTAGAAGCAGGTTTGCCGGTTGATATTCCTGGTGTCACAATAGATAGACAATGTGGTGCTGGATTAGAAGCGGTCACTTATGCTTGTAGAATGATCCAAGCAGGTGCTGGTGAAGTTTATATTGCTGGTGGTGTTGAAAGTACAAGTCGAGCACCATGGAAAATCAAAAGACCACAATCAGTTTATGACGCACCAGAATTTTTTGAGCGTGCTTCATTTGCGCCTGATGGAGAAGACCCTTCAATGATTGAAGCGGCTGAAAATGTTGCGCAAGTATATCAAATCTCTAGAGAAAGCCAGGACGAATTTGCATACAATAGCCATCAAAAGACAATAAAAGCTATGGAAAAAGGTTATTTATCAAATGAAATTTATCCGATTAAAGTAGGGAATGAATGGATCCAACATGATGAAGGTGTTAAACCTAAATTAACTTTAAAAACATTATCACGTTTAAAACCACTTATTAAAGATGGGACTGTAACAGTAGGTAATAGTTGCATGAAAAATGACGGTGGGGTATTACTTTTAATTATGAGTAAAGAAAAGGCGGCTGCTTTAGGTTATCGCGAAGGACTGGAATTTATCGATAGTTCTGTAAAAGGTGTAGATCCTAGATTACTAGGTATAGGTCCAGTACCTGCTGTTGAAAGTTTATTAAAGAAATCACATTTAACAATGAACGATATTGACGGTGTTGAATTTAATGAAGAATTTAGTTCTCAAGTACTTGCTTCAAAAGATATGTTAAATATTCCAGACGATAAATTTAATTTGTATGGTGGCGCCTTAGCTATTGGACATCCATATGGAGCGAGTGGTGCAAGCCTAGTTACGCGTTTATATCATATGAAAGAAATTGAGACATCGATAGCAACAATGGGAATAGGAGGCGGCATGGGACATGCAACATTATTTAGAAGATGGAATCGAAATAATTGACGTCATTTTCAACAAACAAGATGTTGAAGCATATAAAAAAATACTTCCTAAAAAAAAGAATAACTGCGCTGTGCCAGTATTGTATTTAGCAAGTATATGGCCGGAATTTTCAATGTTTGAGCGTTTTTTAGAAAAAGAGATTTACTTAAAAGAAACATCAGTTGAACAGTATAAAGCAATAGATGTTGATACAATTTATAGAGCAGAATTAAAAAATGAGAAAATAAAAAAAGTAAAGTCGTTTACGATTTACGAATTTAGTTTGACGATTACAAGTGGAGATAACATATACACTCGACTCAAGCAAACATTCGTTGGAAAGTGAGGTATAGTATGAAATTTGATATTAGTCTTGTTAACAAATATTTAACTATTATTCATGATTCAAATCCAATCCATCAAGAAATTGTACCCGGCCAACTTGTATGTGAATGGTTGTTAGAAGATGTTGAGTGGCAACATTATACTGTGAAATACAAAAATCCAATTTATATAGATGAAATATTAGAAAAAGTACTTCAAGATAATAGGATTAAATGTATCAATCCACAAGGGATGGTAAAGATTATTGTTGAAAAGCAATAAATTAAATGTAAGATTTATCCAACAAAAGTTTAGTTATAAAAATAATATATAATTATTTTACAATTAATTTAAAATCATGTAATCTTCATAAGTGACAAAAAATTAAGAGTTGGAGTACTTATGGATAGAAAACATGAAATTACATATGCTAGGGCAATATTTTGCTTAATTATAGTAGCAGTGCATATATTATCAAATTATTTGAGAGACGTAGAATTACAAGATCATAATCGCATGATTGTATTAACATTCCAAATATTAATTTTATTTGCAACGCCGTGTTTTATTATTTTGTCAGAATCACTGATTTCAATGGTTTATAAAGATAAATTACCGAAAAACTTTCTAGTCAAGCGCTTTAAATATATTATGATTCCTTACTTTTCAATTGGAACATTTTATGTGTATACAAAGTATAAAGTAGATGCAAATGAAGAAACATTCTGGCAGTTGTTTAAAGAAAATTTATTAATTGGGAATTGGTATGGTTGGTTTGTCATTGTCATATTCCAATTTTATATTTTACATTTAATGTTCCATAAAGCATTAAGTAAAGCTAATCCAGTTGTTATGCTGGTCATCAGCTTTGTAATCAGTCTCACACATTCATATCTAATGTACGATAATGACACGTATACGAATTGGTGGAATGAATTTTACCCGTTATTCCATAGAACGAATATTCTTTATTGGTTATTCTATTTTGTATTTGGGTTTTACTTAGGTAGATACTACAATGAAGTTCTATCGTTTATGGAGAAGAAGTATACGTGGTTAGTAGGAAGTTTAAGTGCGATGACACTTTTAGTTATTTATTCAATTCATCAAAATGATGTAACAGTCGTTCAATCTAACCGTTATGATATTTTAATATATTCAGCATTAGCGTTTATATTTATCTTGGTTATTTCTAAAAAGCTGTCTAACTTTAATATAAGCTTTTTATATTTTATAGGTGAAATATCATTCTTTATTTACTTAACACATAAAATTATGGTCTATTACATGGCAAAATATACATTTCATTTTATAGATCAATTCTTTATGTATAATATTGCAACGTATATCTTTGCTTTATCTTTAAGTGTAGGCTTAGCAGTTGTTCTGTCATTTATACCACTTTCTAGATTTATAATTGGTAGAAATTCTATTAACACAATGATAAAAGGGAATTATAGAGTAGAGTAAAAAAGCACGTCACCTTCATTGATAAAGGTGACGTGCTTTCTGTTATTTGAAATAAAAACGTGTAGCATCTAATTCGTCTTTAAAAGCTTTTTTATCTTTTGCTGACTTTTTATTGAACTCTTTTAAGAATGCTTGGTATTTTGGAAGTACATCTTCAGTAGAGCCAAATTCTTTTAATTTGCCGCCTTCAATCCAAGCTATTTTTGTACAAAAATCTTTAACTTGACCTATATTATGACTAACAAAGAAAATAGTCTTGCCAGCTTCTTTAAATTGATTCATTTTGTCTAAACTTTTTTTAGTAAATGTTTGGTCACCTACAGATAATGCTTCATCAATTACAAGAATATCTGGATCGACAGTTACATTGATTGCGAAACCTAATTTAGATTTCATACCGCTTGAATATTTCTTGACAGGTTGATATATAAATTCACCTAATTCAGAGAATTCGATAATTTGAGGTGTAAGTTCTTTAATTTGTTTTTTAGAGAAACCAAGTAATAACATCTTGTATTCGATATTATCTATACCGTTTAGTTGCGTGTTTAAACCAGAGTTAATTGCAATAACGTTAACATCACCGTGGCGTTCAATTATACCGTCTGTTGGTTGTAGTGAGCCGCCGATAATATTACTTAATGTTGATTTTCCTGATCCGTTAATACCCACTAAACCGATAATATCGCCTTCGTAAGCAGTAAATGATATATCATTAAGCGCTAAAAATCTTTGTGATTGATGCTTTGGTAAAAAAACATCTTTTAATCTCTCTTTGTTATTACGGAAAATTTTATATTCTTTTGTTAAATTATTAATGATAACTGATTCTTTCATATGTACTTCATTCCTTATAATTATTAACATTTCTATTATGCATTATTTTATGAGTTTAGTAAATTTATTGTAAATTCTGTTAGAATCATGTAAATTATATATGTTCTATAATTATGAGATTAACCTAAAGTTTAATATATCATCTATGCTCATTTGATGCTATATTAAAGATTAAGTTATAAATGTCTTAGCGAGAGAGTGATATTCATGCATGCTGTTTTTACAGTAATAAAAGAGCACGTCAAAAACTTTTATTTGATTCAAAGATTAGCACAATTCCAATTAAAAATTTCGAATCATGATAATTATTTAGGATTAGCGTGGGAACTTATTAATCCTATACTACAAATATTTGTATATTGGTTTGCATTTGGTTTTGGTATAAGGCAGAATGACCCAGTACATGGTGTACCGTTTATCTTATATTTATTAGTTGGTATTAGTATGTGGTTCTTTGTAAACCAAGGTATACTTGAAGGGACTAAATCAATAGGTACTAAGTTTAATCAAGTAGCAAAAATGAATTTCCCTTTATCTGCAATACCCGCATATATTTTAACAAGTAGATTTTATGGTCATATTATTTTAGTTTTAATTATTATTTTATTATGTATGCCTGCCGGTATTATACCTTCGATTTATATTTTGCAATTATTCATATACTTACCTTTAGTGTATTTATTTGCATTTTCTGTTTCGTTATTAACATCGACTTTAGGTGTCATTATTCGAGATACACAAATGGCAATGCAAGCTATTTTGAGAATGCTATTTTACATGTCACCAATTCTTTGGGTACCTGATAAAGGTTCGGTGATTGAAATGATTATGAAATTAAATCCAGTATTCTTCTTTGCAGAAGGGTACAGAGCAGCAATATTATATAATAATTGGTACTTCATAGAACATTGGCAATTATTACTTTATAATTTATGTGTAACAGTGTTATTCTTTGTCGTAGGTGCAATATTACATGTTAGATTTAGACAAAGATTTGCTGACTTTATTTAAAATGATTAATAAATGATAAGGCTGAGACGTTAATGATTGTCTCAGCCTTTATCTCAATATATAGCTGCTTTTGGTCAATTTTTACTTTAGTAAATTTTATATAAGGAAGTGTCATTGTGGTAAGAAGCATAATTAAACAAGTCTACCTTTCTATTATTTTTATATTTAATAAATTATTTAAAAGTAATGTGAAACGTAAAAATGTCGTGGTGTTTATGACATTTAAAGAAGATGTGTTACCTGTTATTGAAGCATTAAAGAAAGAAGAATACTATATTACGGTAATTGCGCATCCGAAGTGGATTGATTTTTTGAATGATATAGATGTAGATAAAGTGGTAAACTTAAGTAATAAATATGTCTTACAACAGATTAAAGCAATTAAAAGCAGTAAAATAATAATTATCGATACATATTATTTATTATTAGGCAGTATCAGCAAAACGCCAGAACAAAAAGTTATACAAACTTGGCATGCTGCTGGTGCTTTGAAGAAATTTGGTTTAGAAGATAAAAGTATTAATCTTGAGGATAAACAACAGATAAAAAATTACTTATCTGTTTATCATTTTACAGATTATTATCTAGTCAGTTCAGATATTATGAAAGATGTCTTTATTAAAAGTTTAGATGCCGAGCCCGATCAAATATTACCATTTGGCTTACCAAGGTTAGACCAATATAAAGATAAACATGAGTATCCTATTAAATCCAAAAAAATAGCTTTATATGTTCCTACTTATAGAGATTATACAAATGAAATTCATATGATAGATAAACAGAAATTTGAAAAAATGTGCCCTGAATACGAACTCGTGACTAAATTACATCCAAGCATTACTTCACATGATTCAGATTCGAGAGATATACAAGATCTAGTTGAAATGGCAGAAATCATCATTACAGATTACAGTTCATTAAGTATTGAAGCCGCACTTTTAAATAAAACGATTATTTTCTATAGTTATGATGAATCAAAGTATGATGAAATGAGAGGACTTAATCAATACTATTATGAAATGACGAAAGAGAACAAAGCTTATGATTTAGAAACACTTTATAAACTTGTGAATCTAAATAGAATTAATAATGAAATTAAACCTATGTGGCATCAATATACAAACTTCGATGCAACTGGGAAGTTAGTTGATTTTATAAACAAAGGAGCTTAACGATATGGAAGTAAGTGTCATCATCCCTATTTATAATGCAGAAAAAACAATAGAGCAAACCATTAAATCAATTAAAAGTCATTATGAGCATGAAATTATTTGTATTAATGATGGATCTAAAGATAATAGTGCAGATGTAATTAGCAAAATTAATAATCCTAATATTGTACTTGTGAATCGAGAAAATAAAGGTGCTGCGGCAACAAGAAATGAAGGTATTAGTATCGCAAAAGGTAAATATATTATGTTTTGTGATGCAGATGATAAATTAGGTGAAGGTATTATCGACAAGATGGTTGAAGCGATAAAAAGGAATGATACAGATATCGTGGTTGGTAAGGTTTCTCATTTAATTGGTGATCAGATTAGGCCGATTCAAACATACAATGATTTAAAAGCTGTAGATCATACAACATTAAACTTAACACCAGAAGTTACCCAATCAATAGGACCGTATGGTAAACTGTACAAACATGACGTATTAGAAAATATTAGATTCGATGAAGATATTACTTTTTGTGAAGAGCATACCTTTAATTTAAAAGCTTGGTCAAAGAGTCGTATTACAATATTAGATGATTCAGCGTACTTGTATAATATAGGTATTGAAGACTCAATAGTAGCGACAAGTTACAAAAATATTGAAAAATATTTAAATGATGCCATTGAAGTTAGAAAAAGAACTTTGGACATTTTAAGTGATTTAAAAGAAAAAGTGAGTAACTATTATAGTTATAGAATGGATTATCTTATTATTTACTTTTTAATTCGAAATAATTTTATGAAAGTAGATAACTTAAATCATGTTATAGATCCAGCAATTAACTATTTAAAAGTCGTTCAACCACTTCAAACGAATAGTGTGAAAGATTTAAAAGAACTCGTATTGACAATTGCTGCGACTTACAATTTTGAAAGATTTAAAGAAGTGGCAAGTAATTTAGATATGCAAATTGATAAAAAAACTTATCGTTCTTATAAACTCAAACTATTTAAACTTAAGACAAAAATGAATTTAAGAAATATCAGAAATAAAAGCAAGAAAATATCTCATTAAATTATAAAAAATAAAAAATACTAACTGCCTTAAATGGTTGTTAGTATTTTTTTTATTTATTTTCATATATTAATTTCTAGTATTGAATCAATATATCCGTTTATTAATTAAATATACATAAACTTTACAATAGTTAATTGTTTGATATAATTTACAATTGCATATCAAATTAAATTAAAATGGAGTTAAAATATGGATAAAAATATAATTGATATTGAAAGAAAGTTTAGGCCAGAAATTGAAGGCCTAAGGATTGTTGCAGCTTTATTAGTCGCTATATACCATATTTGGTTTGGTAAAGTATCTGGTGGGGTAGATGTTTTCTTTGTTGTATCAGGATTTCTGATTACAACATCAATCATATCTACAATCAATAAAACAGGGGAATTTAAGTTTTGGCCATACATATCTAAATTAATGAAGCGTTTATTTCCGCTTGCATTTATTATTATATTAGTGATTCTCATATTAAGTATATTTTTCTTACCATCAACCATTTTTGATAAAACAATGAAAGAAGTCATTTCATCAATGTTCTATTATCAAAATTGGCAGTTGGCAATTAGTAATACAGATTATTTAGATGCACACCAAATGAAAAGTCCACTTGAACATTATTGGGCAATGTCCATTCAAGGACAATTCTATATCATTTGGTTCTTATTATTTACATTTATATTATTCATAATAAAAAAATATAAATTAGTAAATGGAAAGAGAATAGTAAATTACTTACTCGGTTTTATATTTATTGTATCCTTTGCATACTCAGTATATTTAACAGCAGTTAATCAACCTTTAGCATACTTTATTACATTTACGAGAGTCTGGGAATTTGCGTTAGGTGGTTTACTTTGTATTAACTTAAGCAAAATTAAAATCAATAATTTAACAGCAGAAATTATTGGATGGATTGGTCTTATTGGTTTAATTTTAACGGGGGCTTTATTTGATGTATCAACAATGTTTCCAGGTTATATTGCTTTATGGCCTATGACTTGTGCATTAATGATTATTTTATCAGGTAATAAAGATACTAAATACGGTGTTAAGAACTTCTTATCTATGCCGATTATGATTAAACTAGGTGGAGTATCATTCGGGATATACTTATGGCACTGGGTATTGCTATCATTCTACAAATACAATATTTCAGAAACACCTGGTATTATTTCAGGGATACTTATCATTGTATTATCAATTGCTCTGTCATTTATTACGACTAAATATATTGAAACACCTATAAGAAGTGCAAATTTAAATAAAGTCGCATTTAAGAGAATAGGTATTATTGCATTTGCTAATATCATATTAATCGCTAGTTTAGTCTCTCATAATGCATATGTGAAAATATCTGACGATAAAACACTAGCATCGAAAGATTATCCAGGAGCACTAGCCGCAACATCAAAACAAAAATTAAAGAAAATGATCCTAAGCCTGAATTTGCCAATGTATTTGATGATTTACCACAATCACACTTAGATGATTCAAATCAAGGATTAAAAAAATCAGATTTAAAGATTGGTATTTATGGTAAGAAAAAAGACTACAAAGCAACAATTGCTTTAGTAGGTAGTTCACATTCTGAACATTGGTTAGGAGCAGTTATTGAAGCGGCAAAAGAGCATGATTACAGAGTGATTAATATCACAAGATCTGGAACAAGATTCTCTACAGGTTATGATGATAATTCATTAAAAGGGCAATGGGTTAAAAATGTCGAAAACTATTTAAAGAAATCTGATGATATTGATCTAGTGTTATCACATGTTACAGCAGCTGACTCAAATAGCGATAAGATTCAACAACAAATGGTAGATGAATTATTAAAAGTTAAAAATGATTATAATATTGATGTAATGGCGATAAGAGATATTCCTAGATATGATTTTAATGTTTCAGAAGAACTAGAAAAATCTGGTGAAAAAGAGACAATTAAACTTATGAATAAAGGAAATAACCAACAAGATACTTCATATTGGAAAAAACTATCAGAAACAAGCAAAGAATTACCAAAATTCGATCCATCAGAATACTTTAAAGTGAATGGCAATTATAGACCGATTATAGGTAATATTGTTGTGTATCGTGATATGGACCATATGACAAACACTTATTCAAAATCTTTCGGACCTATTTTAGGTAAAGAAATTAAATCTATCGTAAAAAAATAGAGAGCGGACAAAGTAGGCAACAAAAAGCATGGGACCAATCGTCCCATGCTTTTGAATATTAAAGTATAAATTATTGAATATAGTGACTGGGGAACTTTATAAATGGGATTTGTATTTCCTGTATTTTAGGGTGTATACCTAAAATTGTAATAAATGGTATTATTAAACTGGTTTATATGTTTTATAGAGGTGATATAAGTCAAATATAGTTGAAAATGGGGAATTAGGACTATGAAAAAAGATTTTTTAAACTGGATGACTTTAATAATTAATATTTTTTTGATTATAGGTCTTATTAGCATTAGTATATCGATGTTTTTTAAAGGTTTAAATTATGTTTATATTGTTTGCACGATATTAATTCTTATACTTCCATTTTGGGGAATTTATGATGTTTTAAAAAAAGATTATAAGAATAAAAAAAATAGAGATTAAAGATGGTATTTTTTTAGCGCTGACTCCTGCGGGAACAGCATGATTCGAAGACTACAGGCTGAGAACATGCCCGCGGAAAGCATGCGCATAAAAAATGCCGGCAAAGTCTAAGACTTTGTCGGCACTCTGAGAGAGCGGACAATGTCCACTCTCTATTTTTATAATTTTTGTTTGAGTATATCTTTAAAGATGTGCTTTAAAATTTTTTCAGTGTCACCATGATAATGGTCATTCAATTTATTGCTAGCAATAGAAACAATAAATTCGTTGTTAGAATATGTTACAAAATCATTTTGATAAAATATGCCTCTGTATCTTTGGTGATTAGGGTAACTATAAAATCCATATCTATAAGGGCTAGGATATAAATTTGTAGAGGCTTGTGATAGTAAATTATCAGTTGATGATTTAGAAAGTAATTTATTTGATTTAAATTGACTTACTAATTTAGCCATATCATCTGTTGAAATATAGATATTACCAGCGCCATCGTATTTATCCAAAGTGGATGGATAGAAATATATAGGTTGATTATTTTTAAATTTATAGCCTTTTACCATAAACTCTTGTTGAGTAATTGCGTCATAACGAGCAGTATATTTTAAATGAGCTTTATTAATGATAAGTTCATTTAAGTTTTGTGCGTATGATTTTTTTGTGGCATTTTCTATGACTTTAGCAATTGTGATGTAGTTTGCATCATTATAAAAATAATTATGATAATTTTGGGGTACAACACCATTTAATTTAATACTTTCTATAGCACCATTTAAGCCCATTGCACTAGTTGGGAATTTTGCTTTAGCTAAGCCACTTCTATGCAGCATTAAATCTTTAATGGTAATAGGATATACATTTTGAAAGTTTGGTATGTATTTATTAACATTGTCATTAATATTGATTTTCCCTTGATCTTCTAACGATTTCAACATTAAACCTGTTATAAATTTGTTAGCTGACCCTAGTAGGTACATTGATTTGCGATCATTATTTATATTGTTTTCAATATCCCTGAAACCATATGCTTTACTCATTACTGGTTGATTATGTTTATAAATGGTTATATTACCATTAAAAGATTTTGATTTTAAATACTTATCAATTTTTCTTTCCTCTGAAAAATTCATTTTAGATGTTTGCTTATTTTCTTTATGTTTTTTATAAATATGGGTTTGTGATTGCTCTTTTTTATATTGGCGAGCTTGGTAAACATCTTTTAATAAGATGATAAGGCATATAGCGATGATGCATAATATAAGTTTATTTAATTTCTTCATGTTCTTCTCCTGATGTTTTTACATTATATTACCATGAATGCTATTTTTTTACATTTGATATTGTAAAAAAGAACACATTGATGTGTTCTAGTCATTACCGTATAATTCTTTTTTGATTTGAGTTGTTGAAATACCTTCTGTTCTCTTAAGATAAATCACTTCACAATGGTCTTTTAAGAAGTCGAATTCGCCTTCCCAATCATGTCCCATTAAGAATGTATCAACATTAAATTTTTCTACATCTTCTGTTTTTTGTTCCCAATTATTCTCTGGAATAACTAAGTCAACATATCTAATAGACTCTAGCATCATTTTTCTTTGTTCATAATTGTAATATGATTTTTTATTTTTCAACTTATTGAATTCGTCTGTTGATAAAGCAACAATTAGATAATCTCCATGCTGTTTAGCTCTTCTTAAAAGCTCAATATGACCGTAATGTAGTAAATCATATGTTCCATAAGTAATTACTCTACGCATTATTTCACCCCATTATTTGATATCTTTAATATTAATATATATATGTATTATTGTAAATAGTTTGCAAAGTTTGTAAATTTATTTTGAAGGTATTTTAATAGGAAATGTATATATTGAAATAAATAAATTTATTATACAAGTCGCCAAATAGTCATCAGTTTAAATTTATAAATATGTAGTGTATTATAATAGAATATGTTAATTTAATGTAAATTATGAATTAGAGGAGTATCTATGGAAGAAAAACTATTTTTAATGACTGAAAATTCATTTAAAAGTACGATAGAATATTTTAATAATAAAGAAGATGTCAATTCTACAGATAAAGAGAAATTACTTTATTATTTCAACAAAGTTTTCAATCCTCTATTTCCTTATAAATTTGACTTTATACTAAAAAATAGAAATGGTTTGTCAATTTTGTTAAGAAAGATTAACTACAGCACTCCTAAAAAAAGTGTTTTTAAATATTTAGAAGGTAAAGCTATGAAACGAGGAGATTATAAATATAGTTATATGCTATCACAGTTTCGTAAATCTTTATCCATTTTACGCTCTAAAAATTATGTTTTAGATTTTAATCCAAGTAAGGTAGACAAGACTATTGTTTATGAATCATTTAATGGTAGGGCATTTTCGGACTCTCCAAAGATGCTTTATTTTTACTTAAAAGACGCACTACCTAATTATAAACATATTGTAGTAACGGATAATCATGATTTAGATGAAAATCTTAGATTATTAAATATAGAAACAGTTAAAAAAAATACTAAACAATATTTCAAAGTATATCATAAAGCCAAGGTATGGATTGCTAATACGAGATTATCGCCCCAACTTGAGAAAAAAGAAAATCAACTTTTTATTCAAACATGGCACGGTACGCCCTTAAAGAAATTGGCTAATGATCAAACGGTTATTTCTATTCCCGAAATTACGCTTGAAGAGTATCTTTATGGCTTTAATAAAGAAACGAGTAGGTGGGATTTCCTAATATCTCCGAGTGAAACTGCTACTAAACGATTTAAATCTGCTTTTAATCTGAAAGAAGAACAGATTTTAACTTTAGGATATCCAAGAAATGATGATTTAGTTCAGTTAAATAATGAAGATTATATTAATCAACTCAAACAAAAATATGAAATTCCTTCTCATAAAAAAGTCATATTGTATGCACCGACATGGAGAGATAATGATCGTACAGATATAGGTAATTACAATTTTAAATTGAAGATTGATTTAGATTCGTTTAGTAAAGAACTATCCGATGAATATGTATTGCTCATAAGAGCACATTATTTAGTATCAGAACATTTGAATTTAGAAAATTATTCAAATGTGTATGACTTATCTAATGCTAATGATATCAACGAATTATTCTTAATGAGTGATGTATTAATCACAGATTATTCGTCTGTTTATTTCGATTATGCGAATCTAAGTAGACCAATCTTATTTTTTGCATATGATAAAGATGAATATGCTAACGATATTAGAGGATTTTATTTACCGTATGAATCAGATTTACCAGGACCCGTATTTGAAACAAGTGAAGCATTAATTGAGTATATTAAATCAATGCAATATGTAGATATTCCACATTCTGATAATTATAGAAAATTCAATAATAAATATAATCAACTTGATGATGGAGGAGCAACTGAAAGAGTAAGTGAAAAGATTATCGGCACTCTAGATAAAGAAAAGGAGTTTCAATAAATATGAAAATATTAAATATTTATCAAGAACGCGATTTACTAGTCTTTGAGTTTGATCAAACATTGGATAATATTAAAAATGTTTATATAAAAAATGAATTTGATGAAATAATCATTCCACAAACCAATATCAAAAATCAATTTAAAATTAATTTGAATGACGTTTTAGAAAAATTTTCACAGTATGATAGAGAAACAATCTTTATTTTACTAGAAAGATCTGATGGTATTACGCAATCCATTCAAAAAATAAACATAAAAAAATATGAATATAATATACAAAACTTTGAAACAGTTATTCATGATGAAGCGACTATTACCCCGTATATTACTAAAAACGGAATTATACAATTCACATTAAAACCAGAATTACCAGTGTCTACTTATTTTGCAAGAAGACATATAGATAAAATTATCATAAATAATAAACAAGCATTTTTAAAAGGGAAGTTCTCAATTCAAAATTCAACACTTGAATATGCTCATATAAGAATCACTTCAAGGTTAAGTGAGCATGTTATTGAGATACCATTAGATCCAGTTGTATTTAATGTGTATAAGTCACTAAATTCTACAAGTTATGATTTTGAAATTGATATTTTTAATGAACTTAAGCAGTATTTAGAAAATGACTTTGATTCTGAAGATATTATTGATATCTACTTAAATATTAAAGTAAATGAATTTAAAAATGTAATAGATGTAAAATTGGGTAACCCAAGAATTATGGTAGAAAGATTTGCTAAAGGTGAAGTATCAATTGATCTTGGGCAAACTGTAAAAACGGCTATACCATATTTCACGATAAAAGGTAGAAACCTATCATTTAGAATTAATGAATATGCAAAAGAAGATTATGAAGCATACAAAAAATTAATGCACGACTATCCAACATTAATCAAAAACAATTTGAACAAAAATAAAGTTTGGGTGATTGGTGAAAAATCATATAAAGCCCAAGATAATGGCTATCATTTCTTTAAATATATGAGAACTGAGCATCCAAATGAAGAAGTATATTATGTTATTGATAAAAATTCTGAAGAACGAAAAAACGTAGAACCATATGGAAATGTCATTGATTTTAAATCAAAAAAACATTTCGAAGTTATGATTAAAGCAGATATTATTTGCAGTACGCATCATACAGAATTATTGTTCCCAAGTCATGAAGCAAGTTATGTGAAAAAAATTAGAGCTAAACGCGTCTTCTTACAACATGGTGTATTAGGTGCTAAAAACTTAACACAGATAAATGGTAAACAACTGAAAGACTTTAATGTTGATATGTTTATCACAAGCTCTAATCGAGAAAAACAAATCGTTAATAGAGATTTATTATTTGATTCATATCAAGCAAAAGTTACAGGTCTCTCAAGATTTGATGAATTATTTAAGGAAAACGTAGAAGTTAAAAATCAAATCTTAATTATACCTACATGGCGTGATTGGATAACAAATATTAATAGTCTTTTAGAATCTGATTATCTACAAAATTATAATAGCTTATTGAATAGACCAGAATGGAAAACAATTGCTCAAACAAAAAATGTAGATATCATATTCTGTTTACATCCTAATATGCAGGCATTTGTTGAATATTTTGATATACCTGATTACATTAAAGTCATTAGACAAGGTGAAGTAGATGTTCAATTACTTATTAAAGAAAGTAAATTGATGATTACAGACTATTCAAGTGTTGCGTTTGACTTTAGTTTCTTAGAAAAACCAGTTATTTACTATCAATTTGATAGAGATAGATTTATCGGTAAATTACCATCGCATTTAGATCTTGATAAAGAACTACCTGGTAAAATTGTTGATAATGTTGAAGCAGTTATAGAAGCGGCTAACCATTATGTTAATAATGGCTTCAAGAATGAACAACAAATTATCAATAAAGCTAATAACTTTGTAGCATATAAAGATACAAACAATTCACAGCGTATATATGAAGAAGCTAAATCATTTAAACGTAGAAATATCATAAAGGATACTTTAAAATATGATATTCTTTCACAACATGTGTTTAAACGATTTAGAAGACATAAAAAATACTTTGATATTATGTCCTATATGAATAAATTCCTTGTAAGATTTGGGAAAATAGATGAAAAACTAATTGTGATAGAAAGTAATTTAGGTAAACAAGTAACGGATAGTCCTAAAATGATTTACGATCAAATTAAAGCGCTCGATAAAGGTTATAAGATCGTATGGGTATCCAATAAAATATATCCATTTGATGATGAAAATGTAATAACAGTGAAACGTTTAAGTCCAAGTTATTATAAATATTTATCAATTGCTAAATACTGGATTAATAATCAGAACTTCCCTCATTATATTGAGAAGAAGAAAAATACAACATATATTCAAACATGGCATGGTACGCCACTGAAGAAAATGTTAAATGATGTCGATGATTTTAAAGGTAGAGATGAAGGGTATATAGACAGAATTAATCGTTCAGTGTCACGATGGGACTATTTAGTTTCACCAAGTCCATATGCATCGAGTTGCTTTAAATCTGCATTTAACTTTAATAAAGAAATATTAGAAGTAGGTTATCCACGTAATGATATCTTCTATGAAAATGAAAGTGATATTGAAGAAAAACAACATATTATCAAACGTAAACTTTCAATTCCTAAAGATAAAAAAGTGATATTATATGCACCAACATTTAGAGATGACGAAGTATCATCTGCGAAAAAACATTTAATTAATTTAAAATTAGATCTACATCAAATGAAAGAAAAACTTGGAGACGAGTACGTACTACTATTAAGACCGCATATCATTATTAGTAATAATATTATTATCGACAAATCATTAGAAGGCTTTATTTATAATGTTGCGAGTTATGAAGATATTAGTGACTTATATTTAATTAGTGATATCTGTATTACAGACTACTCATCTGTAATGTTTGATTATGCTAATACACGAAAACCATTACTCTTCTTCACATATGATTTAGAACATTATAAAGATAATTTAAGAGGATTCTATATGAACTTCGAAGACGAAGCACCAGGTCCATTGTTGAAAGACAATGAAAGCTTAATAGATGCTATACTAAATATAGAAACGGTTAATGAATCATATAAAGATAAATATGATAAATTCTATGAGAAATTCTGTTCATTTGAAAAAGGAACAGCAGCGAAACAAATTGTCGATAAATTATTTTAAATAAAAAAAGCAGAACTGACGATGTATTTTCTGGCAGTTCTGCTTTTTATTATTTATTCGTTAATTTTAACGAAAGGTTTCCATTTATAGTAGGGTAGAAGACACCTTTTTTATCCGTTAAACTGATTTTCTTATCATACCCAAATTTAATATTTAAATGCTTAAATCCATCATATACAATGATACAGTTATATATTGCTGCTGGTTTATTATTGATTTCAGTTTTAGGTATTGAGATGGTTAAGAGGTTATCTTGGACATCTATATTCTCAATAACGATATCATCTTTGTAATCTTTTCGAGACATAAGAGACAAGTTACGTATTTCTTCAATATCTATACCATCTATTCCAATTTGTATTTTGATGGATTTGTCTACTTCAGCTATGTTTAATAATGTTGCCTGTTGAAATGGTATTGTAAATCTTTCAGTGACATCAGTTAATATTGTTTGTTTTGGTTGCTTTTGAATAATTTTAGGTTGTTTTTTAAGCCACGTAAAGAAACTGATAAATGACTCAAAATCATTATTTTGAATAAACGTAATTGCGTCTGTATATTCTTGACTGATTGTTTGAATGATATCTGACTTTATATATGATTGGTTGAAAAGCTCATTCAGTTGTTTAAAATACCGAACTTGTTGTTGTTTATCACTATTTAGGAATACATGACTATTACAACTTTTCAATAAATCATACTCTAAATATCGATTTAACAATCGAATGTTTTTAGTGTTTGATTCTTGTTTTAGTAAATGTTGAATAATTTCTAAATCTGAATCACGTTTTTCATAGAAATCTATACCCGTTGTAAGAGATTCATTAGATGTTGTTCTGTCAATAATTGAACAATTATCTGTAACCGTAGAAACATCTTTAATATAAGGACTCAAGTTAGTGAAAAACATTTTATCTTCCCCGTAATGTAAGTTTTCCGGGAACTTTATATTGTGTTTTTTAATATGACTTAGTTTAATAAATTTTGATGGTGGACCAAAGTGATTATATATATATGGGATGTCATTGATGTTATAATTATAACGATTATCGTTACTCATAAATCTAGCATGTACAGTTAAAGAATGGTCATTTTGACGTAACGTTCTACCAACAATCATGTCTGATTTAAGAAGTTTATCGTCATTAGCAATTCTTGCTAATATATCTGTTGCTAAATAATCATCTGCATCTAGAAAATAAATATATTGACCTGTTGCTTCTTCAATACCGATATTACGAGGTTTTGAAGGACCACCTGAATTTTCGTCTAATATGATAAATTTGATGTTTTTAGCTTCATAGTTTTTAATTAAGGTTTGAGTATTATCCGTAGAATGATCATCTACTATGATGATTTCGTAATTTCTTGCATCTAGAGATTGGTTTAATATTGAATCAATCGCACGTTCTACTTTAGCTTCATTATTATACGTTGTGACAATAATTGAAAAAAGCTTTTTACTTTTGAATAACATAAATTAACTCCATTCATTTAAAAAATCAAATTGTATAAACAATGTGGCAAATTTGTCTCACATTGTTTGTATAATGTAATATGAATAAATAAAGAAGTCAATTTATTGTATAACTTAAAATATATGGGGTGTAAAATGATTAAAATTATAAATATTCATGACGAGCATAATTTAGAAAATTATATAATTACAGAATGTCATGAAGAAAATCATATTATTTTAATAGATAAAAATACGCGAGTTAGGGAAGATGTATTGAACAATTTAGAATTGGATAACCAATCTTATATTGTTGATTATACTAACAATGGTTATTATACAAACGATAGTAGATATATGGGAAAGGCATTTATTACAGTTGCTGATTGGTTTAATAATATAACGCTTCAACCAAATATCATTTTTAAGAAAGATGAGCTATTATGGCTAATTTCTAATTATCAGTGGGAAACGATATTTGATATTACATTAAATGCAATTTTCCACTTAGATGAAATTAAAATTGATGCTCACGTTATTTTTGATTATGTTCAACAAAGTAAACTAAGTGCAAGCTGTTTATCAGCATTTAAAAATGAAAGTCTAAGTCATGAAGAGAAATTTTATTTAAATAAAACAGCACTTTTAAATGGCATTTCACCATTGTTTAAAGCGAGAGAAACACAAATTCCTTCAATCGCCAGAACGATTGATAAAGTGATGGCAAAATCACAATTTCAATTACCGAAGATTGCTTATCAAAAATTAAGTCATACGGCACAACAAAAACAAATGAAAGCAATTAACATATATGACAAAGATGAGACGAAAATTAAGCCACATATTGTATTTTTAGGTTTCGATTATGGTTACAGAGGTAATTCAAAATATTTATTTGAATATTTAATAAAGCAACATCCTAAATATACGGTTTACTTTATTACGGACGAAGAAAAAGGTGATCACTTTGTTTCTCCTTCTCATTCTGATACGAAACAAATTATAGAGGAAGCTAACGTAGTGATACTTGAAAGTTACTTGCCAGATCAACTTAAACCTAATGGTACAATCATTCAGTTATGGCATGGTACACCTTTAAAACGACTATTCTTAGATAGCAAAGAACCTAAACAAAATATTGATATTTATAATTATCGAGCACGTAAATATAATAAATTAATTAAACAAGATTATTTTATAACGGATGTAGAATCTATAAACGATGTATTTAAATCCGCATTTCCAATGGAAAAAACTGAACTTGTTGCATGTGGCTATCCTAGAAACCAATATTTATTAGAGAAGCACTCAATTTCTAATGAAATAAATCAAATCAAACAACAGTTAAATTTAAATACTGAAAAAGAAACAATTCTGTATACGCCGACATGGAGAGATAATCAAGAAGAAGAGTTTTTATTAGAATTTACAGATGAGATGAAAGCGAAATATAACATCATTTATAAATATCACGAAGAAGATCATGCTAATAAACAGCATAATTATATCGATACAAGACAGTTTGAAACACAACAATTACTACTTGTTTCAGACATTGTAATTAGTGATTACTCTTCAATTGTATTTGATGCATTAACAATTGATAAAAAAGTGTATTTATATACACCAGATTTTAATAATTATGATTACAATCGTGGTTTATATAAAGAAGTTTATGAAACTATCAATGATAATCAATATTTTGAAAAGTCATTATTGTTTAATGCAATTATGAATAATGATTATCATACGATTAGTGATCAATTTATCAACAAAAATAATCAGTCATACGAAACTATCACGCAATTGATAGAACAAGCTATGGACTGAAAAGGGGGATTTATATGAAATCTTTTACATTTTTAGTTCACAATATTTATCATATGGGTGGGACGACAAAATCGATTTCTAATCTGGCAAATAAATTAAGTGAAAAAGGTCACGCTGTAAAAATATTGTCAGTATTTAAAGCGAGTGATGAACCTTATTTTAAGTTGCATGAAAATATAGAAATTCAACCCATTATTGAATATAACAAAACCATCAAAGGGTTGGAAAATATATTTGTAAATAGAATCAATAAGTATACACCTTTTTTGAGTCCTAAAATTATTCATCCGTCTGAACCTGGACTTCATCAATTTTCAAGTCATATTGAGCAACAAATTGTTAAAGCCATTCAGAATGTGAATACAGATATTATTGTAGGTACACGAGCAAGTTATAATATACTTGTTAGCAAATATGCTAGTCAGTCGGTATTTAAAATTGGTATGGAACATATGTATCTACATGCACATGATGAGCAATATCAAAAAGATATACTTAAAAGTTATGAACAACTAGATTTAGTGACGACATTAACTAAAGAGGATCAACAAGATTATCAACAAGGTTTAACACACACTCAAGTGATTATTGTTCCAAATATACTAAATGAAATTCAATATGATGTAGAGAAACATAATACAATTGTTGCTGCAGGTCGATTTGAGCGTGAAAAAGGTTTTGATTTGTTACTGGATAGTATCAATTTAATTCAAGACACAATGCGAAAATACCAATTTCAATTAGAATTATATGGAGATGGACAAGAAAAAGAACAATACCACCAATTGATCAATCAATATAAAATTCAAGATATTGTGAAACTTAAGCCTACTACTAATGCGTTATCACAAGTATTAGCTGAAAGTAAGATTACGGCTGTTCCATCTAGAGTTGAAGGTTTTGGACTTGTTATATTGGAGGCCATGTATCAACGAAATGTAGTTATCAGTTATAAGGGCTGTTATGGTCCAGAATTTTTAATTGAAAATCAAAAAAATGGTTATTTAGTAGACTACCAAGATGCTAAACAATATGGAGCACAACTTGCGTATGTTATTGAAAATTATCATCATCATGATGTTCAAAATGTCATTCAAAAAGGTCTAGAAAGAAGTAATGATTTCGACGGAGATGTCATTTATGAGCAATTTATAAATGATTTAAACAAACACTTTAAATAAGAAACAATCTGAATCCCTAACAAGCCAATTGTTAGGGATTTTTTAATAGAGTGTTAAGATATTGTAAATATTAATTAATTGTCTTTATAATAAATATCCTTATATATATACTTACAACTGTATAATACTTAAAGGAGATTTTTATATGCAGACAAATCCTATTAATCTAGACAAAAAATTTAGACCTGAAATTGAGGGGCTAAGAGTTATTGCAGCATTATTAGTTGCAATATATCATATTTGGTTTGGGAAAGTGTCTGGGGGCGTCGATGTATTTTTCGTTGTTTCAGGATTCTTAATTACCACATCCATTATTTCTAAATACAATAAAACAGGTTCATTTAAATTTATACCTTACATAACAGGATTAATTAAACGATTATTTCCTTCTGTTATAACTGTTTTACTCGTAACAGTTATCTTAAGCTTTTTCTTATTGCCAGAATCAATACTAGGTAAAACGATAAAAGAAATCTTTGCTTCTTTATTTTATTATCAAAACTGGCAACTCGCTTTATCGAGTACAGATTATTTAAATAAAGATCAAATGAAGACGCCAGTTGAACATTTTTGGGCAATGTCGATTCAAGGACAATTCTATATTATATGGTTTGTCATCTTTAGTTTGATTTTTATGTTATATAAAAAATACACTAACCTTAAAGTTATTAATGTCATAAATCTTTGTTTAGGTACATTATTTATCGTTTCATTGTCCTATTCTATTTATTTAACGCACGTCAATCAACCTTGGGCATATTTCCATACATTTACAAGAGTTTGGGAATTCTCACTCGGCGGATTATTAGCAATCAACCTTAATAAAATTAAAATTAATCGTCTAGTAGCAAGTTTAATTGGATGGTTAGGTTTAATTGGCTTAATCTTAACGGGGATTATTTTTAATGTATCAACAATGTTTCCCGGGTATATTGCTTTATGGCCTATGTTATGTGCCGTATTTATACTCGTTTCCGGTAACTATGAAACTAAATATGGTGTTAAGAAATTCTTAGGCTCATCTATAATGGTGAAGATTGGCGGATTGTCATTTGGCTTATATTTATGGCATTGGGTGATTTTATCATTTTATCAGTACCATAATAATGAACGACCTGGAATTGTATTAGGTATTTGTATGATTTTACTATCATGGTTATTATCATATTTCATGACACGTTATATTGAAAAGCCAATTAGATCAGCATCTTCTGATAAAATTGCATTCAAAAAATTAGGAATTGGATTAGCGATACAGTTATTGGCAATCGCATCTTTATATTTCGTTATCTTTAATAATCCTTTTGAAAAAGAAAAAGTAGCATTGAGTGAAAATTATCCCGGAGCAATGGCTGCAGAAAAGCATGTGAAAGTTAAAGAAGGTGTAGAAGCAATTCCAGAGTTTTCAAAAATTAGAAACGAATCACCAGATTCTACAAGGGACAAAGTTCATCAAAAAATAGGTGAATCAAAAGTTCTAGTTGGAGAGTACGGTAAAAAAGAAAACTATGATAAGACAATCGCTTTAGTAGGGAGCTCTCACGCACAACATTGGTTAGGTGCACTTCAAAAAGCAGCTGAAGAAGGAAATTATAGAGTATTAAGCATGACGAAAAGTGGCTGTGTATTAACAACGAAAGACAGTGACCGAGATTGTACAGAGTGGAATAAAAATTTAATTAAAGAACTTGATAAACAAGACGTCGATTTAGTTGTAACAACTGCAGATTCAAGTACAGATGTAAATGGACAAATAGATCCATTACAATTAAAACAATATCAAAACATTACAAATACAAAAACACCAATTATGGCTATAAGAGATAATCCGAGATATGAGTTTAATGTCCCAGAAACATTAGATAAATTTGGAGAACAAGAGACGATTAAGAAGATGAATGCTAAACAACGTTTGCCAAAAGTATCTAAATGGGATCAACTTGAACAAAAGCCAGAACAAACAAAATATGTAGATTATACATCGTATTTCAAAGAAGATGGAAAGTTTGCACCTGTAATAGGTAACGTCATTGTATATATGGACAAAGGACATATATCAAATAGTTACTCTAAAACGTTTGGTCCTAAAATAAAGAAAGATATCGAACAATACTTTAAAGAACTTAATCATTAATCTATAAAGCCCCTCAATCATATGAATTTATATGAGCGAGGGGCTATTTTTAACACGAAATATTGAGCAATTGTAAACAATGATAAAAGAGTGTAAACCCTTCCTTAAGTATCTGTTAAACGACTGTTTATTGTATTCATAGAAGTTACAATATATTTAACATTACGAAAGTAATAGCTTAACAATTAATTATTAAAGGATGGATAAAATATGAAATTAACTACTATTGGTTTAGGATACATTGGATTACCAACATCAATTATGTTTGCGAAACATGGTGTAGATGTTGTAGGTGTCGATATAAATAAAGAAGCAGTAGATAAATTAAATAATGGTAAAATTCATATTGAAGAGCCTGGCTTACAAGAAGCTTATGAAGAAGTGTTAGCTAAAAATAAATTCAAAGCAAGTATGCAACCTGAAAAAGCAGATGCATTTATTATTGCAGTTCCAACTCCAAATAATGATGATCAATATGAATCATGTGATATTTCGTTAGTAATGGGTGCAGTTGAATCCATCGTACCATTTTTAGAAAAAGGTAATACGGTCATTGTAGAATCTACGATAGCACCAAGAACAACTGACGATCATGTTAAACCATATCTTGAAAGCCAAGGATTTGAAATTGGTAAAGATATATTTTTAGTACATTGCCCTGAAAGAGTGTTACCAGGAAAAATATTACATGAACTTATTCATAACAATCGAATAATTGGTGGTATAACGCCAGCATGTGTTGAAGCGGGTAAACGTGTATATGGAACATTCGTACAAGGTGAAATGATTGAGACAAATGCTAAGACAGCAGAAATGAGTAAGTTAATGGAAAATACTTACCGTGACTTGAATATTGCGCTAGCAAATGAACTTGCGATGGTATGTAATCATTTAGATATTAACGTATTAGAAGTTATCAAGATGGCGAACAAACATCCACGTGTGAATATTCACTTACCAGGTCCAGGTGTTGGTGGTCATTGTTTAGCAGTTGATCCATACTTTATTATCGCTAAAGATCCAGAAACAACGAATCTCATTCAAGAAGGTAGACGTATTAATCGTTCAATGCCGCAATATGTTATTAATGAGTCTAAGAAAATGTTAGAAACTTTAAATGGTCATAAGGTTGTTGTATTTGGATTAACTTATAAAGGTGATGTAGATGATGTTAGAGAATCACCAGCATTTGATATTTATAATGATTTGAGAAAAGAAAATGATATTCAAGTAGAAGCATATGATCCACATGTTGAGCTAGGTTTTGTCCAAAAAGATATTCAAAAAGCAGTTAAAGATGCATCTCTTGTATTAATTTTGAGTGACCATTCAGAATTCAAAAATTTAGTAGATCAAGATTTTGAAGGTATGAAAGACAAAGTTATTTTCGATACGAAAAATGTCATTCAATCACAATTTGAGCAAGTTAAATATTACAACTACGGTAATTTATATACTTTCGGAAAAGATATTGCACTTTCATTTAATAAGTAAAGATTGAGGGGTCTTCATATGATAGACGTTAACAGTCCAATTATTCAAAGCGGATTGAGCTTTCAAATAATTTTAAGAGAACCAGAAAATCAAAAAATATTTGATGTAGATAAAAATGAACTTGTTGTAGGATATGCTTCTGATTATTTAAATAAAGCATTAAAAGTTATTTCTATAAAAGTGATAGAAAGTGAACTATATGGATTAATTGTAAGAGGTACGAATATTATAGGGTGGACAAGATTAAATCATTCTATCAAATTAATTTCGAAACCTATTGATACGATAAGAGTAGATTTAAGCTATTTTTCTACACCACAAATTAATAGAGAACTAGGGTTTGGTGATGACTATAATTTACTATTTAAAGAAAAAAACTTTTCATCTAGAGCATTGTATTTATTTGGAGGTGAAGTGTTAGAAGCTGTATTTAATAAAGGAACATTTGCAGGATTTGTGCATACGAAAGACATAGATAGAGCAATTCCTATTAATAAAAAAGTATCAATAGAAGAATCTACAGTCTTTTATCAAGATAGCGCATTGCACAAATCAATTGATCTATCCTTGGATAAAGAACAATTTGATTTCAATAACGTCTTGATCGATATGGTGTTCTTAAAAGCAGAATCGGTAAGGATTATTATTAAAAAGAAAAAATATTGGATGAGCTTTAATGACTTAAAAGATAAAAGCATCATTCAAGATTTAGAAGCTAAACAATATGAAAACTATAACGAATTAACGCTAGAACAGCTGGATATGATTACAAACTTTCAAGAAGAAAGAAAAGAGTCAAAATCTGCAATTGTTCGTTTAATAAACGAAAATATCTCATTACAAAAAACAAATAAAAATGAAGAGAAAAATCAGTATGAACGATTATATATGAATTTAAAAAATTCTAAATTAGGAAAGATTCAAACGAAATACTGGAGTTGGAGAAATAGGAGGAAATCATAATGTCTTCAAATATGCCAACAAATATCAATAAAAAAAGTAATATCGAATCAACTAAAGAGGCTTTAGTCAATTTTGATGATAAAACAAAAGTTGAACAATTAGAAGAAGTGTTAAATATTGTTGAACAAGATTATATGTATGGACTATATAAATTAAAAAAGGTTAAAGATCATACAAATCATCATAATTACTATAAAAAAGTAGCAGAAGAATCAAAATTAGATTTCCTTGAAAAACACCAACAACATTTATCAAACCTTGTGAATTCTAATACATCGCGTGTATTTATTAAAAACAAATACAAAGTTGGTCTTATAGCTGATGAATTTTTATATAACTCATTTAAAGATATAGGTAATATCGTTTATTTAAATAGTAAATTTACAGATTTAAGTCGTGATATGGATGTTTTAATTGTTGCGACAGCATGGAGAGGTATAGACGGAAGTTGGACTGGTTTAGCATCAGTTAATAGTAAGAAAAGAAGAATGTTATTTGAAGGTATTCAACAAGCTAGAAAATTCAATATACCGATTGTCTTTTATTCTAAAGAAGATCCCGTCAATTTCCATTTATACAAAGATATCGCGACAGAATGCGATATTATTCTGACATCAGCTGCTGAAGTAGTAGAAGATTATAAAGAATATTGTCAAAATGATAAAGTATTTGTACTTCAATTTGGTATTAATCCTCATTACCATAATCCAGTAGGGACGAGAAGTTCATATAATAAATCATTTAAAAACGATGTTATTTTTGCAGGAAGTTGGACTGAGAAATATCCTGTTAGAAACCAAGAATCTGCAAGAATCTTTGATGAGTTAATCAAAAAAAATCATAAATTAACCATTATTGATAGAAATTTACCATTGCGAAGAAAACGTTATCAATTCCCAATGAAATATATCCCATACTTAACAATGCCAATTGATCATGAAGAACTTATGAAACTGCATAAAGTATATAGATGGGCAATAAATGTCAATTCAGTAAAATATTCAGAAACGATGTTTGCGAATAGAATATTTGAATTACAAGCTTTTGGGAATTTAATCTTATCTAACTATTCAGTAGGTGTTAATAATCAATTTCCAAATGTATTTATGGTTAATCATAAAACTGATGTGGTACCAATTATGAACCAATATCAAGAATATGAAATAGAAGATATGCAAGCTAAAAGTATACGTAGTGTGATGAGAAATTGTACGACATATCATCGTTTAGATGAAGTCTTATCATATATTGGCATTGAACCGACTCAAAAAGAATCACAAATACTCGTAGTTGTTGATGCATTAACCGATAAAATGAAAGATATTCTATATCGACAATTACATGTTCAGTTTGATGTTATAGAAGCTCAAGATACAGTAGAAGATGCATCACAATATGATTTTATAACTTACATGAAAGATTCAATTGAATATGAAGAGTATTATTTAGAAGATTTATTATCAGCATTTAAATATGTAGATGTTGATTTTGTTACGAAAGATAAACAACATGAAGCACATCAATTTATTGAAAAAGCTCAAAATAAATATGTAACAATGTATCATAAAAATATATTCGATCAACAGTTGAATGTTACACAATCTCAAAATGGTTATAATTTAGATCAATCAGAAATTTATGACGCATCTTTATATGGTCAAAATAACCGCAAGAAAAAATTAAGTGTCATTATTCCAATTCATAATAACGGTACTTATTTAGAAGATAAGTGTATGAGAAGTTTAAGAAGATCTTCAATATTTAAAGAGATGGAAATTATATTCGTAAATGATGGTAGTACGGATTCTGAAACGACATCTATTATTAATCGATTAAGAAGACGATACCCAGATATCGTTTACTATGCATATGAAGAAGGATCAGGTAGTGCTTCAAGACCTAGAAATAAAGGTGCTGAACTTGCCTCTACAGATTATATTACGTATTTAGACCCTGATAACGAAGCGACTGGTGATGGTTATGCAACATTATTAGAAGAAATAGAATCGAATAAAGATGTCGATATGGTCGTCGGTAATATTATTAAAGAAGATAACAAGCGCAGAGCACTGTTTAATTATGCGGGCACAGTGATGAAGTATAACGATGGAAAATTATTAATCGACGACCCTAAAAAATATATGAAAAAATGTGGTCTACGTGCTCAAAGTATTCAAGCTTTAATCATTAAATCACAAATTATTAAAGATAATCATATTCGAATGATTGAAGGTGCTGCTGGCCAAGATACGTTATTTTTCCAAGAATTAATGATTCATTCTAAAAAAGTACAAGCTGTAACAGATGTTATTCATATGTATTACGCTGCCGTGTCTGGATCAGTTACAAATTCGATTTCTAAGAAGCTATTTGATAAATATTACACATTAGAAATTGAAAGAATTCCATTTTACGAAAAACATGGCTTACTGACATCCTACTTAGAACATAGATTTAATTTTTACGTAAAAGGCTGGTACTTGCCAAGATTAGAAAAAGTGAAACCAGAAGAAAGAAAAGAAGCCGTAGAACGATTTTTAGAAATATATAGTTTGTATGATCAATATAAACGACCTGAAGACCATGATTTAAATCAATATGTTGAACATTTAAAGCAAGAGGTTCAGCAATAATTGCGTGATTGATATAAGGGGGTGTGTATGATGGATAATACGTTCATAAGATTTAACAAAGCATATATGATTGTTCCTCGACAAATTTCAATTGAAGATCAAAACTATCGTCAACATATTCAATTCACTGACTTTACGATTTATTTTTCAAATGATTTAAGTTCATATGAGTATACAAAGAATGACATCAAAGTAGTCATATTAGGTCATTTTGTGCATACGAAAAATGTCGATTTAAAATATCCTGAAATATGCGCCCAATTATTGTCTCACGAAATTGATTCTTATGCTTTTCTTGAAGAGATGAGTTTTTATAATGGCAGGTATGTTATGTTGATAGAGTATAATGGATGTTTGCTACTATATAATGATGCAACGTCATTTTTATCATTGTATTATCATGCATCTCATGATTTGTACGCTAGTCATTCAGAATTAGTAAATCAACTCGTAAAATTATGTTTTGATAAGACTTGTGAAAGAATCGCACATAAGTCATATGGATTTTTAGACTATAGCAAATATAAAGATGTTTATAAATTCAATGCCAATACAAGATTTAATATAACAGACCATACAATTAAAAGAATTTATCCAATCAACCCATGTGTTAAGAAATCAGCAGAAGAAGTATATGATATTGTTAATGATGAAATTGAAGCAGCGGTTGATTATTTATTTCGATTTGATCAAAAAGTGATTTGTTCTATCACAGCTGGTCATGATTCTAAAGTATCCTTATCTTATATTAAAGAACATATCAATGATGTGAATTTCTTTACTTATACAAAAAATATTGATGAATTAGAACATAAACAAGCTGCTCATATTTATCGTATAGATGAATATATTTCTCAAAAGTTAGCATACAATTTAAATTTAAAGCATACGTTATTTAATATGGATCAACTAGCAGTCAATTCAAATTTGATTGATAGATATCAGTTATATGAAACAAATCATAGTATTCATTTAATCAATTATTATCATGAGAATAGGTCGTTTGATCATTGTATACATTTAAAATCTACTATCTTTGAACTTGCTAAAAGTATTATTCCGAAGCGGATACAAAGAGCAGACTCATTTTTACCGTATGAAAATGCAATCAAAAAATGGGCTAAAGATTTTCCAGTGGATCAATTATCTCACGATTATTTACTAGAATTTGTTAAAAGAAATAATCTCTATAAGACGATTGAATTAGGTTATCATCCTTATGAAACGTTGTATTACGAATCTAGAATGAACGGTTGGCATAGCTGTATTGTTCAAGAAAGTGATGATTATTTAGATGTGTTTAGCTTAATCAATACGAGGCATATCTTATTCGAATTTATGAGTATTAATCAGGAAGATAAGCAAAACCAAATGTTACATAAATTGATGATTAAACATCATTGGCCAATTTTAAATTATTTTCAAATCAATGACGTGAACACATTAGAGGATAGAATAATTCAATTAGAAGAAGACACAAATGAGCAAGTAGAAAGTTTGGCGAATATTATGATTCAAACTGAAGATTTCTATCAAGTGATACAAAATGAAAAAAAGTTATTTCGTGCATTAACACCTAAATTTAGTTATGACAATCAAAAGAAAATGATGTTAACGAATACGCAGGATAACACGATTACACTTGAATTAAGAACATTTTATCAAAATAAAAAAGGCAGAGATACGGTGTACTTTGATATAGAAAGTGAGTCAATCGACTTAGTAGATTTGAGTAAAAACAATTTAGAATTGACAATAAAACCACAATCATCTATTACAATATCTGTCTACGCAAGTAAGAGTTTTGAAAAAGAATCTTGGGTTAGCGCTTCACAATTTGAACTTATTGAAAAATAAAAATTAAGTAGGTCGTTATATATGAAGATAGTTATTGATATCTTAAAAGAACAATTTAATAATTTACCTAAAATTTTTAAACTTGCAATTTATAATATGAAAAGTCAATATGCCAATCATTATCTTGGTGTATTTTGGAATATACTACAACCCATCTTACAAGTTGCTGTATATTATCTTGTGTTTGGTTTAGGGTTAAGAGGAGATGCGAGTGCTCAAGTAGTAGGCGTACCATTTTTAGTACATCTTATTTCAGGTTTGTTTCCTTGGTTATTTATATCACAAGGGATCAATACAGGTGCATCTGCTATTCAAGGCAATATTGGACTCTTATCAAAAATGAAATTCCCATCTTCAATATTTATTTCTATAGCTTTAACGAATAATATGATTAATTTAATGATCACATCAGCCATTTTATTTGTCGTATCTGTCATTAATGGATATGTACCTTGGTGGCATTACTTTTGGTTTATATACTTTTTAGTCGCATCTTATGCAATTATTTTTGGTATTTCATTAATTATGAGTACATTAATTATTGTTATTCGCGATACTAAAAATTTATTACAAAATGTTATAAGAATGCTATTCTTTATGACACCTATATTTTGGGCGATGGAAGAAGCACATGGTATTTTACAAAGATTAGCAAGCTTAAACCCATTTGCATATTTAGTAGGTGTTTATCGTACGGCGTTTGTGCATGATAACGTTTCTGTGTACGGACAATGGCATGATCATTTATATTTTTGGCTTTTAACAATTATATTATTATTAATAGGTTCATTGGTTCATTCAAGGTTTAAACGGAAATTACTAGACTACTTATAGGGTGTTCATAATATGACAAAGAAATTATTAATGATTTCACAAAATTTTTATCCAGAACTTGGGTCTGCTGCAAATCGAATGAAAATGATGTTCAAAGCTTTTCGTTCAAGTGGTTCAGATCCGACAATGTTAACAACTGAGCCAACATATCCTAACCAAAGTTTATTTGAAGACCAATCTTATTTTACAGATGCATCTTTAAATAAATTAGAAAAGAAGAAAATTATTCGAATGAAAATGCATGGTAATAAGCAAAATAGTAATTTTATCATGAGGTTAGTCTATTATATAGAACAATACGTTAGATTAAGAGTCTTCTTGAAAATGCATAATGACGATTACGATATTGTGTATGTTTCTAGTCCAAATATATTTCTAGCATGGGCGACGTTATTTTTTAAAAGTGCGAAACATCCGACATATGTATTAGAAATTAGAGATTTATGGCCAGACAGTGTAAATGGATTAAAGCATATTAACATAAGTTTATTTATGCCACTATTAAAATATTTAGAGAAAAAAATGTATAATTCTGCTGATAAAATTGTCATTAATAATGAAGCATTTAGGTCACATATTCAGAAACGATTACAGCGAAAAGTGCCTATATTTTATTTACCAAACGGCATTTCAAGAAATGAACTGATTACTGAAGAAAAATATAATGATTTTAGTGTTATTTATACAGGAAATATTGGATATGCCCAAGATGTAGATAAACTTATTTCAATATGCTTAGCTTTAAATGATAAACAAATCAATGTTACAGCGATTGTTTATGGTGTTCAAGCTAACAAGTTTAGAAAAGCTGTGAGAGATTGTAAATATATTCAAGTGAAAAAGCCAATGGATCGTACAGCTTGTTTAACTGAAATATCTAAACATCATATTTCACTTTCCATTTTAGAATCTTCAGATGTGTTTATGAATGTGATGCCTGGAAAAATTGTAGACGCTATTGGTGTCGGAACACCTCCTATATCTAATATTAGTGGTCCAACTGAAGCCATTATTCAAAAATATAATCTAGGATTTGCAAGAAGACAAGCTTCAATAGATACAATCGTTAACGAAATTGAATCATTAAAATATGATGAACAAGCTTTATCTATTAAAGCTAAGAATGCACGTGAATATCGTGATGAACACCTCATTTGGGAAGATAATATTGAAAAGCTTATGACATTTTTAAGAAAAGGTGATAGAGATGACAAATACTTATAAAATAAAATGTGAAAATGTCTCGAAAGTTTACGACTTAAATGTAAACAGAAAAGATAAGCTGCTATCTTTATTTACTTTTGGATTAAGTTATAAATCTAAACCTTATTATGCTTTACATGATATTTCATTTGAAGTAGAAGAAGGGACATCTGTAGGTATAATTGGATTAAATGGTTCAGGTAAATCAACTTTATCTAATATTCTAGGTGGTGTTGTTGAACCTTCGTCTGGTACAGTTTATACAAATGGTAAGCCGTCGCTAATTGCGATTGGCGCAGGGTTAAATCCTGAATTTACAGGTGAAGAAAATATTCATTATAAATGTTTAATGCACGGTATGTCGCAACGAGAAATAAATGAAAAATTTGATGATATTGTACAGTTTAGTGAACTTGATGAATTTATTTATCAACCTTTAAAATCATATTCTAGTGGTATGAAATCAAGATTAGGCTTTGCAATTGCGATTCATACAGATCCAGATATACTTATTGTTGATGAAGCATTGTCAGTAGGCGATGAAACTTTTTCGAATAAATGTATAGATAAAATGCATGATTTACAAGAACAAGGAAAAACAATATTTTTTGTATCACATTCAGCAGGACAAATCAAAAAAATGTGTAAAAAAGCGATTTGGATACATTACGGTGAGATGGTTGCATATGGTGAAGTCAATGATATCGTAACGAGGTACGTTAATCTCATTCAGAAAGTAAAAAAGAAATCGAAACAAGAACAATTAGAATATAAACGTATAAAAATCCAACAACAACGTAATAAAGAAGTTGATGATTCAGTCATACAAAAAGAAAAAAGACCAACAAGTTTAATAGCGATGATTGGGATCATGAGTGTGGCATGGATATATATACTACTATTCCAAGTAGGGATACTATAAATTGCATGGAATGAGGTTATCAAATGAAAAAGGTCACAATGTTTGTATGGAATCATTTTACGAATGATGCAAGAGTCAATAGAGAGTGTACAACTTTAGCGGATAATGGATATGACATAAATTTAATTGCGATAAATGATCCGAAAAATCCTGCTATTTCAGCTTATGAAGAAATATCTAATACATTTAAAGTTCATAGAGTGAAGAGATATCCATGGTTATTGCAAGCTTATCAAGATCATGGCAAGAAATTCTTATTAGTTGTAGCTGGTGTCCAAGTTGTTATTATACCAAGTCTTTTCTATATCAGTTTCACATTAATGGCAGCTTATTTGTTATCACTCGTGGTTGCTGCAGGTATGATAAAGTTTAAAAAAATAAGAAAATGGTTTATAAATGGTGCAATTATTACGAGAATGATTGTAAAAGGTTATATACAAAATGCTGATATTTATCATGCAAATGATTTAAACACATTGCCTCAAGCTATCGTATGTTCTAAATTACGCTTAAAACCGAAGCCATTAATTTATGATAGCCATGAAGTCCAATCTGACAGAACAGGTTATAATCCAAAAACAATTAAGTCTATTGAGTCGTTTATGTTAAAATTTGTAGATCAAATGATTGTAGAAAATCATACAAGAGCAAAATACAATGAAGATATTTATGGATTCTATCCTAAAACATTGTATAACTACTCAGAGAAATACAATATTGAAGAAAAGCCACAAATCAATTTACATAAGAAAATAGGCATCAATGAAGATGAGAAAATTTTACTTTATCAAGGCGGACTCCAACAAGGAAGAGGGCTTGAATTGCTTATAGAGGCTATGGATGAAATTAAAGAAGGTCATTTACTATTTATCGGTGGTGGGAAGTTAACGCAACCTTTAAAAGAACAAGCCGAAGCTTCCAAACAAGCTGATAGAATTCATTTCTTAGATAAAGTGCCATTTCAAGAATTACCATCATATACGCGTGAAGCATATCTTGGATTCCAAGTGTTGCAGAACATTTGCTTCAATCACTATTCAGCAAGTTCAAATAAATTGTTTGAATATATGATGGCTCACGTACCAGTTATCAGTTGTGACTTCCCAGAAATTAAGAAAGTAGTCGAAGAAACTAATACCGGTTTAGTTGTGGATTCACATAATGCTTCAGAAATAGCTAATGCAGTGAATCAACTTGTAAAAGATACAAGCTTAAGAAATCAATTAAGTGAAAACACTAAACAAGCCAAAGAAATCTATAATTGGAATAATGAAAAATCAAAATTACTCGAAGTCTATAATCAATTTGTACCATTAGAGCATCCAATAACTAAAGTTCATACAAAATGACAAAAGGTCTACCATGCCTCGGCATCGTAGACCTTTTACGTTGTTTGAAGTCGTTACCATTAATATTAACTAACTTGTGTTTTGTAAATATTGGGATTACAATTATATAATTAAGATAGTAACGGTAGAAGGAGTAATTGTAAGATGTATATTAAAAAGAGTATAGAACGCGTTTGCAATTTTATTGAAGTAGGTAATGAACGAGAAGCAATGATGTTACTAAGAGATCTAGAAGCAAATGTTGTAAGATATGATTTTGAAATAATGGGAGACGGATTTAACAAATTTGCTGAAATATACGTATCACAAAAAAATAGAAAAAAAGCAATCGAAATGTATCAAAAAGCAATCCTATATTATAGAGAAGTCGGAAACCAAGAAAAAGTATCCCAAGTCAGTCGTAACTTTGAAAATCTGATTTTGTAGGGTTGGTAGAGGTAAGTAAAAAACTACATATATCTTTAATGAAGGAGCTTATATGGAAGAACAAATATTATTTCTTTCTGGTTTAGGCAGTCATAGATTATTTTTGAAAGATTTAAATAACCAATTGGATAATCTGAATTTAGTTCAAATTGATTTGCCAGGTCATGGTTTGAATTTAGATGTTATTGTTAATGATTTAAATGAATTAGTGGAGTGGTTTAAAACAGAGATAAAAATTTATGGTAATGAAGAACTGTCTATAATGGGGCATTCTTTAGGAGCGGATTTATTATCTTATATAAGTATCAAGGTTCCACAAATTAAAAATATTATATTATTAGATGGTGGATTATTTAATCTTGAAGACCTAGAATACAGCAGTGAAGTTGAAATAAAAGATACTAAAAATCATTTAGAAAATTTTCAATTCAAGAACTTGGACGAATTTATAGAGACAGAAAAAGACGCATATAAAACATGGAATCAAAATTTATTAGAAGCATCAACTGGAAGGATGACTTTCAATTTAAATAAACATGTTTATGAACTTAATATTAATGAACTTTCTATTCTAAAATTATTGAAAATAAGAAGACAAATCAACTTACCTACCTTCAATCAATTAATAGACAGAAATATAATGGTCTTATTACCACAAGAACAGGACCAATTCATCTTAGACATGAAAATTAAAAATATACCTTCACATATTTCCTGTAAAACAATCCCTAACAGTGGCCACGATATTTATATAGATAACCCTGTAACAGTAGGGAAAGAAATAAAGAGTTGGTTAAGTACTATAAATGAATAAGGGAGGTAATTAAATGATAACCGATTCATTTGATATACAAGGAAAACCAATTGTAAATTTGAGTGACTTCTATGGTGAACAACAATTCAAAGTTGAAGTTTGCTTAATTACATATTCTAAAGAAATATATGATGCTATTCTAAGAGAAAATAAATGTGAAAAAATCGGTGAAATCAAAGCCTCTAACGGAGCATTTCCTATATATCAATTCATTTATAAAGGTAAAGCTGTAGCATTTTATCTATCTGCAATTGGTTCAACGCTTGCTTCTCAATATTGCATGATATGTAATTGGATAACAGGTGCTACAAAATTTGTAATGTTTGGATCAGCAGGAAGTCTTGATAGCGAAAGGACTTTTAATAAATTTATAATACCTACTCACAGCTATAGAGATGAAGGAATGTCATATCATTACGCCCCTCCATCAGACTATATTAAAGTAAAGAATGCTAATAAATTAGCTGAAGTATTTAATAAATTAGCGTTACCATTTATAGAAGGTAAAGTTTGGACAACTGATGCAGTACTGAGGGAAACAAACAAGCAGTATAATAAAAGAAAAAAAGAAGGATGTATAGCAGTAGATATGGAGCTTGCTGGAGTATAAGCAGTTTGTGATTTTCACGGATTTGAACTATTTAACTTTCTTGTAACTGGTGATGTACTTTCTGAAGAAACATATAATGTAGATGGATTAAAAGAAGCGAATCATAATATAGACAAATTTCATGTAGCTTTGAATATTATAGAAGAACTTGACTTATAAATCATGGAAAAATACTAGTACAATTTAATCAGATACCCCTAACTTAAGTAAGTTAGGGGTATTCCATTTATCAAGACTGACAAAACAAGATAAATAGGAGGTCTGAATTTATCAAGACTGGCCAAACAAGATAAATAGGAGGCATGTATTTATCAAGAATGGCGAAACAAGATAAATAGAAGGTCTGTATTTATCAAGACTCATCGAACAAGATAAATAGGAGGCATGTATTTATCAAGACTGGCCAAACAAGGTAAATAGAAGGTCTGAATATTGCAAGACAGCCACGACTAGCAACATAGAGCCTCCGAATATTGCAAGACAACCAAGACTAGCAACATTGGATGTCTGAACATTGCAAGACGACCCAAACAAGCTACATAGCACCCTCAATACAATCCAAAATCCCAAACCAACCAACCAATCCCAACACCCAACCCCAACACCCAACTCACTCTCCATACCATTAATTAATTCTATACAAAATAAAAAAGCTGTTAATAAAGTCTCTGACTTTAATAACAGCTTTAAATATATAGGTTTTACATATGGGCGCTGTGTCCGCCAACCATAACCCAATAAGTACCGATTATTACTAATAAAGTAATAATTACTGCGAAGAGTACTTTGAATGCAGTTGCGCGTCCATCTGGTCCTTCTGTTAAATGCATGAACATTAGTAATTGAACTAATGCTTGTAAGAAAGCAAATCCAATAATGATTGATGTTCTTACTTGTAGTGACATGCCAGTGTATAACATGACATAAACAGCTACTAATGTTAATACAATTGAGAATATTAAACCGACTGTATGTGTAACGACTGTTTTATTCATGATCCACTCACCATCCCTACAAGATAAACTAATGTAAAGATAAAGATCCATACAACATCAAGGAAATGCCAGTATAAACTTCCGATAAATACTTTTGGTGCATTGTGTTCATTTAATCCACGTGTAAGGATTTGGATTAATACACCTGAAATCCAGAATATACCTAAAGTAACATGGAGACCATGTGTACCTAAAAGTATAAAGAATGCAGACCAGAATGATCCTAGTTGAGGTGTAACACCTTCATGAACATAGTGAGTAAATTCGTAAATTTCAAATCCTACGAATCCTGCACCTAAGATAAGTGTGATAATCATCCATACCATCATCATTTTGACATTTTCTTTACGCATGTAGTAAACACCGATACCACAAGTGTAACTACTTACAAGTAATAAGAATGTCATGATCATAACTAATGGTAATTCAAATAATTCTGGTGTAGTGAAACCACCGTATGAACCACTTTTCTGTAGTACTAAGAATGTTGCAAATAGTGTACCGAATAACGCAACCTCAGCAGTAAGAAAGACCCAAAATCCGAGTTTATTTAATTGTCCTGTTTCATTAACAGTATCAATTGTATTGTGGTGTTCATTACTCATCTTTATTGTCCTCCTTTTCCTGTAATTCTTGTTCACGTAATTCGCGTAATTTTGCTTCATTTTCTTCTAATTCTTCAGCATGAATATGGTAGCCGTAGTCTTTTTCGAAACTTCTCCAAACCATACATGCTAATACACCAACACCAAAGATAATTGCTGGTATATATGTTTCGAATACTAGGAAGAATCCACCGAATAAGAAACATACTGCCATCCAGAATCCGATATGTGTATTGTTTGGCATATGAATATCTTTATAATCTCTATCGTCTAAATAGTGTTTACCATTTTGTTTCATTTCTACAAATGTTTCAGTATCATACCATTTTGGTGTAATAGCGAAGTTGTAGTGTGGTGGCATAGCTGAAGCAGTAGCCCATTCTAATGTTCTACCTAAACCATTCCAGTTGTCACCAGTTGCTTCACGTTTCGCTTTACCGAAGCTGTATACGACGTTCCATACTAGAGCTAAGAAACCAATACCCATCAAGAATGCACCAATTGTAGAGATGAAGTTTAATGAGAACCATCCATCTGCTTGAGTGTATTTATATAAACGACGTGGCATTCCATCTAAACCTAATAGGAATTGTGGTAAGAAACATAAGTTGAATCCTAAAGTAAATGTCCAGAATAACCATTGATTAATCTTTTCATTTAATTTGTGACCAAACATTTTTGGATACCAGAATATTAAACCTGCGAAACATGCGAATACAACACCAGCGATAATAACGTAGTGGAAGTGTGCCACTAAGAAATAAGTATTGTGATATTGATAGTCCGCTGCTGCCATAGCAAGCATAACACCTGTAACCCCACCTAATGTGAAGTTTGGAATAAAGGCTAATGCGAATAACATAGGTGATTCAAATGTAATTCGACCTTTATATAACGTTAATAGCCAGTTGAATATTTTAACACCTGTTGGTACGGCAATTAACATAGTAGTTATTGAGAAGAATGAGTTAACTAATGCACCACTACCCATAGTGAAGAAATGGTGAACCCAAACGATAAAGCTTAAGAACGCAATACCACCAGTTGCCCAGACCATACTTTGATGTCCGAATAATCTTTTTCTAGCAAAAGTAGGGATGATTTCTGAGTAAATACCGAATGCCGGTAATACTAGAATATAAACTTCAGGGTGACCCCATACCCAGAAGAAGTTAGCCCATAACATTGGCATACCACCATTAGCAACTTCAAAGAAGCTTGTTCCCATTAAACGGTCGAATGTCATTAAAGCAAGTGCGACAGTTAAAATAGGGAAGGCTAAGATAATTAATAATGATGTAATTAATGTTGTCATTGAGAACATTGGGATTTGCATAAATTTCATTGATTTAGTACGTAATTTTAAGATCGTAACAAAGAAGTTAATACCTGTCATTAACGTACCAATACCAGCGATTTGAATTGCAATTAAATAATAGTTAATACCTGTACCTGGACTGAAGTCAGTTGCAAGTGGCGCATAGTTTGTCCAACCAGCAGCTGGCGAACCACCAATTACGAATGAAATATTAAATAATCCCATTCCGGCAGCAAATAACCAGAAACTTAAGTTATTTAACATAGGGAATGCAACATCTCGAGCACCTAATTGTAATGGTACAACAACGTTCATTAAACCAATTAAGAACGGCATTGCCATGAAGATAATCATGATTACACCATGTGTTGTAAAGATTTCATTATAGTGCTGAGATTCAAGTAATGTATTATCTGGTGTCATTAATTGTAAACGGATAAGAAGTGCATCTACACCGCCACGGAAGAACATAATGATTGCAGATATAATATACATTACACCAATTTTTTTATGGTCAACTGAAGTTAACCATTCTGTATAAAGCCATTTCCATTTTTTATAATATGTTAGTCCACCAACAACACATATACCTGTTAATACAAGTAAAACTTGTGCCATTGTTATCATCCAGTCACTTTGAACGATAAATTCATTCCATGGAAAATTCATTACTTGTCACCTCCATGGTTCTTATCTGAAGATTTTTCATCATCAGATTTTGCATCTTCTTGCATTTTTTCCATTTCGTCCATATGATGTTTTTCTTCTTTTTTGAAGTCACTGTCATATTTTTCGTTATTTTTAAGAATCATAGGTTTCATTCCATGACGGTCATAGTTAGGGTTAGTAACAGTCACTTTACGTGCAGGTAATACTGGTTTTTCTGTTACGCCTTCACTTTCATCATAGAAGTTTGGATCTTTTGGTTCATAGCGGAAACGTTTATAAGCATGGAAAATGTATTCAGGATCCGCAGCAGGATCTACATATGCTAAGTGTGTTCCACTAAAAGTAAGTTCCTCATTCTTAGTTGTAGGTAAAAGTTGATGATCGAATGTATCTTGATCAATTGTTTTACGTTTTTGAGATTTAGAAACCCATTTATCATAATCTTCATTGCTTACAGCGTTAACATTAAATGTTTGTCTAGAGAACCCTTCACCATTAAAGTTAGAGTTTCTACCTTTAAATGTACCTGTTTCGTTAGCTTGCAATGTCCAGTCCATTGTCATGCTAGTCATCGCGTACTTCTGTCCACCTAATTGAGGTACCCAGAAACTTGTCATTGTATCCATAGATTGTAATTTAAATAGAACTGGTCGACCTTCTGGAATTGTTACATGATTGACAGTTTCTACTTTCTCATCTGGATAACTAAAGAACCACTTAAAGCCTGCACTTGTTGCATAAATAACAACTGGGTCTTCTTCTGACTTTGGTGCTTCTTCATAGAAATACAATGATTTAATTGTTGGTACAGCTAATACCACAAGTATGATTATTGGAATAATAAACCATACAGCCTCTAAAACGACGTTGTGATGCATCGTACCAGATGTTTCGTTTTTTGTTTTTCTATATTTAATAATAAATATTAAAAACAAAACGGAGACCACTATAACAATAAAGACCATCATTATAATTGAAAAGATAATTAAGAAATGTTGATCTTCAGCCATAGGGCCTTTGGGGTTTAATACTTCTAAATTTGAACAACCACTAAGTAAAATACCTAATGTTGACATGAGAAGTATTGACTTTAACTTTGCCACGTTTTTTACCTCCCAATTTTCTATATACCTATATATATGGCTAGACCTTAATTTTAAAGGATTTAAACATATTTACAAGGCTATAAAATAGGGTGTAAGCGTTATAATATAAAAATGTATTTAATTAACTTTGATATGACGCGTTTTTTCCTAATTGTTAAATTTTTGTGTACATTTTAAAAATATTTAAAAAAACGAAAAAACATCTTTAAATTGTTAAAAACATTGAGTTTTCAGCTTATTAAGAATAGTTTAAAATATTTTTAATGTTCTTTAATAAGTACTTAAATGAAACATAAATTTAAAAATTACACTTTTGATAAATATAAAAAAACAAACCAAATGAATGAAGTCATTTGGCTCGTTTATATATGATTATTTTACTGTAATTGTTCTACCTTCAGCTGAAATATGACCGTCAGCATCTGATACTGCGTAACCAACTTTGTATTTACCTGGTTTGCTAGTGTCTACTTCACCACTTGTAACAATGTCAGATGTTAAATCTTTTCCTGATTTATCTTTAGCTGTTATACCTTTTAATAAGTCAAAGTCTTGACCTTTTTTAATGGTAACGTCTTTAATACCTGATAATTCAGGATTAGGTGCTAAATCTGCATCGTTTACGTAAACGCCTCTTTTGTATGTGTAGTAGTAGCCATCAGAGTCTTTTACGTGATAAGTGATATATTGTAAACCAGTTTTAGATGTGTCAATATCACCTTTAACAGTTACTTTATCAGTGATGTCTCCGTCTTTTTTGTCAGATGCTTTAACACCTTTCATCGGATCGAAGTGGTCACCTTGATAAACTAAATCTTTAGTTGGCACTGTTATAATTGGCATATTTTCATCTAAATCTTTAGTAGATGTCTTTTTGTTAGATGCTACTTCAGCTTTAGATTCATCTTTATGCTTATCTTTAGTATCGTTGTCTTTAGAACCATTTAATGAACCTTCTTTGACAACATATACATAATGCCATTTTGTTCTATATGCGCCATCAGAATCTGTGACTTTATATTGTACTTTGTATTTACCTAATTTAGAAGTATCAACGTCACCAGTTACTTTAATCTTATCTGTTAAGTCTCCATCTTCTTTATCATATGCTTTTATGCCTTTTAATGAATCGTAGTCAGCACCTTTTTCAACAACGTCACCCTCAACACCTTTAATTTGTGGAAGGCTGTTTCCAGTAGCACTCGCAGTTAATGAAGGTGTAACAAGTGAAGCAGAAACACCAAGTACTGTAAGTGATTGTAATATTTTATTCATCATTTTTTATGTACTCCTTTGTTGTAAGCTATAAGGAAAGAATAACATGTCTCGTTTTTCATTTCCTTACTAAATGATATATTATCGTAATATTTTCACATTTACATCGACCTTTAGACCGATTTCCTAACTTAAGTAGTGTAAACAGTGTCTTTTAGGGTGTTTTTAGGGATGATATCACTTAAATAATATTGATCAAGCGTACGTAAGTACTCCATTAAAGCATGATTGAGTGCACCTTTTAATCCACAATTTAATGCTATTGGACAAGTGTTTGTTTCCATATTAAAGCATTCAACTAATTCAAAATGATCTTCAGTTTGTCTAACAAGTTTACCTATATTAATGTCACTGGGGGACTGATTGAGGATTATGCCACCATTTCTTCCTCTTATAGATTTTAAGTATCCTAACTTAACAAGTTGATGTACGACTTTTGTTAAATGATTTTTTGATATGCCATAAAAGTTTGAAATCTCTTCTATTTGAGATTGTTTATTTTGTTGGGCTAAATACATGAGGACACGTAAAGAATAATCCGTGTATTGGGTGAGCTTCATAAAGTTCAACCTCCTTATAATATATTAATTATACTTAATATGAAGGTTAAAAAACAATCAATCAATATATGTATTTTTAAAAGAGTGACAACTTTGTAAACTTTTTGCAAACTGTATTGAAAAACATTGTGAAATTATTTACAATTAAACATGTATTTAAAATATATCTTTTAGAGGGGGACTTCTGATGTTATCAGAACAAACTAAAGAAATCGTAAAACAAACAGTACCAGTATTAGAACAATACGGAAATGAAATTACAAAAGTCTTTTATCAAAGAATGTTTGAAGCTCATCCAGAATTATTGAACATATTTAATAAATCTAATCAAAAACAAGGTAAACAACAGACAGCTTTAGCACAAACAGTTTTAGCAGCAGCTAAACATATCGATCATTTAGAAGCAATCGTTCCTAACGTAAATCAAATTGCACATAAACACCGTGCATTACAAGTTAAAGAGGAACATTATCCAATTGTTGGTGAATTCTTATTAAAAGCAATTAAAGAAGTTCTAGGCGATGCAGCTACAGATGATATTATGAATGCTTGGGAAGAAGCATATGGTGAAATCGCAGGCGTATTTATCCAAATGGAAAAAGCAATGTACGAAGCAGCAGCTTGGGACGACTTTAAATCATTTAAAATTACAAATATTGAAGATCAAGGTACTTCAATGAAATCATTCGAAGTTGAACCAGTAGATAACATTAAAATTCCTGAACTTGTTGCAGGCCAATATATCACTGTACGTATTAAACCAACAAACGATGATAATTTAGCATTAAGACATTACTCAATTTACTCTGTAAAAAATGACGGTAAATTAAGATTTGCTGTAAAACGTGAAGGAGAAGGCGAGAAAAAAGGTCTAGTATCTCATGATTTACATGATAAGTATTCAGTTGGAGATACAATTGAACTTTCAGCTCCAGCAGGTGATTTCAAAGTAGAATCAGATAAAGATAAAAAATTATTACTATTATCTTCTGGTGCAGGTGTTACACCAATGCTAGCTATGTTAGAAGATGAAGCATATAAAGGTAGAAATGTTCATTTCGTACATGTAAATGAAGCAGAAAAAGACGTACCATTTAAAGAAGAAGTAGACGCATTAAACGCAATGAACGAAAATGTAGAAGTTACTTATCATTTAAAAGAAAAAGACGGATATTTAACAAGCAATGAATTAAGCAATTGGATTAATGAAGACGTCGACATCTATTTATGTGGTGGTATCACATTTATGGATACAATATTTGATGAGTTAGAAAAATTAAATATTGGTCAAGCAGATGTTCACTTCGAACCATTTGGTCCAAAAATGAGTATTACAAACGTATAATATTAGTATTCGAAACACCATCCCATTATGATCAGCATAGTGGGGTGGTGTTTTTTTGAATTGTTAGGGACAGAATTTGGAGAAATGTCCGTAAGAGGCGTTGTTAGGGACAGAATTCCGAGAAATGTCCGTAAGAGGCGTTGTTAGGGACAGAATTCTGAGAAATGTCCGTAAGAGACGTCGTTAGGGACAGAATTTGGAGAAATGTCCGTAAGAGGTGCTGTTAGGGACAGAATTCCGAGAAATGTCCGTAAGAGGCGTTGTTAGGGACAGAATTCTGAGAAATGTTCGTAAGAGGTGTCGTTAGGGACAGAATTTGGAGAAATGTCTCTAAAAGAGCGCCCACCTAATTACGAGAATTCAGAATAATGGAAGTTAACGAGTTCTAATTACCAGAATTCGAAATAATGGAAGTTACAGCATTCTAACTACCAGAATTCAGAATAATGGAAGTTACAGCATTCTAATTACCACAATTCAGAATAATGGAAGTTAGCGGATTCTAATTACCACAAGTCGAAATAATGATAGTTAGCACATTCCATCTACCACAATAAATAAAAGCGGAACCGTCATCGGGTTCCGCTTTTTCTATATTATAATTTTATTCAAGTCCGTTTTTCCATTTTTCAGCTAATAATGTATTGTTCAATACCATAGTGATTGTTAATGGACCGACGCCGCCTGGTACTGGTGTGATTGCGCTAGCTACTTCTTTAACGGCTTCGAAATCGACGTCACCTTTTAATTTACCATTCTCATCTGGTGTGTTTCCGACATCGATAATAACTGCTCCTGGTTTTACTAAGTCTTTTGTAACGAGGTGTACGCGTCCGACTGCACTTACGATTACATCTGCTTGTTTTAAGACTTCTTCTGTATTTGTTGATTTTGAGTGTAATAACGTAACAGTTGCATCTTGATCTGTTAATAACTTACTAACTGGTTGACCAACAATATGACTTCTACCGATTACAGCTACGTTTTTTCCTTTTAAGTCAATATCTGCATGTTTGAGAATTTCCATTATACCTAGTGGGGTACATGGGATAAATGTTCTTTCTCCAGTATATAATCTACCAATATTTATAGGATTAAATCCATCTACATCTTTGTCAGGATTGATTGCTTCTAATACTTTTGCTTCAGAAACTTGTTTTGGAAGTGGAACTTGGACTAATATACCACTTACTGAATCGTCATTATTTAATCTATCGAGTTCAGATAATACTTCTTCTTCAGTAGATGATTCATCCATATGTACAATTTCAGAAATCATACCAATCTTTTCAGCTGCTTTTTTCTTAGAATTAACATAACTTTGACTCGCGCCATCATTACCAACGAGTATGACCGTTAATTTAGGTACGATGTTATGTTCTTTTAACTTTTCTACTTCTGCCTGAAGACCTGCTCTGTAAGTCTTCGCTATTTCTCTACCGTCTAATATCTTAGCTACCATGAAAATTGCCTCCTATTAATAATCGAACTATATTGATTGATACAATGAAAATTATGCCCTTAATACGAACATAAATCAAACTTTTTTGTAAAAAATATATAAAATGTTCGTTTTTTCATTGAAAATAGCATGATCAATTGTTATGCTATATCTGTAATATACACAGAAAAGATTAAATATTTCAACTATTTGAAAGGGTGACCTACATGAAAGTGGCAGTAATAATGGGTAGTTCTTCAGATTGGCCAATCATGAAAGAAGCATGCGATATGCTTGAATATTTTAATATTCAATATGAGAAAAAGGTCGTTTCTGCACATCGAACACCATTAGAAATGGTTGACTTTGCTAAAAATGCTACCGATCATAATATAGATATTATTATTGCTGGAGCAGGTGGAGCAGCACATTTGCCAGGAATGGTAGCTTCATTAACAACAGTTCCAGTAATTGGTGTACCTATTGAATCGAAAAGCTTAAAAGGTATGGATTCATTGTTGTCGATTGTACAAATGCCTGGTGGGATACCGGTTGCGACAACCGCAATAGGAAAAGCCGGATCTAAAAATGCTGGTATATTAGCAGCAAGAATGATCGGTATGACAGATGAAAATGTAAGAAAACAACTCGTTAATTATGAAAAAAGTTTAGTCGATAAAGTGGAGGAAATGCAAAATGACTTATTATAACCTAGAATCAGGTGACATGATAGGTATTGTCGGTGGAGGTCAATTAGGTAAAATGATGGCTCAATCTGCTCAAAGAATGGGATTTCAAGTTGCCGTTTTAGACCCTGACGAAGATTGCCCTGCAAGATTTGTAGCACACCAATTTATAAACGCTGAATTTTCGGATATAGATGCACTCAATCAGCTTGGTGACATCTCTAAAGTTGTAACTTATGAATTTGAAAATATAGATGCACAACAGTTAGAAAAACTTTCCAATCAATTTAATATTCCTCAAGGGAGCCAAACAGTTGCTTTATTACAAGATCGCTTAACTGAAAAACAAACATTAGAAAGCGCAAATGTTCAAATTGTACCTTTTATGGAAGTTAAGTCAACAGAAGACTTGAATGAAGCTATAGAAACAATTGGCTATCCATTTATTATAAAGACACGCTTTGGTGGATATGACGGTAAAGGTCAGCTTGTCATTCAATCTAAAGAAGATTTAGATGAAGCTAAGAAATTAATTACTGATACACCTTGCGTAGTTGAAAAATATCTCCCTCTATTTAAAGAAGTATCCATAACAGCTACACGTGATATATATGATCATACAGTTTATTTTCCATTACAAGAAAATGAACATAGAAACCAAATTTTATATAAGACAGTTGTTCCAGCTAGAGTAGATTTAGAAGCACAAGCTATACAAGAAGTTCAAAAAATTATGACGAAGCTACACTTTGTAGGAACGTTTACAGTTGAATTTTTTGTGACTGAAGATCATCAACTTTATGTGAATGAAATTGCACCAAGACCACATAATTCAGGACATTACTCTATCGAAGCATGTGATTACTCACAATTTGATACACATATACTTGCTGTTGCAGGATGGCATTTACCGAAAAAGATTACTTTATTACAACCAGCAATCATGATGAATTTGCTAGGACAAGATGTGTTGAATTTACAAGAAGTTTTTAGTGAGCATCCTGAATGGCACGTTCATATTTACGGTAAAAAGGTCAATAAAGTAAACCGTAAAATGGGACATATTACGAAATTATCAACAGATTTAAATAAAGATGAAAACCAATTTAATCAATTATTTGAAGGGCGGAACGATTAATATGTCATTACTTTATGAAGGCAAAGCTAAAAGAGTATTCAACACAGATCAAGAAGGTATTTTGAGAATCGAATATAAAGATGAAGTGACTGCTGGAAATGGTGCTAAAAAAGATAAAATGCTTGGAAAAGGGCGTTTAAACAATTTAATTACAGCAAAAATATTTGGAATATTGCGACAAAAAGGTGTTGAGAGCCACTTTGTTGAACAAATTTCTGAAACAGAACAACTTGTTAAAGCTGTAGAAATTTTCCCATTAGAAGTTGTCGTAAGAAATGTTGCTGCAGGTTCAATTTGTAAACGATTAGGTTTTGAAAAGGGACATGAATTTAAAGAACCTTTATTAGAACTATTCTATAAGAAAGATGAGTTAAATGATCCACTTATCACGGATGATCACGTGTCATTATTGAATATTGCTTCATCAGAAGAATTATCAACCATTAAAAAAGAAGCGTTAAAAGTAAATAAAGTATTAAGTGAAATTATGGATGACATGAATTTAATACTCGTAGATTACAAAATCGAATTTGGCATAACATCTGATGGTGAAATCTTATTAGCGGATGAAATTTCTCCAGATACATGCAGAATTTGGGACAAAGAAACAAAAGAAAACTTTGATAAAGATGTATATAGAGAAGATACAGGCTCATTAATTGATACTTATGAAACTTTCTACAAAAAATTGGAGGAACTATAAAATGAAAAAGATTGAATTGCATATTACGTTACAAGGTCAAGTATTAGATACACAAGGACAAGCTTTAAATAGAGCGGTACACGATTTAGGCTATGAACAAGTCAATGATATAAGAGTTGGTAAAGTTATTTACATGACTGTTGACGAAACAGATGAAAATTCAATCAAGAATATCGTTAATACTTTAAGTGAGAAGCTATTTGCCAACACGGTTATCGAAGAATATAGTTTTAAAATCTTAGAAGATAAGGAGAACGCATAATGAAATTAGCTGTATTAGTATTTCCAGGATCTAATTGCGATCGTGATATGTATAATGCTGCTAAACGTTCAGGTGTCGAAGCGGCATATGTAGATTATAGAGAAACTTCTCTTGAAGGTTTTGATGGTGTGTTAATACCTGGAGGTTTCTCATTTGGTGATTATTTAAGATCAGGTGCAATGGCACGCGTAGCACCAATTATTAGTGAAGTAAAAAGGCTTGCAAGTGAAGGTAAACCAGTACTTGGCGTATGTAATGGATTCCAAATCTTAACAGAGGTTGGTTTGTTACCAGGTGCACTGTTACATAACGACAGTCATTTATTTGTAAGTAGAAATGAATCGTTAACAATCGTAAATAACGAAACGAAATTCACACATCAGTATGATAAAGATGAAACTGTCATTTATCCTGTTGCGCATGGTGAAGGTCACTATTATTGTACAGATGAATTATATGAAGAACTTGTGAATCATAATCAAATTATTTTAACTTACAATGATAATCCTAATGGTTCATACAAAGATATAGCTGGTATTACGAATAAAGTAGGAAATGTTTGTGGGATGATGCCTCATCCAGAACGTGCTATGGAAACATTACTTGGTTCAGATAGTGGCGTTAAATTATTTCAATCTATGATCGAAAGTTGGAGGGAACAACATGTCTAAGTTTTTAGAACCTAGTATAGAAGAAATTGAAAAAGAATATTTATATAGAGATATGGGTTTAACGGACGAAGAATATCAAAAAGTCGTAAGCATTTTAGGACGCAAACCGAACTTTACTGAAATAGGTATATTCTCGGTAATGTGGAGTGAACATTGCTCATATAAACATTCTAAACCATTTTTAAAACAATTCCCTACTTCTGGAGAACATGTATTAATGGGTCCAGGTGAAGGTGCTGGTGTTGTAGATATAGGTGATAATCAAGCAGTCGTGTTTAAAGTAGAATCTCATAACCATCCTTCAGCAATTGAACCTTATCAAGGTGCTGCTACAGGTGTTGGTGGTATTATCCGCGATATCGTATCAATCGGAGCAAGACCTATTTCATTATTAAATAGTTTAAGATTTGGAGAGTTATCTAATAAGACAAACCGTAGATTGTTTAGTGGAGTCGTAAAAGGTATCGGTGGTTATGGAAACTGTATCGGTATACCGACAGTAGCTGGTGAGATTGAATTTGATGAAAGATATGATGGTAATCCACTTGTTAATGCGATGTGTGTTGGCATTATAGATCATGACAAAATTCAAAAAGGTACTGCTAAAGGTATCGGAAACCCAGTTATCTACGTTGGATTAAAAACGGGTAGAGACGGTATTCACGGTGCAACATTTGCATCTGAAGAACTAAGTGAAGCATCTGAAAGTAAGAGACCATCAGTACAAATTGGAGATCCATTTGTAGGTAAAAAATTAATGGAAGCAACTTTAGAAGCAATTACTTATCCTGAATTAGTAGGTATTCAAGATATGGGTGCAGCAGGATTAACGTCATCTTCTTCTGAAATGGCAGCTAAAGGTGAAAGTGGTATTCATTTGCACTTAGAGAAAGTACCGACAAGAGAAGAAGGTATCTCACCATATGAAATGATGCTTTCAGAAACACAAGAACGTATGTTATTAGTAGTTGAAAAAGGTACAGAACAAAAATTCTTAGATTTATTTGATCATCATGAATTAGATTCTGCTGTTATAGGTGAAGTTACAGATACAAATAGATTTGTTTTATCTTATGAAGATGAAATATACGCTGATATTCCTGTAGAACCTTTAGCTGATGAAGCACCCGTATATATTCTAGAAGGTGAAGCAAAAGAATTTAAGCACAATGATAATCAATATGATGAAATCAATGTAGAAGAAGTATTCCAAAAACTAATTAATCATCCAACAATTGCATCTAAGCATTACGCATATGACCAATATGATCAACAAGTTGGTGCCAATACAATTATCAAGCCAGGTATTAGTGCTGGAGTAGTTAGAGTGGAAGGTACAAATAAAGCGATAGCTTCTACTATAGATGGAGAAGCGAGATATGTTTTTAACAATCCATATGAAGGTGGAAAAATGGTTGTTGCAGAAGCGTATAGAAATTTAATTTCTGTAGGTGCTAAACCATTAGCAATGACAGATTGCTTAAATTATGGTTCTCCTGAGAAGAAAGATATATACCAACAACTTGCAGATTCTACTAAAGGAATGGCTGAAGCTTGTGAAGCTTTAAATACACCTGTCGTATCAGGAAATGTTTCTTTATACAATGAAACAAAAGGGACTTCAATTTTCCCTACACCTGTAGTCGGTATGGTTGGTTTAATTGAAGATGTGACGTATTTAAATGATTATCAACCAAAAGTAAATGATCGTGTATTTGTAGTTGGAGAAACAAAAGATGACTTTGGTGGTAGTCAGATTGAAAAGTTATTATTTAAAGAAGTTAATCATGAACCAAGTTCAATTGATTTATCAGCAGAAGTAAAACGTGGAGAACAAATTAAAGATGCTATACGTTCAGGCAATATTTCACATACACAAGCTGTTGGTAAAGGTGGTCTTGCTATTGGACTTGCAAAAATAGCTACACACTTTAACTTAGGATTAGATGTGACGTTACCAGTAACAAATGCTCAATTATTTAGTGAAACTCAAGGTAGATATATTGTTGTCGTTAAAGAAGGACAATCTATAGATATTGATGATGCCGTTGAAATAGGTCGCGTTACTGATAATGCTCAATTTACGATTAAAAATGATGCTGCTCAAATTAAATACAATGTATCTGATTTGAATGAGCAATTGAAAGGGGCAATAGCTCAATGCATGAAATCAAGAGTTTAAATGAAGAATGCGGCGTATTTGGTATATGGAATCATCCAGAATCTGCACAACTCACATACATGGGGCTTCATAGTTTACAACATAGAGGTCAAGAAGGTGCAGGAATTGTAACTTCAAATGGTTTCGAGTTAAAAGGTGAAAGAGGATTAGGTTTATTATCTGATGCGATTACAGATGTACAATTAGAAGGTTTTAAAGGGAATCAACATGCGATAGGTCATGTAAGATATGCAACTTCTGGTAATAAAGGAATTGAAAATATTCAACCTTTTTTATATCACTTTTATGATATGAGTGTTGGTGTTTGTCACAATGGTAACTTAGTCAATGCACAAAGCTTAAGAAAAGAATTAGAACAAGAAGGCGCCATTTTCCATTCTTCTTCTGATACTGAAGTGATTATGCATCTTATAAGAAGAAGTAAAGCGCCTACTTTCGAAGAAGCATTGAAGGAAAGTTTGAATACAGTTAAAGGTGGTTTCACATTTGCTTTATTAACAAAAGATGCACTATATGGCGCTGTTGACCCAAATGCAATAAGACCTTTAGCTGTTGGGAGAATGAAGACGGGTGCTTATATCATTGCTAGTGAGACATGTGCAATTGATGTACTCGGCGCAGAATTTGTGAGAGATATTCATGCAGGTGAGTATATCGTTATAAATGATGAAGGTATAAGAGTTGAATCATACACAACGGAAACAACGACTGCAATTTCAGCGATGGAGTATATTTACTTTGCAAGACCAGACTCTACAATTGCTGGTAAGAATGTTCATGCAGTTCGTAAAGCATCTGGGAAAAAATTAGCTCAAGAAAGTCCCGCTTTAAATGCTGATATGGTAATCGGCGTACCGAACTCATCACTTTCAGCAGCATCTGGTTTTGCAGAAGAGAGTCATTTACCTTATGAAATGGGTCTTGTAAAAAATCAATATGTTGCAAGAACATTTATCCAACCGACACAAGAATTACGAGAACAAGGTGTACGCGTGAAATTATCAGCTGTAAAAGATATCGTACATGGTAAAAATATTGTGCTTGTTGATGATTCTATTGTGAGAGGGACAACAAGTAAACGTATCGTCAGAATGTTAAAAGACGCTGGAGCAAATGAAGTTCACGTACGTATCGCATCACCAGAATTCATGTTTCCAAGTTTCTATGGTATCGATGTGTCGACATCTGCTGAACTGATTTCTGCACATAAATCACCTGAAGAAATTAGAGATTATATCGGTGCAGATTCACTTGCATATTTATCAGTTGATGGCTTAATACGATCAATAGGGTTAGATAAAGACGTACCTTATCACGGATTATGTGTAGAAAGCTTTACTGGTGACTATCCAGCAGGTCTTTATGACTATGAAGAAAGATATTATCAAAACTTAAGTCCACGTCAAAAATCTTATTTAGCTAGTAATAAACAATACTTTGATAAAGAGGGTAATCTTAATGTCGAAAGCATATAAAGCATCTGGTGTAGATATTGAAGCTGGTTATGAAGCGGTCAATAGAATGAAGTCACATGTTCAAAGCACAATGAGAAAGGAAGTTCTAGGCGGTTTAGGTGGCTTTGGTGCTGCATTTGATCTGTCACAATTAAATATGAAGAAACCAGTACTTGTTTCTGGAACAGATGGTGTTGGTACAAAGCTTAAACTCGCAATTGATTATAACAAACATGACACAATCGGTATCGATGCCGTTGCGATGTGTGTGAATGATATTTTAACGACTGGCGCAGAACCTTTGTATTTCCTTGATTATATTGCGACGAATAAAGTAAATCCTGAGACAATTGAAGCGATTGTTTCAGGTGTATCTGTCGGTTGTAAAGAAACGAACTGTGCATTAATTGGTGGAGAAACTGCTGAAATGGGCGAAATGTACCATGAAGGAGAATATGATATTGCTGGATTTTGTGTTGGTGCTGTTGAAAAAGATGACTATATTGACGGCAGTGAAGTTAATGAAGGTGACGTTATAATTGGTATTACATCAAGCGGTATTCATTCAAACGGCTACAGTTTAGTTAGAAATTTAATTAAAGAAAGTCAAATTAACTTAAATGATGCATTTGATGAAGAAAGAACGTATTTAGAAACATTTCTTGAACCAACAAAACTATATGTTAAACCTGTTCTTGCCGTATTAGATAAAGTAAAAGTTAAAGGTATGTCTCATATTACTGGTGGAGGATTTATTGAAAACATTCCAAGAGCGATTCCAGAAAATAAAGATGCACATATCGATGTTCAATCTTATGAAGTACCAAAAATATTCCATTGGTTAAAAGAGCAAGGAAAGATTGAAGCAGAGGAAATGTATAATGTGTTTAATATGGGCATTGGCTTTGTACTTATCGTTAATAAAGAAGATGCACAAGAAACATTAGATATCTTGAAAGAACAAAATGAAGAAGCATATATAATAGGTGAAATTTCAAATGGAACAGGTCAGGTCAAATTGACGGGGGTTCAATCATGATTAAAATAGCAGTATTTGCATCAGGAAATGGATCAAATTTTGAGAAAATAATGGAAAATATCGAAGCAGGTTATTTAGACCATATAGAAGTAACAGCATTGTATACAGATAACCCTAATGCCTTTTGTATAGAAAGAGCAAGACGATTTAATTTACCAGTTTATATCATTGATCCAAGAACTTACGATAGTAAAAAAGAATATGAAGAAGCTCTACTCACGAGATTATCTCAAGATCGTGTAAGTTGGGTTATTCTCGCAGGATATATGAAAATTGTTGGTCCTACATTATTAAAACAATATGAAGGTAAAATGTTGAATATTCACCCTTCAATATTACCGAGTTTTCCTGGAAAGGACGCTGTAGGGCAAGCATTAGATTACGGCGTACGTGTTACAGGAGCAACTGTTCATTACGTTGATAGCGGTATGGATACTGGCAAAATTATAGACCAATTAAGCTGTAAAGTATATCCAGATGATACGAGAGAGACATTACAATTAAGAATACAGAACTTAGAATACGAATTATATCCACGTGTTATGAAAGAAATTATTCAATAAAGGAGTCTTTACAAAATGAAGAATGCAATATTAAGTGTGTCAGACAAAACAAATATAGAAGATTTCGCAAGCAAATTAATAGAAAATGATTATAAAATCTTTTCAACTGGTGGTACTAAAAAGGCACTTGTAAATGCTGGGATTGAAGTATATTCAGTTTCAGAGTTAACAAACTTTCCAGAAATAATGGATGGAAGAGTCAAAACTTTACATCCAGGTGTACATGGAGGGATTCTTGCAAATCGTTCTATTCCTGAACATTTAACAGCATTGAAAGAACAAGACATCGATTTAATTGACTTAGTAGTCGTAAATTTATATCCATTTAAAGAGACTGTTAAGAAAGAAGATGTAACGGAAGATGAAGCAATTGAAAACATCGATATCGGTGGACCAACTATGTTACGAGCAGCAGCTAAGAACTTCAAATTTGTTACAACAGTTGTAGATCCTTCTGATTATAATGAAGTTATTGAACGTATTGCTTCTGACAAATTAGATGAAGGTTATCGTAAATCACTAATGGTAAAAGTATTTAAACATACAAATGATTATGATAATGCGATTGTTGAATTCTTTGGAAATACATCAGAAACATTAAGATATGGAGAAAACCCTCAACAAAATGCTACTTTTGTAAAGACTTCAAACGAACCGAATACATTAGCTGGCGCTAAACAATTACATGGTAAAGCTTTAAGCTTTAATAACATTAAAGATGCCGATGCAACGTTATCACTTATTAAAAAGTTTGAACAACCTGCAGCTGTTGCAGTGAAACATATGAACCCATGTGGAGTTGGTGTAGGCGCAACTATTGAAGAAGCATACGATTATGCATATGAAGCGGATTCTCAATCTATATTTGGTGGTATTGTCGCTTTAAATAGACATGTTACAAAGGAATTAGCGGAGAAATTACATTCTATTTTCTTGGAAGTTATTATTGCACCAAGCTATGAAGCCGATGCGTTGGAAGTCCTAACAGCGAAGAAGAATATTAGATTACTAGAAATTGATATGACAGAAACGCAAGATGAACAAGAATTTGTATCAGTTTCAGGTGGATACTTAGTTCAAGATAAAGATAATGCAACATTAACGCGCGAAGAAATGAAAGTCGTTACAGATGTTGAACCAACTGAAGCACAATGGAAAGCTTTAGAACTAGGATGGAAAGTTGTCCGCTCAGTTAAAAGTAATGCCATTATACTTGCGAACGATCACCAAACTGTTGGTGTTGGAGCTGGACAAATGAATAGAGTTGGTTCTGCAAAAATAGCAATTGATCGTGCAATCGAAATGAATGAAAATGTAGCCTTAGCGTCTGATGGATTTTTCCCAATGGGTGACACTGTAGAAACAGCTGCTAAAGCAGGTATTAAAACAATTATCCAACCAGGTGGATCTATTAAAGATCAGGATTCAATAGATATGGCAAATAAATATGGCATCAGTATGGTATTTACTGGTATGAGACACTTTAAACATTAGGAGGTCAATATGAAAGTACTTGTTATAGGATCAGGTGGAAGAGAACATGCGTTAGCTCAAAAATGTCAATCGTCTAAATTAGTAAATGAAGTCTTTGTCATTCCGGGTAATGATGCAATGGAAGAAGTTGCGACAATTATATCGGATGTTCAAGAAAATGACCATTTAGCTATAAAATCTTTTGTAGAAGAAAACAATATTGAATGGGTAATAATTGGACCTGAACAACCTTTAATAGATGGATTAACAGATGCATTAGAGGAAACAAATGCTAAAGTCTTCGGACCTAATAAAGAAGCAGCACAATTAGAAGGTTCTAAAGAATTTGCGAAAAAAATTATGGAAAAGTATGATATTCCAACTGCAGAATATAAGACAATCACAACAAAAGAAGAAGCAATCAATTATGTTGAGCAGTGTAAAATACCTATTGTACTTAAAAAAGATGGACTTGCAGCTGGAAAAGGTGTAATCGTTGCTTTAACACGTGAAGAAGCAAGAGAAGGCGTAGAAACTTTATATCAAACACCTCATGAGAAAGTCGTATTTGAAGAGTTTCTTGATGGAGAAGAATATTCAGTTATGACATTTGTAAATCAATCATATGCAGTTCCATTTGATTGTATCGCCCAAGATCATAAACGTGCATTCGATGGTGATAAAGGGCCGAATACTGGTGGTATGGGTGCATACTGTCCAGTACCTCATATTACGGACGATGTATTGGAAGAAACGAATCAAAAAATCGCACAACCTATTGCGGATGCTTTAGTGAGTGAAGGGATTAACTATTTTGGTTTGATTTATATTGGCGCAATTTTAACAAAAGAAGGACCAAAAGTAATTGAATTTAATGCAAGATTCGGTGATCCAGAGGCACAAGTATTATTGACTAAATTAGATTCTGATTTTATTGAAATATTAAACAAGGTGTATCATAAAGAACCTTTAACATTAGAATGGAAAGATGAAAGTGTAGTAGGTGTCGTATTAGCATCTAAAGGATATCCAGGTAGCTATGATAAAGGATATTCAGTTGAAGGTTTAGAGCATGTAGATCAATATTTTGTGAGTGCTTTGAAGAAAAATTCAGAAGGCAAGTATGAAAATAACGGTGGACGTGTCATGATCGTTATCGGTACAGGTGACAATATTGAAGCGGCTCAAAAAAATGCATATGAACAAGTCAAACACATTAAAAGTGAACAACTATTCTATAGAAATGATATTGGACATAAAGCATTAAAAGCATATAAATCATAATTAAAGGCTGAGACAACAAAGTTTGTCTCAGCCTTTTCATTGCGCTATATTTCATTCTTTTAGGGAAAGGTATGGTCAAATATAACGCAATGTTATCGAATATCTGAAATGTGTGTTATAGGTAAATAAACATTTAATAAATATGCGACAGCAACGAGTGCAATCGTCAATAAGATGAAATATAAATCATTTTTAGTGAAAGGTACTTTATAATAGAAAGTTCTTTTGCCGTTTGTGAATCCTTTTGCTTCCATCGCAACAGCTAACCTATGAGATTTTCTTATACTTTGACTTAATGTTGGAATGAGTAAATGGTGTATCCATTTTAAGCCTTTACGATTGCTTTTATCTATAACTGCATAACGCATCTTTAAAGCTTGTCTTAACTGCATAAAAGAACTAAACATAAGCGGTATCATGCGTATAGAAGCCATGAAAGCATATGCGATTTTAGGTTTTACTTTTAAATGTTGCATGAAACTATAAAACACATAAATGATTTGTGAAGTAAATGGTATAACCATGCCGTAAAATGAAATGACAAGTGTACGCATGGTTACGTGAATACCTCTCAAAAAGCTTTCTTCAGTAATATGAATAATACCAAACTTGAAAATTGTTTCATTTCCTTCACCATAAAAAATCATAAATAGGGAAGAAGTGAGTCCGAAAAATAAAGTGATAGCAATGACGATTAATAGTGGTAACCATCTCACGCCACTCATAAAGATTAGATAAAGAAACATAATAATCGTTAAATAAAGCATGAAATCAAATTGATGAATAAATATCGCATAGAAAAATAGAGTGATACCTAATATAAGTTTCGTTAGAATATTCACATCATCAATAAATGTAGAGTATTTCTTCCAATTAGTTAACATGAGATTCACCACCGCTTACATGTAATTGCTCGTCTTTGATCGTCAATCTTCTAGTAGCATAACGATTAATAATCTCATTTTCGTGCGTAATCATTAAGATAGTTTGACCATGTTGAACGCGTTCATGAAATAATTTGATGAGTTCAAAGGTATTGTGACTGTCTAAACCAAATGTTGGCTCATCAAGTAAAATAATTTCAGAATTCGTACTTAATGCAGTTGCGACACTTAATCTTTTTTTCTGTCCTATTGATAACTCGAAAGGGTGTTGGTCTTTCACATGATTGAGTTTTAATAGCGTCAACATGTCTTGGGTCTTGTCATGAGCTGTTTGTTTATCTTGATATGCATAATTGATAAATATTTCGTTATATACGGATGTTTCAATGAATTGTAATTCCGGATTTTGATATACGAAATACATATGTTTAGAAGCATCTTTTACTTTTTTGATCTGTTTATTTTTGTAAAATATTTGACCATTATATTTAATGAGCTGCATCATCGTTTCTAAAAATGTTGTCTTACCTGTTCCATTTGGTCCAGTGATTGTAAGCCACTCGCCACTTGAAATCGTCAATTCATCTATAGTAAATAGTTTTTTGGAGCCACGCAGCACATTTAACTGCTCTATATTTAACAATGGATTGTGCTCAGCAGTCTGGTTAGACAATTTTGGGGCATATTGCCATGAGTTAGGGTGCCAAACACCGTATTCATTTAAAATGTCTGTATGATGATCTAATATATCTTGAGGTGTACTATCATGAGTGATTTCACCATTTTCATTCATTACAATAACTCTATCAACATAATTCCAAATATAATCAACTTTATGTTCTACGATTACAACAGTTTGATTATCCCAATGCTCCATAATCAAATCCCATAGTTGTGTCGTTGATTGATGATCAAGCATTGCTGTCGGTTCATCAAGAAATAACGTATTTGTATCTTGTAATAATATAGAAGCAATCGCTAATTTTTGTTTCATACCACCACTTAAACGATTGATTTTAAGTGAAGGGTCAGCATTTAAATTTACCTGTTTCATGGCATTTTTTATAAATCCGTCCATTTTATCAGGTTCGATGTTCATATTCTCAAGCACAAACGCTAATTCTTCTTTAATCTCAGGCATACAAAATTGCGTATCTGGGTCTTGGAAAATAACACCCGGAAGTGAATCGATATCGATTGAATCTACTTTCATCGGTATGTCCATCGATCTCGGTATAATACCGCTTAATACATTTAATAATGTACTTTTACCAGATCCACTTGGACCTAGTAACAGTACTTTTTCTTTATCATTAATATTGATGTTTAAATTTTTAAATATAATGCGTTCATCATCAGGATACTTTAGTCTTAAATTTTTTAGTGATAACAATTGAATAACTCCTATAATAAGTCATAATCTTTTTTAGATGCTGGTCTGAACAATTTCGTAACACCAGTTTGGTCGAGTGCTTTTACAATTGCATAGCCTAATGCACCAGCAACGATTGCACCACTTAAAATTCTAATCGTAAACATTAAAATAACATTCCATAAAGCAACGTCACCTAAGTAATTATAGAACCAATCAATTGGTAACGTAATAATACCTGCAGCCATACCAGCTATAACAGCAACTGATAATTTTCTAGATTGATATCGAACAGCTAAGAAAATGATTTCACAAGCTAAACCTTGTAATAATGCGTATACAAATGTTGGAATATCGAATTGTCCCATTACAATTGTTTCGCCAGCACCGGCAGCAAATTCAGCAAGAATTGCAACACCAGGCTTTTGAATAATTAAATAAGTGACAATCGCTGCAATAAACCATACACCGTATACAGATTGTTCTAAATGTAGACCGAGTGGTTTTAAAATTTCATAAGGTATCCATAAGAACTTATAAATGATTGCAAACAAAGCACCAATTAATACAGTTACTAAAATATCTGATAACGTTAATCTTTTTGACATGTTAAATTCTCCTTTTAAATAAAAAAATGTGCACTCCTATATCTAAATAGAAGCGCACAAAAATATTGTTATCATTTAAAAATGAATATTATATGATTTACGAACACTTTCCTACGCTAGTATCATCTAGATCAGGTACAAAGGGTTCAGACCTTTTCATGTCTGTCTCAGTTTCAAAACACCCCTAGTGCATTTATTAATTTGTTATCCATACGATAAGTCTTATTAATCTATTTGTCAATAGTAAATCATAAAAATGAAATTAATTTCTTAAATAAATGATTTATAAGTTATTAAAATAAATTCGAAATAAAATCAGGAGCGAAATCGCAATATATCTAAATTTGCGATTTCGCTCCCGAATAGGTAATGAAATTCATTTATTCAAATGTGTCTTGTATATTTTCTTTTGTTTCATCCTGACCTTTGTTGTTGTCTTGCTTATTTTCTTGTTCTTTCTTTTTAGCTTTTTCTGCTTCTTCTTTATGCTTATCATTATGAGTCATAATAACACTCCTTTAAAATGTATGATATTATTATATACCCAACTACATATAAGTATTAAACTTCTTGCTAGTACTTGGGACTGATTTTCAATATAATTAAAGACAATTGAAAATGAAACAATTATAATGTTCAATGAGGTGAAGAACATGGCTATAAAGAAAAAAAGCTGGGAAGTTCATTTTAGTCGAATTATAGGTATATTTCTTTTGATTACTGGATTACTTATACTTTTTAATGCGCCGCGTATTAAAGACTATAATATCAAGGATTCAAGTAATATCCATATCAATAACATTTGGGACTTTTTTGTAGCTTTTTTTGATGAATTAGTAAGAATATTGCACCATTATATTGGTAACTTTCCAGTTATCGCAGCAATTATCGTATTGCTATTTGGTGTGTTTGTATTATTAGTAGGACGTACTTTAAGAAGAACAACGCATTACGATTATGATATTTCTGTATTTTATATCGGACTGACAATTATTTTAATGATTGTTATTATGATGACCATGTTCCAAGTATATAGTTTTGCATCTTTCTTATTTATTATTCCATTTGCTATTCATGTGGGATATGTCGTTTATAAAAATGAGCTTAATCCAATGCATCGAAAGAAACATTACTTATGGATTATCATTTCATATGGATTATGTTATTTCATTTCACAATTTGCAATGAACCATAATATCGATGCTCAAAATGTAAAGCCTATAGACGTTATGAGTGTTAACTTATTCTTCATTCTGTTATGGTGTCTAAGTCAAATGTCAGTTTGGATTAGTTTATATTTAAGAAGATCTTTACCTGTAAGTGATGAAGACATTGAACAATTTCATGAAGAAAGATATTCAAGAGTTAAAAATAACCGCTTAACAAGAAAAATATATACTTTAGCAGAAGGTTTTTACCAAAAATTACAGAATTTCAAACAGGCGACTTTAGAAAAATTCAATTCTGAAGAGGCAATTGCTAAAAGAAAACGCCGTAATGAAAAATGGAAAGAGATTATTAAAATCGAAGAAGACGATATTCCAAGATGGATGAGAAGACCGAAATGGTTAAAGAAAAGCTATATAGAATGGATAAGTACTGTAGTTTTATTCTTATTTACATTTATAGAGTTTAATAACCGAAATGGTTTATTCTTATCAGGTGAATGGAAATTATCTCAAATTCAATACGTTTTTGAATGGTTAACATTATTTATTATGATGTTATTGATTATTTTATATGCATACTTCAATTACACGACAAATTATAAGAATAAAAATAATTTTGGTAAGTTGTTTGTTATTTCAGCATTATTCTTTGAAATTGCAACGACATTCTTTGTATCAGCAATTCAAACGTCACAATTTTCCGTGTTTATCACACCAATTTCATTTTTACTATTATTATTTGTAACACCTGCATTTATCATTCACTTGAAAAAATCATTTTAATATCTTACACGATATAATTAGACACTTTATTGAGCGCTATGCGCTTAATAAAGTGTCTTTTATTTTATAATTTGCACGAGCAATTGCTGTATTTAAAAGTTTGAATATGTAATAAGTAAACTATTTTAATGAATTTATTAAAAAAATGTATTGCGTGGAATAATCTTATCCTTTATACTAACTTTAGTAAGCGTTTACATATAAGGGGATCAAAACTTTCTGGGGGAAATTTTGATTAATAAAATTCGGTTAACAGAGTATTCTAAAGGGGAATACTCTGTTTTTTGGTGTTTTGAATAATATACGTTATAATATGTGAGACATTTCGAAAGGATGGCTAATATATAATGAAACAATTAATGCTCAAAAAAGGAAAAGAAGATAAATATTTAAGAGGATATCCTCTAGTTGAAAAAGACGACGTTTTTGATATGCCTAAAATGGATGAAGGTGAATTAGTTGCACTTGTTGATGCAGGTAAAAGATTCATAGCAACTGCATATTATGGTGAACAAAATAAAGGTATAGGTTGGGTATTATCATTAGACTCAACTGAGAAGATTGATCATAACTTTTTTGTAAAGTTATTTGAAGAAGCTAAAAATGATAGAGCATATTATGAAAATGTAGATGGTATCAATGCATATAGATTATTTAATGCTGAAGGCGATGGAATTGGTGGACTGACAATTGATCATTATGACGGTCATTTATTAGTTCAATGGTACTCAGTAGGTATATATCGATTAAAAGATAGAATATTACCTGCAATTAAAGAAGTCTTCGATTATAAATCAATTTTTGAGAAAAGAAGATTTAAAGGAATGGAAACAGCGTCAGACTTCGTAACGGGTGAAGCACCAGAATTTCCATATGTCATAGAAGAAAACCATATGTTCTATAATATTAACCTTGATGATGGGCCAATGACAGGTATTTTCTTAGATCAAAAAGATGTTAGAAAAAAATTAAGAGACCACTATAGTCAAGATAAAGATATATTGAATTTATTTAGTTATACGGGTGCATTTTCAGTTGCAGCAAGTGAAAATGCTCTATCTACTACAAGTGTGGATTTAGCTAATAGAGCTAGACCATTAACTGAAGCAAACTTTGGTTTAAATACTATGGATCTTAATCAGAACCATATATTTATAATGGATGTATTTGATTATTTCAAATATGCTTTAAGACATGGTTTAAGTTATGACGTTGTCGTTATTGATCCACCAAGCTTTGCACGTAATAAGAAAAAGACTTTTAGTGTTCAGAAAAACTATCCTGAATTAATTGAAGGTGCATTAGAATTATTAAACGAGAATGGTAACTTAGTGTTAAGTACAAATTCAAGTGCTTTTCCACAAAAAGCATTCAAAAAAATGATTAATCAAACATTAGATCAATTAGGTGTAGATTATACAATCTCTGATGTAATGGGATTACCTAAAGACTTCAAGAGTCATCCACACTATAAACCAAGTAAATACTTGAAAGTCGTATTCGTACAAATAAATGGTTAAAATTTCCTAGTTCGGGTATATATTATTATAATAATGTTTGAATATAATCGAACTGTGAGGAGAATGGAAACAATGGGAATTTTCGATAAAATTACGACAAAAGCAGGTAATAAAGCATTTGGTATACAAGAAATAAAGAAACGTTCTGAATTACCAACTTCACAAGAAGAATTGTTAGAACGTAGAAAAAAAGCTAAAGAACTTATTCATAAGAAGTCATTAATGTCTTCAGCTGCAAATGTAGTACCAATCCCAGGACTTGGTGTTGGTATGGATATTAAATTAATGGGCGATATCATTGAAGATATTAATAAAATTTATGGATTAAGCCATAAACAAGTTAATAAAATGCAAGATGATTTAAAACAAAAAGTTTTAACATCAGCTGCAATGAGAGGTAGCCAGTTTATTGGTCAAAAAGTAACGAATGCAATGGTAAAAGTTATATTTAGATCAGTTGTAAAAAGAGAAGCGGCAAAACAATCAAGATGGGTACCATTAGTTGGACAAGCAGTTGCTGGTTCAATTAGTTATTATTTAATGAAAAAAATGGGTGAAGATCACATTAAAAAATGTGAAACAGTCATTCAAGACTTTATAGGTGAATAAAATATTGAAATAAGCTAAGGCATTTTGTAATGTCTTAGCTTATTTTTGTGTAATTTTTTATTTTATATTTGCAATTATTCTGAAAACGCTTTATAATCAAAATGTAAACTAAAGTTTGAAATATAAACAAATGTTTGTGAGGTGAAATTAATGAATGAAAATGAAAAATTAATTCTTAACTTAATTAAAGAGAATCCTTTTATATCACAACAAGAGTTATCGGATAAAGTTGGTTTGTCTAGACCTGCAGTTGCAAATATTATTTCAGGTTTAGTTAAGAAAGAATATGTTCAAGGGAAAGCATATGTGTTAAACGAGCAAAATCCAATTGTTTGTATTGGTGGGGCTAACATAGATAGGAAATTTCATATTACAGACGAATTAGTGCAGGGTACTTCAAATCCAGTAACTTCTGAAACTTCTATTGGTGGCGTTGCTAGAAACGTTGCTGAGAATTTAGGACGCATCGGTGAAGATGTTCTGTTATTAACGACTTCAGGTAATGATGCAGAGTGGCAACATATTTCTGATTTATCATCACCATTTATGAATGTGGATTATGTTGAGAAGATTTCTAGTGAATCAACGGGAAGTTATACGGCATTGTTAGATCAACATGGTAGTATGACGATGGGGTTTGCGGACATGTCAGTATATGACAAAATTACGCCAGAATTTATGATTAAAAACACATATTTACTCAATAAATCAAAATGTATTATTGCAGATTTAAACTGTCCTAAAGAGACGATAGAGTTTTTATGTTCATATGCAGAGAAGAAAAAGATTAAATTAGTATTGATTGCAGTTTCGGGACCTAAAATGAATCGTCTACCTCATAATTTACATGCGGTTGATTGGCTCATATTAAATAAAGATGAAGTTGAATCATTCGCAGGTAAAGATGCACAAACAGAAGCAGAATTAATTCAATACATTGGTGAAATTAGATCACTAGGTGTGAAGAACTTAGTTGTGACATCAGGTAAAGATAATATTATTTATGATGGTGAGGAAGGTCAACGACAATTTGAAGTTAAAAAAGTGGATAATGTCGTTGATGTAACAGGTGCCGGTGATGCATTTACATCAGGTTTAATTTATGGATGGTTGAAATCATATGAAATCGACAAAATTATTGATTTAGCAAAAGCAAATGCATCTAAAACAATTCAAACAGCTTATACAGTAAGACAAGATTTAGATAAAAAACAATTAATTAAGGACATGGAGGCTTTATAATGGAAAACTATATTCAATTTTCAAAAGAAGTAGAAAAAGCAAAAGAGGAAGGTAAAGCAATTGTTGCTTTAGAATCTACAATTATTTCACATGGTATGCCTTATCCTCAAAACGTAGAAATGGCACAAAAAGTAGAACAAATTGTAAGAGATAATGGTGGGGTACCTGCAACAATCGCAATTATTGATGGAAAAATTAAAATTGGATTGAGCGAAGAAGAATTACAATTATTAGCAAGTGCAGAAAATGTAGCAAAAGTTTCTAGAAGAGATATCGCTGAAATATTAGCAACTAAAAAAATTGGTGCAACAACAGTGGCTTCAACAATGATTTGTGCTCAATTAGCAGATATTAAATTCTTTGTTACTGGTGGTATCGGTGGTGTTCATAAAGGTGCTGAGCATACAATGGATATTTCTGCAGACTTAGATGAACTTTCAAAAACGAAAGTAGCTGTCATTTGTGCAGGTGCTAAATCAATTTTAGACTTAGACAAAACATTAGAATATTTAGAAACAAAAGGTGTACCGGTAGTTGGATATCAAACTGATGAACTTCCAGCATTCTTTACAAGAGAAAGTGGCCTTAAATTAAACACAAGAATTGATGAAGTAAGTACAATCGCGAAACTTGCAGAAGTACAATGGGACTTAGGTTTAGAAACAGGTATTGTTGTCGCTAACCCGGTACCAGAAGAGGATCAATTAGAGCCAAGTTTCATCAATGGTATTATTGACAAAGCAGTTGCTAAAGCTGAAGAAGAAGGTATTCACGGCAAAGATTCTACACCATTCCTATTAGGTGAAATCGTTAAGCAATCTGAAGGTAAATCATTAGAAACAAATATTAAACTTGTTGAACATAACGCTAAAATTGGTACACAAATAGCAGTTGAATACACGAACCTTCAAAAATAAAGAATAATCAGCTCAAATAATTGCATACTTATGTAATATGATTGAATTGTAAGTGGTTTTTTGATATTCTTTAATCGTATAGATAAAATTTGATTTTATACAAATTTAATATAGGTATCAGAAGGAGACAATAAAAATGGAACAAAATTCATACGTAATTATTGACGAAACGGGTATTCACGCTAGACCAGCAACAATGTTAGTTCAAACTGCATCTAAATTTGATTCAGATGTACAATTAGAATATAACGCTAAAAAAGTTAACTTAAAATCAATTATGGGTGTAATGAGCCTAGGTGTTGGTAAAGATGCTGAAATTACTATCTACGCTGAGGGTAGTGATGAGAAAGAAGCTATCGAAGCAATTACTGAAGTATTATCTAAAGAAGGATTAACTAAATAATGTCTGAATTATTAAAAGGTATAGCTGCATCTGATGGTGTGGCTATTAGTAAAGCATATTTATTAGTTGAACCTGACTTATCGTTTTCAAGCGAAAATATCAGCGATGTAGACGGCGAAGTTGAAAAGTTTAAAGCGGCTGTTAATCAATCAAAAGTTGAATTAACTCAAATTCGTAATAATGCTGAAAAACAACTTGGTGCAGATAAAGCTGCGATTTTTGATGCGCATTTATTAGTGTTAGAAGATCCAGAATTATTAAATCCAATTGAAGAAAATATTCGCAATAACAAAGTAAATGCACCTACTGCATTAAATGAAGTATCAACAAACTTCATTACAATCTTCGAAAATATGGATAATGAATACATGAAAGAACGTGCGGCAGATATTCGTGACGTTTCTAAACGTGTTTTGGCACATATTTTAGGTGTAGAATTACCAAATCCTAGTATGATCAATGAAAGCGTTATTATTGTAGGTGAAGATTTAACACCATCTGACACTGCGCAACTTAACAAAGAGTTTGTTAAAGGTTTTGCGACAAATATCGGTGGAAGAACTTCACACTCAGCAATAATGAGTCGTTCATTAGAAATTCCAGCTGTTGTAGGTACTAAAGATATTACTGATCGCGTTAACCATGGTGATAGTTTAATCATTGATGGTTTATCTGGTGATGTAATCATTAACCCAACAGATGACGAAGTTCAAGCATACGAACAAAAACAGAAAAACTTCTTAGCTGAAAAAGAAGAATTAGCTAAATTAGTTAATGATGAATCTGTTTCTAAAGATGGTGTTCATGTAGAATTAGCTGCGAATATTGGTACACCTAATGACTTAGAAGGTGTTAAAAATAACGGCGCAGAAGGTATCGGTTTATACCGTACTGAATTCTTATACATGGGTAGAGACAATATGCCTTCAGAAGAAGAACAATTTGAAGCATATAGCAAAGTCTTAAAAGAAATGGACGGCAAACGTGTTGTCGTTCGTACTTTAGACATAGGTGGAGATAAAGAATTATCTTACCTAAACTTACCTAAAGAAATGAACCCATTCTTAGGATATAGAGCGATTCGTTTATGTTTAGATCAAACTGATATCTTTAGAACACAATTAAGAGCTTTATTACGTGCTTCTGAATTTGGTAAGTTAAATATCATGTTCCCAATGATTGCAACTATTAAAGAATTTAGAGACGCTAAAGCAATCTTACTTGAAGAAAAAGAAAAATTAGTTTCTGAAGGTGTTAACGTTGCGGATGATATCGAAATCGGTATTATGGTAGAAATTCCATCTACTGCAGCACTTGCAGACATCTTCGCTAAAGAAGTTGATTTCTTCAGTATTGGTACGAATGATTTAATCCAATATACAATGGCTGCTGACCGTATGTCTGAGCGTGTTTCTTACTTATACCAACCATATAACCCTGCAATTCTTCGCTTAGTTAAGCAAGTAATTGAAGCTTCTCATAAAGAAGGTAAATGGACTGGTATGTGTGGAGAAATGGCTGGAGACAATACAGCAATTCCATTATTACTTGGATTAGGTTTAGATGAATTCTCTATGAGTGCGACAAGTATTCTAAAAGCTAGAAAGCAAATCAAACAATTAGATCAAAAAGAAATGCAAGAATTAGCGAACAAAGCAATTAACTGTGCAACAGAAGAAGAAGTTGTAGAACTCGTTAATCAAATTCTTTAAAATTAAAAAACAGAGTAGTTATCTCTTAACATTAAGTAGATAACTGCTCTGTTTTTATATGTGAATGATCTTTTCAGATTTTAATGAGCGTTCAAGTTGAATATCGCAATTTCAGGTGAACAAAATATTCTAATAGGTAGTCTTGTCATACCTATGCCTTGATTAACATAGAGGTATTGTCCAGTTCTAATTTGATACAAACCTTGTTTATATATTTTTCCATAAGTTGGAGTATAAATAGCGCCAATCTTAGGAAGTCGAACTTGACCACCATGTGTATGTCCAGAAAGTACTAAATGGATGTTTGGATCTAATAATTTAACTTTATCAGGTTCATGTACGAGTCCAATTCGAAAGTCTATACGACAATTAGTTACTTGGAATGAACTGCTAAAATTAGGCTGACCAAAACATAAATCGTCAATACCGTTAATCTGAATATTACCATCAGGTGTGTTGACGACGTAAGAATTGTTTAACAAGACTTCAAAACCCGATTTATTCATGATATCTAATACCGTATGAATGCCGTTTGAACCGTAATCGTGGTTGCCTGGAACAAAAAACTTTCCATATTTTGATTGAACTGTACGAAATAAAGGTATAACTAGATAAGGGTCAAATGAAATTTGAGCAATATCATCAAAACAATCACCTGTGAAACAAACAATATCTGCTTCTTGCTCATTGATAAGACGTACAAGTTGATATAAATTTTCTAAATTAGAATAATAACCTAAATGTAAATCTGTTATATGAATGAGCTTCAGATTTGATTTTAAGTTTGTATCAATAGAATGTGTGGTGACTTTAATTTTAGAACTTGGAAATTGAATCTTCATTAATGAATGCCTAATGCTTTATTAAAAGATTCTATATCAACTTGATAAAAAACTTCTCCATTAATGAGAACAGTAGGTGTTGAAAAACTGTCTAGATCAATAAGTTCGTTTTTAAATTGTTTGTTTTTTATATTTTTTTCTGTAAACGGAATTTCTTTTTCATTAAAATATTGTTTTACAAATTGGCAAGGGGGACACTGGTCTTGTGTATAAATTGTAACTTCACTCATAGCTTTCACCTCAACTTTATATAGACATATTATAAATGATTTTTTAAAGCGTTCAACGATTATGTCCTATTTTGCCATTAATTTGTCATTACTTTGTAAATGTTAAACATTTCACAAATGATTAAAGTGTTGTATAATAAGATTAAATTGTGATGTATATCACAAACGTTGAATGGAGGAATATTATGGATGCAGTAGTTATAAGTCGTTTACTAACTGCTATGACATTGGGATTCCATATCATTTTTGCAACAATTGGTGTGGGGATCCCATTAATGTTTGCAATTGCTGAATTCATAGGTATTAAGAACAATAATCCTATGTATATAGCAATGGCAAAACGTTGGTCTAAAGGGTATACGATTACTGTAGCGGTCGGAGTAGTTACGGGAACAATTATTGGTCTACAATTATCATTATTGTGGCCAGCATTTATGCAATTAGGTGGGCAAGTTATTGCGCTACCATTATTTATGGAAACATTCGCCTTTTTCTTTGAGGCTATTTTCTTAAGTATTTATTTATATACGTGGGATAGATTCAAAGGTAAATGGACGCACTTTTTAATTACGTTACCAGTAATTATTGGTGGTACATTCTCAGCGTTCTTTATTACATCTGTGAATTCTTTCATGAATACGCCAAATGGATTCGATTTTATCAATGGAAAATTGATGAACATTGATCCAATCGCTGCGATGTTTAATGCATCATTCGGTATTAGAGCATTTCACGTTATAGCGACTGCGTTTATGACAGCTGCATTTATTTTAGCAAGTATAGCAGCATATCGTTTAATTAAGAATAAATTTATAGACGATAAAGAATATCATAAAAAAGCTCTTAAACTTACAATGATAGTTGGTTTAATTGCGAGTTTACTTGCAATGTTAGCAGGAGATTTATCAGCTAAGTTCTTACATCAAGAACAACCTGAAAAATTAGCAGCTATGGAGTGGCATTTTGAAAGTGAATCAAAAGCAGACCTAGTATTATTTGGGGTAGTTGATGAAGATAAACAAGAAGTTAAAGGTGCTATTAAAATTCCTGGCGCTTTAAGTTTCTTATCAGATAGTAATTTTAATACTGAAGTTAAAGGATTAAACGAATTTAAGAGTGATGAAACACCACCACTTATCATTCACTATTTCTTTGATTTGATGGTATTCTTTGGTGTGTATTGTTTTGTCGTTTCAGCTTTATTTGTCGTATTAAAATGGGTGAAAAAATGGTCGCAATATAGTAAACCAATCTTATATTTAGCAGTATTAACGGGACCACTTGCAATGCTTGCAATTGAATTTGGTTGGTTCTTAGCTGAGATGGGTAGACAACCTTGGATATTAAGAGGTTACTTAAAAGTTGCAGAAGCTGCAACAAATGCTGATGGACTTGCACTTGTATTCATTGCATTCGCAATACTTTATTTAGTTCTTGGTATTTCATCAAGTTATGTACTTATTAGAATGTTTAGTCACAGTAAAGCGACTGATGATGTGAACAAAATAATAGACAGAAAGGGTGAAGTATAATGGATTATCAACATATAGGTATTACAGTGCTTTGGCTCTTTCTGTTTGGTTATATTATTATTGGTGCGATTGATTTTGGTGCAGGATTCTTCGCATTTCACGCTAAATTAACGAAGCAAGATCATATTATCAATAACTTGATTTCTAGATATTTAAATCCAGTTTGGGAAGTAACAAATGTGTTCTTCGTATTCTTCTTTGTAGGAATAGTTGGATTCTTCCCAGACTCTGCATATTATTTCGGGTCAACATTATTAATACCTGGTAGTATTGCATTAATTTTACTAACCATTCGTGGTAGCTTTTACGCATTTGAAAACTATGGACAAGATAGTAAGTTATCATGGTTATTCTTATATGGTGGAACAGGTTTACTGATTCCAGCATCATTATCAACCATTTTAACAATTGCTGAAGGTGGCTATATTAAAGAAACAAGTGATGGCGTTCACCTACAGTGGGTTGATTTATTATTAAGTCCATATGCATGGGCAGTTGTATTTTTAGCAATTATCTCAGTGTTATATATTTCATCAGGATTTTTAACATTTTATTCGAATAAAGCTAAAGATTCTGAAGCATATCATTTATTGAGACAGTGGTTCCTTATATGGGCAATTCCAATGATCATCATTTGTCAGTTCGTTTTCTTATCATTAAGACAACATAATGAAACGCATTTTAATAGTGCAGTCGGCAGCTATTGGTGGTTATTCGGTTTAAGTATTATATTCTTTATCATTGCTGTTGGATTAATATACTTTAAAAAAGCACACGGCGTTGCATTTATCATGATATTATTACAATTTGGTACAGCATTCTTCGGATATGGTGTAAGTAAATTGCCGTATATTTTAGATCCATTTATCAATATTGATAAAGCAGTTGTAAACGATCAAATGGCATTAATGCTTGTAATCGTATTTATTTTAGGTTTACTTTTACTCGTGCCATCGCTTATATTATTATTAAGATTATTTATCTTTGATGCTGATTACGTTAAAGGTAAAAAATAATATTATTATAAAGTATGGAGGCATATCATGAGTAGGGAGTATGTAGTTATAGGTTTAGGCCGATTTGGCGGAAGTATTGTAAGAGAGCTCAATGCTTTAGATATGGATGTAATGGCCATTGATGCAGATGAAGCAAGAGTGAATGAGTTCAGTGATATCGCCACACATGCGGTGATTGCAGATACAACAGATGAAGCGGTCATGAAAAGTTTAGGTATACGCAATTTCGATCATGTCATTGTTGCGATAGGTGAGAATATACAAGCGAGTACGTTAACAACATTAATTCTTAAAGAATTAGGTGTTAAAAAAGTTACAGCTAAAGCTCAGAACGATTATCACGCTAAAATTCTGAATAAAATAGGTGCGGATACTGTTGTCCATCCAGAAAGAGATATGGGTCGTCGTATCGCACATAATGTTGCTAGTGCATCTGTACTAGACTACTTAGAACTCTCTGATGAGTATTCAATTGTAGAAATTAAAGCAGGGGAAAGACTTGCTGGTAGTTCTATATTAGAATTGGATGTACGTGCAAATTACGGTATAAATATCATTGCGGTTAAAAGAGGTAAAGATATCATCGTAGCACCAGATCCAAATGAAAATATTGAATTTCATGATATATTAATCGTGATAGGGCATGACAATGATTTAAATAGATTTGAGAAAAAACTCGTAAACGAATAAAAGAACACCCGTAATTTTTAGAAATTACGGGTGTTTTAATGTTTTATTTAATTTTCATGATAATTGGTAAAATCATTGGTTTACGAGCTGTTTTTTCGTATAAATAAGGTTGTAAAGCTTCAGTAATTGTAGATTTAACGTGATGCCATTCTACTTTATCATTATTGTTTAGCTTCTCAATAACAGCTTTCTTGATTAATCGTTGTGCATCGTAAATTAAATGACCTGATTCTCTCATATATACAAATCCTCTAGAGATGATATCTGGACCTGAAAGCAGTTGTTTCGTTTTGAAATCTATACTTACAACAACTATTACAAGACCTTCTTCAGAAAGGACTTTACGGTCTTTGATAACGACATTACCGATATCTCCAATTCCGCTACCATCAACAAATACATTTCCTGATGGAATACGGCCAGCATATCTTGCAGAATCTTTTGTAAGTGCAAGGACATCGCCAATTTCATATACGAATATATTATCTGGATCTACACCACAGTTCACACCAGTTTCACTATGTTTCTTAAGCATTCTATATTCACCGTGAATCGGCATAAAATATTTAGGCTTAATTAAACGTAACATTAATTTTTGTTCATCTTGTGAACCGTGACCTGAAGTATGAATGTTAGATAATTTACCGTGAATAACATCAGCACCAGCTTTGTATAATGCGTTGATTGTTCTATTTACACTCTTAGTGTTACCTGGAATAGGTGATGAACTGAATACAACTGTATCATCTGGAATAATGCTGATTTGTCTATGTGTACCATTCGCAATTCTTGATAAAGCTGCCATTGGTTCACCTTGAGAACCTGTACATAAAATAAGAATTTCATGTTTAGGAACGGTATTAATTTTGTTAGGTTCAATAAATGTTTCAGGTGGTACTTTGATATAACCTAATTCTGTACCAATTTTTATGTTGTTCTCCATTGAACGACCGAAGACAACGATTTTACGATTGTATTTAACGGCTGCTTCAACAGCTTGTTGAACTCTATAAATATTAGAAGCAAATGTTGCAAAAATAATTCTACCTGAACATTTACGGAAAATCTCATCAACGTTTTGTCCAACTTCCTTTTCACTTAAAGTAAAGTTAGGAACTTCAGAGTTTGTAGAGTCTGATAACAAACATAATACGCCTTCTTCACCAAGTTGAGCCATTTTAGCAATATTTGCAGGTTTACCAACAGGTGTGAAATCAAATTTGAAGTCACCTGTATGAACGATTTTACCTTCTGGTGTATCTGCAATAATCCCGTATGCTTCTGGAATACTATGAGTTGTTAAATAAAATGAAATCTTGAAATGTTTAAATTCAAATACTGAATCTTCATCAATTTCATTTAATTGAGCTGTCTTCAATAAATTATGTTCTTCCAATTTATTTCTAATAAGACCTAAAGCAAGTGGTCCACTATAAATCGGAACATTCATTTGTTTTAATAAAAATGGGACACCACCAATATGGTCTTCGTGTCCATGAGTGATAAATAAAGCTTTCACTTTATGTTTATTTTGAATTAAGTACGTATAATCTGGTATCACGTAATCGATACCAAGAAGATCGTCATCAGGGAATTTAATACCTGCATCGATGACTATGATTTCATCTTGATATTCGAGGGCGTACGTGTTTTTACCAATTTCACCGAGACCACCCAGCGCGTATACGCCTACTTCATTTTTTTGTAAAGGCTTCATTTAGATTGTCTCCACATTAAAGTGATCTGATTTCTTTTCATATTCTAAATGAGCGCCCTCTAATTTTTGGACAAATTCGATATTGTAATTACGGTCAGATAAATATCTTCTAACTTGTTCTTCAGTTTGTCCTTCGAAATATTTTGTTTGTGTACTTTCACGTACGATTACTTCACTTTTGTCTTCTTGATAAAATACTTTAAATACTGCCATATATATAAATCCTCCTAGGTTAATTAACATAAATAAAGCCCTAGTTTTTAAGTCTAGGGTTTGTCAATTTCGAAATTTGATTCCCGTACATTTTTAAAAGTAATTATATGAAAATATATAAATACCTTTTTAATAAGTTCATTTTACATGATAATTAGAGATAAATAAAGATATTTAACTAAATCTTTCATATATATTGATTATCAACTAGAATAGAGACAAGGAGGCGATGAAAGTTGAATAAGAAATTAATATTTTTCGATATAGATGGTACAATCTATGATGAAAACAAAGAAATTCCAGAATCAACTATTGATGCGATAAAAAAATTAAAAGAAGCTGGCCATATCGTCGCAATTGCAACAGGTAGAGCACCATATATGTTTAAAGAAGTTATTAAAGAAACAGGTATTGATACTTTTGTTTCGCTAAACGGACAAATTGTTGTATATAATGGAGAAATTATAAGTAAATATCCATTAAATAAAGAGGAACTGACGAGCATAGTAGACAAAGCACATGCAAATAATCATCCACTAGTATTCTTCGGTGAAACTGCAGTATATGCAAATGTAGAAAGTGATAACGACATTTCTGAAAGTCTTGGAACATTAAAGATGGATTATCCAGAATATCACAATACATATTATCTTGATCACCCAGTCTATCAAGCGCTTATTTTCCATGCTGACGATGAAGATGACAAGTACGATAATCAATTCAATGCATTGAAATTCTATAGATGGCATCCACTAAGTAGAGATGTAGTGCCGAATGATCGTTCTAAAGCAGAAGGCATAAAAGAACTCAGTGATAAATTAGGATTCCCATTAAGCGAAGTAGTTGCATTCGGTGATGGACCAAATGATGTAGAAATGATTACTGAAGTAGGGTGTGGTGTAGCAATGGGAAATGCCGTTGACGCACTAAAAGAAGTTTGTGATTTTGAAACGAAACATGTAAGTGAAAATGGTATATACTATGCTTGTAAAGAATTAGGTTTGATAGATGAATAGGATGTGAATTTTATGGATAAGGTCGAACGCATCATCAAAACAATCGATGCAGAAAAAAACAGATCTGACAAACAATTTAAAGGAATAGAATTTAATATTCGAAAAAATGAAGTTGTGATGATCTATAACTATGATGAAATGATTAATAACGTTAAACAAGATCCACATTACATTCGACATAATAAAGATCCAGAATGGTTAAGTTTGGATGAATTAACCGCTATTCAAAAAGCATTAAAAGAAAAAAACATTCATTTCATCGAACGAAGAGATGAATTTATGTAATGAACAAAATTATGAAACAGAAAAACAGTAATCTACAATTGGAAGATTGAGATTACTGTTTTTTGATAGGAGAGAAGTTATAGTGGTGTGGTAGTTAGGGACAGAATTCCGAGAAGTGTCCGTAAGAAATGTTGTTAGGGACAGAATTCCGAGAAGTGTCCGTAAGGGGCGTTGTTAGGGACAGAATTCCGAGAAATGTCCATAAGATGGGGCATATCTAATTACCAGAATTCAGAATAGTGGAAGTTACAGCGTTCTAATTACCAGAATTCAGAATAGTGGAAGTTACAGCGTTCTAATTACCAGAATTCAGAATAATGATAGTTACAGCATTCTAATTACCACAATTCGGAATAATGACATTAAAAAGAGCGAATACCGACTGAATGGTATTCGCTCTTTTATCATCTTACTTATTAATTAATTTCTACTGCATCATCGAGTGGTTTGAATGGATCTTCTTCATTAATATAGTCATAGAACATGATGCCATTTAAATGATCGATTTCGTGTTGCAATACGATTGCTGGATATCCTTTGAATCTTTTCTTAAATGGATTTCCTTCTATATCGTATGCTTGAATTGTTATTTTATAATTACGATGAACGAGTCCTGGTTTAGCTTCGTCTACACTTAAGCATCCTTCTCCGCCATTTAAATATGCTTTTTGTACACTGTGGCTTACGATTTTAGGATTGATAAGTTGAAGTTCGATTTGGTTTCCTTTTCCGTCATCTTGTATATATACAGCTAACATTTTTTTAGAAACATTGATTTGTGGAGCGGCTAGTCCTACGCCAGAACGTAATTTGTATTTTTTAGCAAGATCTTCATCTTGAGAGTTCTTTAGGAATTCCATCATTTCATTTAATGTTTCTTTATCTTCAGTCGATACTGGTAATTCTACTTCTTCGGCTTTCTTTCTAAGTGTTTCGTGGCCGTCACGAATAATATTTTCCATCGTTATCATTTACATGCACCTTCCTCATATAAAATATTATCAAAAACTGGTCATTTTTACATCTATTATTAATTGTATAAATAAAAAAAACAGAGTAACATATTGATAGGATTAAAAGGAGGAATTACCAATGATTGGCAAGAAATTTGTAACATTAACATTAGCGACTTCAATAATTTTAACAGCGTGTGGTCAATCTAAAGAATCACTTGAATCTTTTTATAACAAAGTTGAAAAAGCAAATAAAGAAGAAAAAGTTATAGTTGATTTAAATGAGAAAATGACTAAGGCAGAAAAAGATAAAGTTAAAAAAATCGAAGCATTAAATAAAGCTAAAAATGATGATTTTAAAGCAAAAGCGAAAGAATTAACGGACGGCGTTAAAGATAGGGAAGAAATTGTAAAAGATGAAAAAGCTGCAATGAAGAAATCTAAGGACATTTATGAATCATCTAAAAAAGATTATAAAAATATAGAAGATGAAGAACAATTAAAAGAAGCTAAAGATTTAAAGAACGCTCTAGATGAAAAGTATAAGCTACATAATGATGTAATGAATGCTTATCAAGAAGTATTAAAAACTGAAAAAGATTTATTTAGTTATCTATCAAAAGACAATGCAACGCAAAAAGGTGCAAATGATCGTTCTTCTAAGTTGACTGAAGTTAATAAAAAGACTGAAAAAGTTGTAACAGATTATCAAAACACTTTAAGAAAAGTCCAACAAGAAAAGAAAGATGTTTCAGCTATTTTAGAAAAATAATTTGTATTAGTACAGCTAATATTATGTTTTAGTACAGTTACATAAAAACCTTTGATTTGTGGGGTTTTCAAGATGTTAGTATTTTTTATTTAACAGTAAAACAGTTTTGTGTTAGAATGATTAAGAAATGATTATTTAATATAGGGAAAGGTATGGTGAATTGAATGGCTCCGAGAAAAAAAGCCCAATTCGATGCAGTAGCGACTTTAAATGAAATAGAGTCTAAGTTTGAAATGGTTCAAGTTTTAGATGAAGAAGGAAATGTCGTAAATAGTGACTTGTTACCGGACTTATCTGACGAAGAACTTGTTGAATTAATGGAAAGAATGGTTTGGACTCGTGTTCTAGATCAACGTTCTATTTCATTAAATAGACAAGGACGTTTAGGTTTCTATGCACCAACAGCTGGACAAGAAGCTTCACAATTAGCTTCACATTATGCGTTAGAGAAAGAAGACTATGTATTACCTGGTTACCGTGATGTGCCACAATTAATTTGGCATGGTTTACCATTAACAAAAGCTTTCTTATTCTCACGTGGACACTTTATTGGAAACCAATTCCCAGAAGGTGTTAATGCTTTAAGTCCACAAATTATTATCGGTGCACAGTTTATCCAAACAGCTGGTGTAGCACTAGGTCTTAAAAAACGTGGTAAGAAAAATGTTGCAATTACTTACACTGGTGATGGCGGTTCTTCACAAGGTGACTTCTATGAAGGTATCAACTTTGCTTCTGCTTACAAAGCACCTGCAATTTTCGTAATCCAAAATAACAACTATGCGATTTCAACACCTCGTGACAAACAAACAGCTGCTAAAACTTTAGCTCAAAAATCAGTAGCAGTTGGTATTCCAGGTGTATTAGTAGATGGAATGGATGCATTAGCAGTATATGCAGTAACCAAACAAGCGCGTGAACGTGCAGTAAATGGTGAAGGTCCATCATTAATCGAAACATTAACTTACCGTTACGGTCCACATACAATGGCTGGTGACGATCCAACTCGTTACAGAACTTCTGATGAAGATTCTGATTGGGAAAAGAAAGATCCATTAGTACGTTTCAGAAAATATCTTGAAGCGAAAAACTTATGGTCTGAAGAAAAAGAAAACGAAGTAATGGAAAAAGCTAAAGAAGAAATTAAAACAGCTATTAAAGAGGCAGATAATACGCCTAAACAAAAAGTTACAGACTTAATGGAAAATATGTATGAAGAAATGCCTTACAATTTAGCTGAACAATATGAAATTTACAAAGAGAAGGAGTCGAAATAAGTCATGGCACAAATGACAATGATTCAAGCGATTAACAATGCGCTTCAAAACGAATTAAAAAGAGACGAAGATGTTCTATTATTCGGTGAAGACGTTGGTGTAAACGGCGGTGTATTCCGTGCAACAGAAGGTTTACAAAAAGAATTCGGTGAAGATCGTGTATTTGATACACCTCTAGCTGAATCAGGTATTGGTGGTCTAGCTTTAGGTTTAACGCTTGAAGGTTACCGTCCTGTCATGGAAATCCAATTCTTTGGTTTCGTATTTGAAGTTATGGACTCAATTGCTGGTCAAATAGCTCGTCACCGTTTCCGTTCAGGTAACTCTAAAGTGGCTCCAATCACAATCCGTGCGCCATTTGGTGGTGGTGTGCATACACCAGAATTACACGCAGACAACTTAGAAGGTTTAGTAGCTCAATCTCCAGGTTTGAAAGTTGTTATTCCTTCAAACCCTTACGATGCTAAAGGATTATTAATTTCTGCAATCCGCAGTAATGACCCAGTTGTTTATTTAGAACACATGAAGTTATACCGTTCATTCCGTGAAGAAGTACCTGAAGAAGAGTACGAAGTAGAAATCGGTAAAGCTAAAGTTAAACGTGAAGGTACAGATTTAACAATCATCACTTATGGTGCAATGGTTCAAGAATCATTAAAAGCAGCAGAAGATTTAGAAAAAGATGGTTATTCAGTTGAAGTTATTGACTTAATCACTGTTCAACCATTAGACATTGAAACAATTGTTAAATCAGTAGAAAAAACAAACCGTGTAATCGTAGTTCAAGAAGCTCAAAAACAAGCAGGCGTTGGCGCAAATGTTGTAGCTGAAATCTCTGAAAGAGCTGTTCTTTCATTAGAAGCTCCTATTGCACGTGTGGCAGCTGCTGACACTATTTATCCATTCACACAAGCTGAAGGTGTTTGGTTACCAAACAAAAAAGATATCGTAGCGCAAGCTAAAGAAACATTAGAGTTTTAATGCGCATTAAAATACGGATTTAATATTTAGGAGGAAAAAATCGTGTCATTCGAATTTAAATTACCAGATATCGGTGAAGGTATCCACGAAGGTGAAATTGTAAAATGGTTTGTTAAAGCAGGAGACGAAATTCAAGAAGACGATGTATTATGTGAAGTTCAAAATGATAAATCTGTCGTTGAAATTCCATCACCTGTTGCAGGTAAAATTGAAGAAGTTATGGTTGAAGAAGGTACAGTATCTGTTGTTGGTGATACAATTGTTAAAATTGATGCACCTGATGCAGAAGGTTTACAATTCAAAGGTCATGACGACGATGAAGAAGAAACTAAAGAAGAAGCACCAGCTGAAGAAGCAAAAGAAGAAGCAACTACTGCAACTCAATCAGAAAATGTTGATGAGTCTAAACGTGTAATTGCTATGCCTTCAGTTCGTAAATTTGCTCGTGATAACGATGTAAATATTAAAGCTGTTTCAGGTTCAGGTAAAAATGGCCGTATCTTAAAAGAAGACGTTGAAGCTTACTTAAATGGTGGCGCTACTACAGAGCAACCAGCTAAAGAAGAAGCTCAAACTTCATCTGAAGATACACAAACAGTACAATCTCCACAAGTACCAGAAGGAGAATTCCCTGAAACTCGTGAGAAAATACCAGCTATGCGTAAAGCAATTGCTAAAGCAATGGTTAACTCTAAGCATACTGCACCTCACGTAACATTAATGGATGAAATTGATGTTCAAGAATTATGGGATCACCGTAAAAAATTCAAAGAAGTTGCTGCTGAGCAAGGTACTAAATTAACATTCTTACCATATGTTGTTAAAGCATTAGTATCTGCACTTAAGAAATACCCAGCATTAAATACTGAATTTGATGAAGAAAATGGTGAAATTGTTCATAAACATTACTATAATATAGGTATAGCTGCGGATACTGATCGTGGTTTATTAGTACCAGTAGTTAAAAATGCTGATCACAAATCAATGTTCGAAATTTCTGATGAAATTAACGAATTAGCTGTTAAAGCACGTGACGGTAAACTACAAGCTAACGAAATGAAAGGCGCAACATGTACGATAAGTAATATCGGTTCAGCAGGTGGACAATGGTTTACACCAGTAATCAACCATCCTGAAGTAGCTATTTTAGGTATCGGTCGTATTGCTCAAAAACCTATCGTTAAAGATGGAGAAATTATTGCTGCACCTGTATTATCACTATCATTAAGTTTCGACCACAGACAAATTGATGGTGCTACTGGACAAAATGCAATGAACCATATTAAGAGATTATTAAATAATCCAGAATTATTATTAATGGAGGGGTAAAAATGGTAGTTGGAGATTTTCCTATTGAAACAGATACTATTGTAATTGGAGCAGGTCCTGGTGGATATGTTGCAGCAATTCGTGCAGCACAATTAGGACAAAAAGTAACAATCGTTGAAAAAGGCGAATTAGGTGGCGTATGTTTAAACGTTGGTTGTATCCCATCTAAAGCTTTATTATCAGCATCACACCGTTTCCACAACGCTCAACATTCAGAAGATATGGGTGTTGTAGCTGAGAAAGTAGCATTAAACTTCGAAAAAGTTCAAGAATTCAAAAATGGCGTAGTTAAAAAATTAACAGGCGGCGTAGCTGGATTAATGAAAGGTAACAAAATCGATGTTGTTAACGGAGAAGCATATTTTGTAGATGAAAATAACTTAAAAGTTATGACTGAAAAAGCATCTCAAACTTATACTTTCAAAAATGCTATTATCGCAACTGGTTCACGTCCAATCGAAATTCCTAATTTCAAATTTGGTAAACGTGTAATCGATTCTACAGGTGCATTATCACTTCAAGAAGTACCTAAAAAATTAGTAGTAGTAGGTGGCGGATACATTGGATCTGAGCTAGGTACTGCATATGCTAACTTTGGTTCTGAAGTAACAATCCTTGAAGGTGCTAAAGATATTTTAGGCGGATTTGAAAAGCAAATGACTCAAATCGTTAAAAAAGGTCTTAAAGCTAAAGGTGTAGAAATCGTAACAGAAGCGATGGCTAAATCAGCTGAAGAAACTGATAACGGCGTTAAAGTTACTTACGAAGCTGGCGGAGAAACAAAAGAAATCGATGCTGACTATGTATTAGTTACAGTAGGACGTCGACCAAATACTGATGAATTAGGTCTTGAAGAATTAGGTCTAAAAATGTCAGATCGTGGTTTAGTTGAAGTTGACGAACAAAGCCGTACTTCAATTAGCAATATCTATGCAATCGGTGATATCGTTGCTGGACCTCCACTTGCTCACAAAGCAAGTTACGAAGCTAAAGTTGCTGCTGAAGCAATTGCTGGTGAAAAATCAGCTGTAGATTACCTAGGTATTCCTGCAGTATGTTTCACTGAGCCAGAATTAGCTACAGTAGGTTACACAGAAGCTAGCGCTAAAGAAGAAGGATTAGAAATTAAAGCTGCTAAGTTCCCATTTGCTGCAAATGGTCGTGCATTAGCATTAAATGAAACTGCTGGTTTCGTTAAACTTATCGCTTTAAAAGAAAATGGTCTTCTAATTGGTGCACAAGTTGCTGGTACAGGCGCTTCAGATATCATTGCTGAATTAGGTTTAGCAATTGAAACAGGTATGACTGCTGAAGACGTATCATTAACAATTCATGCTCACCCAACATTAGGTGAAATTTCTATGGAAGCTGCAGAAGTAGCATTAGGAACACCTATCCATACAATGTAATCATAAAAATATAAGGCTGAGACATATTTATGTCCCAGCCTTTTTTTGTAAAGGAGTAGAAAACATGGAGTATAGTTATCCAATAGATGTGGATTGGACGCAAGAAGAGATTCTCGAAGTGATGGCATTTTATAACCTTATAGAAGATGCATATGAAAGTGAAGCAAATAGAGAACAATTAGACCAAGCATATAAAAATTTCAAAAAAATTATTCCTGGTAAATCTGATGAGAATAATTTTTATAAAGCTTTCAAAGAAGAAAGTGGTTATGATGGCTATAAAGTAGTAAAAGCTTTAAAAGAGAATAAAGAAGCGACAACGATTTCAGTTAAATAATATTATAAAATCCCCCAAAAAAGTGTTGAACTATAAAATGATTTCTGTTATTTTATTAAAGGTACTAAACTTAATGTTTAGTAAAAGTAAACATTACACTTTCTTGGGGGATTTATGAATATAGGAGAAAAACTTAAAAATTTAAGGTATCAAAAGAACCTAACACAAGAAGAACTTGGAGAGCGTACAGATTTATCTAAAGGTTATATTTCTCAATTAGAAAGAAATTTATCTTCACCATCTATGGAAACTTTTTTGAATATTTTAGATGTATTAGGGGTTGAACCGAGTGAGTTTTTTAATGAGAAATTGTATCAAGCTCGTATACATTATCCTGAACAAGAACACACAATATATGATGAATATGATTTAGGTTACAAAATAAAATGGCTCGTTCCAGATTCAAATGAATTTGAAATGGAACCTGTAATTATCACTTTGAAAAGTGGATCTAAATATAAAGCATTTAGCCCATCAAATTCTGAAACATTTGCATATGTAAAAAAAGGATTCATAACTTTGAATATAGGGAATCAAACATATACTGCTAAAAGTGGAGAATGTTTTTATTTTAAAGCGCATGAAACGCATCAATTTTTAAATCAATCTAGCAAAGATGCTGAGGTATTGATTGTAGCTACAGAATCGTATTTATAGGAGGTAAGGCATGAAACAACCAATCATAAAGTTCGAAGGCATTTCAAAGAACTTTAACAACACGCAAGTATTAGATGATGTCAGTTTTGAAATTGAAGAAGGTAAATTTTATACATTATTAGGTCCATCAGGTTGTGGTAAAACAACTATTTTAAAATTGATAGCAGGATTTGAAACACCAACTAAAGGTAATATTTTGTTTAATAATAAAATTATTAATAAAGTGCCAGCAAATAATAGGAAAGTTAATACTGTGTTCCAAGATTACGCATTATTTCCTCATTTAAATGTATACGATAATGTAGCATTTGGACTAAAAATAAAAAAGTTAAATAAAAAAGATATTCAAACTAAAGTAAAAGAAGCATTAAAATTAGTGAAACTTGAAGGATATGAACAACGTAAAATCACTGAAATGAGTGGTGGTCAAAAGCAACGTGTTGCGATTGCTAGAGCAATTGCGAATGAACCTGAAATTATCTTGCTTGATGAACCATTATCAGCTTTAGACTTAAAGTTAAGAACGGAAATGCAATATGAACTACGTGAATTGCAACAACGATTAGGTATTACGTTTATATTTGTTACACATGACCAAGAAGAAGCATTAGCAATGAGTGATTACATATTTGTTATGAAAGACGGTAAAATTCAACAAAGTGGTACACCCGTTGACATATATGACGAACCTGTTAATAAATTCGTAGCAGATTTCATTGGTGAGTCTAATATCGTTACAGGTGTTATGAAACGTGACTATGTTGTTGAAATGTACGGTATTCCATATGAATGTGTAGATGCTGGATTTGAGAAAGATGCTAAAGTTGACGTCGTGATTCGTCCAGAAGATATCACGATTAAATCAGAGAATGAAGGTCGTATCTCTGCAGTAGTTGACTCTCAATTATTTAGAGGTGTTCATTATGAAATTTGTTGTTATGATGCGCAAGGAAATGAATGGATCATTCAAACGACGAAAAAAGCAACAATCGGTGAAACAGTAGGACTTGATTTTGATTCAGAAGCGATTCATATTATGTTGCCAGGTGAAACTGAAGAAGAATTTGATCGTCGAATCGAAAGCTATGAGGATGAGGAACATGCATAAAATAAAATCATTATTACTCGTACCTTACATGATATGGATAGTATTATTTATTATCGTACCGATTGCTATGATTTTCTATGCATCATTACTTGATATTCATGGACACTTTTCATTCGAAAATTACAAAAACTTTTTTACAAGTAGTTATTTAGAGATGACTTTAAGTTCAGCTTGGTATGCATTAATTATTACTTTCTTTTGTTTACTAATCAGTTATCCTTTAGCGTTAACACTTAGAAATGCTAAACATAAAGATATATTATTATTACTTGTTATATTACCAACTTGGATTAACTTATTACTTAAAACGTATGCTTTTATTGGTATTCTTAGTCATGATGGTTTATTAAATAAAATCTTAAGTGTATTTCATGTACCATCAACAGAATTATTATTTACAAGTACAGCGTTTATCATCGTTTCGGTTTATATTTATATTCCATTTATGCTGTTACCAATCTTTAATTCTATGGATGAAATACCAGAGAATTTGTTGCAAGCATCAAGAGATTTAGGTGCAAATAGTTTTACAACATTTAAAAATGTAATCGTGCCTTTAACATTAGAAGGTGTGAAAACGGGTATCCAAATTACATTTATACCAGCATTATCATTATTTATGATTACACGTTTAATCGCAGGTAATAAAGTTGTTAACTTAGGTACAGCAATTCAAGAACAGTTTTTAGTTACACAAAATTATGGTATGGGTTCTACGATAGCTGTGTTCTTAATATTAGCTATGGCACTTATACTCATTATTACGAAATCTAAATCAGAGAATAAGGAGGTATAGTATGAAATTAACAGGAAAAATTTATTTTACAATCATACTTATATTTCTATACTTGCCTATCTTTTTCTTAATATTTTATTCATTTAACGGTGCAGGTAATATGACGCACTTTAAAGGCTTTACATTTGATCATTACACATCAGTGTTTCAAAATAAACGATTGTTAGTGATTATCGTGAATACCATTGCGATTGCATTGTTGGCCGCGAGTATTTCTACTTTAATCGGAATATGTGGCGCTATAGGTATTTACTACTTAAGAAATAAAAAATTAAAAGTCGGATTACTAACATTGAATAATATCTTAATGGTAAGTTCTGATGTTGTAATCGGATCTTCATTTTTACTGTTATTTACTGTTATTGGTCACTATACAGGAATGGGGCTTGGTTTCTGGTCGGTATTAATATCTCATATTGCATTTTGTGTACCAATAGTCGTGCTTTTAGTACTTCCTAAACTATATGATATGAATACTTCTATGATTGATGCTGCTAAAGATTTAGGTGCAACTTCATGGCAAACACTTATTAAAGTTGTGATTCCTCATATTCTACCTGGTGCAATTGGTGGATTCTTTATGGCACTTACGTACTCATTAGATGACTTTACAGTGAGCTTTTTTGTGACAGGTAGTGGCTTTAGCGTATTATCTGTTGAAGTATATTCAATGGCTAGAAAAGGTATTACGATGGAAATCAATGCGATTTCTACATTACTATTTGCGTTAGTTATGATACTGATTTTAGGATATTATTTCATAAAAAGAAGCCAACAAAAAAGACTTGAAAAAAGAGGGGGCATTATAAGATGAAACAATTAATGCAGTTAGTCGGCATCTCAATTGTTGTAGGTGCATTGTTAATGTTATCTACTAAATTAATTGATCCGCCTCCTTCTAAAGGGAAAAAGAATGTTATTTATGTATATAACTGGGGAGAATATATTGACCCAGATTTGACGAAAAAATTTGAAAAACAAACAGGTATTAAAGTTGTATACGAAACGTTTGATTCAAATGAAGCGATGATGGCTAAAATTAAAAACGGTGGTACAGCATATGATGTTGCAGTGCCGAGTGAGTATACTGTTGAAAAAATGAAAAAAGAAAAGTTATTAATACCGATTGATCATAAAAAAATACCGAATTTAAAAAATATTGATAAAGATTTTATGAATTTACCATTTGATCCAGGGAATAAATATTCCGTACCTTATTTTTGGGGAACAGTAGGCATTTTGTATAATCCAGAAACAACGAAAGGGATCAACTTTAATACATGGAATAGTCTATGGGATAAACGCCTTAAAGATGATGTATTAATCGTTGATGGATCAAGAGAAGGTATAGGATTTGCATTAAATAGTATGAATGAAAGTTTAAATGAAACGAATAAACAAAAACTGAAAAAAGCACAAGATAAATTAATTAAGTTATCACCTAATGTTAGAGGTGTTGTAGGTGATGAAATTAATACAATGATGGTTCAGAATGAATCGGATGTAGCCGTTGTATGGAGTGGTATGGCAGCTGATATCATGACTGAAAATGATAAATTGGATTTCGTAGTACCTAAAGAAGGATCAAACTTATGGTTTGATAATATCGTTATACCTAAGACAGCACAGAATGTTGATGGCGCACATAAATTTATTAACTTCTTATTAGAAGAGAAGAATGGAAAGCAAAATGCAGAATGGGTTGGATATGCAACACCTAACAAAGCTTCTTATAATCTTTTAGATAAGAGTGTTAGAGAAGATGAGCGTTTCTATCCTGATTCTTCAGTAAGAAATAAACTTGAAGTTTATGAAGATTTAGGAAAAGAAAATATAGCAGCGTATAATGAAGCCTTTTTAGAATTTAAAATGTCGCTTAATTAGTCATTATAAAGGGTCTTTGTGAGAAACAAAGCCCTTTTTTTGTTATAATTAAAACCAATTCATTATTAGGAGGTAAACATGATGAATTCATATGTAGAACATGTGAGACAGCCAGTTGGTAGAGGTGTAGAAAAATTTCTCGGCTGGTTTGCTTGGATTATATTATTGGGCATAACAGCTTTATCTTTATTTGCTGCACTTGTCGTATTAAATAATCCAGAAAATATAACTAGGCTAGAAACGTTAATTAATAGACTAAATATTAATATTACGACTAATGGACAATTAATGTCTGCTAGTGAAGTAGCACTCAATATTCAAAATGGTATTTGGTTATTTATAATTTACTTGATTATTGTTTTAATATTTTCATTTATTGGTTTAGTTTTAATGAGATGGAGAATATTTTCTGCTTTTGTATTTTTACTTTTAGCAATTATTACAATTCCATTATTTATTGTGCTTGTACCATTATTCTTCTTTATTGTATGTATTTTATTATTCGTAAGAAAAGATAAAATATTACCAGTTCAAGGTATGGCACCACAACAACCTTATTATGAAAATCAACGTGAAAATATTCAACCACAGCCAAGAGAACGTCAGCAAGTTGAACCTAAACAGCAATATCGAGAAGAACATGTAGAAGAACCATTACAAGAGAAAGAACGTTCAGCACAAGTTGACCAAGTAGAACAAACTGAAACGACGCATAGTGAGGAAGTACTTTCTCGTAGTAAAAAGCATCAAAATAAAAAACAAAGAAATCAACAACAAGAAACAAATGTTGAAGACTTAGATGATGCAAATCAGTCCGATATTGATCAACAAGAGGATATTGGTCAAAGACATGAAGATCCATACAATTATGAAACAACACAATCAGATGAGTATCAAGTTCAACCTGGTAAACTGAAAAAAGAAAAGAAACCTAAAAAAGTAAAACCTAATGCAACAATTGAAAGAAGAAAGAATTACGAAAAAAGAATGCAACAACAGAAAAAATATTTCGAAGAAAAAAATAAAGATGAACAAAATATAGAAAAAAACGATAATAAACTTGATAAATAAAATTCAGATTGAGATAATAGTAATTGACAAATTTTAGGAGGGTTTACATGAAAAGAACAACAGAATATATATTACTCGTTGTTGGTGCCGTATTCTCATTAATTGGAATTGTATTGGCATTTATAACTAAATCTTTTTCAAATACTGCTGAATTTAAAATGGAATTTGAGCGACAAGTGCAAAATAATCCAGATTTGCAAAATGAAATATCTTCGGATCAATTATCAACTATTATGAGTAGCTTTACGAATTATGCGCTTGTTATTCTCATCATCAGTATTGTATTAGCAATAGTGGCATTAGTATTTGTAAAAAAACAAAGAATTTTATCTGGTATATCAGCTATACTTGGTGGTCTTGTTTCAATACTCATCTTTAACGTTATTTCATTCCTTGTATTAATTATTGCAGGTATTATGTTATTAGTGAGAAAAGATAAAAATCATCAATTTGAAGATGTGAATTTCCAAAATGACCATAATCATTTAGATGGTAACAATCATCAACAAAATCAGTTTAATTCAGAAGATAAAAAGAAAAAAGATGACGATCCATATATTTATTAATCAATATATAATAAAACAACAGCCCCTCAGTATCGAACTGAAGGGCTGTTGTTTTAAGTATTAACTATAAAATTTAATTAATTCATCAAATGTTTCATCTAAAAATGCAGTAAATGATTTATCTGTTTTTAATACATCAGACTTAGGATCTAAAGTACGTGCTACGAAGAACTCAGCTTTTTTAATATCTTTAAGTCTCTTAATATGATGTTTCAAATCTTCTGTAGATAATGAATCAATAGGAGACTTATCAATATTATAATGATCAAAACATAATGAATAATCACTAGGTAAGTCTTCTAATAAGTTAAAGTTTTTATTTAAAAAGTCAGCCATTTGACCTTTATTTTTATTTTCATGCATAACACCAAACATTATAAATAATTGTGATTCAAATAAACCAATTTGAAAATGTGGTAACATTTTATATCCTCGTTGATTAGTCGCAAATGCTACCCAAGTATCTTTAGGGGGATTAACAGTTCTTCTCGCATGTTTTGCAACATGGTAATGGAATGTATCTCCAGTTTGTTCAGTTAAATATTTTGTATATCTTTCACCTAAAGCATGTAATTGTGGTCTTACTTGTTCGTCTAGTGCTTGCATCCTATTTTCTAAACCTTCAACACTAAAAACTTTAAAATCTTTTTGTTTAAACGTATACTTAGTCATAGTTGTCCTCCTTATAACTGTGGTACTTAACAATATTTTATCATAAATTTTTTTGAATATATAAAGAACAATGCTAATATAAAAATAACATAGGAGGTTTTGTCATGGAAATATACAAATTTGCTTATCAAATAATACAAGAAGCGGGTCAAATTATTCGTGATTCAATAGATGACGATATTCAAATAGAAACAAAGTCAAATCCTAATGATTTAGTGACAAATATAGATAAAGAAACAGAAGAAAGATTATTTAATCAAATTAAATCTACATATCCAGAACATCGTATTTTAGGAGAAGAGGGTCACGGCACGGATATTGATAATACAGAGGGCGTCTTATGGATTGTTGACCCAATAGATGGCACGCTAAACTTTGTACATCAACAAGAAAATTTTGCCATTTCAATCGGTATTTTTATTGATGGTGAAAAATATGCAGGATTTGTATATGATGTCATGAACGATAAAATGTATCATGCCATAGCTGGTAAAGGGGCATGGTTAAATAATGAACAACTTAAACCATTAGAAGATACTGATTTGAAGACCAGTTTAATTTCAACAAATCCATTATGGTTAACAAAAGAAAAATTAGCTAAAATATATATGCCGATTGTTGATCAAGCAAGAAGCACAAGAGCATACGGATCAGCAGCATTAGACTTTGCAAACGTTGCAAAAGGTAATACAAGTGCATATTTAACAATGCGATTACATCCATGGGACTTTGCAGGAGGCTTAATAATTGCAGAAGAAGTAGGCGCAGTTGTAACAAACCAATTAGGAGAACACTTAAATATATTAGAAGCCAATTCAATACTAATAGGTAATAAAAAAATTCACCAAGAACTATTGAATGAATACTTCTTACCATATAAGACAATGTTAGAACAAATTCATACAGAAAGATTTAAAGGAAAATAGGAAGTGGGCTTAAACAATTATTGTTTAAGCCTCTTTTTTATAGGGACAGAATTCCGAGAAATGTCCATAAGAGGTGCTGTTAGGGACATAATTCCGAGAAATGTCCGTAAGAGAGGTTGTTAGGGACAGAATTCTGAGAAATGTCCGTAAGAGGCGTTGTTAGGGACAGAATTCTGAGAAGTGTCCGTAAGAAGTGTTGTTAGGGACAGAATTCTGAGAAATGTCTCTAAGGAGTGCCCATCTAATTACCAGAATTCGAAATAATGGAAGTTACAGCATTCTAATTACCAGAATTCGAAATAATGGAAGTTACAGCATTCTAACTACCAGAATTCGAAATAATGGAAGTTACAGAGTTCTAATTACCACAATTCGGAATAATGAAATCAAAATCTTAGCGAGATCCTAACAAGATCCTAACAATATCTATCAACTAACTATCAATACCATCTCCGTTAAACACCTTACAAATAAATTTAACACATCAAAAAAGCATATCACTTTAACGTTTTGTTAAGCGATATGCTTTTCATTTGATGTCGTATGATGTTTATAGCCAACCGTTTTCGCGGTATTTCTTTTTAAGTGTAAAACCAAATCCCATTGTTGCCACGATTAACAATACTGCTAATAACATAAACAACATAGAACCTTCTGCTAATGCAAAGCTAAACACTAAAAGGAGAAATGTTACAATTAAAGCAAGTAGTACGAATATTGCTTTAGATTTCTTCATTTATATCCATCCTTTAACCGTTTTCATTATTTTATTATGCTTCACATTTAAAGAAAAATCAACCTGTTGATTAAAACGGTACTAAATAAAAAATATGGAAATTTGAGTAAATCTGTTCAATAATAGTTATTTTTCAAACGATTTATGTTATAATTATCAAGTTATAAATTTAAGTCGAATAAATGTCGATTAATTTAAATCGGAGAGGAAAATTTTTTGCATGACTAATTTAAGAGAAAATGTACGTAACATTGCGATTATTGCCCACGTTGACCACGGAAAAACAACTTTAGTAGATGAATTATTAAAGCAATCTGGTATTTTTCGTGAAAATGAACATATAGCAGAACGTGCGATGGATTCAAACGACCTTGAAAAAGAACGCGGTATTACGATATTAGCTAAAAATACGGCAATTGACTATAAAGATCACCGTATCAATATACTAGATACACCTGGACATGCTGACTTCGGAGGAGAAGTTGAGCGTATTATGAAAATGGTTGATGGTGTTGTATTAGTAGTAGACGCTTATGAAGGAACGATGCCTCAAACACGTTTCGTACTTAAAAAAGCATTAGAACAAAATTTAAAACCAGTTGTAGTTGTTAATAAAATTGATAAACCTTCTGCAAGACCAGAACAAGTTGTAGATGAAGTATTAGACTTATTTATTGAATTAGATGCCAATGATGAGCAACTTGAATTCCCAGTTGTATATGCATCTGCATTAAGTGGTACTGCTAGTTTAGAGTCTGATAAACAAGACGATAACATGCAATGTCTATATGAAACAATTTTAGAATATGTACCAGCACCTGTTGATAATAGAGATGAACCATTACAATTCCAAGTTGCATTATTAGATTATAATGACTACGTTGGACGTATTGGTGTAGGACGTGTATTCAGAGGTACAATTAAAGTTGGACAACAAGTATCATTAGTTAAGATTGACGGTAGCGTTAAAAACTTCAGAGTTACAAAAATCTTTGGTTTCTTTGGTTTAAATCGTATAGAAATTGATGAAGCATACGCTGGTGACTTAATCGCTATTAGTGGTATGGAAGATATTAACGTAGGTGAAACAATTACGCCTCAAGATCATGTTGAAGCTTTACCAATTTTAAGAATTGATGAGCCAACATTAGAAATGACATTCTCAGTTAATAATTCTCCATTCGCTGGTAAAGAAGGTACTTACGTAACAGCTCGTAAGATTGAAGAAAGATTAGAAACACAATTAGAAACAGATGTATCTTTACGTGTAACACCTACAGATTCACCTGATGCATGGGTTGTAGCAGGACGTGGGGAATTACATTTATCTATTCTTATTGAAAATATGAGACGTGAAGGTTATGAATTACAAGTTTCTAAACCTCAAGTTATTGTTAAAGAAATAGATGGCGTTAAATCTGAGCCTTATGAACGTGTTCAAATTGATGTTCCTGATGAATATACAGGTGCAATTATTGAATCTTTAGGATCTCGTAAAGGTGAAATGGTTGATATGCAATCTAACGAAAATGGCCAAACTAAATTAATCTTTATCGTTCCAGCTCGTGGATTAATTGGTTACACTACTGAATTCATGTCAATGACTCGTGGTTATGGTATCATTAACCATACATTCGATTCTTACCGTCCAAGAATTAAAGGACGTATTGGTGGAAGAAGAAATGGTGTTCTTGTATCAATCGATAAAGGTGTAGCAAGTACTTATGCTATCTTGAACTTAGAAGATAGAGGTGTAAACTTCATGGAACCAGGTACTGAAGTTTATGAAGGTATGATTGTTGGTGAAAACACTCGTGAAAACGATCTAACTGTTAACATTACAAAAGTTAAAGCAGCTAACAACATCCGTTCAGCTACTAAAGAACAAACAACAACAATGAAAAAACCTAGAATTTTAACACTTGAAGAAGCGTTAGAATACTTAAATGATGATGAATTAGTTGAAGTAACACCTGAATCAATTCGTTTAAGAAAGAAAATTTTAGATAAAGCAGAAAGAGAAAGAGCTCAGAAGAGACAAAAAATGGCTGAACAAGAAGAGGAGTGATATAGATGCTCTTAGTTGCTAAAAATGTAAGTGTTAATCCAACAGAAAGGCTTTCATTTTTTGGTAAGTTATTTAGAGTAGATGAGAACCCAGAACTTGGTATGTGGCTTTTATTATTAACGATTTTTGTATTAAGTGCGATTGTTTATAATTTAGGGTTTGCAAGAAAACTAAAGTTTTGGCAAAACATTATTATCTATATATTACTGTTTTTAGGTTGTTTATTATTAACATTTCTAGCGGTATTCTTGCCTGTAGGAGAAAGTTTAATAATAGCAGCAATTGTTTTAGGTCTATATCGTTACAGACTTCATAAAGAACGAAGTAGCGGTAAACAACAATAAAAAAAGGCGGCTCGTAAGAGCTGCCTTTTTTTATTTTTATTCTGATTTAGGTTTATCAAGTCTTGCTTTACAATCATCGCACATAAATGTACGGATTGGGTGATTTCTTAATCTTTTTGCTTCTTTAGATTTAGAATCTAAATTAACGACAGAATCACAAATAATACATTTTACTTTCATAATCATGGTTAAACAACCTCTATGTCTGAAACATAACTGAATTTATTTTGGTAACCATTTTCTTGATCATAAGTAAAAGCGTCGATTTTTCCATCTTTATATATCATTTTACCTTCTTTAGAAAATTGGAAAAATAAATATGGCCATTGTTCAATTGGAATATCAATTGAATCTTGATCATTTTTTAAGACTACTTTTGTAGCGCTTTCATTCGGTTCAGCATTTTTGATGAAAGGCATCGCATTTATAACATAAGTATCTTTTAAAAATGAACGTCTTTTATAAGTTGTTTCACTATTTAATGTTGGAGGATTTGTAGCACCTTCAAGGATTGCACGGTTCCATGCAACATTATTTTCAAATTCAATTGGCTTTTCGCCATTAAAGATACCTTGCTCTAAATCTTCAATTTTTACTTTGCGATCATCAAAAATCCATGTTGTTGCATCTAACGTAATATTAAACTTCGTATTTCCTTTAATTTGTATCAATTTTTTCACTCCTATCAATCTCACAATTCAATTTTAACATATTTGTAATTAATAACCTTCTGTTTTCGCTTGCAATTTTCAGATTTGTAGGCTAAAATTTTATAAGTATAGAAACTTAAAAAGATTAAGGGGGAGTATGTCATGCATTACGATTCAGAAATTTGTCAAAGGGCATATGACCAATTATATAACGATTCTGAAAAAATCCTTCAGTTAATAAAGGTACAAATGGACAACTTAACTATGCCACAATGTCCTTTATATGAGGAAGTTTTAGATACGCAAATGTTTGGTCTTCAAAAGGAAGTAGATTTTGCAGTACAAATTGGACTTGTTGATAGAGAAAAGGGTCAGACACTTATGGCAAGTTTAGAAAAGGAACTATCTAAATTGCATGATGCTTTCACAAATGCTTAAATTATACAAAGTCTAGAGAGGAGAAATCTTTCTTTAGACTTATTTTTTTAGAATTGGAATGAGTCGATGGAATATATTAAGAGGTTTTTCCAGTACATTAAGAATTACTCAAAATACATAGATTTTACATTGTTAATTACTTATATCATTTTATCATTCATTGGCTTAGTGATGGTATACAGCGCAAGTATGGTAGCTGCTACAAAAGGTACTTTAACAGGAGGTATCCCAGTATCGGGTACTTACTTTTTTGTAAGGCAGTTATTATATTGTATAGTTGGATTTTTTATTGTATTTTTTATGTCGTATTTTATGCACATTAACATTTTAAAGAATAAAAGAGTACAACAAATTGTCATATTCACAATATTTGGTTTGCTCGTGTTAACTTTACTTATTGGTACGACAATTAACGGTGCAAAAAGTTGGATTAACTTAGGATTTATGAACTTACAAGCATCTGAAATTTTGAAAGTTGCAATGATTTTATACTTATCATTCATTATTGATAAAAGACGAAATCGACTTAAACAATTTAAACTTGCACTGATGATGCCTTTATTCTTGATTGGTACTTGTATTGGATTAGTCTTATTACAAAATGATACAGGTCAGGCGTTGATACTATGTATGATTGTATTATGTATCTTCGCATATTCAGGTATTGGTATTAAAGCAATTTTAAAATGGTCTGGTCCAATTTTTGCAGGTGTGGTATTACTGGTTATCTTTAGTATAGTGTTTAAAGGTGGCATTCTGTCACAACACCAAGCTGACCGTTTTCATGTACTTGAGAATCCTTTCAACTATGAAAGTGGTATCGGATATCACTTAGCTAATTCATTATTAGCAATCGGTAACGGAGGCCTCTTTGGTAAAGGACTAGGTAACGGTATTATGAAATTAGGTTATTTACCTGAACCGCATACAGACTTTATCTTTGCAGTTATCGCTGAAGAACTAGGCTTAGTTGGCGTGTTATTCATAATAGGATTACTTGGGTTCATTGTATATAAAGGTTTCTTATATGCAGCCCTTACGGATTCATATTTCTTTAAATTAGTATGTGTAGGTATTTCAAGTTATATTGGTATTCAAACTTTTGTAAACTTAGCTGGTATATCAGGAACAATTCCTTTAACAGGTGTTCCATTGCCATTTATGACATTTGGCGGATCCTCTATGTTAAGTTTAAGTATCGCGACAGGTATACTATTATTAACGGCTAAACAAATAAGAATTGAGAGTCGTCAAAGCACGAGATAAATGTATAATTAATCAAACAAATTAATAAATTATATAAAAATTGCGGATTATAGTAGAATATAATTCGCAATTTTTATATAATGGACTAATATATTGTTTTTAGAAAATTCAAATACATTGAGGGGAGCCTCCAAATATGAGCAAAATAAATAAATTATTAGTAGCCAATCGAGGCGAGATTGCAATCAGAATTTTTAGAGCAGCAACAGAGCTAGATATTGAAACAGTAGCGATTTATTCTAATGAAGACTTAGGGGCATTGCATAGATATAAAGCAGATGAGTCATATTTAGTAGATGAAAATCTTGGACCAACTGAAAGTTATTTAAATATAGAAGCAATTATAAAAGTTGCCAAAAAAGCAGGCGTCGATGCGATTCATCCGGGATATGGCTTTTTAAGTGAAAATGAAACATTCGCAAAGAGATGTGCTGAAGAAGGTATTAAATTTATCGGACCAGAACTTAAACATTTAGACATGTTTGGGGATAAGGTAAAAGCAAGAGCGACAGCTATAGCTGCAGATGTTCCAGTTATTCCAGGAACTGATGGTGCGGTTGAATCATTTGAGGAAGTAGAAGCATTTACTAAAGAACACGGTTTCCCAGTTATCATCAAAGCCATTTCTGGTGGTGGTGGTAAAGGTATGCGTATCGTCAATAATGCGAGTGAATTAGAAGATGCATACCAAAGAGCTAAATCAGAAGCTGGAAAATCTTTCGGAAATAGCGAAGTTTATGTCGAAAAATACATAGATCAACCAAAACATATTGAAGTTCAAATCATAGGTGACGAACACGGAAACTTAGTTCATTTATATGAAAGAGATTGCTCAGTACAACGTAGACATCAAAAAGTTGTAGAAGTTGCACCATCTGTTTCATTAGGTGATGAACTGAGACATCGTATTTGTAATGTCGCATTAGACTTAATGAAGAAAATCGGATATGTCAATGCAGGTACGGTTGAGTTCTTAGTTTCAGGAGATGAATTCTACTTCATTGAAGTCAATCCACGTGTACAAGTAGAACATACCATTACTGAAATGGTAACAGGTATCGATATTGTTAAGACGCAAATTTTAGTTGCTGAAGGCGAATCATTATTTGGTGACAAAATTGAAATGCCACAACAAGAAGACATTACTACTTTAGGTTTTGCAATTCAAAGTCGTATCACAACTGAAGATCCTTTAAATGACTTCATGCCAGATACAGGTAAAATTATTGCTTACCGTTCAAGTGGTGGCTTCGGTGTAAGACTAGATGCTGGTGATGGATTTGAAGGTGCAGAAATTTCACCTTATTACGATTCATTATTAGTGAAAGTTTCAACACATGCTATGTCATTAAGACAAGCGACTGAAAAAATGCTACGTTCTCTTAAAGAAATGAGAATAAGAGGTATTAAAACAAATATTCCATTCTTATATAATGTGGTAAATCACGAGAAGTTCGCGAAGGGTACATATACAACTAAATTCTTAGAAAACAACCCAGAACTATTTGATATTACACCGACCAGAGATAGAGGTACAAAGACGTTACAATATATCGGGAACATTTCGGTAAATGGATTCCCTGGTGTTGAAAAACGAGAAAAACCACACTTTGAAAAGTTCAAATTAGAAGAAGTATCTAATGAAGAAATTGCATCATTATCAGGTACGAAACAAATTTTAGAACAACATGGACCTGAAGGCGTAAGTAAATGGTTAAAAGAACAAGAAGAAGTGCTATTGACGGATACGACGTTTAGAGATGCACATCAATCATTATTAGCAACACGTATGAGAACCTACGATATGTTACAAATTGCACCTGAAACAGCTAAATATTTAAATGACGCATTTTCATTAGAAATGTGGGGCGGTGCAACATTTGATGTGGCATACAACTTCTTAAAAGAGAATCCATGGGAACGGTTAACACGCTTACGCAAAAAAATTCCAAATGTGTTATTCCAAATGTTATTAAGAGCATCAAACGCAGTTGGATATAAAAACTATCCTGATAATGTGATTGAAAAATTTGTTAAAGAAAGTGCTGAAGCTGGAATCGATGTGTTTAGAATATTCGATTCATTAAACTGGTTAGATCAAATGAAAGTCGCAAATGAAGCGGTACAAAAATCAGGTAAAATTTCTGAAGGTGCGATTTGCTACACAGGCGATATCTTAAATCCAGAAAGATCTAATGTATATACTTTAGAGTATTACATTAATCTAGCTAAAGAATTACAACGTGAAGGCGTACATATCCTTGGTATTAAAGATATGGCTGGATTGTTAAAACCTAAAGCAGCTTATGAATTAATTAGTGAATTGAAGACACAAATTGATATTCCAATCCATTTACATACTCATGATACGAGTGGTAACGGATTACTTGTTTATCAAAGTGCGATTAGAGCAGGTGTCGATGTAATCGATACTGCAGTAGCAAGTATGAGTGGTACAACATCACAACCTTCAGCTAACTCTTTATACTATGCATTAAGTGGTAATGAAAGAGATGTTAGAACAAATATTGATGGTCTTGAAAGATTATCTCAATATTGGGATACAGTTAGAAACTATTATTCTGATTTTGAAAGTGATATTCGTTCTCCACATACTGAAATTTATCAACATGAGATGCCAGGTGGACAGTATTCTAACCTTGGTCAACAAGCTAAGAGTTTAGGATTAGGTGAAAGATTTAATGAAGTTAAAGACATGTATAAACGTGTTAACTTATTATTTGGTGATATCGTAAAAGTAACACCTTCTTCTAAAGTAGTTGGGGACATGGCATTATACATGGTTCAAAATGATTTAGATGAAGAAAGTGTCATTAAACGTGGCCGTTCACTAGATTTCCCTGAATCAGTTGTCTCATTCTTTAAAGGAGAAATTGGTCAACCGGTAAATGGCTTTAATAAAGAATTACAAAAAGTCATCTTAAAAGGGCAACAACCAATTGAAAAACGACCAGGAGAATTGTTAGAGCCTGTTGATTTTGATGCATTGCGTGAAGAACTACAAGCTAAACAACAAGAGGAAGTAACGGAACAAGATTTAATCAGTTATGCCATTTATCCTAAAGTATACGAACAATATATTAAGACATATGAAAGTTTCGGAAACTTATCATTGTTAGATACACCTACATTCTTATTCGGTATGAAGAAAAATGAAACGGTAGAAATAACAATTGATAAAGGTAAGATCTTAATCGTTAAATTACTTTCTATCGGTCATGTATACGAAGATGGTCATCGTTGGGTATACTATGAGTTGAATGGTCAGCCAAGAAAAGTATACGTTAAAGATGAACATGTTAAAGTATCTGAGGCAGTATTACAAAAAGCAGACTTAAGTAATGAATCTCATATCGGAGCTCAAATGCCAGGTACAATTTCAGAAGTGAAAGTAAAACAAGGTGATGAAGTGAAACAAGGTGACGCACTTATCATTACTGAAGCAATGAAAATGGAAACAACAATACAAGCGCCATTTGATGGAACGGTAAGCAATATTTACGTTTCAGCTGGTGACAGTATTCAAACACAAGATTTGATTATTACAATCGATAAAGCATAATAAATTAAAAGCCGCTTAAATCATCGAATGATTTAAGCGGCTTTTTGTATGTTAACTTCGACGTTTAGATCGTGATATTAACATGATAAAGTAACATAATAATCCAAATAGCATTGTTATAAATAATGCGTGGAAGAGTGCGATAAATAAATTAACGCGTGTGATAACTGATAAAGCACCTGTTGTTACTTGTAAACAAACTAATATAAAAGCTAATGTCCAACCGTATTTAATAACGCGGTATTGTGTATAATTTTTGAAAGCATGTATGAATATATATAATATCCAAATAAATATGATGAAAGCTAAAGTTCTATGTGACATTTGAACCCATTCATAAAAGTTTTGAGGTAGTCCGACTTCACCGTTTCTACATAATGGCCAACTTAAACATGCTAAACTTGCATCTGCATGTCTTACAAGTGCCCCTGAATAAATTACAAAATATATAAATAATGTAACAGCATAAGTGTGGAACTTTAAGTGTTTATCTATTATTAAGCTTGTAGCTTCGAATTTTTGATCAACTTCATAAATAATTAATGTTAATAATAAAACTGATGCGAAGCTAATGAGTGATATTCCGAAATGTAGAGATAAAATAAAATCATTTTGTTGCCAAATTACAGCAGCTGCGCCAATTAAAGCTTGTGCAAAAATAAATGCAATACTCGTAATACAAAGTGGTTTAACTTCTCTAATATGACCAAGTTTGACCCAACTTATATAAGTAAGTAGACAAACAAGAATAAGTGCTAGTCCAGATACGCCTCTATGTGCTAATTCTATAATCGTTTCAACTGGCCAATCTGCAGGTATAACAGAGCCATGACATAATGGCCAAGAGTTTCCGCAACCATCAGCGGAACCAGTCTTAGTAACTAATGCGCCACCTAATTGGACAAAGAGCATCACAATTGTCGCTATAGTAGATAGCCATTTTAAAAATTTATCACTAAACAATTCGAACACCTCAAGTAAAATTAAAATTGATATTTATAGTACTATAAAATGAGTTTTATTCTAAAATAAACCTTATTTATATGTCAAAATATGATAGAATTTAAGAGAACAACGTATTAACAATTATTCTTACTTTAATACGATTCTAATTTAAACACTAATATCTATAGTATAACAATGAATGTGCATTGTAAATGTTACACAATAATGACTTTTTATGCGAACAAAGGATAAGTAATAAAATGTCAAAATTTTGTTTCAAAAATGTATAGATTATGTGACAATTTTCATATATCATTGAGTTATATGTGAAAGATAATGGAAGGAGGGACAAAATTGCAACAAAATCAATATAGTGTGACTTCTGAGAAAGAAATAGAAACTGGTCGTCTCACTTTGTATGAAATTAAAGCCATCATTAAAATGGGTCTTGTTCAAGGAAATCTGATCCCAACATTTGCAGGTGCGTGGCTTGCAATAGTATTTGGTGGATTTAACTTCTTCCACAGTTTACCGGTTGTTCTATTAATGATGGTAGGATCAACCTTAATTATGGGCGGAGCATGTGCTATAAACAATTATTACGATCAAGATATCGATTCTATCATGCCTTCAAAACAAAAGAGACCTACAGTAAATGGACGTATTAGTAATCGCCACTTAATTCAATTAAGTTTCGGATTAATGATTGTGGGTGAAATTTTATTATTCATGATAAATATTCCAACTGGCATAATTGGATTACTTGGTATATTTGGATATGTTGTACTGTACTCAATATGGTCAAAAAGACATACCGTTTGGAATACAGTTGTAGGAAGTTTTCCAGGTGCAATACCGCCGTTAATCGGTTGGGCGAGTATTGATCCATCATTAAGCCCATTAGCATGGACACTATTCTTAGTGTTATTTGCATGGCAACCTGCTCATTTTTATGCTTTAGCTTATCGTCGTAAAGATGAATATGCCTTAGCTAATATACCAATGTTACCGTCAGTTAAAAGCTTCAATAGAACGCGTTTAAGTATGTTGTTTTGGGTAGTTCTATTATTACCGATACCGTTCTTAATGACGCAACTTGGTACAGTGTTTATCGTTATTGCAACACTGCTCAACTTAGCATGGATGTTATTAGCTTTATATGGATTTAAAAAAGAAATAAACAAATCAAAATGGGCTACGAGTATGTTTGTTTTTTCTTTAAATTATCTTGTTATTTTCTTTGTCATGACAGTTATCGTAACTGTTATACAATTAATATAATTAATTATGAATGAATGCATGAAAGAGGGGTTAAACGAATGAAGACACGTTTAAAAAACACGAAAATGTTCGGTTTGCTTGCTACTTTGCTGTTTGTATTAGCAGGTTGTGGACAAAAACATTTATCAGTACTTCACCCAGCTGGTGAAGTGGCTGATAAACAATTCTTTTTACTAATGCTTTCAATAGGCATTATGTTGCTAGTTATTGTTGTAGTTGTTGTTATATTCTTATTTGCAATGATTAAATTCCGTCGTAAAAAATTAGGTGAAGATTATGTACCTAAAGACGTTGAAGGAAATCATAAATTAGAATTGGTTTGGACAATCATCCCAATCATTTTACTTATTATTCTAGCAATTCCTACTGTTATGCTAACGTTCTCACTTGGAGATACGAAAGCAATCGATAAAGTAGATGAAAAAGGTAAAAGTAAAGAACTTGTTATTGATGTAACTGCTAACCTTTATTGGTGGGAGTTTAGTTATCCAAATGAAAAAATTGTTACCAGCCAAGAACTGGTTGTACCAACTGATAAGAAAGTTTACTTCAGATTACATTCAGCTGATGTTAAACACTCATTCTGGGTACCAGCAGTTGGAGGAAAATTGGATACTAACGTAGAAGGTATTAATAAATTCTACTTAAAATTCGATGATAAAAGAGCTAAAGAAGTCAAAAATCTATTCTATGGTAAGTGTGCTGAATTATGTGGACCATCACATGCTTTAATGGACTTTAAAGTGAAAGCCCTACCACAAGATGATTTTGATAAATGGGTTAAAGATATGAAAGACGTTAAAAAACCTGTAGCCGCTACTTCTAGCCAAGCTAAAGAGGGTGAAAAGGTATTTAACAAATCATGTGCAGGATGTCACGCTGTTACACCAACTGGAGATGGCGCTAAAGGCCCTAACTTAACTAACTTTGGTGATCGTGATTTAATTGCAGGTTACTTAAAACATGATGAAGAAAATCTTAAAAAATGGATTAAAGACCCAGAAAGCGTTAAACCTGGTAATAAGATGACTGGTCAATATAAAGTTTCTGATGAAGACATTGACGCTTTATCTGCCTACTTAATGGAAAGAAAAGTTGATAAGTAAGAATTGAAAGGGAGGTTACTCTAGTGTCTACTCAAAGTAAAAAGGGGTTTGGATCGACTATTTGGGACTATTTAACAACAGTCGACCACAAAAAAATTGCTATTTTGTATTTAATTGCTGGGGGATTATTCTTTGCTATCGGTGGTATCGAAGCAATGTTAATTCGTATCCAGTTAGCAGTTCCAGAAAACGACTTTGTTACAGCTGGACTGTTTAATGAAATTATCACAATGCATGGTACAACAATGATATTCTTAGCCGCAATGCCTTTGTTATTCGGTTATATGAACGCAGTTGTCCCATTACAAATTGGTGCACGAGATGTTGCATTTCCATTCTTAAATGCATTAGGTTTCTGGTTATTCTTCTTCGGTGGAATTTTCTTAAACTTATCTTGGATTTTAGGTGGAGCGCCTAACGCAGGTTGGACATCTTATGCAAGTTTATCTTTAGAATCGGCAGGGCATGGTATTAACTTCTATGCTCTAGGGTTACAAATCTCTGGTGCTGGTACATTAATTGCTGGTATTAACTTTGTAGCTACAATCGTTAACATGAGAGCACCTGGTATGACGTATATGCGTATGCCATTAATGACTTGGACAACATTTGTTGCTTCTACATTAATCGTATTTGCATTCCCACCATTAACTATCGGTATTTTCTTATTAATTTTCGATAGAATGTTTGGTACATCATTCTTTGTTGCTTCTCAAGGTGGTAACACAATTATTTGGGAACATTTATTCTGGATCTTTGGACACCCAGAAGTATACATTTTAGTATTACCAGCGTTTGGTATATTCTCTGAAATTATACCTGTATTCGCTAGAAAACGTTTATTCGGTTATTCAGCGATGGTATTCGCTACAGTATTAATCGGTTTCTTAGGATTCATGGTTTGGGCTCACCACATGTTCACTGTAGGTTTAGGTCCAGTAGCTAACGCTATATTCGCTGTTGCAACAATGGCAATTGCTGTTCCAACTGGTGTGAAAATATTCAACTGGTTACTAACTGTATGGGGCGGTAGCGTTGAATTCACAACACCAATGTTATATGCGTTATTCTTTATTCCATCATTCGTTATGGGTGGGGTAACAGGTGTCATGCAAGCATCAGCACCAGCTGACTATCAATTACATGACTCATACTTTATCGTTGCTCACTTCCACTACGTAATTGTTGGTGGTGTAGTATTTGCATTATTAGCTGGTTTACATTATTGGTTCCCGCTAATAGCTGGTAAAATGTTAAGTGAAAAATTAGGTAAAGTAACATTCTGGTTATTCTTTATTGGTTTCCATTTAACATTCTTAATTCAACATTTCTTAGGACTATGGGGTATGCCACGTCGAGTATTTACATACTTACCTGGTCAAGGGTATGACATACCAAACTTAGTATCAACAATTGGTGCGCTATTCATGGCAGTAGCTGTTATTACTGAAGTTATCAATGTAATCATGACATTAGCTAAAGGTGAAAAAGTTGGAAAAGATGCTTGGGGAGACGGCCGTACTTTAGAATGGGCGTTACCAGTACCAACACCTCATTACAACTTTGCACAAACACCATTAGTTCGTGGATTAGATGCATTATGGATTGAAAAAACTCAAGGTGACGGAAAAATTCTTCCAGCTGAATCTTTAGATGAGATTCATATGCCTAATAATTCATTTATTCCATTTATGCAAGCATTCGGTTTATTCGTAGCTGCATTCGGTGCTTTATACTTTGCAGATGGTAAAGAATGGGCTTTAGATGCAGTTAAAGATTTACATGAAAAACCATGGGCAGTATACGTATTGATTCTTGGTTTAGGTATTACTGCAGGAAGTATGATTGTAAGATCACTTAAAGATGATCACGGTCATCATATTTCTAAAGAAGAGTTATTAGAGTATGAAAGGGGTGAGCGTTAATGTCACATGAAGAAGCAAAATTTACAGCTGACAATTGGCCAAACCATCCTGAAACAGCATCTATGGAAGGTAAGAACAAACTCGTAGGATTTTGGGTGTTCTTAGGTGGAGAGGTTGCATTATTCGCATCACTATTCGCTACTTACTTAGCACTAAAAGATGCTGTACCAAGTGAAGATCATTTATTAGCTAAAGATTTATTCCATTTACCATTAGCGTTCGTAATGACGATGTTATTATTAACATCATCTCTAACAAGTGTGTATGCTTTATATCATATGCGTAATTTCAATGCTAAAGGATTATTCCTTTGGATTGGTATTACAATACTGTTAGGATTAGGATTCTTAGGATTAGAAATTTATGAATTCGTAGAGTATGTACATCAAGGTCATACATTCCGTTCAAGTGCTTTCGGTAGTGCCTTCTACTTCTTAGTAGGAACACACGGATTCCACGTACTTATAGGTTTAGTATGGTTAACATTACTCATCTTCCGTAATAGAGCTAGAGGATTAAGTATTTATAATGCACATAAATTTAATACTGCTGCTTTATATTGGCACTTCATTGACGTTGTATGGGTGTTTATCTTTACAGTAGTATACTTGATGGGAGCGTTAGGATAATATGAGTCAACAATTAAATCATGACGCACAAGCACTTAGAGATTATAAGAAGCGTAAAAGTACAAAAGAAATGCGTATGCAAGTTACAAACTTCGCTATTATGATTTTTGTTACTTTTATTGCTTTCGCATTAGTTGCTGCAGAACTTCCTAAAGAATTCGTTATACCAGTTATTTTAGGATTAGCAGTACTACAAGTTGTATTACAATTCTATTATTTCATGCATATGAAAGCTGAAAAACATGGTATATCAAAATTATTTATGATTACGGGTGTATTCTTCGGATTATCGTTCATCGTAACGTTTATTTACATCGTATGGTTAGGCGATCCGTTATTCGTAAAAACAAAATAATTTATAAAAGACTCGAGAACTTTGTTATATAAGTTCTCGAGTCTTTTTATTTGGTCATATCATTGTCATAACTATTTACATTGTTGGGTTGTTTAACGATGGATTAAATTTTATAATAAAAGTAATGACTAAGTGGGGAAGTGTAAAGAGATGGGTAACTTAACCTCAATATCTATATTCGGTTTTTGGGCAAACTGGACGCCATTCTTCTTTGTAGGCGTATTGTGTGTAATTATTTTATACTTTTTAATTTGTGGAAAATGGTATAAAGATATACCTGGTGGAAGACCTTTAAGAAAAGGTGAAGCGACACTTTTCGTTATCTTAATGTTAACGATATACTTATTAGAAGGTGGACCTATTGATCTGCTTTCACATATCATATTTAGTTTCCATATGTTGCAAATGGCTTTATTATTTTTAATTGTAGTTCCATTGCTATATTTTGCTATCCCAGAATACATCATCAAATATGTGGAAGAACTACCTGTAATTAATAAGATTGTTCAATTATTTACAAAGCCGATATTAGCAATTTTTCTTTTTAACGGTTTATTCTCTGTATATCATATACCACTTGTGTTAGATACATTAAAACAAGATCTAGTTTTGCATGAGTTATATACGATTATTTTATTCATAAGTGCATGGTTTATGTGGCATCCAATATTTAACAAACATATTCCTGAAGAACTGCACATGAGTAACATTAAGAAAATCTTATATATCTTCTTTATCGGTGTGTTGTTAACACCTTCATGTGGACTTATCATATTTAGCGGTTCTGCAATGTATGAAACATACACGTCAGGTAAAGCATGGCTTGGTGCGATGACTTTATGTGTACCAGCTGATACGTTAAATTCAGTCGTTCAAGGAACAGGTTTATCTGGTCCAGAATACTTTACGAATTTTACACCTTTAGAAGATCAGCAAACAGGTGGTGTCATCATGAAAGTTATGCAAGAAATCGTGTTTGGTATTTATTTATATATCATTTTCATGAGATGGTTTAGATATGAGAGAAAAAATGAAAAGCAAATCACTGAAGATAGCTTGAGAAAATTACAAGAGCAAAAAGCATTATATAATCAATTTAGATAGGATGTATGAAAATGAATTTACCAATTTTACCGACAATAAGTACAACTTTCATCGTATTAAGCGCTATTTTAGTTGCTATCGGATGGTACTTTATTGCACAACGAAAAATTGAAACACACAAAAAGTTTATGATATCTGCAGCAGTTGCGGCAGTTGTATTCTTTACCATTTATGCTAGTAGAACAGTATTTATTGGAAATACTTCATTTGGTGGACCGGATAATATCAAAATTTATTATACAATTTTCTTGATTTTCCATATAACACTAGCGACTGTCGGGGCAGTGATGGGGATCTATACGATTTATTTAGGTTGGACGAACAAACTGGATAGACACCGTAAATTTGGGCCAGTAACATCTATTATTTGGTTCTGTACAGCTATTACAGGTGTTGCCGTTTATTTATTATTATATGTGTTCTATCATGGTGGCGATACAACATCTATGATAAAAGCAATTTTAGGACATTAAATTAAAACCTCTCAATCCGTATATAATGGGTTGAGAGGTTTTTTGTATATATTATATTTTAAAGTCTGTTTTTATAAGACCAGATTCTAGTATCGTTTTGATAACGATTAAGAATAATGGTCCGATAAAGAATCCAATAAAGCCTAGTAATTTTAAACCGATAAACATGGATATTAAAGTAGGTAGTGGAGATAAACCAACACCTGTACCGAATATTTTAGGTTCTAATATTTTTCTTTGAACGAGTAATATAACAGATAGTATAATTAGTTGAATACCGAGCGTCGGGTCTCCAACTATGTAAGCATAGATTGCCCACGGAATTGTAAAACCTGTTGCACCAACTATCGGTAAGATATCTATAAACCATATAAATAAACTGATGATAAACGCTGAATCTACACCAATGATCAGTAGACCAACGTATGTAAATAACCAAGTTATAAAGCTTAATACGATGGTAGCAGATATCATTCCAATAATAGAATGGCCAATTTTATTGTATATTTTATAAATTTCATGATAAGTCGACGGATATAGATGTTGTTTAATAAATTTATGAATATTTGGTATTTCTAACATAAATAAGAACAATGCTACAAGAAACACTACAAGACTTATTATAAAACCGGGTAAAGAAGATACAACTTCTGTTATATTTTCAACGCTTAAATAATTTGCGATTGAATCTCTTAAAGATGCTACAAAGTTCTGCAGTTCCTTGTTGATTGTAACTGCCATTTCATCTGGTAAAATAGCTTTCATTTTGTCGTTATATTGTTCAATTACATTGATGAGTATATTAATTTTATTAGGTAAATCTTTAATAAATAGCACAATCTGGTCTATTAATTTTGTTAAAAATAAAAATATAACAAATCCTGTTATCGTAAGGAGTAACGTATAAATAATCGTTACGCTCCATTTCCGGCTTTTAATTTTATGTGTAAGTTTATTAACGAGCGGATTGAGTGCTAATGCGATAACAAGTGCTGTTATTAAAGGTATTGATATCGGTAATATGAAATAAATAAATAGAATAGATAAAACTATAATGATAAATATGCTTATGTTTCGTTTGTTTATCCATTTTTTCATAATGATGACCTCTTTGCTCATTTATATATAAATAAAGAGACGTGAAATATCACGTCTCTACTCTGTTAGTAATATTTTAATTAATGCGCACCTAATGTATTTAATGCATTAATATCTGATGTGATACGTTCAATTAATAAGTTACAATGTGCAACTAAATTATCTGGGTAAACTTCATCATCTCCGTATTCTACACCTGTTGGATAGTAGTGTTTACCGAGATATGGATCCATTAATTGAATTGTTGCGTTATTGGCACCGATGTCCCCTTTAAGTGCATAACCTGGAATTCTTAAGTAATAGACACCTTCACTTATTTCATATTTAAAATCATAAGTAATACGCTCATAATCCCAATGTCCTCCAGCAATAAAACCATGTTTATTCATAACATCTTTTAATAGCTCTTGTTCAATGATAACCTTCTCAAGACCTGTATTATCAAATACCATGTATTTTTCCTCCCTCTAAGTACCTTTAAGTTTATTTTATGATAAAAGCGCCAATGTTGCAATGTACATTTATATTTAACAAATATGACAACATTTCGATTGATTTAGGTAAATGTTTTCCTGTAAAATGATATAATTGAATATAGGAATAAATGAGGAGGTAAATAGTTGAAAAATATTATCATAAAAGTTGTAGCAATAACTATTTTAATCATTGTACTCTTTTATTTATTCTATTCACCTAAATTAGAATTTGATGTTTTAAAGAATCCTAACTACTCTCATGATAAAGCAAATGAGAATTATTATGAGCAACAAGCTGAAAAATCAACTGGCAATGCAAAGTTGAAAGAAGGCGTAGGTACATATGTCTATAAAAATATTAAAGAAGTCATAAATGATTTAGGACAACCAGATAGGGTATATAAGGCAGAGCACGGTAGAAAGAATTATGTCTTCAAAAATAAAGAGCACTATTATTTAATATCTACTAAAAATGATAAAGTCTCTTCAGTATTTGCTACAGGAAATAAAGTGAATGTTTCACCAATTAAAATGAAACAAGATGCAACAAAGATTTTTAATGGTACAAATATAGATATGGAACCAGTTGTTGAAAGTGCATATGGAAAATATCAATTAGAATTATCTGAACGTGATATCAAGACACAATTACTGATTAAATACGGTAATGTTTATGCGCAAGTCTTAATTGATAGTGAAACAAATGAAGTGATGGGCGTACAATTTATGGATTCAGATGCTGTTATTGAGCATGCACCATTTTCAATGACTAAGATAAATAATGACAAAGGTCAAGATTTAAAGAGAACAGACAAACAAGACTTCCAATCACATATAAATAAAGATTTATCACTTCTTGAAATTGTTAATGAAATTAGAGAAATGAAAGATGTCAAACCATTACAGATTAATGATCAACTTACGTATATAACACAAATGGAAGCAGATTTAATTGAAGATGATATCGATGAAGAAGAGGCAGTTAAATCTCTAGAAGATGGCATCACAAAACATATCAATAATCAAAAGATTGAATATGAGTCCATTAACCAAAATTTAGCATACAATTTCTATGATGTACCAACACTTATCAATAGCTGGTTAAACAACAACACGTATCGAGAAAAGTTATTAGGTAGTCAATATGATGAATTTGGTGCTGGTAATTCTCGCGAATACTATTCACTTGTTTTCAAAGAAAATAAAGAATAAGGGGGAATCATATTATGTTTACTGCAGAAACAGTTGATATACTTGATCAATCAGACGAACTAAGTGCATGTATTAAAGATTCATATATTTATCAAGAATACATCGAAGCAAAACATCAACTTGAAACAAATTTTGAAGTTAAAATATTAAGACAAAAATTTGATCAAATAAAATCACATTATGATGATTGTTTAAGATTTGGCAGATATCATCCTGATTACAGTAGAGTTATGAAAGAAACAAGACAACAAAAGAGAGCATATGAAATGCATCCAGTTGTTTCTGAATTTAAGACTAAAGAAACTGCTTTACAAGATTTATTAGATGAAGTGATTAGCATTGTTTCTTATTCAGTTTCAAGCAATGTTAAAGTGGATACAGGTAATCCATTCTTTAGTAGTGAGTCACATGGTGGTGGTTGTTCTACTGGTGGTTCTTGTGGATGTTCAACATAACATAAAAAAGCTTTCCATTTGTCATTTGACAGATGGAAAGCTTTTTAAAATTAGTATTGTTTTTTTATTAAGAAGTGTGCAGTATCTGGGCGATCAGTTACAATCGTATGTGCACCTTTTTGAATTAAATCATCCATTGTATCGATTTGATTTACAACCCAATAAGCAACAGATATATTAAGTGATGTTAAAAATTGAATGAAACCTTCTGAGTCTAAAGGAAGCCCTTTAGCTTGTATTGGAATTTGGAATGTATCGGATTTAGGTTGATACGTATGACCATATCCTGATTGATAAGCTATGAAAGCTTTAGCTACTTCGCTTTGACCTGTACCTAATGCAATTGAATCTTGAGCATATAAATTAAAGCGATCAATTTGTTCATCATAGAAACTTGTAATATTAACACGATCCTCAGCTTTAAGTTCTGTAATTAAACGATATAAGTGTGATGGTGCTAAACTACCACTATATGATTCAGGATGGTCTTTAATATCTATATTTACTAAGACATCTGGATATTCAGTTAATAACTCTTTTAAAGTGACGATTTTAGCTTTGGCATCTCCTCTATAAGGATGCTCGTTATTAATATCTTTGAAGTGGTATCCGAAATCTAATTGGCGTAGTTCTTCTAATGTATGATCACCTACATACCCTGAACCGTTACTTGTACGATCGACTGTGTTGTCATGTGTTACAACAAGTACTTCATCTTTAGTAAGTCGAACATCTACTTCAAATCCAGTTACTTCGTATTTTAATGCATGATCAAAAGCTAAGCGTGTATGTTCTGGTCTTAACGCCATGCCTCCACGATGAGCGAATACATAAGGAGCTGGTTGTGTAAAGAATGGTTTAATCGTACGTGGTTTAACGTTTGATGTTGCTTTTGTCACAATCCAAGAACCCGCAACAATGCCTCCGATAAGACCTGTTGTTTTTAATAAATTAATTTTTGACATGTTATCCTATCCTTTCGAAATGCAAATAAAGACTTATATATATTCTATCAAATTGATTTAAGATAAGAAAGCAAGTCACATGTGCTTGGAGTTATCTTCTTTCATCATTTTATAGAAAGTGCTAATATAAAAATAAAAAGCGTTAGGAGGTTATTTTGATGGAATTAGTAGAACGAATCAGTATTGTCGTATATTTAAAGAATATGAAACACGAACGACAATTACGCAAGTTTGGTAATATATACTTTGCACATAGAAAAGAACAATACGTCATGTTATATACAAATGAAGATAAAATAGACGATACTGTTCAACATTTAATGAAACTAAAATATGTTAAAGATGTAAAAGTTTCACCATTTAAATATGTTAAAAGAGATTACTCTAATTCAAATACGGACAAAAAAGAGTATTTAAACTTTTAACTATTGAAGCGGAGGCAAGTATCTTTCAAGTCTTAATACACCTTTTAAATAGGCGAAGTAAAGTTCATCTTCAGCGAAATCAGCACGTGATTTAACATCAAGACCTTTAACTTGTATGTGATATGCATTAGCCCATTCATTGATTAAATCGAATTTTTTATTTGAGTCAGGGTAAGGATATTTAATACCTTCCATTATCATGTAAATCGCTTGAAAATGTTGACCTTTAGTAGGCTTCATAATGATACAAGCTGAAGATAGTTTCTCCTTAGATAATGGTGTATGTAACATAATAATGTCAGAAATACGTTCATGGTTATATTCGATTAACGTTTGAAATTCAAATAAATCAGTTAGGCCATGACCGATGACGATAAATGATTGTTTCATTTTTATAAACCTCGTTTTCGTTTAAATACTATATGGATAAGTATAAATAATAATTAATAATAAAGAAAGTGATGATTAACATTGAGAGTAATAGGTGGAAAATACAAGAGACTTCATATAAAAACAATAGATGGTCAATCAACGAGACCGACTACAGATAAAGTGAAAGAAAATATCTTTAATAGCCTTCAAGAATTAGAAGGTATCGGGTTAGATTTGTTTGCTGGTAGTGGTGGACTTGGTATCGAAGGATTGTCTAGAGGTTTAGATAAAGTGATTTTTGTGGACGGTAATTTCAAAGCAACTAAAATGATAAAAGAAAATTTAAATACATTACATATACCTGAAACTCAATACGAAGTTTATAAAAATGATGCAATTAGAGCGTTAAAAGCTTTAAATAAACGCGATATTAAGTTTGATTATATATTTCTAGATCCACCTTATAGAAAATCGCTCATAGATCAATCATTAGAAAAAATTCAAGCGTTTGACTTATTAAATGTAAATGGTACAATAATTTGCGAATTTGATAAAAGTGAAGACATAGATACGGGTGCGTTCAAAGTTCTTAAAAAGTATGAATATGGACTGACGCATGTTATGTTGCTAACAAAAGGAGAAGACAATGACTAAGAGAATAGCAGTTGTTCCAGGTAGCTTTGATCCAATAACATTAGGACATATTGATATTATTAAGCGTAGTGCAAAAATATTTGATGAGATTCATGTTTCTGTATTGAAAAATGGTTCTAAAAAAGGCTTATTTAGTACAGAAGAGCGTGTTGAATTAATTAAAGAAGCGGTACAAGATGTACCAAATATAGTGGTGCATTCATTTCATGGGTTACTTGTAGACTTTTGCAAAGAAATAAATGCTAACACGATTGTAAGAGGGTTAAGAGCTGTTAGCGACTTTGAGTATGAAATGCAATTGACATCTATGAATAAAAAACTAGATGACGACATTGAAACATTATATATGATGACAAATAATCATTATTCATTTATAAGTTCAAGTGTTGTGAAAGAAGTTGCACAATTTGACGGCGATATTTCGGAATTTGTTCCTGAAAATGTGAATAAAGCATTGAAAGAAAAAATAAAAAATAAAGAATCATAATAAAAAACGCATGCATATGTCATGCGTTTTTTATTATGACTGGTTTATTAAAATCAGTATCAGAATCACCTGAAATATATTGATATAAATCTGTTGCTTTAATTTCATTAGTGAAGTGAGCAGCTGTTTGTTTATTTACATTTGTAACGATAGGTAACGGACATGATTCTTTAATAGATTTTAAATATGCTTGTCCTTTTTTAGACATTGCAAGTACACGTATGGCAGTTGGATTATATTCAGAAACTTGTTCATTCGAAACGTTTAACAAAATTGCGGTTAACAAGCGTTGTATTCTTGTCCACGTATATCGCTTAGATTTGAGCTTTTGTACAAACATTTCAAAGTTCGTACTTTCTTTAATTTCTTTTTTAACTTTATATTCTAATCCTTCAGTCATCATATATATGTCTCGCAATTCTTCATGGGTAGCTCTTAATATTGTCCATTTTAATAATGGGAAAAAGTGATCCCAGTTAACTGCATGAGCGTGCTTTAATATATTTGAACTTGTTATCGGTAAACTTAATTGATATGTATCGTCCTGTCTAAAATAGGCGTTACGTATAGAAGTTGCACTTGAAATGTGTGTTGTTTCGTTTAAATGAGCATCTAAATACATGTTATCTTTTCTTTGAATCGTTGTTGGTTCTATTGCTAAGTTATGCTGCATGATATGTTTCACATATTCAATTGCGAGTAAATTATTTGAACCTTTAAGCATTTGATTATGAGGTATTAATTCTGAAATAATTCTCGGGTGTGATTTTCCTTCTTTCAACATTTGTTTGTATTTTTCACTTTTAGATACTTGTTCTATTTCTTTAATGACATGTTTAATATCGTCAATATTTCCAGATTCGCTTCCAAAAGATAATGTGTCACATCCAAGTTGTTCTGCTATTTGAACGCTGCCTTTAGCAAATAAATCACCAGATGATATGGCATATACAAGGGGCAATTCAATAACTAAATCTACATATTGAATGGCCATTTCGGCACGCTTAAACTTACTTAAAATTGCTGGTTCTCCACGCATTGTAAAAGAACCACTCATAATAGAAATAGCAACATCACTTTTTGTTAATTTTCTAGAAGATTCTGCGTGATATACATGCCCATTATGAAATGGATTATATTCTGTTATTAAAGCAACACTTTTCATTTGCATTTCCTCCCATTTCACTTCATCATAAGTATTGTATCAGATAATGAATGTTAAGAAAAAATCTTGACAAACATTGTCGTTAAGGTTACAATAATTTTTGTGTTTGTAAGAGGTGAACCCAGATGAAGTGGTCAATAACACAACTTAAAAAATACCAAAACGAACCATTTACTTTTGATAAAGAAATCGATATGAAATACCTTATTGATAGGGTAGATGAACTTATCGATATATCTCCAATAAAAGTAACAGGAGACGTTCAAGTGCGAATGCATGAGATAATTGTCAATCTTGACATTAATGGTGTATTGACGTTACCATGTGCCCGTACTTTAAAGCCAGTAGAGCTACCATTTGATACTACATCAGTAGAAATATTTGAGCTAGATGAATTTAGTGAAAGTAATAATGATGATGACGAATTGAGACATAAACTCGAAGGCGGCATGATTAATTTATTACCAATCATTGAAGAACTTGTTATTTTAGAGAAACCGTTACAAGTATTCTCTGAAGGTAGCGAAGATATTTCAATGGCAGGCGATGGTTGGGAAGTTATTGGCGAAGATCAAATTGAGTCAACCGAAGATTCAGAACAAGAAACTGAAAAGAAAGTTGATCCAAGACTTCAAAAATTACAACAATTCTTCGATGACGAAAAATAATCGGAAAAGTGTTTATAAAATTTAAGGAGGAATAAGACATGGCAGTTCCAGCTAGAAGAACTTCAAAAACAGCTAAAAGAAAACGTCGTACGCATTTCAAAATCTCAGTACCAGGTATGGTAGAATGTTCAAACTGTGGAGAAATGAAATTATCTCACCGTGTATGTAAAGCATGTGGATCATACAAAGGTAAAGAAGTCGTTTCTAAATAATAATTAATATTTAAACACCTAAACTAAGGTGCTTAAGACTGTCATCAATGTCTTTGACTTTGTTGGCAGTCTTTTTTCGTATATAATATTTTTATATCACAATGAGAAGATGAGGCGTTACTATGGAAGAAATTACTTCAGTTCAAAATAATAAAATTAAACAAATGAATAAATTAAAAAAGAAAAAAGAACGAGTTAAACAAGGACAATTTCTAATTGAAGGATTTCATTTAATCGAAGAATCTTATCATAGTCAACTGAATATCATTACATTATTAGCAGTAGATTATGGAAGAGTTGATGAGAAAATTGTTGAATATGCAAAGGAAGCATATGTCATTAATTTTAAAGTGGCAGAATCATTATCTGACACAACGACACCTCAAGGTATATTTGCGGTTGTTGAAATGCCTACATACGAAACGAGTAATTTTAAACAAGTCCTTGTATTAGATAGAGTACAAGATCCAGGTAATATGGGTGCATTGATTCGTAATGCTGACGCTGCAGGCATGGACGCTGTTATTTATTCAAAAGGTAGTGCAGACCCGTACCAAGATAAAGTATTACGTGCTTCACAAGGTAGTGTCTTTCATTTACCTGTTGTTGAGCAAGATATATTTGAATTTATGGAACAATTTGATGGCGAAACTTACGGAACAAGTCTTCAAAATGCAGTTGAATATCGAGAAGTCAAAAGCCATTCAAACTTTGCGTTAATTATGGGGAATGAAGGTGCGGGCGTTGATCCAGCGATACTTGAACAAACGACTAAAAATCTTCATATACCGCTATATGGCAAAGCTGAAAGTTTAAATGTAGCTGTATCTTGTGGTATCTTGCTTTATCATTTGAAAGGTTGACCAATTATATAATATTTAATATAATGATTTCATAATCAATATGAGCTTACAAAAGGACGTAAATTAATGTTTACACATGACAAGGGAATGGATTCGAGACTGAAAAATCCTATGTTGTAACTTAATTTTTTTCATCTTTTTAGCTACTTAAAGAAATTTAAGTCGGAATGTAGATCCGTTATCAACATATAAGTGTATGCATAACTATGTATAAATTTGGGTGGTACCACGGAAGACTTCGTCCCTCTATATTTGAGGAGGCGGAGTCTTTTTTTCGACCAAAATAGGAGGATATATATGTCATTACGAGAAAAATTATCTGAATTAAGACAAGATGCGCTTGTAAGAATTAATGAAGCAAAAGCAGAAAGATCATTACAAGACGTGAAAGTAAATTATTTAGGTAAAAAAGGCGTTATTACAGGTCTTATGAAAGAAATGAAAGAATTACCTAAAGAAGAAAGACCAGAATTCGGTCAACTTGTGAACGAAGTACGTAAAGCTGTAGAGAAAGAAATCGAATCTAAACAAGTACTTTTAGAAGAGGAAGCATTAAACCAACAATTAGAGAATGAAACAATCGATGTAACGTTACCTGGTAGAAAAGTAAGTTTAGGTGCGAAACATCCACTAACTAAAATCAATGAAGATTTAGAAGATTTATTTATTGGTTTAGGTTATGAAATTGTTGAAGGTTATGAAGTAGAGTCTGACTATTATAACTTTGAAGCACTTAATTTACCAAAGTCTCATCCAGCACGTGATATGCAAGATACTTTTTATATTTCAGAAGAAATCTTAATGCGTACTCATACATCTCCTGTACAAGCGAGAACTTTAGAAAAACGTAATGGTGTTGGACCCGTTAAGATCATCTGTCCAGGTAAAGTTTACCGCAGAGACTCTGATGATGCGACGCACAGTCATCAATTTACGCAAATTGAAGGTTTAGTCGTAGCTGAAAATATCAAGATGAGTGACTTAAAAGGAACATTAGAATTATTAGCACGTAAATTATTTGGTAAAGATCGTGAAATTAGATTAAGACCAAGTTTCTTCCCATTCACTGAACCATCAGTTGAAGTAGATGTGTCATGTTTCAAATGTAAAGGTAAAGGATGTAACGTTTGTAAACAAACAGGTTGGATAGAAGTTCTTGGTTCAGGAATGGTACATCCAAATGTATTAGAAATGGCAGGCTTTGATTCAAATAAATATTCTGGATTTGCTTTTGGTTTAGGACCGGATAGAATGGCAATGTTGAAATATGGAATTGAAGATATTAGACATTTCTATACAAATGACGTGAGATTTTTAGAACAATTTAAGCCTGTAGAAGATGGTGGTGAAGCATAATGTTAGTAAGTAAAGAGTGGTTAAGTGAATATATAAATATAGATGCTAATACTGAAGATTTAGCTGAGAAAATTACAAGAAGCGGTATTGAAGTTGATAGTGTTACACATTATGGAGACGATATTAAAAAATTAGTCGTTGGACATGTGCTTTCTAAAGAGAAACATCCAGAAGCAGATAAACTGAATATTTGTAAAGTGGATGTTGGTGAAGAAGAACCCGTACAAATCGTTTGTGGTGCACCAAATGTTGATAAAGATCAATATGTCATCGTTGTAAGAGTAGGTGGTCGTTTACCTGGTGGCGTTAAAATTAAAAGAGCTAAATTACGCGGTGAAGTATCAGAAGGTATGATTTGTTCATTACAAGAAATAGGTATTGATCCAAATGTTATGCCTAAAAAATATGCAGATGGCATTTACGTCTTCTCAAACGAACCAACGCCTGGTAGTGATGCACTAGAAGCATTATTATTAAATGACGATGTATTAGACTTTGATTTGACACCAAATAGAGCAGACTGTTTAAGTATGCTAGGTGCTGCACATGAAGTGAGTGCATTATATGGCAATGACATACAATACCCAAATACTTCTTTAGATGAATCTGAAGAGAAAGCTAGTCAATCATTATCAGTGACTGTTCAAGATCAAGAAGGTGTTCCATTCTATGCAGCTAGAGTTGTTAAAAATGTAACAATTGAACCATCTCCATCATGGATGCAGTCTAGATTAATGAAAGCTGGCATCCGTCCAATTAACAACGTGGTAGATGTTTCGAATTACGTACTTTTAGAGTATGGTCAACCGTTACACATGTTTGATCAAGACCAAATTGGTTCAGATCAAATTGTTGCACGTTACGCACATGAAAATGAAAAAATCATGACATTAGATAATATTGAGAGAGAACTACTTACTTCAGACCTTGTTATTACAAATGGTGAAGAACCAATTGCAATCGCTGGTGTAATGGGTGGCGATTTCTCAGAAGTTACAGAAAACACTCAAAATGTCGTAATCGAAAGTGCATTATTTAATGCTACAAATGTTAGACAAACATCAAGACGATTAGGCTTAAGAAGTGAAGCTTCAAGCAGATTCGAAAAAGGTATTGCGAGTGAAAGAATACTTGATGCTTTAGATAGAGCAGCAAAATTATTACAAGATATTGCTGGTGGATCTGTGTTAAGTGAAGTTGTATCAGACGGTAATTTACCAGAATTGTCTCGTACGATAGACATTACAACACAAGATGTTAACCAATTAATCGGTTTCGATCTTTCTACAGATGAAATTAATACAATATTTAATCGTTTAGGATTTGAAACGATTGTTTCTGGAGATGCCTTTAAAGTAGAAGTGCCATCAAGAAGAAATGATATTTCAATTAAAGCGGACTTAATCGAAGAGGTTGCGCGTATTTATGGATACGACCAATTACCTTCAACATTACCAAACTTTGATAATGCAACTGCTGGCTATTTAACAGATAACCAATTGAAGACACGAAAAGTTAAAGAAATTCTTGAAGGTGCTGGTTTAGATCAAGCGATTACGTATTCATTAGTTCGTAAAGATGTCGCTCAAAACTATACTTTAGAACAACAAGAAGTTGTAGAGCTTATGATGCCTATGAGTGAAGATCAAGCCGTATTACGTCAAAGTTTATTACCTAGATTAGTTGACGCTACACGATATAACGTTGCCCGTAAGAATAAAAACGTTGCATTATATGAACTTGGTAAAGTGTTCTATAGTAACGGAAAAGATCAATTACCAACAGAAGTTGAATTTTTAAGTGGTATTTTAACAGGACAATATACAGGTAATAAATGGCAACAAAAAGATGAACCTGTTGATTTCTTCTTAGTGAAAGGTATAGTAGAACGTATTGCAGAACAATTAAACTTAACGTTCACTTATGAAGCGACGACATTAGACTTATTACATCCAGGTAGAACAGCGTACGTTAAATTAAATGATGAAGTTGTTGGTTTAATAGCAGAATTACATCCGAAAGTTGAAAAAGAAAATGACTTAGACCGCACTTATGTGTTTGAGTTAAACTTTACAAAAATCTTAGGACAACCTGTTGGCAAAATTGAATACGAAGCTATTCCGAAATTCCCAGGAGTTTCAAGAGATATTGCACTTGTCGTTAACACAGAAGTTACGGCAGCTACACTTATTCATACAATCAATGAAAATGGTGCAGATATATTAAATAACGCAGAAGTATTTGACGTTTATGAAGGCGAACATATGGAACCAGGCAAGAAATCGGTCGCAATTCGCTTAGATTATTTAGACGTTAATGAAACATTGACAGAAGATAAAGTTTCAGCAGTACACGAGCAAATCTTAACAGCATTAGAACAAAATGGTGCGACATTAAGAGGATAAGATATATAAATAAAAAACACAGCAATCTGAAGGTTCATATCAGGTTGCTGTGTTTTTATATTATTTTTTTCGTTTGTTTGTAGAATTTGTAAGTTGTTTACCGATAAACCAAATTAAATAGCAAATAATGATTAGGGCAAGTATGACTTGCCAACTGAAAGTGATAAGTAACATATTAATTTCTCCTTTTTCGATTAATAAGGTCTAATACTTTATCTCTATTTTTAAAATGTGTTTTCGTTATGTTATCTAACTGCTGCATGTCATATTTTTGGACGATTTTTGCTGCTTCTAGATCTACTTTATTACTTGCGCCTTTAGGAATAATGACATTTAAAGATTTTGCTAATTGATCCATGTGTTTAACAAAAGCATATCTTGCGATAATACTTGCTGCAGCAATTGCGATAGATTTTGATTCACCTTTTGTTTCAAAGTGTGTAATGTCTTTTCGTGGCATTTGACCAATGATGTATCGTTCATAAGTGCTTGCTTGCACAAACTGGTCAATCACAATTTGTTCTAATTCTTGTTCGTCGATTCGTGAGATGACATTTTTAATCGCTTGATTGTGAAGGACTGCTTTCATTTTAACTTGACTCCAACCTTCTGCTTGCTTTGTATTGTAATTGGGATTATCAAGTACAATTAGAGAATGAGGGCATATTTGTATAATTTGTTCAGCTAGTTCTACAATTTTAGGGTCTGTTAAAGACTTGGAGTCCATCACACCAATTTCTTTTAAAATTTTAGCGTTTTGTTTAGATACGTAAGCCGCGCATACTGTGAGTGGGCCGAAATAATCGCCACTGCCTGCTTCATCACTACCAATTGTATTATGTATATCAAATTCATATTTTTTTGTAGCTGGTGTTGCTTTAGATGGTGATGACGTTATGTTTTGATTAAGTACTTCACTTGCTACTTGTTCTGCATCTTTACCTTGAAACATTATTTTTTTTGAACGGTATATTTGGACTTGTGTACTTTTTATTTTCTTGCGGGCTAAAGTGCCAGTTGGTAAGTTCTTTGTTTCCATATTATATTGTTTTATAAGTTGATTGATTGTATTGGAGTCAATTGTTTTTACGATGTTTGCCACTTTTAAGTCCTGCCTTTTTAATTTTTTCTATAAATAGAGTAGCATAAATTTATGATATAAACGAATTTTCTCAAATCAAGTTGGTGGATATTCATACACAAATGAACTTATGTCATGTATAATATAGTATGATTACATATATAGAAATCCATTTATAATTTGAACAGGGGTAGTATAATGAGTGAAAATAAAAATAGAGTTACAGTGGTTATAAATGATCAACATTATACAATTATTGGTGAAGACGATCCATCACATATTCGATATGTAGCTGGTAGAGTGGATGAAAAGTTGCAAGCGCTCGGGCAATTAAATGCAGGCTTGGATACAACGCGTAAATCTGTTCTTACAGCTGTTAATGTTATGCATGAATATGTTAAATTAGAAGAAGAAAATGAAAAGTTAAGAGAAGAAATCAAACAATTAAAAAATAAAGGACATTTAGAATGATAACATTACTTATATTTTTATGTTTAATTATAGGTGTCATCATTGGATATAGACGTAGTTTAGTATTACAATCATTACATTCTATCGGCACGATCAGTTCATTGGTGATTGCCAGCATTTGTTACGCACCATTTAGCAAGCAATTGCATTTAATATTACCTTATCCGAGTGCGTCTACAGAAGGTAAGAATGCAATATTTAACAGTATTAATAATGAGAATGCATTTTATAATATTATGGCGATTCTCATTTTATTTGTTTTTACTAAAATAATTTTACAAATTGTAGCAACAGTATTTGATTTTTATCATCAAATGGAATTTGGCGGTAAATATGCAAGGTATTATGGTATCGTACTTGGATTTATAGAAGGATATTTAGTTGTAATTATCATACTAGCAGCAGTTGCGGTAATCCCCGTAGCACCTTTTATAGATGCATTACAACAGTCTTCTATTGGAAATGCAGTATTAACAAAGACACCATTCTTATCTGATCAATTAGTAAAATGGCTTTCAAATTAAATGAATTCATATTGAAAAAAGTCATGGGAGAACCTATGACTTTTTTTACGGAGGAATAGACATGTTAACAAAAAAAGATATCGTAAAAATGTTAGAAACAATTGCAATATACATGGAAATTAAAGGTGAGAATCCATTTAAAGTATCAGCATACAGAAAAGCAAGTCAATCATTGGAAACAGATGAAAGAACGTTAAACGAAATTGAAGATGTGACATCATTAAAAGGCATTGGTAAAGGTGTAGGCGATGTCATAAATGAATATATAGATAATGGGACACAAAGTTATTTAGATGAGTTAAAACAAGAAATTCCAGAAGGACTTATTCCATTATTAAAAATACCTGGATTAGGTAGTAAAAAAATTGCGAAATTATATAAAGAATTGGATATAAAAAATAAAGAAGATTTAATCAAAGCGTGTGAAAATAATCAAGTGTCTGAATTACCAGGCTTTGCGAAAAAGACTGAACAAAAACTTCTTGAAGAAGCGAAAGTGTTAGGGCAACGACCTGAAAAATATCCAATCAATACTATGATTAAAGCACATGAAGTGATTAATCAATTTTTAGATAATATTGAAGGTATTATTCAATATCAAGTTGCAGGTAGTTTCAGAAGAATGAAAGAAATGAGCAAAGACTTAGATTATATTATTTCGACTGAAGAACCTACAAAAGTACAACAAGCACTACTTGAGTTTCCAGATATTAAAGAACAAATTGCTGTTGGCCAAACGAAAGTTTCTTTAGATTTACAAATTGAAGATGATGTTATTGGTGTTGATTTTAGACTGATTCAACCAGAAGCTTTCTATCATACATTGCAACATTTTACAGGTTCTAAAGACCATAATATAAAAATTAGACAACTTGCTAAACAAAAAAATGAAAAAGTAAGTGAATATGGTATAGAAGAAGCAAATGGTAACATCATTACTTATCAAAGTGAAAAGGAAATTTATGATCATTTTAACGTGCCATATATACCACCAACAATGCGTGAGGATGGTACAGAATTTGATAAAGATATTCAAGATATCATACAGTTAGAAGATATTAATGGTGATATTCATATGCATACAACTTATAGTGATGGTGCGTTTAAACTTGAAGAAATGATTGAAGCGGCAATTGAACGTCAATATCAATTTATTTGTATTACAGACCATTCTAGAAGTTTAGCAGTAGCAAATGGATTATCTATTGAACGTTTATTGGAACAAAACGAAAAAATTAAAAAACTAAATGAATCATATAAAGAAATTGATATTTATAGTGGTACAGAAATGGATATTAAACCAGATGGTAGTTTAGATTATCCAGATGACGTATTGAAAGAATTAGATTATGTGATTGCAGCAATCCACCAAAGTTTCAATCAATCTGAAGAAGAGATTATGAATAGACTTAGAACTGCATGTGAAAATCAATATGTCAGACATATAGCACATCCGACAGGTAGAATTATTGGCAGAAGAGAAGGATATCGTCCTAATATTGATGAACTTATTAAAATGGCAAGAGATACTAATACAGTATTAGAACTGAATGCTAATCCACAACGATTAGATTTAAACGCTGACGTATTAAAAAATAATCCTGACCTAATGATTACAATCAATACAGATGCCCATCATATTGATCATTTTGATTTCATGAAATATGGTGTTGGAACGGCTCAAAAAGGTTGGGTGAAAAAATCACAAGTTATTAATGCTAAATCACGTGAAGCATTTAAAAAATGGATCCAATCAACAAAATAAAGTATTAAAAGAAGAGGGAAGATAATATGAATGAGAAAACATTAAAAGTTCTTGAATATCCCTTAATTATTCAACAATTGTCTACTCATGCGACAAGTGATATTGCTGAACGCCTTATTAACGAACTTAAACCAAGTGATGAACTTGAAACAGTTCAGCAAAGTATAAATGAAACAGACGAAATGACTCAAATTTATAATAAACATAGAGTACCTGGGTATTCAGGGCTAAAAGATATTAAATCCTATGTAAGACGTGCAGAAATTGGCAGTTTGTTAAACGTTGAAGAATTAAACCAAATTAAACGTAATATTCAAGTTCAAAATAGATTCAAAACATTTTACGCTAGTATCGTTGATGAAGATGAAGCAATCCTTTATCCAAATATCGATGGCTATGTTGCGCAATTGCCAGTATTAAGTGACTTGCTGAATCAAATAAGTGAACAGTGTGATGAGCACGATTTGTTTGATACGGCAAGTCCGAAATTAGCTGAATTGAGACATCAAATTAAAAAAACGAACGATCGTATTAAATCAAGATTAGAACAAATGGTTAGATCTTCAGCTAATCAGAAGAAATTATCGGACTCTATTGTAACGGTTAGAAATGATAGACATGTACTTCCGGTTAAAGCAGAATATCGTCAAGATTTTAATGGTATCGTGCATGATCAATCTGCATCTGGCCAAACATTATATATTGAACCAAGTGCAATTGTTGAAATGCATAATCAAATCGCTCAAGTTAAAGCTAAAGAGAAAGAAGAAAAAGATAGATTGTTATATATTCTGACAGAACAAGTTAGCGAAGTAGGACATGAATTACTTTCAAGCACAGAAGTTATGGGGCATTTAGACTTTGTGACAGCAAAAGCTAAATTTGGTGCAACTATTAAAGCTACTAAACCAATCATATCTGAAGATAGAGCAATATATTTACCTAAAGCAAGACATCCATTAATTAATCAATCAGAAGTTGTCAGCAATACGATTGAATTTAAAGAAGACATTAATGCTGTTATTATTACAGGTCCTAATACTGGTGGTAAGACCGTTACCTTAAAAACAGTTGGTTTAATCACGTTAATGGCACAATCTGGTTTGTTAATTCCGACATTAGATGGCGCCATTATAACGATATTTAAGAAAGTATTTTGTGACATTGGTGACGAACAATCTATTGAACAATCGTTATCGACTTTTTCATCACATATGAAAAATATCGTCAACATTATTGATCAAGCGGATAAAGACTCATTAATTTTATTTGATGAATTAGGAGCAGGAACTGATCCGAGTGAAGGTGCAGCATTAGCAATGAGTATTTTAGATTATACGATTGAAAGAGATGCTTTAATCATGGCAACAACACATTATCCTGAACTTAAAGCATATAGCTATAATCGAGAGAAAGTGATGAATGCAAGTGTTGAATTTGACGTTGAAACATTAAGACCAACTTATAAATTATTAATGGGTATACCAGGACGCTCAAACGCATTTGAAATCTCTAAAAAATTAGGGCTAAAAAATGAACTCATCAATCATGCAAAATCACTGATTGGTCAAGATGAAAAAGAAATCAATGTCATGATAGAATCACTTGAGAAAAATGCTAAATCTGTTGAAAATGATCGTATTGAAGTTGAAAAATTAAAACAAGAATCTATAGACTTGCATCAATCATTAACGCAAGAATTACAACGCTTTGAAAACTTCAAAACACAATTGATGGATGAAGCGAGAAATAAAGCCAATCAAGAAGTTAAACAGAAGACTGAAGAAGCGGAAACAATCCTTCAAGAACTAAGAGAAATGAGAGATAATTCAGCTGCAAATGTAAAAGAGCATGAATTGATTGAGCGAAAGAAACGACTTGATAATCAATATACATCGCAATCTCTGAAACAAAATGTTAAGAAAGAACGTCACGATAAGATTGAAAAAGGTGATGACGTTAAAGTATTATCATACGGTCAAAAAGGTGAAGTTATCGATGTGATCAGCGACGAAGAAGTTGTTGTACAGATGGGTATACTAAAAATGAAAATAGAAGTAAAAGATTTAGAAAAACTAGATAAAAAGAAACAACAACCAAGTAAAGTTGTTCCTAGAACGAATCGATCTACAATAAAAATGGATTTAGATTTACGAGGTTATCGATATGAAGATGCTATGTTAGAATTAGACCAATATATCGATCAAGCAGTACTTTCTAATTACGGTACAGTGAACATTATTCATGGTAAAGGTACAGGTGCATTACAAAAAGGTGTAGCTGACCATCTTAAAAAACATCGTTCTGTAGAATCATATCGTACAGGTATGCCTTCAGAAGGTGGATTTGGTGTTACTGTTGTAACATTGAAATAAGGAGGAAACATATTGGATAATTTTGATATGTATAAACTAGCTAAAGTATTACTCGTTATTTCTGCTTTAACATTTATAGCAGGTATTGCATACTTAATATTTTTATAAGGAGGAATTTTCTTGATAAATACAAATGTCGAAAACCACGTTCTTTATATACAATTAAATCATGGTCCGGTAAATGCTTTAAATGAGGCAGTATTAAATAGCATTATTGAAGCAATTGAAACAGAAGGATTCAATGAAGATGTGAAAGTCATCGTTATAAAAGGTAATGAAAAATGTTTCTCTGCAGGTGCAGATATTAAATCATTCCCAGAACTAACTAAACATGAAAGATTAGATTTAGCTTCTACAAGTGCTAAATTATTTAGATTGATTAAGACATGTCATAAGCCAGTTATCAGTTCAATTCATGGTGTTTGTTTAGGCGGTGGATTTGAACTTGCTTTAGCATGTGATATGAGATTAATCACGAAAGATACAAAAGTAGGATTACCTGAAATTAACTTAGGTATATTCCCAGGCTTTGGTGGTGTCAGACGATTATCTGCTATGGTAGGTCAACATAAAGCATTACAAGCTGCGTTAACTGGTGAGAATATCAATTTAGAAGAAGTGAAACATTTATTTAATGTAATAGTTGAAGATAAAGAAGCATTAGAACAAGCTACTGAAAAATTAGCTACTACAATCGCTTCTAAATCTTTAGACTCTATTAAAGTCATCAAGCAAATGTCTAATTTAGATTTATCATTAGAAAGTGATCAAATTGAAGAAAGACATTTCGTTGATATTATTGAAAGCGACAATGCAAAAGAAGGTATTGATGCATTTATAAACAAAAGAAAACCTGAATTTAAGTGATTGCTAATATAGTTCATATCAAGTACAATACACTTTGAGCAAACAACATGCATTGCAAAATAAAGCGTGCTATACTCTCATTATCATAAGTTAACAAGGAGGATTTTTCCAATGGCATTATTAAAAGCAACAGATGCAAATTTCGATGAACAAATCAAAGAAGGCGTTAGTTTAGTGGACTTCTGGGCACCATGGTGTGGACCTTGTAAAATGATCGCGCCAGTATTAGAAGATTTAGCTAAAGACGTTGAAGGTAAAGCTAACATCGTTAAATTAGACGTAGATGAAAACCAAGCAACAGCAGCTAAATACGAAGTTATGAGTATCCCAACTTTAATCGTATTTAAAGATGGAGAAGCTGTAGATAAAGTAGTAGGTTTCCAACCTAAAGAACAACTAGAACAAGTATTATCTAAACATTATTAATCGTTATAACCTATGATTAATCCAAACTGTCTACAAAGCATATGACTTTGTAGGCAGTTTTTGTGTGATGATAGATATTTATATAGAACGTATGTTTTGGTCAATGCAAATTTTATTGATATAATGAATTTAAAAAGGTAGGTGATAAAGGTGGAAGACTACCAAAAGAAAATTAAGCAAAAACTTGAAGTTTTACCAACAGAACCTGGATGTTACATCATGAAAGATAGACAACAAACGGTTATATATGTTGGTAAAGCTAAACGATTAAGAAACAGAGTTCGCAGCTATTTCACAGGTGCACATGATGAAAAGACAACTCGACTCGTGGGTGAGATTAGAGATTTTGAATTTATCGTAACTTCAAGTGAAATAGAATCTTTATTACTTGAACTTAACTTAATTAAAAAACATCAACCACGTTATAATATATTATTAAAAGATGACAAAAGTTATCCATTTATAAAAATTACAAAAGAAAAACACCCTAGACTTATTGTGACGAGAACTGTAAAAAAAGATTCGGGTAAATACTTCGGACCATATCCTAATGCTTATGCCGCACATGAAACGAAGAAATTACTAGATAGAATTTATCCATTGAGAAAATGTGTCACAATGCCAAATAAAGTATGCCTTTATTATCATATTGGCCAATGTTTAGGACCTTGCGTTTATCCAGTCGAACAAAGCGAGTATCAAACGATGATTAAAGAAATTACTGATTTTTTAAATGGTGATGACAAAACAATCGTCAATGACTTAAACGAGAAGATGAATCAAGCGAGTGAAGCTTTGAAGTTTGAAGAAGCGAAAGAATACCGTGACTTAATACAACATATTGAAATGTTAAATTATAAACAGAATATGATGTCAGCAGACATGACAATGAGGGATATATTTGGTTATTCTGTTGATAAAGGGTGGATGTGTATTCAAGTATTCTTTATTAGACAAGGTAAATTAATTGAAAGACAAGCATCTATGATACCTATTATTCAAACTGCTGAAGAAGAATTCTATACATTTATTGGACAATTCTATTCTTTAAATCAACATTTAACGCCTAAGGAAATTCATATTCCGAAAAATTTAGACATTAAAACAGTTGAGTCAGTCGTTGATTCAAAAGTGGTTCAGCCTAAAAGAGGTCAGAAAAAAGAAATGGTGGATCTTGCGATAAAAAATGCGAGCATTTCACTTAAAAATAAATTTGAATTAATTGCGAAAGATGAATCTAGAACGATCAAAGCTATCGAGAACTTAGGAGAGGCAATGGGTATTCAAACACCGATTAGAATCGAAGCATTTGATAATTCTAATATTCAAGGTGTAGATCCAGTGTCTGTTATGATAGCTTTTGTAGATGGTAAGCCAAGTAAAAAGGACTATCGTAAATATAAAATTAAATCCGTAAAAGGTCCAGATGATTACAAGTCGATGCAAGAAGCGGTACGAAGAAGATATACAAGAGTATTAAAAGAAGGATTGCCAATTCCTGATTTAATTATTGTCGATGGTGGTAAAGGACATATGTCTTCAGTGAGAGATGTATTAGAAAATGAACTAGGACTTGATATACCAATTGCAGGTCTAAGTAAAAATGACAAACACCAAACTTCAGAATTATTGTACGGATCACAAGCAGAAATTATACCACTAAAGAAAAATTCTCAAGAATTTTATTTACTTCAACGCATTCAAGATGAAGTGCACCGATTTGCAATTAGTTTCCATAGATCAACACGACAAAAAACATCACTTAAGTCAGCTTTAGATGAAATAGAAGGTATTGGACCAAAACGTAAACAAACATTATTAAAACATTTTGGCTCTATTAAAAAAATGAGAGAATCGAATTTAGAGGATTTTGTTAAAATTGGTGTTCCGAAAAAGGTTGCTCAAAACTTAGTAGATAAGCTTAGTAAATAAATGGTAAAATTACAACAAAAAATCTATATATTTGGGTATGAGAATAATTCTCATGCCCAAATTCATACTTAATGATGTTACAATATACATGTAAATGCTCATCGAATTTTTTTTGGGATGTATGTAATCGTTTTCAGATTATTATATTCTTAATATAACGATAGAGCCATAGATTAAAGTTAGGGGGGACTTCTTTTGGCGTCAAGCGAAAAACAGTTTATTTTACGTCGTATTCATTCATTATTAGGTGTAATTCCTATAGGAATATTCTTAATTCAGCATTTGGTTATTAACCATTTTGCAACGATAAGTCCAGAAGCTTTTAATAAAGCATCAGATTTTATGTGGAATTTACCATTTAAAATTGTATTAGAAGTTGTAGTTATTTATATTCCTATACTATTCCACGCTATTTATGGATTATACATAGCGTTTACAGCTAAAGAAAACGTAGGAAGGCATTCACTATTTAGAAACTGGATGTTCTTATTACAACGTTTAACTGGTATCATATCATTTATTTTCATAGCTGTTCATGTTTACCAAACGCGTATTCAAGCTGCATTAGGACATCACGTTGACTTTGATATGGTTTCAGATATTTTATCTAATCCAATTTCTGTAACGCTATATGTTATTGGTGTATTAAGTGTTATATTCCATTTCTCAAATGGTTTATGGTCATTCTTCATTACTTGGGGAATTACACAATCACCAAAATCACAACGTTTTATGACTTATGTAACTTTATTTGTATTTATCGTAATTAGTATTATTGGCTTAAGAGCTATTTTTGCATTCGTATAGGATTTATACTTTTTAGGGGAGTGACAATTTTTATGGCAAACAACAAAATCATTGTTGTCGGTGGTGGTTTAGCAGGACTAATGGCAACTATTAAAGCTGCTGAACAAGGTGCGCATGTTGATTTATTCTCATTAGTACCTGTTAAACGTTCACACTCTGTTTGTGCTCAAGGTGGTATTAACGGAGCTGTCAATACTAAAGGTGAAGGCGACTCTGTTGACATTCACTTTGATGACACAGTGTATGGTGGAGATTTCCTCGCTAACCAAACACCTGTAAAAAATATGACTGCAGCAGCACCAAGTATCATACATTTATTAGACAGAATGGGTGTAATGTTTAACCGTACACCAGAAGGACTTTTAGATTTCCGTCGATTTGGTGGTACTTTGCATCATAGAACTGCATATGCAGGTGCAACAACTGGACAACAATTACTATATGCATTAGACGAACAAGTTAGAAGTTATGAAGTTAAAGGTTTAGTTACAAAATATGAAGGTTGGGAATTTTTAGGTATTGTTAAAGATGAGGAAGATGCTGCACGTGGTATCATCGCTCAAAACTTAACAGACTCTAAAATCGAATCATTTGGATCAGATGCTGTAATTATGGCAACTGGTGGACCAGGTATCATATTTGGTAAATCTACTAACTCAATGATTAATACAGGTTCAGCAGCTTCTGTTGTTTATCAACAAGGTGCTAAATATGCAAATGGTGAGTTTATTCAAATTCATCCAACTGCAATTCCTGGTGATGATAAATTAAGATTAATGAGTGAATCAGCTCGTGGTGAAGGTGGACGTATTTGGACGTATAAAGACGGTAAACCTTGGTATTTCTTAGAAGAAAAATATCCTGATTACGGTAACTTAGTACCTCGTGATATTGCGACTCGTGAAATATTCGATGTTTGTGTGAACCAAAAACTTGGTATTAACGGTGAAAACATGGTATACCTTGATTTATCACACAAGGATGCACATGAGTTAGATGTTAAGCTTGGTGGTATAATAGAAATATATGAAAAATTCACTGGTGATGACCCTCGTAAAGTCCCAATGAAAATTTTCCCAGCAGTTCATTATTCAATGGGCGGTATCTGGGTAGACTTTGATCAAATGACAAATATTAAAGGTTTATTCGCTGCTGGTGAATGTGACTACTCACAACATGGTGGTAATAGATTAGGTGCAAACTCTTTATTATCTGCTATTTATGGTGGTATGGTTGCAGGACCAAATGCAGTTAAATATGCTAATAATATTGAAAAATCATATACAGAATTAGATGAAGAAATTTTCCAAAAACGTATAAATGAAGAACAAGAAAAATTCGATCATTTATTACAACTTAAAGGTACAGAAAATGCTTATAAGTTACACAAAGAATTAGGAGAAATTATGACAGCCAATGTTACAGTTGTTCGTCATAATGATAAACTTCTAGAAACAGATAAGAAAATTGTTGAGTTGATGGAAAGATATCAAAATATTGATATGGAAGATACATCTACTTGGAGTAACCAAGCTGTATTCTTTACGCGTCAATTATGGAATATGTTAGTGTTAGCAAGAGTTATTACGATTGGTGCATATAATCGTAACGAATCACGTGGTGCACATTACAAACCAGAATTCCCAGACCGTAATGATGAAGAGTGGTTAAAAACAACGATTGCTCAATTTAGAGGACCTAAAGAAGCACCAGAATTTTCATATGAAGAAGTGGATATTAGTCACATTAAACCTCGTAAACGTGATTACTCTAAGAAATCTGAAGGAGGTAAATAATTATGGCAGACACTCAAACAGTTGAAAACAATGCACAAGGTCAAAACCAAGAAAACAAAACGATTTCAATCATTATCAAACGTCAAGAAAATGATAAATCTCAACCTTATGAAGAAAAATTTGAGATTCCTTATAGACCAAATATGAACGTTATTGCAGCTTTAATGGAAATTCAAAGAAATCCGATTAAGTCAAATGGTGAAAAGACGACACCAGTAACTTGGGATATGAACTGTCTTGAAGAAGTTTGTGGTGCATGTTCTATGGTTATTAACGGTAAAGCGCGTCAATCATGTTCAGCTATTATTGATCAATTGGAACAACCAATTAAACTTGAACCAATGAAGACATTCCCAGTTATTCGTGATTTACAAGTTGACCGTTCTCGTATGTTCGATAACTTGAAAAAAGTTAAAGCATGGGTACCAATTGACGGTACGTATGACTTAGGACCAGGACCACGTATGCCTGAGAAGAAACGTCAAACAGCATATGAACTTTCTAAATGTATGACATGTGGTGTATGTTTAGAAGTTTGTCCGAACGTAAACGTGAATAATAATTTCATGGGTGCTCAAGTAATTTCTCAAGTTCGTTTATTCAACTTGCATCCAACTGGAAGCATGACTAAAGATGAACGTATTAAAGCACTTATGTCTGATGGTGGTATACAAGAGTGTGGTAGTTCTCAAAACTGTGTAAATGCTTGTCCAAAAGGTATTCCTTTAACAACATCAATCGCAGCAATGAACAGAGAAGCTACTTTCCAAATGTTTAAATCATTCTTCGGTTCAGATCACGAAGTAAACTAATAAAGATATGAGAGGCTGGGACATAATATTATGTCTTGGCCTCTTATTTTTTTATTTATATAACATAAAGACCAATTCATTAACTGCAAATAAGCGTATGTGTTATTATTATTAATATAAGTTTGATGAGAAAAGAGGTACAAACAACTATGGAAGAAATTACAAAACAGATTGAATATTCGTTAAGACATATAGTAGAAAGAACGAAATTAAAATCAAGAGGGCAGTTAAAGATTTATGATATAACACCGCCTCAATTTATTGCTTTACAATGGCTCAATGAGCATGATCAAATTACAATTGGTGAGTTATCTAAACGTTTATTTTTAGCATATTCTACAACAACAGATATAGTAGATAAACTTGAGAAAAAAGAACTCGTTCAAAGAATTCAATCTGAGAAAGATAAAAGAGTATTCCACGTCAAGTTATTAGAAAAAGGCACGGCACTTATTGACGAAGTTGTTCAAGCGAGACAAATTTATACTGAAGATCTTCTATCTATTATGGAAGATGAAGATAAAATAAAGTTTAATGAAGCGTTAGAAATTATGTTGAAAAGAATGCGAAGTGAAGATGAATGAATAAACCAATTGGCGTAATCGACTCAGGAATTGGTGGTTTAACAGTTGCTAAAGAAATCATGCGACAATTGCCAAATGAGACGATATTTTATTTAGGTGATATAGGAAGGTGTCCTTATGGCCCGAGAACAAGAGAAGAAGTTAAATCATTTACCATTCAATTAGCTAACTTTTTAGTTGAAAAAGATATTAAAATGCTAGTCATCGCATGTAACACAGCTACTGCGGTTGCTTTGAAACCTTTACAAGAAATGTTATCAATACCCGTGATTGGAGTTATTGATCCAGGTTCAAGAACAGCAATTATGACAACTAAAAATAATCGTGTACTTGTTCTTGGTACTGAAGGGACAATTAAATCTGAAGCATATAGACGAAGTATCAAATCTATTAATCCTCAAGTAGAAGTTAAAGGCGTCGCTTGTCCAGGATTCGTTCCTTTAGTTGAACAAATGAGATATAAAGATCCGACGATTACGAGTATTGTTATCCATCAAACGCTTAAACAGTGGCGATATGATGACTCAGATACAGTAATTTTAGGATGTACACATTATCCACTACTATATGATGCGATTCATCAGTATTTTGATGATGGCAAGACAATTATATCTTCAGGTTTAGAAACAGCAAGAGAAGTAAGTGCATTATTGACTTTTAGTAATGAGCATTCATATTATACACCAAATCCGAAACATCAATTTTTTGCAAATGGTGATGTTGAACATATTACGAGAACGATAAAAGAGTGGCTACATATAGAAGATGCTCATGTTGAACGAATAACATTGTAAGGAGAGATAAATATGAAAGATATTATTATTGCATCAAATAACCAAGGAAAGATAAACGACTTTAAAACAATTTTTCCAAAAGCAAATGTTATAGGTATTTCTGAAATTGCACCTGATTTTGATGTAGAAGAAACAGGTACAACATTTGAAGAGAATGCAATTTTGAAAGCAGAAGCGGCCTCAAAACAATTAAATAAAATCGTTATTGCTGATGATAGCGGATTATCTGTAAAAGCTTTAAATGGTGAACCTGGTATTTATTCAGCAAGATATGCAGGCGCACAAAAAAATGATCAAGATAATATAGAAAAATTATTAACAAACTTAAAGGGTATAGAAGATAGGGCAGCAGAATTTGTTTGTGCCATTGCTGTAAGTGAGCCTGGTAAAGAAACTGTTACATATGTAGGTAAAGCACCTGGTGAAATTATAGACGAACCACGAGGGGAAAATGGATTTGGCTATGACCCAATTTTCTTTGTACCATCACAAGACAGAACGATGGCAGAATTAACTGCTGCAGAAAAAAGTGCAATCAGTCACCGTGGTAATGCAATTAAATTAATGAATGAAGACATAGGGGAGCGATTCCAATGAAATGGGTAATTGTTAGCGATAATCATGGCGAACAAGGCATACTTCATGAAATATATGAAAAAAATAAAGACGCAGATTTATTTTTACATTTAGGTGATTCTGAATTTGACTATAACGATACAGAACTAAGTTTGTATCAAAGAGTTAAAGGAAATTGTGATTTCGATCCACAATTTCCAATAGAAGAACAAGGTGAAATAGAAGGTATTGGTTATTTCTATACACATGGTCATAGATATGATATTAAAGCATCTAGAGAAGTATTAAGTGCCCATGCTAAAAATAACCATGCTAAATTTGCATTTTATGGACATAGTCATATAGCTTTATGTGAGTCAATAGATGGCGTTTATTGTATCAATCCAGGAAGCATCTCTCAAACAAGAGGACAGTGGGAAGAAACATATGCCATCATCGAATTCGACGAAGCATTAAATAATGCAACTTTAACATATTTAAATAGAAATAATGAAGAAATAGAAAAATTATCATTAGCACTTTAAATATATATTTTGCAAAACAAAAATGGCAAATAGATTTTATTTATTGAGATATTCTTACGAATATCTCAATTTTATTAAAAATTTAGAATAAACTTTCAATTAAACAAAAATTGTTTTATAATTATGAATGTCGTTAATTTTATGTAAAAACTAATAAGTTATTATACGTAGGAGGGGTAGAAATGGGCAGAACACACGTTACATCAGTTATCAATGATGATGAGTTTTGTATAAATAAAAACGAATATAACGACTTACATAAGAACGAAAACATATATGTATTAACAGCAAATGGACTAGTACATGCGAGTGTTATAGAAATATTTGAAGATAAATCTTTGTGTAAAGCCGAAAAAGCCAATACAGTTAAAGTTAATGACATTGTTATCACCGAATAAAAGTAAAATAAAATAACTAAACGTGTAATAATACTTCGAAAGCGATTTAATAAACCTTTTTCTTTTTAAAAAGTATTGATAAATCAGTATCTATTCGATATAATTATTCTTGTGTTGAAAATGTCCTGGTAGCTCAGCTGGATAGAGCAACGGCCTTCTAAGCCGTCGGTCGGGGGTTCGAATCCCTCCCAGGACGTAAATTACCAATATCCCGTTGTATCTCGTTACTTGTAACGTAGATATGACGGGATTTTTTTGTATATTTAAAATGCTTGTTAAATAGCGTAACTGCGCCAACACTGCACCAAGATGTATAAATTATTTGTGATACTCTTAAGTATCTTAATAAAAGTAAATAAAGATGCAGGTGTCAAATATGTGTCAAAAGTATAATAATCTACAACTTGGATCATCAAGTATTTATGTTGTAGATTATTTCTATAATTTACATAAAGTGGTAAATGAGGTAAATTTATAATATATTATATATGAGAGAGTACTAAAAGAATAAAAGTCCTTATGAATAAGTTTTTTAACAATTACTTTAGAAATATTGAAACGCTATAGGTTTATAATGATATATTCTTTAATAAGAAAGGAAAATCAACGATGAAATTGTGGACTTATATTGGTAAAAATGTATTGGTAACTTTAAAGGATGGTCAAGAATTTATTGGTAAAGTTACAAATTACGATGATGAAGTAGATAACGAATCTGGAGAAGATTCTATACACTTGTCTGTCGGTAAGTCATTATATGATTTTGATGAAAGTGAAATAAAATCTATAAAAATCTTAGATTAGGTACCTGGACAACTAAACATGAAGTTAATGAAGTGAACCAAAAGATTATAATAAATAATAAATAGTATAAAAGTCCAAAAACAAAGCACCTAGCCATTTTCGGCTAAGGTGCTTTGTTATTTCTATATGAGTAACCATTTTATAATCAACAATTGGTAAGTTATTTTAGAGTATTTAATATTTCATCTTTATTTGACCATTTAAGAATTTGAATTCCTTCATAATCAGCTACTTGTTGTGCTTTTTTCGAAATGGTATTTTCTAAATCATTAGCGATAATTAACATTTGAGAATTTAAATTATTTCTATTTGGTCTATTATTCTTAACATCACGATAAGCAAATAGATCACTTGTTATTCTGTTATAATCCAGGTTATTAGAAAAATTCACAAGTTTTTCTGATTTTAATTTTGTTCCTGGTATTATAAAATCAATTGAATATTTTATACCAGTTTCACCAGGGATTGCCACTTTTGCTGAGCCCGTAATTTCCTCATTATAAAAAAAGTCAAAAACTTCTTCATAAAATAAGTTAGATACATTGGATTTAGTTGTTAAAGTCAAATCGTAAATTTTTAATATACCTTGAATTAAATTATGTTTTGATTGTGGAAAGCTGTCACTGTCAACATTTGTTATGATTTCATCATCTTTTAAACTTAAATTAAATTGGTTCAGAATTGAATGAATTAATCTTTTTCGTGTTTTTGTTAAATCAATATCTAACATGTCTAATTCATTAAATGTTTGGCCATCATCTGATAGTCTAATATGATTATCAGGTAATAAATCTGCATATATTCTTATATAGTCATTTAAATGGTTTTTAAATGGAGTAGTTATTTCAGTGGAAGTCTCCAACTTTTTATATTTATAATTTTGTTGTAACCATTCAAAATATGTTTGCATTTTTTGTTCGATGATTTCCATGAAATATCACTCCTTTTATAATAGTTTTGGTGTTATTATAACATCTTTTCTTTTAATATTTGTATAATCAATAAAGAATTCGAGAGAATCTAAAAGTTCATCAATTAGTTCTATATCATCTATTTCATGTAAAGGTATTGCAATGCCACCATTCATATATTCATCAGTAAAAATGTGTATGTGTGGAGTTGGAATTCTTTCATTATTTGGAGGATTTGCATGATCAGATCCATTAACATCAAATCTTACCATACTACATTTATGAGATATACTATTTAGTATAATTGTTAAATTTTCAGAGTTTCTATGTCCTTTCTTATTAATAATTAATTTGAATTTTTCAGACCTATCTATGATATGCGTTAAATTATGTTTTGTTTGTTCGCCTATGCCTGGTAAGTTGACAATATTTTTTTCGAAAACTTTTATTTTCTTTAATAATTTTTCGTAATTTTCTTTATCCATAAAAATCCTCCTTTATATATGTAAAACCTTTATTGATTTAAATTTTATTGTGTATATTTTTGAATATAATTTAGGAAACTGAAAGTGAATAAATATATAGAATGATAGGTGAAGAAATGATAGATGAAATTATCACTAGTTGAATAACAAGTAGTAAAAGGTAGTTTGTAAATTTGATTTTGCACATTTATATTTTGAATTTTCATTAATGTCTATGATTTGAATATATTATATATAAAGATTTGTTTTTATTCAATGTTGAGCTGATTGAAAGTTGTATTCACTTACGACATAATATTGATGTTATAAATAAAGAATTTAAATCTTTAAATAATCCACTAAAAAACAATTGATATTAATTGATATATTTGGTATATTCTGTAAATGGAATGGAGGGTTGCTTATGACATATATAAATTTTTGGAAGCAAACATTCGATTACATGAATAAATCAAGTTTTCGTGATTTGTTAGTATGCATGTTTGTTAACATTATCATTTTAGTGCTTATTATGGCGCTTGGTGTGATTGTGCCAATTACTTGGGAAAATAGTATTGTTAATTTATATTATATTGTTCTTGTCTTAATGATTTTTCCTATGATTGCACTGATTGTTAGAGTAATTAAAAATTATAAATAAATAGTATGAATTGTGAACGAAATGATGAATCTCATCATTTCGTTCTTTTTGTTTATATGAACAAAATAGAAAGTGAAATCAAACATTATAGAACAAAAACGCTAGACTACAATGATATAAAAGTATACAATAAATGTAAGTTTTCAAATTTAAAAAGGGGTGTTTAATTTGAATTTTAGTAATAAAACATTTGTATGGAGGAAAAAACTGTTTGTCGTTTCAATTGTTTCTGTTATGTTGTTCAGCTTATTAACGCTGACAAATCATCATGTAGAAGCAAAAGACAAAGGGGACGTATTAAAGAGCAATAAGATGAAAGTGAAGGTTGATAAGTCATTTCCAAGGGCTATTGAATATACTTTGAAAAATGGTAAGAAGATGGATGGCCAAGTTAAAGAAATTAAGACGATTAAAGTGAATGGTAAATCGGTTCAACCGAAAGTTAAGTATAAAAAACTTAATGCACATGCAGCTCAATATCAATTAATTGCTTCTAATAAAGATAAAAAAATAGATGCTGAATTTACAATTGAGATGAAGGTTAAAGATAACCAATTGCATTTTGATATGAAGGATTATAAAAATAAGTTAGATGGTAAAAGTGATGATACTATAATAAAAGATTTTGAAATACCTAATCATTCATTAGTTTCTGTGAATTCTAAACAGAAAAATGCTAACTTACAAACAACACGTATGTCTACAAATACGATGAAAAGTGGCGATAAAAACTTTAAAGTTAACAAAGATATTGAAGATGATTTTAATTATCCAATGATGTATGGTTTTGTATCAAATGATAAGACGAGTGCAGGTGTTTGGAGTAATTCACAACATTCTGAAGGAACAGGAGAGCTTGATTATACGAGAATAAATGCGACTTCGGAAAAAGTAGATAAAGATAAATATGTCGGTTTATCTAGTTCTAAATGGATATTGCAGCCTGGTCAAAGTTATGAAAATGCTAAAGAACAACAATTAATGCCGAAAACAAAAGTTGTTATAACGGATGATGAAAATGGTGATGGAAAAACAGACTGGCAAGATGGTGCTATTGCATATAGAGCTATCATGAATCATCCGACAGGTTCAGAGTCTGTACCTGATTTAGTTGCACACCGTATCGCAATGAATTTCGGTTCACAAGCACAAAATCCATTTTTAAAATCACTTGATGGTGTTAAAAAAGTTAATTTAAATACAGATGGGTTAGGTCAGTCCATTATATTAAAAGGATATGGTAGTGAAGGTCACGATTCTGGTCATCTTGATTATGATAATATTGGTCAACGTATTGGTGGCGCAGAAGATATGAAGAAATTACTTAAGAACGGTAAGAAATATGGTGCAAAGTTTGGCGTACATATTAATGCGAGTGAAACATATCCAGAGTCTAAAGCATTTAATCCCGACCGTTTAAGAAAAAATGAAGACGGTACGTATAATTATGGTTGGAATTGGTTAGATCAAGGTATTAACATTGATGCAAAATATGACATGTTGCATGGTAGGAAAGACCGATTAAAAGCTTTTAAAGATAAAGTAGGTAAAGATTTAGACTTTATTTATGTAGATGTATGGGGCAATGGTCAATCAGGTGATAACCAAGCTTGGATGTCTCATCAATTAGCAAAAGAAATACAAGATTTAGGTTGGAGAGTAGCTGTTGAATGGGGTCACGGTATGGAATATGATTCAACATTCCAACATTGGGCTGCAGATTTAACTTATGGTGGTTATGAAAACAAAGGGATTAATTCAAAAGTCGCAAGATTTATTCGAAACCACGAGAAAGACTCTTGGGTAGGTAATTACCAAACTTATTCAGGCGCAGCTGATTATCCATTACTAGGTGGATATGATATGAAAGACTTTGAAGGTTGGCAAGGTAGAAACAACTTTGATGAATACATTAATAATATTTTTAAAACAAATTTATCTACTAAATACTTACAGCACTTTGAAGTTACGAAGTGGGTAGATGGCAAGCCAGTCAAAATGACAGCAAATGACCAAACTGTTGAATGGACACCTGAAATGGAAATCCAATTAAAAAATGGTAAAGATAAAGTAGTTATTAAACGTAAATCTAATGATTATGAAAATGATAAAGAAAATTATAGATCTAGAACGATAACGTTAAATGGTCAGAAGATATTAGATGGCAATAAATATTTAATTCCGTGGAACTGGGATGAAAATGGTAAGCAATTAAACAGTAAGAAACAAAAGCTCTATCATTATAATGAAGATGGTGGAGAATCAACTTGGGAATTACCAAAAGGTTGGAACAGTAAGCATTTAAAATTATACCAACTAACAGAGCATGGTCGTCAATATGTTGATAATGTGCGCGTTAAAGATGGAAAAGTTACCTTAACCAATGTTAAAGCAAATACACCATATGTATTGTATAAATCAAAACAACATAAAGAGAAAGTGAAATACGGAGAAGATATGCATATTAAAGATCCAGGATTTAATGCAGAAAATCTTAAAGATTGGAAAATTAAAGGATCTAAAAAAGACGTTTCTATTACGAAATCAAACAGTAGCGACAATATGTTAACGATTAATAATCCGAAGAAAAATGTTGAATTGAAACAAAAATTAACAGATTTGAAACCTGGTAAACAATATGCAGTTTATGTTGGTGTGGATAAACGAAGTGATCAAAAAGCACGAATTAGTGTAGATGCAGATGGTACAACACATCAAAATTATACAACTAAATCTATCGCTAAAAATTATGTTAAAGCTAACGCTCATAATACAACTAAAGAATCTGCAACGAAAGGTAACGACAGTTATTTTCAAAATATGTATGTGCACTTTAAAGCACCTAAAAATGGTAAAGCAACTTTAACGCTTTCTAGAGATAAAGGTGAAGGTGTCACATATTTTGATGACATTCGAATTTTTGAAAATGATCAACAATTATATTCACAAGATAAAGTGTTTAAACAAAATTTTGAAAAAGTACCTCAAGGCATATTCCCGTTTGTCGTATCTGATATTGAAGGCGTAGAAGATAACAGAACACACTTATCCGAAAAACATGCACCATATACACAACGTGGGTGGAACAATAAACGTATAAGTGATGTCATCGATGGTACATGGTCATTAAAAATTAATGGTCAAGTAGAAAAGAATAAACTTGCTTATCAAACGATACCTCAAAACTTTAGATTTGAACCAAATAAGACATATGAAGTTTCATTTGATTATGAAGCAGGATCTGATGACACATATGCTTTTGCTACAGGTAACGACAGTATTGATAATCAAAAATATAAAGAAACACCATTGAAAGGTACTGTAGATAATAAAAAACATCGTCAATTCAAAACGACAATTAAAGGTCATAAAAATGGTCAAACATGGATTGGCATAGCATCAACAGATAAAAAGGCAGACAATAAAGGTGTTAAAAATGAAGGACAAGTGAACTTTGAAGGGACTAAAGATTTCGTATTAGATAATTTAGTCATTAAAGAAGTGAAAGATAAATAAAGTTCATAAGGAGTCTGGGACAGAAATGTTCTAGACTCCTTTTCATATTTTTAGAAATAGAGGTCTGAATATTGCAAGACACACCAAACAAGCAACATAGAAGCTCCGTATGTTGCAAGACACCACAAACAAGCAACATAGGACTCCCGTATGTTGCAAGACACACCAAACAAGCAACATAGAAGCTCCGTATGTTGCAAGATTGACCAAACAAGCTACATAGAAGCTCTGTATGTTGCAAGATTGACCAAACAAGCAACATAGAACCTCCCGCTAATATTGATTTTTCCAAATGAAAAAGACTGGCAAAATTATTGTGCCAGTCTTTTTACAGCTATTACATTTCAATAGGTTCTCGTTCTATTGTATAGTTCCATTGATGCATGTCTGGAAGCTTACCTTGCTGAATAAATGTATAAGTTGTATATAAATGTTGTGTAATTGGTCCGATTTTATTGTTATGAATGGTTAAAACATTGTCTTTATATTTAATTTCACAGACAGGGGTGATAGCATTCAAAGTACTCGTACTAAAGACTTCTGTTAATAATCCATCTTTATATGATTGAAGGACTTCGTCAATACTAATTTGTCTTTCTTCTATTTGATAGCCTAATTCTTTTGCTAATTCAATAATTGATTGTCGTGTTACACCTGGTACTGTAATACCGTCTAATGCTGGCGTAATCAGTGTATGATTGATAACAAAGAAAATATTCATATTATTTAATTCTTCTATATAGGTTCTCTCTCTACCATCTAGCCAAATTACATGGTCGTATCCGAATTGAGCTGCTTTAGATTTTGCAGCGTATGAAGCGGCGTAGTTACCACCAAATTGTGTAAAACCAGCACCACCTGTAACAGATTTAACATATTCATCTTCTACATGTGCTTTTATAAGTTCTGGTGTTTGGCAATTCAGCTTTTTAGGTAGTGGAGATAGGAATGTAATGAGTTCATATGTATCAGATTTACTAACACCTAATTTATTCTCTGATGCAAACATAACTGTTCTAATGTTAACAGGTTGATGTTCATGTAAATCGAATAGTTGACGTTCTTGATTAATAAGGTGTTCGATACCTAAAAGTAGTTCGCTTTTATTTATAGCTGGCATTTCGATTCGATTCAGTGATTGATTGAACTTTTCAAAGTGTTCGAAAGGTTTAAAGATATGAATATCGTCATTGATATGATAGGCGACCATATCTTCAAAAACGGTTTGACCATAATGAAGACTTTGTGCACTTGGAGAAATTGTGATAGGTGCATAATCTTTTATGATAGGAGAAGACCATCCTTTTGATGATTGATACGACATAGTTAACATTTTGTTACCAAAGGTGGATCCACATTCGTCCTTTGTTTGACTACTTGATGATTGATATTCCATATAAATTGCCTCCTATATTTAAGTAAGTAATGTGAAATAGTATATCAGCTATATTGACCTAATTCAATATTTATTTTGAAAATTCTGAAAATAATTTTATGTGTATCTTGTTGGTTATGATGATATACTTTGATTGTGAAAATAATAGGCTAGGAGGTGACGATGATGTTTGTTACGTTAGCATTTTTAATTTTATTTATAATCAGTTATTTAGTGGATTTTAGACAATATAAAAATGTCTTCTTATTAGGATTGTTTATCATCAGTTTAATGAGTACGATATTGATTGAAATCATTGTGCCAACATTAGATTTAAATCTAAATATTAATTACATTATCATAGCGAATATCATTTACTGTTTAATTGTAATTGTGGTTATGCTCTTAGCTTTATTAAATACTAAAAAGCGAATAGCAAATGAAGGTAAAATTGTAACAAACATGATTGTCATTGGTTACGGATCTTTCATCTTAATTAACTTTTTAATCGTTGTTTTTAAACCGTATCTATTAGTAGAATTATGGAACGGGTTGATATTAATTGCTATTTCAAGTTTGTTTTACTACTTAAATTTAATATTTATATTGCATAATTTATACGCTTGGATTGTGAGTGGTATCTCTAAAAGAAAGAAACAAGATTTTATTATCGTACTGGGTGCAGGTATTATAGGTGAGAAAGTAACACCACTTTTAAAAGCGAGATTAGATAAAGCGATTAAATTAAAACGAAAAAGTTTAGATACTAAAATGATTGTAAGTGGTGGTCAAGGTTCGGATGAAGCAATCAGTGAAGCTGAAGCGATGAGACGATATTTAGTGGAACAAGGCATACGTAATGAAGAAATTATAATGGAAGACAAATCAACTAATACAGAAGAAAATTTAGTGTTCTCTATGAAGATAATGAACACTTATAAACAACATGCAATTGCTACGATTGTTTCTAATCATTTTCATATTTTAAGAGCAGCATTTTTATCTAAGAAAGTTAAAATGAACGCAACTGTTACGGGCGGATCATCGAAATCATATTTCTATCCAAATGCATATATTAGAGAATATTTAGCAATCATTTATATGTTTAAAAAGACACATGCACTGACGATGATTATCTTATTGGCAGCAGTTGCTTGCTACACATTATGGGGAATATAAACGAAAAGAAGGTCCCGTAGAGCACTAACTCTACGGGACCTTTAGTATATTATTTATCTGGTGTCCATATCACAATATCTTCACCGGATTGGTTTTGTTGCTCGATATCTTGGAAACCATGATTTAAGAAGAAATCTTTAGATTGATTACGTGCGATACATTTGATTGGTAAATCGAAGCTCTTAGCGTAATCTAATAACTGTTTGCCGTATCCTCTATCTTGATAGTCTCTTAATACTTCTAGCTTCCATAAAATGAGGTAATCATTAAATGCTGGGAAGTAAGTTTTTTCTACTTCATCTTGCTTAAATAAACACATTCTTGCTACTAACTTGTCGCCAACATAAATACCGTAAAATGGTGAATCTGAACTAGCATCGATCATTTTTCCTTTTAATTCTTCAACCATATATAAACCTTCGTTTCCGAAGTTACGAAATTGTTCGAATGCTTCTTCAGTTTTGTAATTAATTTGTAAATGTTCTACTTTAGCCATGATAATCCCCCTTGTTCTTTCCTTAATTATACTTCATTTGAATAAAATTTTAAATTATAAGCCGTTAGATTGTTTTATTTAACTACAATCTTTATACTATTGATAGTAATTAATTTCGAAGGAGAAAGACTCGTATGGACTGTAAGAAGACTGTAATTGATCAACAAAATAGTTTTATAGAGAGATATACAAATCATAATACTGAAATTATAAACTTTTATGGATATAAACCAGGGGACCAATCTGAATTCGAAAGACGCTCGAATTTATCAGATAATGGTAGAGAAGAAGCACTTTCAAAAGTCATATACAATTATATGTCTCAATTGGATTTAACGGATAAACAACTTGAAAACATTGAAAATTTAAAACGTGGTCACAAAGTCATTATTGGTGGTCAACAAGCTGGACTCTTTACCGGTCCTTTATATACATTCCATAAAATCATTTCAATTATCGTTTTAGCTAACGAACAAAGTGAAAAATTAAATACGCCAATTATTCCTGTATTTTGGATAGCAGGTGAAGATCATGATTTTGATGAAGTGAATCATACATATGCGTATGATCGTATTTCAAGACAGTTAAATAAGGTGAAATATAGTACGTTAGAACCACCAGAAAAGAGTGTTTCTCATTATCATTTTGATAAAGCACTGGTTAAAGATGCTTTAAATGACATGTTCAGTTCTATCGGAGAAACTGTTCATTCTAAAGATATTCAATCATTGATTCATAAAGCAATCGAGTCTTCTGAATCATGGAGTGAAATTTTTAAAGTTATCACACATGAAGTGTTTAAAGAATATGGTTTGTTATTAATTGATGCGAATGATCCAGAACTAAGATCATTAGAAGTGCCATTCTTCAAGGAAATCATTGAAAAACATGAAGAAGTAGATTCAGCATTTAGAAATACACAAGACCAATTTGCTGAAGTTATTAAAAAGCGCATGATTTTAACGGATGGTAATGTTCACTTATTCTATGAGCATGACGACAAAAGGCAGCTCATTATGTACGAAGATGAAAAATTCTATTTAAATAAAGATACAGATGTAACCTTTACTAAAGATGAATTACTCAGTCTTGTAGAAGAACACCCTGAACGATTTTCTAATAATGTTGTAACTAGACCTTTAATGGAAGAATATTTATTTAATACTTTAAGTTTCATTGGTGGGCCAAGTGAAATTATTTATTGGGGTGAATTAAAAGGTGTATTCAATTTATTTAATATTGAAATGCCTATTGTTACACCACGTATGCGTATTAGTTATTTAACGCAAGAAGCGAAAAAATGTATCGATAACTATAATTTAGATATAGATACTGTACTAATAGAAGGTATTCAAAACGATAAAGAGAAATTTATTAGAGCAAAAGCTTCTGATGAGGTCTTAAGAGAAATTGAAGAAATGAAAGAAAGCCAATCTCAATTTCATCAAAAACTGATTAAAGAAATTGGAGATGATTATCAAAACAGAAAATTAGTCGAAAAAAATAATCAAATCCATCAGCACCAATATCAATATTTAATAGATAGATATTTATTAAATGTTGAAAGAGAAAATGAAATCAGTATGAGACATTTCGAAATAGTGGAGCATACATTACATCCTCACCACGGATTACAAGAAAGAGTGTGGAATCCTATCCAAGTAATGAATCAATTTGGGATTACTATGTTCAGTCCCTCCACCTATCCACCACTTCGTTACACTTTTAAACATATAACGCTTGAACTATAGTCATAACAAGGATTAACACCCAATTTACGAAATCGTAAATTGGGTGTTTTTTTTACTATTTACACAAATTTTAAGAAATCTTGTATAAATAGTGGAGGATTGTGGGGGAATGTGGTAAATTATAAATAAGGTGAGGTGAGATAAAATGTTCATGGGTGAATACCAACATCAATTGGATACTAAAGGGCGTATGATTGTGCCTTCTAAATTCAGATATGATTTGAACGAACGTTTTATTATCACTAGAGGCCTAGATAAATGTTTGTTTGGCTACACACTTGAAGAGTGGGCGCGCATCGAAGAAAAACTCAAAACCTTACCTATTACAAAAAAAGATGCCCGTAAATTCATGAGAATGTTCTTCTCAGGTGCGATTGAAGTAGAACTAGACAAACAAGGACGTATTAACATCCCTCAAAATTTAAGAAGTTACGCTAATTTAAGTAAAGAATGTACTGTTATTGGTGTTTCTAACCGAATTGAAATATGGGATCGTTCTACGTGGAATGATTTTTATGATGAATCTGAAGACAATTTTGAGGACATTGCGGAAGATCTCATTGACTTTGATTTTTAGGAGTGAATTAAATGTTTCATCACGTATCCGTACTATTGAAAGAAACAGTAGATAAATTAGACATAAAACCAGATGGTACTTACGTTGATTGTACATTAGGTGGAGCTGGTCATAGTTTGTACCTAGTTGAACAATTGAATGACCAAGGCCGACTTATAGCAATCGATCAAGATGAAACAGCAATTGAACATGCTAAAGGTATCTTAAAGGACCATATGCATAAAGTGATTTTTGTACAAAACAACTTTAGAAATTTAGAACATATATTAGAAGAACTACATATTAGTAAAGTAGATGGTGTACTTTATGACCTTGGTGTATCTAGTCCACAACTCGACACGCCAGAACGAGGATTTAGTTACCATTATGATGCTAAATTAGACATGAGAATGGATCAATCACAATCTTTATCAGCTTATGAAGTGGTAAATGAATGGTCATATGAACAACTTGTCAAAATCTTTTTTAGATATGGTGAAGAGAAATTTTCAAAACAAATAGCTAGAAAGATTGAAGCAAGAAGAGAACAAGCACCTATAGAAACGACTTTCGAACTAGTGGATTTAATTAAAGAAGGTATTCCAGCAGCTAAACGTAGAAAGGGTGGACACCCTGCTAAACGTGTCTTCCAAGCGATTAGAATAGCAGTTAATGATGAATTAGGTGCATTTGAAACATCTATTGAAGCGGCAATACAACACGTTAAAGTTGGCGGAAGAATTTCAGTTATTACATTCCATTCTTTAGAAGATCGTTTGTGTAAACAAGTCTTTCAAGAATATGAAAAAGGCCCAGATGTACCAAGGGGATTGCCGGTTATACCGGAAGCGTACAAGCCGAAACTAAAAAGAGTAAACAAAAAACCAATTATTTCTGATGAACAAGAACTTGAGCATAACAATAGAGCGAGAAGTGCAAAGTTAAGAGTTGTGGAAATTTTGAAGTAAACAGAGGAGTGGCAATTGAATGGCAGTAGAAAGAGTATATCCGAATTATAGACCTGATGAGTGGCAAGAGCCACAACTCGAACCACAGAAGAAAAAAGTAAAAAAGACCAAGGTAGTAGGAATATCGAGGATCGAAAAAGTCGTATACATATCATTAATAACTATGATTGCGTTGATAAGTATTTATATGCTATCTTTAAAAATGGATGCGTATAATAACAAGACACAAATCGCAGAATTAGACAGTAAAATTGAACAACAACAAACAACAAACAGTGATTTGAAGACGGAATCAATGAAACAATCGTCATACGAACGCATCTACGAAAAAGCTGAAGACTACGGTCTAAAGTTGAATAATGACAATGTAAAGGTAGTGCGTAGTGATGCCCAAAATTAAAATAAAGAAAAATAAAATAGGAGCAGTCCTCTTAGTAAGTTTTTTCGGACTGCTCTTTTTTATATTGGCCGTAAGATATTCGTATTTAATGATCAGTGGTCACTCAGCTGGTGAAGATTTAGCGTACAGGGCAAGTGAGAAATATTTAAGACAAACAGTCGCTGAACCTGAACGTGGAAAAATTTATGATCGTAATGGTAAAGTGCTTGCCGAAGATACAGATAGTTATAAATTAGTGGCAATATTAGATAAAAAAATGAGCGAAGGTAGCGATAAACCTCGACACGTAAAAGACAAGAAGAAAACAGCTAAAGCATTAGCTAAAATTCTTGATATGGATGAAGATGATATTTTAGATAAACTTAAAACTAAAAATGCCTTTCAAGTTGAGTTTGGTCAAAAAGGTAAAGATTTAACTTATAAACAAAAAACACAAATTGAAAAGCTTAAATTACCAGGATTGACGTTTGAAACGGAGAAAAAAAGATTTTATCCTAATGGTAATTTCGCGTCTCATCTAATAGGTTTAGCAGATAAAGACCCAGATACGAATAAATTAAAAGGTGTATCAGGTGCTGAAAAAGTATTTGATAGCTATTTAAAAGGAAAAACGGGTAAAAACTCTTATAAGCAAGATATATGGGGTATGCTCGTACCGAACAGTGAAGATAGTATTAAAGCGCAAAATGGTGATGATGTACATCTTACACTAGACTCTAATATTCAAGTCTTTGTTGAAAATGCACTCGACGAAATGGTAGATCGCTATGAACCTAAAGATTTATTTGCGGTTGTCATGGATGCGAAAACTGGTGAAATTCTAGGTTACAGTCAGAGACCTACGTTTAATCCTGATACGAAAAAAGACTTCGGGAAAAAATGGGCGAATGATTTATATCAAAATACTTACGAACCAGGTTCAACATTCAAAACATATGGTCTAGCTGCAGCAATTGAAGAAGGTAAATTCGAACCAAACAAGAAATTTAAATCAGGTCATAGAGAAATAGATGGATTTAAAATTTATGATTGGAACGATGATGGTTGGGGAAATATCCCTATGACAACTGGATTTACATATTCAGCGAATACATTAATGATGAAACTTCAAGACTTAGTCGGTGCTGATAAAGCAAAGGCATATTATGAGAAATTTGGTTTCGGTAAAAAGACAGGTGGCTTATTTGATAGTGAAGCGCCAGGGAATATTGCATTTGATAACGAACTTCAAAGAAAGACATCTTCATTTGGTCAGTCTACTACAGTAACGCCAATCCAAATGTTACAAGCTGAAACTGCTATTATAAATCAAGGTAATATGCTTGAACCTTATTATGTAAAATCGATTCAAAACAAAGAAAGTAACGAAACGATTAAAAAAGGCGAGAAAAAAGTAGTTGGTAATCCAATATCTAAAGATACAGCCAAGAAGACAATGACAGAATTAGATAAAGTAGTAAATAGTAAAGAAAGTCATGCTACAAACTATAAGATAGATGGTTACCGAGTTGCAGGTAAAACAGGTACAGCTCAAGTGCCAGATACTAAAAACGGTGGTTATGTTGATGGTGCAAATCCTTATTTCGTAAGCTTTATGGGCTATGCGCCTGCTAAAGATCCTGAAGTGGTTGTTTATGCTGGTATGTCACTTGCACAAAAACGTGACCTAGAGGCGTATGAGTATGGTGTATCAAGAGGTTTCAATCCAATTATGGAAAATACATTGAAATATTTAGATGTAGAAGAAACTGAAGGTAAAGCTAAGACAAATGAATCAGATGTACCAGATGTTGTTAATATGAGTACACAAAAAGCAACAGATGCAATAAAAGGTAAAAAACTTGAGCCAATTGTAATTGGTAAAGGTGATAAAATTAAAAAACAAATACCGCTTAAAGGTAAAAATGTCCAAGATAAAGAAAGAATTTTACTCGTTACTGACGGTGAAATGACGATGCCTGATACTGAAAATTGGACTAAACGAGACTTATTAAAATTACAAGAAGCGACAGGTATTGAAGTAGAATCAGAAGGTTCTGGTTATGTTTCTGAGCAATCTGTCAGTCAGAACCAAACAATTAAATCTGGTACTAAAGTTAAGTTTACACTTTCTAACAATCATCCGAATGGTGATGATTCAATAGGACAAGTTCCAGATGATGAAGAAACATCTAAAGATGAAAGCAAAAATAAAGATGATCAAAAAGATAGTAAAGAAGAAAAAACATCTAGTGAATCATAAATCACGGGATGATAGATAATATACAAAAGAAAAGGTGAACAATTATGAATTTTACGCTACCTGTCATTGCGTTTTTATTGACTTTGATACTTGTACCCGTTTTAATTCCAACACTTAAAAAATTAAAATTTGGGCAAAGTATTCGAGAAGAAGGACCTAAGAGTCATATGAAGAAAACAGGAACACCAACTATGGGTGGATTAACGTTCTTATTATCAACAATCGTTGTAACAATCATTGCGTTATTCTATGTTGAGCAAGTAGGTCCGCTCATCCTGTTATTATTTGTAACACTAGGTTTTGGACTTATTGGTTTTATAGACGATTATATTATTGTCGTTAAGAAAAATAACCAAGGTTTAACAAGTAAACAAAAATTCTTAGCTCAAATTGCGATAGCCGTTATATTCTATATCGTAAGTGTTATATTACCAAACTATGAATTTGAAACAGCTATCAACATTCCGTTTACAGATTGGTCATTACCATTGTCTGTTTTCTACATTATATTCATAGTATTTTGGCAAGTTGGATTCAGTAATGCTGTTAACTTAACAGATGGATTAGATGGTCTATCAACTGGTTTATCCATCATTGCATTTGGTTTTTACGCGGCACTATCATTTATTCTTGATAAACCAGAAATTGGGTTATTCTGTTTAGTGATGCTTGCAAGTTTATTTGGATTTTTAATTTACAACAAGTACCCAGCAAAAGTGTTCATGGGAGATACTGGAAGCTTAGCGCTTGGTGGTATTTTCGCAACGATTTCAATCATGCTTAACCAAGAAATAACATTATTATTAATCGGTTTAGTATTTGTAATTGAAACATTATCAGTTATGTTACAAGTAACGTCATTCAAGCTTACAGGAAAAAGAATATTTAAAATGAGCCCATTGCATCACCATTTCGAATTAGTTGGTTGGAGTGAATGGAAAATAGTATTAGTATTCTGGGCTACAGGTATCGTTACTGGTGCAATTGGTTTATGGATAGGGGTAATGTAATATGAAAGCATATGATGCATTAAAAGAGAAACCTGTTCTTATTTTAGGTTTAGCAAAAAGTGGATATGAAAGTGCAAAGTTATGCCATAAATTAGGTGCTGAGGTAACAGTTAATGATGGTAAAGATTTATCATCTGATCCGCATGCACTTGAATTAGAGCAACAAGGGATACGTGTGATTAGTGGTGAACATCCATTGTCATTACTCGATAATAAGCCTTTAATCGTAAAAAACCCTGGTATACCTTACAATATTCCATTATTGCAAGAAGCAATGAATCAAGGATTGGATATCATAACAGAAGTTGAATTAAGTTATTACATTTCAGAAGCACCTATTATCGGTATTACCGGTACAAATGGTAAAACTACCGTAACTTCTTTAATAGGTGATATGTTTGGTAATAGTAAAGTGAATGGTCAAGTTTCCGGTAATATTGGTGTAGTTGCATCAAAAGTTGCACAAGAGGTTACGAACGACGATTATCTTATTACTGAACTGTCTTCATTCCAACTTTTAGGAACAATCCATTATCGTCCGCATATCGCGATTGTTACAAATATTTATTCTGCACATTTGGATTATCACGGTAGTTTAGAAGAATACCAGAATGCTAAGAAAAATATTTTTAAGAATCAAACCGAAGACGATTATTTAATTTTTAACTATGAACAAAGACATTTAATTGATACAGATGATATTAAATCTAAAATATTATATTTCTCAACTAATCAAAAAGTAAATGGCATTTATATTGAAGATGATTATGTCGTATATAATGGTATAAGAATTATCAATACGCAAGATATTGTATTACCCGGTAAACATAATTTAGAAAATGTACTTGTAGCTGTATTAGCTTCATTATTATCTGGTGTTGACGTGAAGTCAGTTGTACATACTTTAACAACATTCTCAGGTATTAAACATAGACTTCAATATGTTGGGAATAATAGAGGTAATAAGTATTACAATGACTCTAAAGCGACGAATACTTTAGCGACACGATTTGCTTTAAGTTCATTTAATTCTCCAATCATTTGGTTATGTGGTGGATTAGATAGAGGGAATGACTTTGATGATTTAATACCATATATGGATAATGTCCGTTTGATGGTTACATTTGGCGAAACAAAAGATAAATTAAAAACATTAGGTGCGAGTCAAGGTAAAGAGGTCTTGCAAGCAAATGACGTTAAAGATGCCGTCAATTTGATTCAAGATTATATACAATCTAATGATGTTGTCTTATTATCACCAGCGTGTGCGAGCTGGGATCAATATGATACATTTGAAGCGCGTGGCGACGAATTTATTGAAAGTTTCCAAAAACATTTACCAACATTTTAGAAATTGTGAAAAAAAGGAGTGACAACCGTGAATAAAAGTTCTGATAACAATGATGATATATTGCAATTTGATACGACTACGGAAGATGAACGATTAGAAATTTTAAAGAAAAAAAGAAAACGTAGACGGCAAATTCAATTAGGTGTATTCATAGGTGTTATACTCCTTGTTATCTTGATTTTACTGTACATGTTTACAGACATCAGTAAAGTTGATCAAGTGGACATTAAAGGTGAAGAAATCGTATCTAAAAACGATATCGAAAAAGCTTTAGACATTAAAAAAGATTCTCGAATATACAATATTCCAGTAGGAGATATGAAATCGAAAATCGAAGAAATTGAAGGCGTTAAAAGTGTTGAAATTAAACGTCATTTCCCAAATGATTTAACGGTAAATGTAAAAGAATATGAAACAATTGGCTTAGTTAAAGAGAAAAAACGTTACGTACCGTTATTAGAAAATGGAAAAACAATTAAAAACTTATCAACAGATTTACCAATTGATGTTCCGATTTTGAATGACTTTAGTTCTAAAAAATTAAATAAATTGATTCCTGAATTGAAAAAGGTGAAACCTAAAGTTAAAGCGATGATATCGGAAATTAATTATAAGCCAGGTGAGAACAATCAGAATAGAATCCAACTATTTATGACAGATAATGTAGAAGTTGTTGGAGATATTCAAACTTTTGCGAATAAAATCAACTATTATCCGAGTATTTCTGATAAATTAGAGAGAGACAATTCTGGAGCACTCAAAACACCTGGATTTTTAGATTTACAAGTCGGTGTAACATTCTTACCATATGAAACAGAAGAACAGCAAAAAGAACGTTCAGAAAAAGAAACAAAACAAGATGAAAACAATAAAACTGAACAGAAAAAATTAGACCAAGCATTACAAGATTTATCTAAAGAATTGGATAAATCTGGAGAAGAACCAAAATCAACTGAGAAATCAGAAGAATAAGTAAAAAAATCAATAAATAAACCTATAATTAGTTCACATTAAATCAAGTATCATGTAAACTAATAATAGTTTAAATTTGATTATCATGTGTTAGAGGAGGTGCCTATCGATGGAGGAACATTATTATATTAGTTTAGATATAGGTTCATCGAGTGTAAAAGTAATAGTAGGAGAAAAATTTCATAATGGCATTAACGTGATAGGTACAGGGCAAACTTATACGAATGGTATAAGAAATGGTTGTATAGATGATTTTGATATCGCTAAACAAGCTATTAAAGATACAATCAAAAAAGCAGCAATTGCTTCTGGAATAGATATTAAAGAAGTATTCTTAAAAATGCCTATCGTGAATACAGAGATTTACGACGAAAAATTTGAAATACCTTTTGATGGTACAGAAACTGAAATAAATGGCAGTCATATAGAATCAGTATTAGAGGGCATTAGAGAATTGAATGATGTACCTGAAACTGAAGTCATTGGTGTATTCCCAATGAAATTTATTGTAGATGACTTACATGAGGTTTCTGATCCTAAAGAGATGGTTGCAACGCAATCATTAAAAGTAGAAGCAGGCGTTATCGCAACATCAAAATCATTATTAATCAACATCATTAAATGTGTTGAATCTTGTGGAGTAGATGTATTAGAAGTATTTTCTGATGCTTATAACTATCAATCTATATTATCTCCAACAGAAGTTGAACTTGGTGCTTGCGTCATTGATATTGGTGAAGATTTAACGCAAGTAGGCTTTTATGAAAGAGGCAATTTAGTTGATGCTGATACGATTGAAATGGCAGGTAGAAGCATAACAACAGATATTGCGAAATCATTAAATACTACATATGACAATGCCGAGAAGATTAAACAACAATATGGACATGCATTCTACGACTCTGCATCAGATCAAGATGTCTTTAGTGTTGAACAAATTAACGAAGATGGTCACGCACAATTCACTCAAAAAGAATTAAGTGAAATTATTGAATCAAGAGTAGAAGAAATTTTCTTTGAAATATTTGATTTATTACAAGATATGGGTATTACAAATGTTAACGGTGGATTCATCGTAACAGGTGGTACTTCAAACCTACTTGGTATTAAAGAGTTATTACAAGATATGGTTAATGAAAAAGTACGTGTACATACACCGTCTCAAATGGGTATACGTAAACCTGAGTTTACTTCTAGTATATCTACTATATCTAGTGGAATTAACTTTGATGAGCTACTAGATTATGTTACAATGAATAATTATGACGCTGATAATGTCGAAGAAGAAACATACGAAGAAGAAACTCAAGAAACTAAAGCTAAACCATATGAACAATGGTTTAAAAAGAAATCAAACAAAAACAATGACGCAAAAGCTTCAAATTCTGATCATGACAGAGTCTCCGAAACAGAATATGATTCGGAAAGTCAAGAAGAGAAGCCAAGTGTATTAAAAAAATTAATGAAATCGTTATTTGATTGATGGGTCATAAAGATTAGGAGGATAATAAATGTTAGAATTTGAGCAAGGGTTTAATCATTTAGCTACTTTAAAAGTAATTGGTGTTGGTGGTGGCGGTAATAACGCTGTTAACCGTATGATAGATCATGGAATGAACAATGTAGAATTTATTTCTATTAATACAGATGGTCAAGCTTTAAACTTATCTAAAGCTTCATCTAAAATTCAAATTGGTGAAAAATTAACACGTGGATTAGGTGCAGGTGCAAACCCAGAAATCGGTAAAAAAGCTGCTGAAGAATCACGTGAACAAATAGAAGATGCTATTCAAGGCGCTGACATGGTATTTGTTACTGCTGGTATGGGTGGCGGAACTGGTACAGGTGCTGCACCAGTTGTTGCTAAAATCGCAAAAGAGATGGGTGCATTAACTGTTGGTGTTGTTACACGTCCATTTAGCTTTGAAGGACGTAAACGTCAAACTCAAGCTGCTGCCGGTGTAGAATCTATGAAAGCTGCAGTAGATACATTAATCGTTATTCCTAATGATCGTCTTTTAGATATCGTTGATAAATCAACACCTATGATGGAAGCATTCAAAGAAGCAGATAACGTATTACGTCAAGGTGTACAAGGTATCTCTGACTTAATCGCTGTTTCTGGTGAAGTTAACTTAGACTTTGCTGACGTTAAGACTATTATGTCTAACCAAGGTTCAGCATTAATGGGTATCGGTGTATCTTCTGGTGAAAATAGAGCAATCGAAGCTGCTAAAAAAGCCATTTCTTCACCATTATTAGAAACTTCAATCGTAGGCGCACAAGGTGTCTTAATGAACATTACAGGTGGAGAGTCACTTTCACTATTTGAAGCTCAAGAAGCAGCAGATATTGTTCAAGATGCAGCAGACGAAGATGTTAATATGATCTTTGGTACAGTTATAAACCCAGAATTACAAGACGAATTAGTCGTTACAGTAATTGCTACTGGATTTAATGACAAACCTTCTAATGCTCGTAAACCACAAGGTGGGGGAGCATTTGGTGGAACTACAGAAGAACCTGCTTCTAAAAGAGAAGAAGGAGAATCACTAGGTAGAAAAGCTTCATTTGAAAATAAATCAGCAAATGAATCAACTGATGATAGTGATATTCCAAGTTTCATTCGAAATAGAGAAGATAGACGTTCTAGACGCTCTAGACGATAAATGAACTTAAAAAGTCATCAGGCTAAGTCCTGATGACTTTTTTTGTTAGGAGAGATGAAATGAAAGAGATTTTTAATCAACATAATCATTATTTATCATATGAAGTCGATGATAGAAATGATTTAACAATAGGTATTACAACTCGTCAAGGTGGTTATAGTCCATATCCGGAGAATGCATTTAATATGGCGCGATATATCAATGACGATCCAGATAATATTTCAAAGCATCAGCAAATATTAGCCAATGAAATTAATTTTAGTTGTGACAATTGGGTATTTCCAATTCAAACACATGAGAATAAAGTTCGAGAAGTATCTTCAAAGGATAAAGGTACCAATATCAATGCATTAACTGAAGAACTTCATGGAATAGATGGACTTTATACTTATGAGTCTGACCTATTATTAACGATGTGCTTTGCAGATTGTGTACCAATCTATTTATATGATACGCAAAATGGTTATATTGGTCTTTGTCATGCCGGATGGAGAGGTACGCATTCCCAAATTATTAAAGAGATGATTGAACAATATAACGGAGACGTTTCAAATTTGAGAGTTGTTATAGGACCATCCACATCTGACAGTTACGAAATTAACGAAGACATTTATCAAAAGTTCAAAACATTACCAATAGACTCTGAAGCGTACATTGTACAAAGAGGACAAGATAGATACGCCATAGATTTAAAACAAGCAAATGAACTACTTGCCATACATTATGGTGTTAATCCTGAACATATCGTTAAGACGAATCATTGTACGGCTAGTGAAACGGATTTATTCTTCTCATATAGAGTAGAAAAAGGGCAAACTGGTAGAATGCTTGCATTTATAGGTAGAAAGTAGGTATAGATTTGAAATCAGTAAAAGAAAATTTAGTAGAAATCAATTCACAAATTTGTAACAGTAGTGAAGAATCAGAATTTAATACGGCGCCTCAAGTGATTGTTGTGACAAAATATGTTACAATAGACCGAGCTAAAGAAGCTTATGAAGCAGGCTTGAAAAACTTTGGAGAAAATCGTATTGAAGGATTTTTGGAAAAGAAAAAGCATCTTCCAGATGATGCTATCATGCATTTTATTGGATCATTACAAACAAGAAAAGTAAAAGACATCATTAATAAAATTGATTATTTACATGCATTAGATAGATTAAAATTAGCTAAAGAAATTGAAAAACGTGCTGAACATGTTGTAAAATGCTTTGTTCAAGTGAATGTTTCGGGAGAAGAATCAAAACATGGCATGTCGCCTGATGAAGTTATCCCATTTATTCGAGAGCTTAAGGATTTTAAACATATTGAAATAGTTGGTTTAATGACTATGGCACCATTAACTGAAGACAAAATAAAATTAAGACAATATTTTAACCAACTAAGATTATTGAAAGAGAAAGTACAATCCTTAAACTTATCATATGCACCTTGCACTGAATTATCTATGGGCATGAGCAATGATTTCAATGAAGCAATATTAGAAGGTGCTTCTTATGTAAGAATTGGTACAAAATTAGTTGGCGAATAGGAGTGTAAATTATGGCAATTAAAGATGTATTTAAAGGCTTTTTCGTAGTCGATGAAGAAGAAGAAGTATACGAAGAGCCACAAAGAGAACAAACAAAATCACCACAACAAGAATCATCTATACAAGAACAAAAACCAAAACAACAATCTTTAAAAAGTGTACCAACACAAAAATCAAATACAACTAGATACCAATCACAACGTTCTCGTGATTTCAAAAAACCTGAAAGGAAAGAGGCCATGACTGAGAAACGTACAAATTCATCTCAAACGAATGTCGTTAGTATGAGTGGGAATATGGATTTTGCGCAAAGTTCAAAAATGTGCTTATTTGAACCAAGAGTATTTTCAGATACGCAGGATATCGCCGATGAACTTAAAAATAGACGTACAACATTAGTAAACTTACAACGCATTGACAAAGTATCAGCTAAAAGAATTATAGACTTCTTGAGTGGTACTGTTTATGCGATTGGTGGAGATATAAGACGTGTAGGAACAGACATCTTCTTATGTACACCTGATAATGTGGAAGTAGCTGGATCAATTACTGAGCAACTAGAACAAGTTGAACCTTATCAAGAATAGAGGAATTTAAGATATGGATAGTGGATTATTAAGTACGATATTAGGCTTTGTATTATTCGTCGTTAAAATTTATCAATATGGTATGATCGTTTATTTCCTTACATCATGGTTACCAGGCGTTAGGGAAGGCGCATTTGGACAATTTTTAGGGAAAATATATGAACCATTTTTAGAACCATTTAGAAAAATCATCCCACCATTAGGTATGTTAGACATATCTTCATTAGTGGCGTTTATAACGTTAAGTTTATTCTATGTTGGTTTAGTTAATATATTTAATATGATTGTACCTGTAATGCCAATATTATAATTAAACGATAAATGACAGTAGGGTGAGACGCAATGTCACATCCTATTTTTTATTGAATTAGAGGTGTCAAAATGGATATATATCAACACTTTAGAAAAGAAGAAAAAGAGATTATTGATTTATTTTTAAATAGGTGTGAAGTTGCTGAACGAAATTATCAACCAGTTCTTACAGAATTTCTAGACCCTAGAGAACAATTTATATTACAAACAATAGTGGGTGGGTTCGATGATTTAAATGTACATTACTTTGGTGGGAATGAAGAATCAGAAAGAAAACGTGCAATCGTCGCACCTGATTATTTTGAACCGACTGAAGCGGATTATGAGATGGTTCTTATTGAGCTTACTTATCCTTCAAAATTTGTTAAATTGACGCATCGTAATGTATTAGGTACGATCATGTCGCTTGGGATTGATAGAAATCAACTAGGGGATATTATTGTTAATGACCGTATACAGTTTGTTTTGACAAAGAGATTTGAATCGTATATTATGATGGAATTAACAAAGATTAAAGGTGCTGGAATCAAATTGAGTTCTATTCCATTCCAAAATATGATACAATCAAGTGAGAATTGGCAGACACATGACGCAACTGTAAGTGCATTGAGATTGGATGTAATCATTAAACACCTTACAAATACGAGTAGAACAATTAGTAAGAAATTGATTGAAAGTAAACGTGTTAAAGTCAATCATAGAGAAATCGAACAAGTAGACTTTATAGTCGAAGAAAATGATTTGATCTCTATTAAAGGATATGGACGTGCGAAGATCATTCAAAATAATGGAACTTCAAAAAAAGGCAAGATAAGAATAGCTTATCGAACATTGTTTAAATAGTGCTGAGGAGGAAAACTTATGGCATTTACCCCAGAGGAAATCAAACAAAAAGAATTTAGTAGAGTTCATAAAGGATTAGATGAAACTGAAGTACGTGGATATCTACAAACTTTAAGTGATGAAATTGAAAAATTAAAATCAGATAAAGCGCATTTACAAAGTATTATAGATGATAAAGAAGAGAATATTAGTCGATTCAAAGCAGTCGAAAATACAATCTCTGACGTATTATTACAAGCGCAAAAAACAAGTGAAGAAACGAAACATACTGCTGTATTAAAAGCAGATGCTATTATTAAAGAAGCAGAGGGACGTTCTGATCAAATCGTTAATGATGCACTTCAAAAAGCGCGTCATATCAGTTTCCAAACTGAAGATATGAAACGTCAATCAAAAGTCTTCCGTTCACGTTTCCGTATGTTAGTTGAAGCGCAATTAGATTTATTGAAAAATGAAGATTGGGATTATTTATTGAATTATGATGTCGATCAACAAAAAGTTACTGAAGAAAATATTGACATTTTGAACAAAGAAGAAGAAAATAATCAAGAACAGATAAATAATCAAGCAGTTAAAAGTGAAGAGGACAAGTCTGAAGAATAAACGAATTGAGAAGCGAGTTAGGGATAGTGAGAGCCTAATAAATTCATTTCTTTAGGTATCACCTGTTTGCGAATATGATATATGTTTAATGAGTGAACTCTAAGTTGAGTTAATAAGGGTGGTACCGCGATGTATGTCGTCCCTATTATTTCAGCTTAGGGTTTTTTTTATATTATTTTTATTAAGAAGGAGATTAAGACTTATGGATTACAAAGATACGTTACTTATGCCTAAAACAAGTTTTCCAATGAGAGGTGGTTTACCAAATAAAGAACCACAAATTCAAGAAGAGTGGAAAGAGAAAGATTTATACAATAAAATTTTAGAAAAAAATAAAGGTAATACACCATTTATTCTTCATGATGGTCCTCCATATGCTAATGGTAATTTACACATGGGTCACGCTTTAAATAAAATTTTAAAAGATATCATCGTTAGACAAAAAGCAATGTCTGGATATTATGCACCTTACGTGCCAGGTTGGGATACACATGGTTTACCAATCGAGCAAGCTTTAACAAACAAAGGTGTTAAAAGAAAAGAAATGTCAGTTGCTGAATTCAGAGAAAAATGTAAAGAATTTGCATTAGAACAAATTGAATTACAAAAAGCTGATTTCAGACGTTTAGGTGTAAACGGTGATTGGGATAATCCATATATTACGTTAAAACCTGAGTTTGAAGCGGCACAAATTAGAGTATTCGGTGAAATGGCTGCTAAAGGTTTAATCTATAAAGGTAAAAAACCAGTTTACTGGTCTCCTTCAAGTGAATCGTCATTAGCTGAAGCTGAAATTGAATACCAAGATAAAAAATCACCTTCAATCTATGTAGCATTTAATGTAGTAGATGGTAAAGGTGTTGTAGATGAAGATGCAGCATTTATTATTTGGACAACAACTCCATGGACAATTCCATCAAACTTAGCAATTGCTGTAAATCCTAAATTGAACTACGTACAAGTAAATGTAGAAGGCAAAAAATACGTTGTTGCCCAAGCACTTCTTGATTCAGTTTGTGAAGCATTAGACTGGAATAAAGAAACAATTACAATTGATAAAGAATTCAGTGGAGCTGAATTAGAATATGCAACAGCACAACATCCATTTATCGATCGTACTTCATTATTAATTTTAGGTGACCACGTTACAACTGATGCAGGTACAGGTTGTGTTCATACAGCACCAGGTCACGGTGAAGATGACTATATCGTTGGTCAAAAATATGATCTAGGTGTACTTAGTCCAATTAATGATAAAGGTGTATTCACTGAAGAAGCAGGAGAATTTGAAGGTCTATTCTATGATAAAGCTAATAAAAATATCACAGAAAAATTAGACGAAGTTGGCGCATTATTAAAACTTACATTCTTCAAACACTCATATCCACATGACTGGAGAACTAAAAAACCAGTTATTTTCAGAGCTACTGAACAATGGTTCGCATCAATCAGTAAAGTAAGACAAGATATTTTAGATGCAATTGATGATACGAAGTTTAAAATCGATTGGGGTAAAACACGTCTTTACAATATGATCAGAGATAGAGGAGAATGGGTTATCTCTCGTCAAAGAGTATGGGGTGTACCTCTACCAGTCTTCTACGCTGAAAATGGCGATATTATCATGACTGAAGAAACAATTAATCATGTTGCCAATCTATTCGAACAACACGGTTCAAATATTTGGTTTGAAAGAGAAGCGAAAGACTTATTACCAGAAGGCTTTACGCATGAAGGTAGCCCAAATGGTGAATTCACTAAAGAAACAGATATTATGGACGTATGGTTCGATTCAGGTTCAACTCATAGAGGTGTGTTAGAAACACGTCCAGAATTATCATACCCAGCTGATATTTATTTAGAAGGTAGTGACCAATACAGAGGTTGGTTTAACTCTTCAATCACTACATCAGTAGCAACTAAAGGTATCTCACCATACAAAATGTTACTTTCTCACGGTTTCGTAATGGACGGAGAAGGTAAGAAAATGAGTAAATCATTAGGTAACGTTATCGTTCCTGATAAAATTGTGAAACAAATGGGGGCAGATATCGCAAGATTATGGGTAAGTAGTGTAGACTACTTAGCAGACGTACGTATCTCAAACGATATCTTAAAACAAACTTCAGATGTATATCGTAAAATTAGAAATACATTCCGTTTCTTATTAGGTAATGTGAATGATTTCAATCCAGCAACAGATAGTGTGAAATACGAAGATATGCTTGAAATCGATCAATATATGCACAATAGATTAAATCAATTTATTGGCCGTACATTATCTCACTATGAAGCATTCGACTATCTAGATATTTATCAAGATATTCAAAACTTCATTAACGTAGAATTAAGTAACTTCTACTTAGACTACGGTAAAGATATCCTATATATCGAACAAGTAGATTCATTAAAACGTCGTAGTATGCAAACAGTGCTTTATGAAACATTAGTTAAATTAACTAAAATCTTAGCACCAATCATTCCACATACAGCTGATGAAATTTGGGGACATATTCCACATGTTGAAGAAGAAAGTGTTCATTTAACAAATATGCCAGACCCACATGAAGTTGATACAGAATTAGTGGAAAAATGGTCTAAACTGATGAAATTAAGAGACGATGTTAACAGAGCATTAGAAGTTGCACGTAATGAAAAAGTAATCGGTAAATCATTAGAAGCACACATCACATTATCAAACTCAGAAGACTTTGATACAGTTGAATTCTTAAGTCAATTCCAAGACTTACAACAACTATTCATTGTATCTAAAGTAGATGTCGTTGATGAATTAACAGACGGCGAAGAATATGAATATGTGAAAGTTAAAGTGAAACACGCTGACGGAGAAAAATGTCAACGCTGTTGGAACTATTCAGACGAACTAGGCTCAGTAGGCGAATTAGATAACCTATGCCCACGCTGTCAAACAGTTGTTAAAACTTTAGTATAAAATAATCAATCATAAACGAACTCACGAGATAGAAATCTCGTGAGTTTTTTTATGTAAAAAAGTATGTCTAACAATTTTTATATGAGGCATAATTAAATATGATAAATGTAAAAAAATATATTGAATGGTAAAAATTTACATTGTATAATATCCTTAATTAATCTGAGGTATAAATTTCTTCAATAAAGATAAAGTATAGGCGATAAAAATATAAACCGAAATATAAGAAAGTTATATGAAGGTTAAAATTTAAAATACTATATTTGTATTCAAAAAGGGGAGAAGTTTATGTTAATGAAAATACTTTTATCAACATTGTTATGTACAACACTAACTACACCTTTAATAGGTAAAGTTAATGCAGAAGAAGTGAAACAAGATAAACCTGTTAAATATGTGTTTCATAATGGAGGAAATTCTGGAGTAATTATTAATTTAGATGGTTCAATGACAATACCTGACCCTAACGGAGACCATTGGGATGTTGTAGGTATGCCAGTCGACCTTTATGTGAAGAAAAATGGTGTAGATACTGATGAACTCACACCAAAGTATAAACACATATGGGATCAATGGGCGTACTATGATTTTTATGCATCAAAAGGTCGAACTGCTGATTTATTCGTTGGAGAACATCCTAGACCATTAGATGGGGAAATATTTGTACCTAAATATGATAATACTTCAGATAACACAAAAGTTGATGATAAAATAGATAATCAAAATAATGTAAATGATAAGAATAATGACAAAAAAGATGAACCTAAAAATGATCAAACAGTACCTAATAAAAACACTACTGACAATCAGTCTATGACAGAACAACCAAAACAAGATGTTCCTGCTAAAGTAGAACAACCGGCTAAAGTTGATAAAAATTTTGATACTCATAGTAATGTAGTTGATAAGAAAGATACTGCTGATCAAAATAAGGTCGTTTCAAATAATAAAGCTGTAGCTGATAATCAAAAGTCTGAGCCTCAATCTTCAGATACTTCTAAAAAGGTTGATGGTCAAAAAGAAGATAATAATAAAGATGTAAAGGCTACTGACAATAAAGCTAAGACTGCAGATAATAAATCAGATAAACAACAAAAAGAATTACCTAAGACGGGTGAAAGTGATAGTACGTGGTTACGTAATGGTTTAGTTATTTTATCTGCTTTTATTGTTCTTGGTATTTATAGATTGTCGCGTAAGTATGAAGTGTAATTTAATGAATGAAAGAGATTAAGCAATTGTGGTTGCTTGATCTCTTTTTGTTTTGTTTATTAGTTTCTTATTTATGCGAGAAAATATATGTGATGTGGTGTTTGAATTAGATGTGTAATTTAAAAGATCATATTAACAATTAGGTCGTGTTATGTGGTAAAATAATCAAGATTGGAGTGGAAAGTAGATGCGTAAAGGTTACAATGTACCAATTTGGAGTACTTTTATTATTATATTAATCGCGCTTGATCAACTTACTAAATTTTTAATTGTTAAATCTTTAGAAGTGGGTGAGTCTATAAAGGTTATCAGTAATTTTTTATATATTACATCTCATAGAAACCAAGGTGCTGCTTGGGGGATTTTACAAGGGAAAATGTGGTTATTTTATATCGTAACAATTGTCGTGCTCGTTATTTTATTTATGTTCTTTAAGAACGAAGGATATGGACGACCTGATGTTCAACTTGGACTAAGTTTATTAATTGCAGGGTCAATTGGTAACTTTATAGATCGTTTGTTTAGAGGAGAAGTTGTTGATTTTGTTGATACATATATTTTCAGCTATAATTTCCCGATATTTAATGTAGCAGATGCTGCTTTAACGATAGGTGTCATTGTATTGATAATTGTGATTTTATTTGAGGGCAAGGAGGAAAAAGCTTGAATACATTTGAATTTAAGATAGAGACAGAAAATGAAATTGGTGTAAGAATTGATAAATTATTACCTGATTTGAATCCAGATTGGTCAAGAAATCAAATTCAAGATTGGATTAAATTAGGTTTAGTTGAAGTAAATGGTAAAGTCATTAAAGCAAATTATAAGACGAAGCTTAATGATGTGATTGTTGTGACAGAGAAAGTAATCGAAGAAGTCGATATTGTCGCAGAAGATTTAGGTATTGAGGTTTATTATGAAGACAAAGATGTTGCGGTCGTTTATAAACCTAAAGGTATGGTTGTGCATCCAGCACCTGGCCATTATACAGGTACATTAGTAAACGGATTAATGTATGTGATTAAAGATTTATCTGGTATTAACGGTGAAATTAGACCCGGTATTGTGCATCGTATCGATAAAGATACATCAGGTTTATTGATGATTGCTAAGAACGATATTGCACATAGAGGATTAGTTGAACAGTTAGTTGATAAAACTGTGACAAGAGAATATACAGCACTTGTACATGGTAATATACCTCACGAATTTGGAACAATTGAAGCACCAATCGGTAGAAATCCTAAAGAACGTCAAGAAATGGCGATTGTGGATGATGGTAAAGAAGCTGTGACGCACTTTAATGTAATTGAAAAGTTCGAAAAATATACATTGGTTAAATGTCAATTAGAAACGGGTCGTACGCACCAAATCAGAGTGCATATGAAACATATTGGTTTTCCTTTAGTAGGCGATCCTAAATATGGACCGAAGAAGACATTGAACATTGGTGGACAAGCTTTACATGCTGGATTATTAGGATTTGAACATCCAGTTACTGGTGTATATATTGAAAAAGAAGCACCACTACCAGAATATTTTGAAACATTATTAGAGAAATTAAGAAATCACGAAGATAAAAAATAAGTACAACGTGTAATAATACTTATTTAATTTTATTTAAACTTTGACATCATATGAAAAAAACGATATTATTGTTTTAACAATTAAAGCGTCTTTAACAGACAGTCCAGAGAGGCTGAGAAGACATAATATGAGCGTGTAGACCATCTTTGTATGGTACTAGTGTATACTCATGTCTTCTAAAGACGTGAGTATTTTTTTGTGGAAGGAGATTGAATATGGCTGAGAGGTTAATCATGGATGCTGCTGCTGTAAACAGAGCATTAACAAGAATGTCACATGAAATACTTGAAAAGAACAAAGGTACTAAAGATATTGTCTTGTTAGGCGTAAAGACAAGAGGTGTATTTCTTGCGAACAGAATTGAGCAGAAAATCCAAGACATCGAACAAGTTCAAGTACCAACTGGAGAAATTGATGTGACACATTATCGTGACGACGTTCAGAATCAGCAAGGTACGATTAAAGTGAAATCATTTAATATCGATGTAGATATTAACGATAAGCATGTCATTATTGTAGATGATGTCCTTTATACAGGTAGAACTGTTAGAGCTTCATTAGATGCTATATTAGATCACGCAAGACCACGAAAAATAAGTTTAGCAACTTTAGTCGATAGAGGTCATAGAGAGCTTCCGATTAGAGCAGATTATGTAGGTAAGAACGTTCCAACATCATCTAATGAATCAGTTGTCGTTGAACTAGAAGAGTTCGACCAACAAACAGCAGTAAAATTAAATTAAATAAATCCTTTTAAATCAGTACGAGAGACTGGCAAAGGAGCTTATATGGTTACAGGAGATAACTATACCTTTATAGGTATCACTGTATACATAGATCCCTTTGCATATCTTGTGAAGGGATCTTTTTTTGAATAGGAGAATGGAAATGTCACATAATGAAGAAATGTTTAAACGAACAGTAGAACCCATACTAGATGTTAATGATAAACCTAAAGCATCACAATGGTTCTTCTTAAGCTCACAGCATTTATTTGCAATGTTCGGAGCAACGGTACTTGTACCATTTCTAACAGGTTTACCTGTTTCAGCAGCACTCATTGCATCAGGCTTAGGAACGCTACTTTATATACTGATAACGAAAGGAAAGATACCAGCTTATCTCGGTTCGAGCTTTGCATTCATAACACCGATTATTGTCGGACTCAAGACACATGACCTTGGTGAAATGCTTGTCGCATTATTTATGAGTGGTGTCCTTTACGTCATTATCGGTTTGATCATAAAGATTACAGGCACGAATTGGTTGCTTAATCTGTTACCACCAGTTGTAGTAGGACCGGTTATCATGGTTATCGGACTTGGATTAGCACCGGTAGCCGTTAACATGGCGATGTACACAGATTCAAATGCAATGAAAGGCTATAGTGGCATTTACATTACAGTCGCACTCATCACATTAATTACAACAATTATCGTTTCAGTATTTTTCAAAGGATTCTTATCAATCATTCCAGTACTTATCGGAATTATTGTTGGATATATATCTTCATTATTATTTGGAATTGTGGACTTAGCGCCGATTTCAAAAGCAAAATGGATTCAAATGCCTGATATTTACTTACCGTTTCATGATTACACACCATCGCTACAATGGGGACTTATCTTAATCATGCTGCCAATCGTTTTTGTAACGGTTAGTGAGCATATCGGTCATCAAATCGTCATCAATAAAATTGTCGGTAAGAACTTCTTCAAAGATCCAGGTTTACACCGCTCATTAATCGGTGACGGGGTATCAACGATGATGGCTTCAATTATTGGTGGGCCACCAAGTACGACATACGGTGAAAACATTGGCGTACTTGCCATTACAAGAATTTATAGTATATGGGTAATCGGTGGTGCAGCAGTACTTGCACTAATCTTAGGATTTGTTGGTAAATTCACAGCGATGATTTCAACAATACCAACACCAGTTATGGGTGGTGTTTCCATACTATTATTCGGAATCATTGCTTCAAGTGGTTTGAGAATGTTGGTGGAGAACAATATCGACTTCGGTGACAACCGTAACTTGATCATTGCTTCTGTCATTCTCGTATTGGGAATCGGTAAAGCACATTTAGACTTCACAGGTATTGGCATACATTTAAACATTGAAGGTATGGCTTTAGCAGCAACAGTAGGTATCTTGCTCAATCTTATATTGCCAAAGAAAATAAAATAATTCTCAGGAGGCGTGTCATATGAAAAATTTATTAACAATGACTGATTTAACTAAAGACGACATCATGAAAATTATAACGAAAGCACAAGACATTAAAGAAAATGGTGCAGAAACTTTTGGTAAAGGCATGACGGTCGCAAACTTATTCTTTGAAAATTCAACACGAACAAAATGTAGTTTTGAAATGGCTGAAAGAAAATTAGGTTTGGAAGTCATTCCTTTTGAAATAAGTACTTCATCTGTTCAAAAAGGTGAATCTTTATATGATACTTGCAAAACTTTAGAATCGATTGGTGTAGACGCATTAGTCATTAGACATAGTGAAAATGCATATTATGACACATTACAAGGGCTTAATATTCCAGTATTAAATGGTGGAGATGGAAGTGGCCACCACCCGACACAAAGTCTTCTAGATATTATGACAATATATGAGGAATACGGTTACTTCAAAGGATTAAAAATTTTAATCTCAGGTGATATAAAAAATTCAAGAGTAGCAAGAAGTAATGCAGATGCTTTAACGAAACTTGGTGCGGAAGTGATGTTCTCAGCACCTGAACAATGGAAATGTAACTTTTCAGATGTACCATATGTAGAAATTGATGATGTGATAGAAGAAGTAGACGTTTGTATGTTGCTAAGAGTACAAAATGAAAGACATGATTCAGGTACGACGTTTAGTAAAGAAGACTATCACAATGCATACGGACTGACGATAGATAGATATAACAAACTTCATGACAATGCAATCGTCATGCATCCAGCACCAGTCAACCGAGGTGTTGAAATAGATACTTCACTTGTAGAAAGTTCGAAATCAAGAATTTTTAAACAAATGGAGAACGGCGTGTTTATTAGAATGGCATGTATACATGATGTACTTAATCACAAGGAGGAAAAAGTAAAATGTCACTTATAATCAAAAATGGAAAAATCTTATTAGAAGGTCAATTAGTTAACAAGGAAATTGAAATTGAAGATGGCAAAATTAAAAAAATAGATGATTATATTGAAGTAGAGAATCAAGAAGTTATTGATGCGAAAGGACATTTTATTTCAGCAGGATTTGTTGATGTACATGTACATTTAAGAGAACCTGGTGGCGAACATAAAGAAACAATTGAAACAGGTACAAAAGCAGCAGCAAGAGGCGGATTTACAACAGTATGTCCAATGCCTAATACAAAGCCTGTCCCAGATTCAGTTGAACATTTAGATCGTCTTCACAAAATCATTGATGAGCATGCAGTGGTAAGAGTGTTACCTTATGCATCCATTACAGTAAGACAAGCTGGTAAAGAACATGTTGATTTCAAAGCATTAAAAGATAGAGGCATGTTCCAATTTACTGATGATGGTGTAGGTGTACAAACAGCTTCAATGATGTATGAAGCGATGCAAGAAGCGGCTAAAATCGATAAAGCAATCGTAGCACACTGCGAAGATAATTCATTAATTTATGGTGGTGCAATGCATGAAGGTAAACGAAGTGAAGAACTTGGCATTCCAGGTATTCCTTCAATTTGTGAAGCGGTACAAATTGCTAGAGACGTGTTGTTAGCTGAAGCAGCAAATTGTCATTACCATGTGTGTCACGTGTCTACTAAAGAAAGTGTACGTGTCATAAGAGATGCTAAAAAAGCAGGTATTAAAGTAACTGCAGAAGTTACACCTCATCACTTATTACTTACAGAAGATGACGTACCAGGTGACGATGCGATTTACAAAATGAATCCACCTTTAAGAGCGAAAGAAGATAGAGATGCTTTAATCGAAGGATTATTAGATGGAACAATTGACTGTATCGCAACAGATCATGCACCACATTCTAAAGAAGAAAAAGAAGTGTCAATGGTTGATGCACCTTTCGGAATTGTAGGCAGTGAAACAGCATTCCAATTATTATACACACACTTTGTGAAAACAGGTAAATTCACATTAGAACAACTTGTTGCATTTTTAACAACGAAACCAAGTGAAACATTTAACTTACCTTATGGTCGATTAGAAGAAGGAAGCTACGCTGACTTAACTATCATAGACTTGGAAACAGAAAGACCGATACGAGCAGAAGAATTTGCTTCTAAGAGTACAAATACACCATTTATAGGAGAAGTCGTTTCAGGATATCCAATTTTAACAATTTGTGATGGAGAAATCGTCTTCAAGGAGGAAGTATAAGATGAAAAATAAAAGATACTTAGTATTAGAAGATGGTACAACATATAAAGGTTATGCATTAGGTTCAGATGATTTAACAGTTGGAGAAATTGTTTTTAATACAGCAATGACAGGTTATCAAGAAACAATTTCCGATCCATCATATACTGGACAAATTATTACATTTACTTACCCACTCATTGGTAACTACGGGATAAACAGAGATGACTTTGAATCATTAACACCTACTTTAAATGGTGTTGTTGTGAGAGAAGCGTGTGATTACCCAAGTAACTTTAGATCAAGTAAGTCTTTAGATGAAACGTTAAAATTCTATCATATACCAGGTATTTCAGGTGTTGATACAAGAAGTTTAACACGTAAAATTAGAAAATTCGGTGTCCTTAAAGCTGGATTTACTGATAATGCTGATGAAATAGAAAGTCTTGTTCAGCGCTTAAATACTGAATCGTTAAGAACGGACGAAGTTGAACAAGTTTCATCAGTTAGACCATATATTTCAACAGGTGATGGCTATAAAGTTGTATTAATTGATTACGGTAAAAAAGAAAATATCGTGAGAGAACTTAATAGAAGAGGCTGTGATGTAACAGTCGTACCATATCAAACATCATATGAAGAAATACTGAATATCTCCCCAGATGGCATAATGGTTTCAAATGGACCAGGGAATCCTGAAAGTGTACAAGAAACCATTCAAACAATTAAACAATTAGTCGGCAAAATACCATTCTTCGGCATTTGTTTAGGACATCAATTGTTTGCATTATCTCAAGGTGCAACGTCTTATAAGATGAAATTTGGTCATAGAGGTGCCAATCATCCAGTACAAAATCTACAAACTGGAAAAGTAGATTTAACAAGTCAAAACCATGGTTATGCAATTGATGAAGCGTCTATTGCACAAACTGATTTAGAAGTGACGCATATCGCATTAAATGATAAATCAATTGAAGGATTAAGACATAAAAAATATCCAGCATTTTCAGTACAATATCATCCAGAAGCATCACCTGGACCGCACGACTCAAACTATTTATTCGATGAATTTATTGAAATGATTAAATTACATAAAGCGAAGGAGCGTACAATCAATGCCTAAACAAACTGATATAAAATCCATCTTAGTAATTGGTTCTGGCCCAATCATTATAGGTCAAGCTGCAGAATTTGATTATGCAGGCACTCAAGCATGCTTAGCACTAAAAGAAGAAGGTTACCGCGTAATACTTGTAAACTCTAATCCAGCAACAATTATGACGGACACTGAAATAGCAGATACAGTATATATTGAACCTTTAACTTTAGACTTTGTGAGTCGCATTATTCGTAAAGAACAACCAGACGCATTGTTACCAACTTTAGGTGGACAAACTGGTTTGAACATGGCAATTGAATTACACGAAAATGGTGTATTAGAAGAAAATAACGTACGTTTATTAGGTACACAACTATCTTCAATCGAACAAGCTGAAGATAGAGATTTATTCCGTACACTTATGAATGAATTAAATGAACCAGTACCTGAAAGTGATATCGTGAATGATATTGAAGGTGCTTTAAATTTTGCGAACGAAATTGGCTACCCGCTAATCGTGCGACCTGCGTTTACAATGGGTGGTACTGGTGGCGGAATTTGTCACGATGAAAAAGAACTAATAGAAGTTGTTCAAAATGGCTTGAAATACAGCCCGGTTACACAATGTTTATTAGAAAAATCTATCGCTGGATATAAAGAAATAGAATACGAAGTGATGAGAGATAAAAATGATAATGCCATCGTAGTATGTAACATGGAGAACATAGATCCAGTTGGTATTCATACAGGTGACTCGATTGTTGTTGCACCAAGTCAAACATTATCAGATGTTGAATATCAAATGTTAAGAGATGTATCTCTAAAAATTATTCGTGCATTAAAAATTGAAGGCGGATGTAACGTACAATTAGCACTTGATCCAAAATCACTAGATTACTACATAATAGAAGTTAATCCACGTGTATCAAGATCGTCAGCATTAGCTTCCAAAGCAACGGGTTATCCAATTGCGAAGTTAGCTGCCAAAATAGCAATCGGTATGACTTTAGATGAAATGTTAAACCCTGTAACTGGCACATCTTATGCAGCATTTGAACCAGCACTAGACTATGTTGTTTCTAAAATACCGAGATTTCCTTTTGATAAATTCGAAAAAGGCGAACGTCATCTAGGAACACAAATGAAAGCAACTGGGGAAGTCATGGCAATTGGTAGAACGTATGAAGAATCATTATTAAAAGCGATTCGTTCGTTAGAATATGGTGTTCATCATTTAGGTTTACCAAATGGCGATGAATTTGAATTAGATTTCATTGAAGAGAGAATTAAAGCACAAGATGATGAAAGATTATTCTTTATTGGTGAAGCTATTAGACGTGGTACATCACTTGAGAGAATACATGAATTAACACAAATTGATTACTTCTTCTTGAATAAATTCAAACACATCATCGATATTGAGCACGATTTAAAAGAGAAAAAAGGCGATTTAGGCGCATTATTATGGGCGAAACAATACGGCTTTAGTGATAAAGTCATTGCGCATAGATGGGAACAATCAGAACGAGACATATATGATTTAAGACAAGAACATGGTATTAACCCAGTTTACAAAACAGTAGATACATGTGCTGCAGAATTCGAATCAGAAACTCCATATTTCTATGGTACTTATGAAGAAGAAAATGAATCTATAGTCACTGAAAAAGAAAAAATCATCGTACTCGGATCAGGTCCAATCAGAATTGGACAAGGTGTGGAATTTGATTATGCTACTGTACATGCTGTATGGGCTATTCAAGAAGCGGGTTATGAAGCAATTATTATTAACAACAACCCTGAAACAGTTTCAACAGACTTCTCAATATCTGACAAGTTATACTTTGAGCCACTGACTGAAGAAGATGTGATGAGTATCATTAATCACGAACAACCTAAAGGCGTAGTCGTTCAATTTGGTGGACAAACAGCAATCAATTTAGCAGATAAAATTTCACAAAAAGGCATTCAAATATTAGGTACGACGCTTGAAGATCTTAACAGAGCTGAAGACAGAAAAGAATTTGAAGCTTTATTACAAAAAATTGATGTACCACAACCATTAGGAAAAACAGCCACTTCAGTTCAAGAAGCGATAGATAACGCAAATGAAATTGGTTATCCGGTTGTTGTAAGACCTTCATATGTACTAGGTGGAAGAGCGATGGAAATTGTATATGCTGAACCTGAATTGAGAAATTATATGGAACAAGCAGTTAAAGCAAGCCCAGAGCATCCAGTACTGATTGACCGTTATTTAACAGGTAAAGAAATTGAAGTAGACGCAATTTCAGATGGCGAAACTGTTGTTATCCCAGGTATTATGGAACACATTGAAAGAGCGGGTGTTCATTCAGGTGATTCAATTGCGGTTTATCCACCTCAAACATTATCGGATGAAGAAATTAATTTACTTGTTGATTACACAACGAAATTGGCAAAAGGCTTAAACATAGTAGGACTTATCAATATTCAGTTTGTGCTTTCTAAAGGAGAAGTATTTGTACTTGAAGTTAACCCAAGAGCAAGTCGTACTGTACCATTCTTAAGTAAAATTACTGAAATTCCAATGGCGAAGATTGCTACTAAAGCAATTGCAGGCATCACTTTGAAAGAACAAGGATATGAAAGTGGTTTAGCGCCATATAAAGAAGGTGTATATGTTAAAGCACCAGTATTCAGCTTTAATAAACTTAAAAATGTTGATATCACATTAGGACCTGAAATGAAATCGACAGGTGAAGTAATGGGTAAAGATAGTACTTTAGAAAAAGCATTGTATAAAGGATTAACAGCAAGTGGTTTAAAAGTACAAGATCAAGGTACAGCATTATTCACTGTAAGTGATAAAGATAAAGCTGAAGCATTAACAAACGCTAAGAGATTTCATGAGATTGGTTATAGAATTTTTGCAACAGAAGGTACGGCACAATACTTTAACGAACATGACATCCCAGTGTATACGGTTGGTAAAATAGGCGGCGAACATGATCTTCTATCAGTAATACAAAAAGGTGAAGTACAACTTGTGGTCAACACAATGACAAAAGGTAAAGTATATGAAAGAGATGGATTCCAAATTAGACGTGAATCTGTAGAAAATGGTATACCATGTTTAACATCACTTGATACGGCAAATGCTTTAGCAGATGTAGTGGAAAGTATGACATTTAGAACTGAACAAATGTAGTGGGGGGATTATAATGTCCGAGATAATGACAGTTGTATCAAATAATCAAATAGCAGACGCAATTTTTGAATTAAAAGTACGTGGGAATCTTACGAAAAATATGAAAAAACCTGGACAGTTTGTTCATATTAAAGCTGGTACAGGAACTGAACATATGTTGAGAAGACCAATTTCAATTTGTGAAGTGAACCGTGAAGAAGACACATTTACAATGCTTTTTAGAAGAGAAGGACACGGTACAGAATTGATTTCACAACTAAAACAAGGTGATCGAATAGATGTAATTGCACCTTTAGGGAACGGATTCCCAGTTGATGAAGCGCAAAATACTGCCTTATTAGTTGGAGGTGGTATTGGCGTGCCACCTATGTACGAATTGTCTAAACAACTCAATGCTAGAGGTATAAAGACAATTCACGTATTAGGTTTTCAAAGTGCTAAAGATGCATTTTATATAGATGAATTTAGTGCGCTAGGTGATACGTATGTTGCAACTGCAGATGGAACGCTTGGTACTAAAGGATTTGTTACAACTGTTATTGAAAATTTAGACACACCCTTCGATATTTTTTACAGCTGTGGACCAAAAGCAATGTTGAAAGCTTTAACACTTCAATTAAGTGATGTGAAAGGTTATATTTCACTCGAAGAACGTATGGGTTGTGGCATCGGTGCTTGCTATGCATGTGTATGCCATACGGATAATGAAGCGGGTTATGTCAAAGTTTGTACAGATGGTCCCGTATTTGAAAAAGGAGCTGTCATCATATGAGTCGATTAAATGTATCGTTACCAGGATTAAATTTGAAAAATCCAATCATGCCAGCAAGTGGATGCTTTGCTTTCGGAAAAGAATTCAGTCAGTTTTATGATTTATCAGAACTTGGCGCAATCATGATTAAAGCAGCAACTCAATTTGCAAGATACGGTAATGAAGCACCACGTGTCGCTGAAACGGCAAGCGGTATGATTAATGCGATTGGTCTTCAAAATCCAGGTGTTCACCATATTATGGAACATGAATTGAAATACCTTGAACAATATGATGTACCCATTATTGCTAATGTTGCAGGTTCGACTGAAGAAGAATATGTTTACGTCGCAAAACATATTTCACAAGCATCAAATGTTCATGCACTAGAATTGAATATTTCTTGTCCAAATGTTAAAGAAGGTGGGATTCAATTCGGTACTGTACCTGAAGTGGCTAAAGAACTGACGAGAAAAGTAAAAGCTGTTTCAGAAGTGCCAGTGTATGTAAAGTTATCACCTAATGTGACGAACATTGTAGAAATGGCGAAAGCTATTGCAGAATACGCAGACGGTATTACGATGATTAACACTTTAGTAGGATTAAGAATTGATGCGAAGACTGGAAAACCAATCATAAGCAATGTTATAGGTGGACTGAGCGGACCAGCAATCAAGCCAGTTGCATTAAGAATGGTATATGAAGTCAGTCAACATGTTGATATTCCAATTATCGCAATGGGTGGCGTGAGAACGGCTCAAGATGTCATTGATTTCATTTCAGTTGGTGCTGATGCAGTAGCAGTTGGAACAGCAAACTTTGAAAATCCAACAGTTTGTAAAGATATTATTGATGAATTACCTACATTACTCGATAAATTAGGCGTTGAACATATTACAGAACTTAAAGGTAGAACTTATAACCAACAAGGAGTTGTCAAATAACATGAAGAATACACCAATAATTGCATTAGACTTTGCAACTCTAGAGGAAGTTGATCAATTTTTAGATTTATTTAATGAACCCCTATTTGTAAAAGTAGGTATGGAACTTTATTTGCAAAATGGTCCTGAAACGATCAACCGAATTAAAGAAAGAGGTCATGATATCTTTTTAGATTTAAAGTTACATGACATTCCAAACACGGTTAAAGGCGCATTAAAAGGATTAGGTAAACTCAATATCGACTTAATCAATGTGCATGCAGCAGGTGGTAAAAACATGATGGCTGCTGGACTTGAAGGCTTACGTGAGACAAATCCTAATGCTAAGTTAATAGCTGTAACTCAGTTAACTTCTACTACAGAACAACAAATGAAAGATGAACAAAATATTCAATCATCGATCAATGAATCAGTCGTGCACTATGCAAAAATGGCACATGAAGCAGGACTTGATGGTGTCGTTTGTTCACCATTAGAATCTACTTTAATTCAAGACCATATCGGTGAAACATTCTTGAAAGTGACACCAGGTATACGCTTAGAATCTGATAAGACACATGATCAACAACGTGTGACAACGCCAGAAGATGCTAAAAAATTAGGCTCAACACATATAGTAGTGGGTCGTTCAATTACGCAACATGAAGATCCAGTAGCAAGATATCACGAAATATTACAAAGATGGGAAGGATAATTCATATGACTCAAAATATCGCACAATCATTATTAGAAATTAAAGCTGTAACACTTTCACCTGACGATCCATATACATGGAGTTCAGGCATTAAATCACCGATTTATTGTGATAATAGAGTGACATTAGCATATCCTGAAATTAGAGAAAATATTTATCAAGGTTTAATTGAATTGATCAAAGAACACGCTCAAGACGCTGAAATTATTTCTGGTACGGCAACAGCAGGTATTCCGCATGCAGCATTTGTTGCGGATCAACTAAAATTACCGATGAGCTATGTGAGATCTAAAAGCAAAGGTCATGGTAAAGGGAATCAAATCGAAGGTGCTTTAAGCAAAGGGAAAAAAGTAGTTGTAATTGAAGATTTAATTTCAACAGGTGGTTCATCAATTAATGCTGTTGAAGCTTTAATTGATGATGGCGCGGAAGTATTAGGGGTATTTGCAATCTTTACATATGGTATTAACAAAGCAGAAGAAGCTTTCAAAGCAATCGATGTTCCGTTCTATACTTTGTCTAATTATGATGAACTGATTTCAGTAGCTGAAAAAGAAGGTTATATCGAAAATAAAGATATAAAAACTTTAAAAGCTTGGAAAGATACTTTATAATAAAGTCAAGATAAGGGGGGTCTTTATGGAAAGCCAACATAAATTATCTGCTGCAGAAGAACAAGAGCAGATAAAAAAATGGGGACATATTAATGATTTTCTTAAAAAAGATTCTAATGCGAAACCTGACTTTAATCATTATGAAGTAAGAGACGAAAATATGTACGAACGTACAGGTTATTCGAATAACACAAACGTGAATAGACAGAGAAGATATGATTTAGGCGACAAAAACATATTTAAAAGTATCAAAAAAGAATTAGAAGCAAAAGGATTCTTTGATGATTAATAAGACATTAAGAAAAAACTACTAAAAAAATTGGTAACAATTTTTTAGTAGTTTTTATTTTTTAAGCATGAATATTCAGAAAATTGTATGAATTAAGAATGACGTTTGTTAAAATGTAAACGTATACACTTTTAAAGGGGGCGAAATGTATGAATAAACGTGATAATAAGTTTACGAATCAACTTTGGAAAGAAAGTGGACGTACGAAAGAAATGTTAAAGTTCTTTTCAACGGATGCATTAAAAAATCAAAATAAACCAGATCCTGAATTGAAAGCTTACAATACCGCACAACTTATCGGATTAATATTAGGTCCATTACTATTTTTAGTTGTGTTATTATTTTTCAAAGCAGATGGACTGAGTCAAAATGGTGTCTACGTTATGGCTGCTACTTTATGGATTGCCGTATGGTGGATTACTGAAGCTATACCAATTCCAGCAACAAGTTTAATGCCTTTATTCCTTTTCCCGTTAGGCGGAATTATGGATAGCGCGACAGTTTCAAGTGCATACGGAGATGATATTGTATTCCTATTCTTAGGTGGTTTCATTATTGCAGTTGCAATGGAAAGATGGAATTTACATACAAGAATTGCACTCGTCATTATTAAAAGTATTGGTACGAGTACAGGTAGAATTTTATTAGGATTTATGATTGCAACGGGTGCTTTATCGATGTTTGTTTCAAACACAGCAGCCGTAATGATCATGATTCCAATCGGTATGGCAATTATTAAAGAAGCAAATGAATTAACAGCAGAAGGTGATGGGCACCACAATTTATCACAATTTGAAAAATCACTCGTACTTGGTATCGGTTATGCAGGTACAATCGGAGGATTGGGAACTTTAATAGGGACACCTCCATTAATTATTTTGAAAGGTCAATACGAAAAGATTTTTGGAGAAGAAATTGGATTCGGTCAATGGATGGTTATGGGTGTGCCAACGGTCATTATCTTACTCGCAATAACTTGGGCATATTTAAATTTCGTAATATTTAAACATGATATGAAAGAATTACCAGGTGGAAAAGCAATCATTACGAGAGAATTAGATGCTTTAGGTAAGACGACTTATGAAGAAAAAGTTGTATTCACATTATTCTGTTTAGCTGCATTTTTATGGGTATCTAGAGAATTCTTATTAGCACAATTACCTTTTACAGAATTAGTTAAAGATGGCACAATTTCAATGTTCGTAGCAGTTATTCTGTTCTTAATTCCAGCAAGACGTAAATTTGCAAGAATTCTTGATTGGTCAATTGCTAAAGATTTACCGTGGGGCATTTTATTGCTATTTGGTGGTGGTTTAGCAGTAGCTTCTGCCATTACAGAAAGTGGATTAGATAAATGGATGGGTAAACAAATTTCAGGATTAGATGGCGTCAATATCATCTTAATTATAGGAATTGTTACGCTGTTCGTATTATTCTTAACTGAAATTACATCTAATACTGCAACAGCTACAATGATCTTACCAATTTTAGCTACAATAGCAGTTGGTATTCATGTACATCCACTAGCATTAATGATTCCAGCAGCAATGGCTGCAAACTGTGCATTTATGTTACCAGTCGGAACACCACCAAATGCGATTGTGTTTGGTACAGACAAAGTAACCATTCGAGAAATGGCGACAGCCGGATTTTGGTTAAACTTAATCAGCTGTGTGATTATCGTCGGATTTGTATGGTTCATGGTTCCATGGTTATTTGGCATAGATTTAGTAGCAACTAAATAATTGAAATAAAATTAAAAAAGCAATGCTTGGATGTTGATCCAAGCATTGCTTTATGTTGTATTTTAATCCATAAATAGTTTAATAAATATATATCCGACAATGATAATGGCTAACATAATGACGATCGGTAACAATAATGAAAGTGACATAAAATCTCTCCTTTGTCTTTAACGCTTAATAAGATTATACTAAATTATATACGATTTAAAAAATGATTAAAATCTGTTGATGGAGTGTTTATTCAATGATACCAAAAATTACGACATTTTTAATGTTTAACGGTGAAGCTGAAGAAGCGATTAATTTTTATACGTCTATTTTTAAAGATAGTGAAATTTTAACAATGGTTAAGTATGGTGAAGAAGGACCTGGAGAACCTGGGACTGTTCAACATTCTATATTTAAAATAAATGGACAAATATTTATGGGAATCGATCAAACGAATGGTGTTGAAATTGAGATGAATCCTGCAATGTCATTATATGTAACGTGTGAATCTGCAATGGAAATGGAACATCTATATTCTAAACTTAAATCGGGTGGCGCGATTCTCATGCCGAAAACAGAATTACCACCAACATTTAGAGAGTTTGCATGGGTTCAAGATAAATTTGGCGTGAACTTCCAACTTGCTTTACCTGAACAACAGTCATAAATGCAATATATAAAAGAAAAACTTTCATAACTGATAAGCCTTTGAAAATGATTTCTGGCTAGTCAAGTTATGAAAGTTTTTGTTATTTTTTAAGTAATTTTTTAATATCGTCATAATCAGTCGTGACATAAAGTGTTGTTTGACTGTCGTAAGTGACAAAACCTGGCTTAGCACCACTCGGTTTGTGGACATTCTTTATTGCAGTGTAGTCAACTGGGATCTGACCTGATTGACTTGCTTTAGAATAATACCCAGCAATCATTGCAGCTTCTTCGATTGTTTTTTGCGTTGGTTCATCTTCTTGTATGACAACATGTGAACCTGGAATATCTTTCGTATGGAACCATAATTGATTTTTTCTTGCGACACGATGCGTTAAGTAATCGTTTTGTTTATTATTTTTACCTAATAAAATCGTTTGACCATCTGTAGAAATAAATGTCGTTAACGTAATTTTGTTAGAATTTTTCTTTTTCTTATTTTTACGTTTCTTCACAAAACCTTGATCTTCTAATTCTTCTCTAATGTCATCAATATCATCAACAGAAATATGGGCAAGTTGTTGTTCTAATGATTCAAAATATAAGATATTAGATTGTGTCAATTTGATTTGTTTATCCAATTCTATTTCACGTGTCTTAAGCCTGTTATATTGTTTGTAATAATATTGTGCATTCATTGAAGGTGATTTTGTTGGATTTAAAGGTATTGTAACAGGTTCATTGTTATAATAATTAATAGTTTCTAACGATTTGTCACCTTGTTTAATTTGATACATATTCGCCGTTATTAATTCTCCAAATAATTGTTGCTCATCTTTGTTACGAGCCGCTTCTCGCTCATTAATTAATTTCTCTAGTTTATGGCGATTTTTTTGAAGATGTTGGTCGACAATTTTAACTAAATCTAATGCACGCTGTTTAACGCGCTCTCTTTCACCACGTGATTCATAAAATCTATCTAAACATTCGTGTAAAGTATCAAAAGACATATAGTCATTTCCATAAGAATGTAACGGCATAAAGTAGAAAATTTCTTTCCCAGTCGAATCATCACTGTAAATAACAGGATTAGGTGATTGCTGAACTTCATCCATTACTTCATTAAAAGCTTCCACTAATGTTTCTTGGTTCATAAATGGTCGTCTAGATGTAATCTCTTTTGTTATAAGCGGACTAAAACCTTCAAATTGTTGAAGGAGCTGTCGGTCAATTTTACCCGAATTAAAATCAATATATTTATTAATATCATCCACTTCGAAAGGATTTAATTTCTTAACAGTAGGTGGATATTCATATTTGAAACCTGGCATAATTGTACGAGCAGTATTAGTATTAGGCGTATGATGTTTAAAGCCGTCGATAATTTTACGGTCGCCATCAATTAAAATGATATTACTATGTCTACCCATAATTTCTAATACGATTGTTCGTTTTCTTAAATCACCAATTTCATCTCTAGAATGAACATCGATCTCTACTAGTCTGTCATTACCAATTTGAGTAATACTTTGAATAATGCCCCCATCTAAATGTTTACGCAGTACTCTAAGAAACATTGGTGGATCGAAAGGATTATCAAATTTTTCAGCAGTTAAGTGAAAACGACTGAAATTTGCATGTGTTGATAATAGTAATTGTTTATTTTTTCGTTCACTTCGAATTGTTAATATAATTGTGTCATTACTAGGTTCAGTAATTTTATGAATTCGCCCAGTTACGAGCGATTGTATATCTTCAACAATCTTTCTAGTAAATAAGCCATCAAAAGCCATTTGCATTCACACCTTTATCAAAAGTCAATTTATTGTAACATGTAAGGGATTAAATGAGTATAATTCTGTTTAATCTTTAAACGTCTCTAGCCATATAGAATTGAAATATGGTAAGATATAAAAAAACAAAATGATAATAAATCGTTAGTATTCATTAGGAAAGGTCGTTTGACATGAACATAGAAAAAGGGTTACTGATAGTGCTCTCTGGCCCATCTGGAGTTGGTAAAGGAACAGTACGTAAATCAATATTTGATGATCCGAGTACGGATTTTAAATATTCTATCTCTATGACTACTCGAAACATGCGTGAAGGCGAAACGGATGGCGTAGATTATTTCTTTAAATCAAGAGAAGAATTTGAAGCTTTAATTGCTGATGACCAATTTATAGAGTATGCTGAGTATGTTGGTAATTACTATGGTACGCCAGTACAATACGTAAGAGATACGATGGATAACGGTTATGATGTATTTTTAGAAATAGAAGTAGAAGGTGCGAAACAGGTTAGAAAGAAATTCCCTGAAGCATTATTTATTTTCTTAGCACCACCGAGTCTTGAACATTTGAAAGAAAGACTTGTCGGTCGCGGAACTGAATCAGATGAAATCATCCAGAACCGAATTCTTGAAGCGCGTAAAGAAGTTGAAATGATGAACCTTTACGATTATGTTGTTGTAAACGATGAAGTTGAATTAGCGAAAGAGCGTATTCAAGCCATCGTAGAAGCTGAACACTTAAAAAGAGAACGTGTTGAAGCACGTTACAGAAAAATGATATTGGAGGCAAAAAAATAATGTTATACCCACCACAAAACGAATTAAAAGACAGCATCAATTCTAAATATTTAGTTGTAACAACTGCAGCTAAGAGAGCACGTGAACTACAAGAACACCCTGACAGTTTATTATTAGATGAATATCGTTCACTAAAAAATGTAGGTCAAGCACTAGAAGAAATAGCAGCTCATAAAGTATATGCTAAATTAGAAGACTAATCATTTGAATTAACGAAAGACCTTTTATGTTTGGACGACCAATCCATACATGAAAGGTCTTTTTATTGAATATGGATATTGTAATTTAGATTCATGACAGTCTTTTTTAAAGAATGTATAATAAGTATAAAGTTTAAGAATCGAATTAATCGGAGGAGTACACAAATGAAGAATATACTTCTAGCTGTAACTGGAGGAATAGCTGCCTATAAAGCTATAGATTTAACGAGCAAATTAACACAAAGCGGCTATCAAGTGCGCGTCATGTTAACTGAACATGCGAAACAATTTGTGACACCATTGGCATTTCAAGCTATCAGTCGCAATCACGTTTATACAGATACTTTTGACGAAAAAGATGTCAGTGAAATTCAACATATTACATTAGCTGACTGGGCTGATGCAGTCATTGTTGCGCCTGCAACAGCTAATACAATTAGTAAATTAGCGAATGGCTTAGCAGATAACATGGTGACTTCAACATTACTCGCTACGACTGCTCCTGTTTTTATCGCACCAGCAATGAATGTTCATATGCTTGAACATCCTTCTACCGTTGAAAATATGTCTCGTTTAAGAAATTATGGTTATAAATTCATCGCGCCTGGGGAAGGTTATTTAGCTTGTGGTTATGTTGCAAGAGGTAGAATGGAAGAACCGATTACCATTTTGACAATTATTGATGATTATTTTAAAGAACAAGCACAACCAGAAACATTTGCTTTAAAAGGTAAAAACGTACTTGTAACTGCTGGACCAACAGTTGAAAAAGTAGATGCTGTACGCTATTTTACAAATCGTTCAAGTGGTAAGATGGGCTATGCATTAGCTGAAGCTGCAAGAGATTTAGGGGCGAACGTTACGTTAGTAAGTGGAGAGACAAATTTAACGCATCCTGTTGGCGTAGAATTTGTTCAAGTAACAAGTGCTGAAGATATGTTCCAAGCTGTTAAATCACGTATGAATGATATGGACATGATTATTAAAGCAGCAGCAGTCGCTGATTACACACCAGTTGAAACTTCTGAACATAAAATGAAAAAGAAAGATGGCGACTTACAGCTTACATTTAAAAGAACGACAGACATCCTTAAATATTTAGGGGAACATAAAGATAAGCAATATTTAGTTGGATTTGCGGCTGAAACAGATAATGTCGAAGAATATGCAATGGGTAAATTGAAAAAGAAAAATGCAGATGTCATCGTTGCCAATCACGTTGCGAATGAGGCAATTGGTTTTAGATCTTCAGATAATGAAGTAGATATGTATTTTGCAAATGGTGATAAAGTACCAATTGCTAAAGCTTCTAAACAACAAGTGGCCATCAAAATTTTAAATGAAATTACTAGTAGGTGGGAAGATTGATTGCAAATGTAGTCGTAGATATTCCAGCTAAAAATGTCGACAAAATATTTGATTATTTAATTCCGCAAGATATTGAAGATATCGTCAAAGTCGGTGTTAGAGTTGAAGTGCCTTTTGGTCCACGTAAAATTCAAGGATTTGTCATAGGCATAAGTGAAGAATTAACAAGTGACATTGATCAATCTAAATTAAAATCAATCATTCGTGTTAAAGATTTTAAACCAGAGTTAACAGCGGAACTCATTGAACTGAGTGAATGGATGTCTAACTTTCATTTAGTTAAGCGTATTTCAGCTTTAGAAATTATGTTACCGAGTGCTGTCAAAGCTAAATATCAAAAAGTATATTGTGTTGCTGATCCAGAAGGGATTCCTGCACAATATTTAAATCATTTTAATAAAGAAGGTATTTTAACATTTGAACAAGCGCAACAACTTCAAATTGTTTCTATTTTAGAAGACTTTGTAGAAAATGAGGCAATTATAAAAGACACAATTGTAGGTCAACAACTCACAAGAAAATATGTAACTTGCGTAAGAATCGTCCCTACAGATCGATTAGATGAGATTTTGATGTCATTGAGTAAAAAAGAAAAACAACTCGATGTCATGAACTATTTAATTGAACATAGACGAGAAGATGTCATGCTCAGAACATTAAAAGAAGAAGGGTTCTCAGAATCGAGTATCAATACGCTTGTTAAAAATCAAATATTAGAAAAATACGATGGCATTATGAATAGAGATCCGTATGAGCATCGCATTTTTGAAAAAGAACATAATAAAGCGTTAACTGAAGCGCAACATGAAGCTTTTACACAGATTGATGAAGCGGTTCGTAATAATGAATCGAAGACATTTCTTTTACACGGTGTGACGGGTTCGGGAAAAACAGAAGTATATTTACAAACTATTGAGAATGTACTCAAAAAAGGCGAACAGGCGATTATGCTTGTGCCTGAAATTGCATTAACACCGCAAATGGTTAACCGATTTAAAGCGCGCTTTGGTGATGAAGTAGCTGTATTACATTCCGGTTTATCTAAAGGTGAAAAATACGATGAATGGCAAAAAATAAGAGATGGTAAAGCAAGTGTTTCAGTCGGTGCAAGATCAAGTGTCTTTGCACCATTTGAAAAATTAGGTCTTATTATCATTGACGAAGAGCATGAAGCAACTTATAAGCAAGAAGATTATCCGAGATATCATGCAAGAGAAATCGCGATATGGAGAAGTGAATATCACAAATGCCCAGTCGTATTAGGATCTGCTACACCAAGTCTAGAAACTTTTGCACGTGCAGAGAAAAATGTTTATCAATATTTAGGATTACCAGATCGTGTGAATCAACAGAAAATGCCTGAAATTGAACTTATTGATATGAGGGAAGAACTTAAAGAAGGTAATCGTTCGATGTTCTCTAATGACCTGACTAAAGCTATTCAAGATCGCATTGATAAAGGTGAACAAATTGTATTGTTCTTAAATAGAAGAGGACATTCATCATTTGTATTGTGTAGAGATTGCGGGCATGTGCCACAATGCCCAAATTGTGATATCTCGCTTACATATCACAAAACACATGATGAATTAAAATGTCATTATTGTGGATATAGTGAACCTATGCCTCAAAGATGTCCAAGTTGTGAAAGTGAACATATACGACAAATGGGTGTTGGTACGCAGAAAGTCGAAGAAATTATATACGACACATTCGACCGCGCTAAAGTTATTAGAATGGATGTCGATACTACTTCGAAAAAAGGTGCCCACGAAAAATTATTAACAGCTTTTGGAAACCAAGAAGCTAATATTTTGTTAGGGACCCAGATGATTGCTAAAGGACTGGACTTTGAAAATATCACATTAGTAGGCGTTCTTAATGCAGATACGATGCTAAACTTGCCAGATTTCAGATCGAGTGAAAAGACATTCCAATTACTGACTCAAGTTGCAGGTAGAGCAGGTCGACACGAGAAACAAGGCGAAGTTATGATTCAAACATATAACCCGGATCATTACGCTATCTTAGATGTTACAAGTAATGACTATATGTCCTTTTATCAAAAAGAAATGAAATTTAGACAGATTGGTAAGTACCCACCATATTATTATCTAGTGAATTTGACCATTAGTCATACAGATATTAAAAAAGTATTAAAAGCATCCAAGCATATACATGGTATATTGTTGCAACACGTTACAACACAATCCTTTGTATTAGGACCATCACCAAGCCCGTTATCACGTATTAATAATAGACATCGATTCCAAATACTAATTAAATTTAAGAACGAACCAGATTTATTAACAGCCTTACAATATTTAGATGATTATTATCACGAACAATACTTAAAAGATAAACTATCACTAGAAATAGATATTAACCCTCAGATGATGATGTAAATAGAAGAAACCCGTGAAATTTGATGATTTCACGGGTTTTTCATATGAAGAGAGTGAATTCTAGTTCTCTTTTCTAATTTTGCTGATATGAATATCTCTTGAAATTGCAATCAACGGACGAATGAGCATTTGGAAACTCCCAATTACAAATAGAACAGTTCCTGCAAAAGTAGTCGATTCATTAAAAAATAGAAAACTACCCGTTATAAATATCATCGCAAGAATGATATCGTTAATTTGATATAGAAATTTATAAAAAGTAACAACCTTAACATCAATATTGAATATGGTGAATTCCAATTCATTTTTATTTTTAGTGTGCATAATCCTCACCTCAAGTTGATAATATCAATAAATAGATTAAATTCAAGAGATTGATGTATGTGGGGGGAGGTATATTGACGTCGTTATTAGCAGTTTTGGCCAAAGGTGCAAATACTGACCCCGTTATTAGCAGTTCTTGCTAAAGGTGCAAATACTGACCCCGTTATTAGCAGTTCTGGCCAAAGATGCAAATACTGACCCTGTTATTAGCAGTTTTGGCTAAAAGTGCAAATACTGACCCTGTTATTAGCAGTTCTGGCTAAAAGTGCAAATAGCAAACACCACACTAGTTTATTTAGGGAAAAATTTTCTATTTCTTTTCTTCTCTGATTTGAAATACTTGTTACAAACACGGCCAATTGTATATTGCTTCACCGGATAACACCACTGGATGGCTTCATCAAATGTGAAACCGTCTCTTTTTAAATAATAGAGTTCTTTCAAATTGTACAGAATGATTTCTTCGGATTTGATCTTACTATAACAGTATGTGCAGTTATAGTAGATTTTACTTTCTACTATATTGATAGTGTGCATTTTTCTACAACTTGGACATTTAATACCAGCTAAACTGAGATCGAAATATGGTGTGAGTTCTTTTTGATAATAAGTGGAGTGAATTTTCTTGTGTTGTAATAAAAAGTTTAATAGTGCGGGGTTAAACTTTGATGATTGGGATAGTAAAATTTCTTTGATTTGATTCAATTGATTGAAGTAGATGATATTCTGATCATGTAGCCAGTTTCCAACTGGGATAAAATGAGGGTTCGTAAAAATGATATAAGGCTGAATGTCTGTATGTATACCATTTTGATACAGTAATTTTTCTAATTCAGATTTCATAAATTGAGTTTGCTTAATGGGGATTTCGTAGTGATTCCATAACTATTTTTTAAGTAATCTTGTTCGAAATGCCACTCATCTCTATAATGTTTAATTTCAAATAAGAAAAGTGTATTATCTGTTGCGACTAAATAATCAATTTGGACATGATGTTGATTACCGAATTCGAAGTTATAAATATAGGTGACATTAGGTATCGTGTTTAAAAACGATTTGAAATACCGTTCTCCTTCTTTACCATTGTAATAAGTTAGAAGATTATTCCTCTCATCTTTCGATAAAATCTTTCGTGATTCAAGTGCGAGTAAATATTGATAGTAATCGGATGCATTCATATAGGACTCCTTTCTGTTATTTATTGGTAATTCAATTTTACTTCGTTTACTAAAAATTTCTATCAAATCAATATAAGCGACTGTAGATGAATTTTCTCTGTCGCTTTTTATATTGATTTACGTTATAATTATACGATGAGTTTTTAAAAAGGAGCGATAGATATGGCTGTAAAACCACTTGTTACGGTACCAAATCCAATATTAAATAGAGAAGTTAAAGATGTTGTGACTTTTGATGAGTCTTTAAAAACATTAATTGCTGATTTAGAGGATACAATGTTTGAAAATGATGGGGTGGGTATAGCTGCACCTCAAATTGGCGTTGATCTTAAAGTTGCGATTGTTGATATGGAGCAAGAAGGTATTTTGCAGCTGATCAATCCAACGATTGTTTCTCAATCTGAAGAAACTGAAGCTGATGTAGAAGGTTGTCTCAGCGTACCTGGTGTCTTTGGAGAAGTGAACAGAAGTAAAATGATTGTTGTGAAAAGTAATGATTTAAATGGTAATCAAGTTGAACTAACTGCGTATGATGATATTGCGCGTATTATTTTACATGAAGTAGATCATTTATATGGTGAGTTATTCACGGATAAGATGACAAGAGAAATTAGCGAAGAAGAACTAGAGGAGATGTATAAGGATGAGTAAAATTGTATTTATGGGTACACCAGATTTTTCTACAGGCATTCTTGAAATGTTAATCGAAGAACATGAAGTGATTGCAGTTGTTACTCAACCGGATCGTCCAGTAGGTAGAAAAAAAGTACTGACACCACCTCCTGTTAAAAAAGTAGCAGTTGAACACAATATTCCAGTATATCAACCTGAAAAATTAAATCATTCACCAGAATTAGAAGAGATTATTAATTTACAACCTGATTTGATCGTAACTGCAGCATTTGGACAGCTATTACCAAAATCATTATTAGATGCGCCAAAATACAAAGCAGTCAATGTGCATGCTTCATTGCTGCCTAAATATCGCGGTGGTGCACCGATTCATTATGCAGTTATGAATGGTGAGAAGAAGACTGGCGTAACAATTATGTATATGGCAGAAAAATTAGATGCAGGTAATATTATTAGCCAAGATGAAATCGACATTAAAGAGAACGACACAGTAGGAGATGTTCATGATCAACTAGCAGTACTCGGTACAGCATTATTGAAACGAACTTTACCTACTATTTTTAATGGAACAAATGATAGCATTCCTCAAGATGAATCTCTAGTAAGTTTCGCTTCTAATATTTCAAGAGAAGATGAAAGAATTGACTGGACACAAGATGCTGAATCAATTCATAACCATATTAGAGGGTTATCACCTTGGCCAGTTGCATATACAACGATGAATGATAAAAATATGAAATTGTGGCGCAGTGAAATAGTAAGAAATGTTAAAGGTAATCCAGGAGAAATTGTTGAAACAACTAAATCAGCTATTATAGTAGCAACAGGCAGTGAAGATGGTGTTGCTTTAACTGAAATACAATTAGCAGGTAAAAAACGAGTGCAAGCACGAGATTATTTAAGCGGATTACAATCAAAAATTGATGGGACTAAATTAATATGATGAAAAATAATGTAAGAAACGTTGCATTAACGATTTTAGATGATGTACTGACAGGTGAAGCATATAGTAATCTACAACTTAATGAAGCGATAAAAAACGAAGCCGTATCTAAAAAAGATGTTGGATTATTAACGGAACTTGTATATGGTACTTTACAAAGAAAAATCACTTTAGAATATTTAATTGAGCCTTTTATTAAGACGAAGTTAAAAGGTTGGATGAAACGTCTATTAATTATGAGTGCATATCAATATGTATATTTAGATAAAGTCCCAAATCATGCGATTATCAATGAAGCTGTCAATATTGCTAAAGTACGCGGTGATTTACACAATAGTAAAGCAATTAATGCAATTCTTAGAAATTTCATGTCTGCACCATTAAGAACATTAGATGAAATCAAACATGATGATAAGAAACTTTCAATAGAGGGTAGTGTACCTTTATGGCTAACGAAACATTGGATTACACATTTTGGATATGAAAAGACAAGAGAGATGTGTTTACTAAGTTTAACACCGCCAGATACAACAGTAAGAGTAAATACAACACGTATATCTGTTGAAGATGCAGTTGAAAGATTAGAAAGTAATGGTTATACTGTCGAAATAGATAAAGACATAGAAAGATGTTTACATGTTAAAGGTGAAGCTATTGTAAATGATAGATTATTTAAAGATGGTTTATTATCTGTACAAGATAAGAGTTCAATGTTTGTAGCAGAAATTTTGAATCCGAAACCGAATAGCACAGTGTTAGATACATGTAGTGCACCAGGTGGGAAGACTTGTCATATCGCTGAAATCATGAATCAAACAGGTCATGTTGATGCGTTTGACATTCACCCACATAAAATAGATTTAATAGATTTTAATATCAAAAAATTAAGACTTAAAAATGTAACAGCAGCAGTACACGATGCAACTCAGCCTTTTGATCAAACATATGATTACATCCTTGTAGATGCACCGTGTAGTGGATTTGGTGTCATGAGAAGAAAGCCTGAAATTAAATATGACAAGACGTCAAAAGATGTTGAATCATTATGGCACTTGCAATTAGAAATCCTTGAAAATGCGAGTAAATCTCTCGCACCTAATGGAGAATTAGTGTACTCAACTTGTACAATTGAACAAATGGAAAATGAAAATGTTGTTTATTCATTCTTAAAAGCAAATCCAGAATTTGAATTCGCACCATTTATAGATCCGAGAACAAATCAAGAAACTAAAACATTACAGCTACTACCTCAAGATTATAATTCAGATGGTTTCTTTATTACTAAAATTAAGAGAAAGGAAAGTTAATATGCCAGCGATACAGAAAAAACGCAATAAATTTATGCCAAACTTCGAAAGACCTTCAATATATTCATTACAATTAGGAGAATTAGAAGATTGGTTGATCGATCAATCAGAACCAAAGTTTAGAGCTAAACAAATTTTTGATTGGTTATATGTTAAAAGAGTAGATGCTTTTAGCGAAATGACAAATCTTTCAAAAGAATTGAGAGAAAAGCTTGTTCAATCATTTGAAATTACAACATTAGAAGTAGCTGTTAAACAAGAAAGTAAAGATGGAACAATCAAGTTTCTTTTTGAATTACAAGATGGATACACGATTGAAACAGTATTAATGAGACATGAATATGGGAATTCAGTTTGTGTGACAACTCAAGTAGGTTGTCGTATAGGTTGTACGTTCTGTGCCTCATCAATCGGTGGATTGAAACGTAACCTTGAAGCGGGTGAAATTGTTGCGCAAGTATTAACAGTTCAAAAAGCTTTAGATGCTACGGATGAGCGTGTCAGTCAAGTCGTTATTATGGGTATTGGTGAACCATTTGAGAACTATGATGAAATGATGGGATTCTTAAAAATCATTAATCATGATAAAGGTTTAAACATTGGTGCACGTCATATTACAGTTTCTACATCAGGAATTGTCCCTAAAATTTATGATTTTGCTGATGAATCACTACAAATAAACTTCGCATTAAGTTTACATGCTGCTGATAATGAAACACGTTCAAGATTGATGCCTATTAATAGAGCTTATGATTTAGATAAATTAATGGAAGCTATTGAATACTATGTCAATAAAACGAATAGAAGAATCACATTTGAATATGGTTTATTCGGTGGCGTGAATGACCAAGTTCATCATGCAAAAGCATTGGCAAAATTAATTAAACATTTAAACTGTCACGTGAACTTAATTCCAGTTAACCACGTACCAGAACGTGATTATGTAAAAACATCAAAAGAAGATATCTTTAAATTCGAAAAAGAATTAAAAAGAAACGGGATAAATGCTACAATAAGACGTAATCAAGGTGCAGATATTGATGCTGCATGTGGACAACTAAGAGCAAAAGAGCGAAAAGAAGAAACGAGGTAACAAATCATGGAAGCACGGTTTTTTACAGATGTCGGTCAATTTCGAGAACAAAATGAAGATGCAGGTGGTATCTATACAAATCAAACAGGTCAAGTTTTATTAGTGATTTGTGATGGTATGGGCGGACATGCTGCAGGTGAAGTTGCAAGTCAATTTGTGAATGATTCACTTAAAGCTAGATTCGAAGATGAAAATTATATTGAATATGATCATGCTGAAGATTGGTTGCAATCTAACTTAGCTGATATAAACAGACAATTATATAACGAGTCTATGAACAATGAGATGTATAGAGGCATGGGTACAACTTGTGTTTGTGCTCTAGTCTATGAAAAAGACATCGTTGTAGCTAATATAGGTGATTCACGTGCTTATTTGATGAACAGTCGTGAAATGATGCAATTAACAAATGATCATACATTTGTTAATCATCTTGTTACGATTGGGGAAATTACGAAAGAAGAAGCTTTCACGCATCCTCAAAGAAACATTATTACAAAAGTTATGGGAACAGATAAACGTGTTAACCCAGATATTTTTTACTACAATACAAAATTTTATGATTATTTACTTTTAAATTCAGATGGCTTAACAGATTACTTACATGAAGATGACGTTCAACAAATTGTGATGTCTCATAAAGGTACGGTTGAGGATATTGGTGAAACGCTTATCGAAGAAACAATCGAAGTCGAAGGTAAAGATAATATTTCGTTAATATTATATCCATTTGAAGGTGGAAAAATATGATAGGTCGCATAATCGCCGGTCGCTATGAATTTGTGAAGTATCTTGGTGGCGGTGGTATGAGTAACGTCTATTTAGCGAAAGATAAGATCTTGAACCGTGATGTAGCAGTGAAAGTAATCAACATACCGCCTTATGAAAAAGAAAAAGCCGTTGAACGTTTCGAAAGAGAAGTTCAAAATACGACGATTTTAAGTCATAGTAACGTTGTGAATGTACTAGATGTAGAAGAAGATGATAATTGTTATTACCTTGTTATGGAATACATAGAAGGACCAACTTTAAAGGAATATCTATGTAAAGAAGGTAAGTTATCTGCAGATGAAGCTGTTGAAATGACGCTTCAAATCTTAAAAGGTATCGCACATGCACACCATCATCGAATTATTCATCGAGATATTAAACCGCAAAACATTCTCATGACTAAAAATGGGACGTTAAAAATATTAGACTTTGGTATTGCAAGGGCATTAAGTGAAACAGCTCTAACTGAAACGAATCATGTTATGGGTTCTGTTCAATATTTATCGCCTGAACAAGCTAAAGGTCAATCAACAGATGAATCATCAGATATTTATTCTATTGGTATTGTATTGTATGAATTATTAACAGGACACCCACCATTTAATGGGGAAACGCCTGTAAGTGTAGCCATTAAACATATTCAAGAAGAGTTTCCTTCTATTAGAAAAGAACGACCATCTATACCTCAAAGTATAGAAAATGTCATTATGAAAGCAACGCGTAAAGAAAAGTCACTCAGGTACCGTGATACAAATGAAATGTATTATGACCTTTTAACAGCATTGGACGATGAACGTAAAGATGAATTACCTAGGTATGATTCTAATTCAGATACTAAAACAATGCCCGTTATAAAAGCAGATGAAGAAGAAAGTGATACAAAGACTGTTCCAATTGCAACGACTCAACAAGATGCTAATGCTCAACAACAAAATACGGAAACAAATAAGCCTAAACGTAAACGAAATAAATGGTTAATCGTTTTTGTGCCTATTTTACTATTATGTATGTTAGTAGGTGCAATCGGTTTTGCCTTAACGGCTCCTAAATATGTAGATGTGCCTAATTTATTAGGAAAATCACGTGGTGAAGCCTTAGCTTTAATAGACGAAAAAGGTTTAAGTAAAGGCAAAATAACAGAAGCCTATAGTAATAGCTTTAAAGAAGGCGAAGTTATGAAAGTAACACCTAAAGTTGGTAGCAAAGTTAAAGAAATGACTAAAGTTGATTTAGTGATATCTCAAGGTGTTAAGACGTTTACCGTAGAAGATTATGTTGGAAAATCAGCAGACAAAACGAAAAAGCAATTAGAAAAACAAGGCTTTGAATCTGTCCGTATAAAAGAACAGTATGATAAAGCGGCGAATGGCACAGTGATTAATCAAAATATCGAACCAGGTTCTAAAGTCGTACCTAAAGATACGATGATTATTTTGACTAAATCAATCGGCGTGAAACAAGAATACGTTAAAGATTATACGGGTGAAGAAATCAGTAAAGCGACATCTGAACTTGAAGCACTTGGATTTAAAGTAGAACAATCTGAAGTTGAAAGTGATGAACCAGCAGATACAATCGTCAAACAATCATTTAAAGATGGACAATTACCAGTCGAATCAACGATTTACTTTGATGTATCTAAAGGTGAAGATAAAGACTCTGACTCAGATAAATCAGATGACAAAGATAAAAAAGATGACAACAATGATAATGCAAGAGATAAAACATATACACAATCCGTTTATATACCATTTACAGGTTCTGATAGTAAAAAAGGTCAAAAAGTAGAAATCTTTGTTAAAGATAAATCAAATAATATTAAAAAAGTTGCAGATTCCTTTACGATTAAAAAAGATACAACAAGAAGCATTAATTTCACGATTCCAAAAGGCGAATCAGCTGAATATCGCGTTGAAGTAGATGGTAAAGAAATTGAAAGTAACACAATTGATTACGATGATTTCTAAATATATGAAAAGTATATAGCTATATAAGAGACTGAAACATTAACCAGTGTTTCAGTCTCTATTTTTATACACTATTGATTTAATGCTTAGTTCTTAGTAAAATTTAGAAAATGAGTCTGGGGTGAAAAATATGCTTCCTTATGTGTCTTTATATGAATATGTATATCGTCAAACAGAACATGCTATTGTAGATGCTGATCAAAAGCACGCTATTTATGAAGAGTATAAAAATATTGTGACCTCATCTCATCTAACTGATCAAGTCTTTATAGAAGTTATGAATAATTTCTTCTATGATATAGGCTTGTTAAATACGTCTATTAAGGCATTGAAAGTTCCTGACAAGCAAGTGGGGATTAAGGTGAGGGCTACTAAAGATGCTTTAGTTGTTACGGAAGTGCTGGATGATATACGCTTTGTTGTTGGTGATGAAATTACACAGTTATCAGGAGATTCTATTGAATATTGTAGAATGAGATATCATCGATTATTAAAAGATGAACCATACCATAGGGAAGAATGGGGACATATTTTAACTTTCCAAAATGAAGTAGAAGTAAAAAGAGCGAATCAAACTTATCGCTTTGAATTGAGACATTATCCGGTCGATACAGAACATACGATTGATGTGACGATTAAGGATGATGTACCAATATTAGAGTTTAACGGTGATATTCGTTTTGAACAAGCTGTTGAAGCGTTATATAAATTATCCAAAATTCAAGAATCATCTAAAAAAGTCGTGTTTGATTTTAGGAATGCACAATTTAAAAATTTAAGTATCGCAGAGTTTCTTATACCTTATTTTTATGAGATTGGAAATCAAGAAACGATATTAACGAGAGACACACACGTAAAGGTTGAGCGAGAGCGTCATAAGACGTTATTTAAGCAAAAATTAGAACGTTTGTATAAAGCGTGCAGTGAAATGAATGAACAAGCTTTTTATCAAAATATTTTAGATCAACCTGTTGGTGATTGGAAACTCTTTGATGATGATAAAATTGATTTTATCGGATTAAGTCGATTTGAAGAAATTGTGGTATTAATTGATAAAGATACATCTTATGCAGCTGAATGGCTCGTTTATAAAATAGCAAAATCGGGAATAGTCAATCTTGTCGGAAGACCAACGAGTGGAAATCTAGCATTTTTTAATGTTGTTGAGGAAATTATTGATCAACGATTTATACTCAGTTTTCCAGTTGATAATCTAAGTCAATCGATTCAAGATGATGTCGTTTATCCAGATACGCTAATTGAGTGGTCAAAAAGGCATGCATTAGTTGACAAAGATATAAAATTTTCAATTGATAATAGTAGTTGATTGATTATTTTCACAGAAAATGAAATAATATGTAAGTATATGAAATTTACAAAAATTCTAGGGGGCATTAACTTTATGGGTAAGCAAATACCAAAAGATAGAGGGCTAGACAGTACATTAAAAGTCTTAAAAGAAGGCTATAAATATGTACCAAATAGACTTGAGAAATTTGATACAAATATTTTTGAATTAAGAGCATTAGGTGGAAGAAGAACAGTTGTATTTAGCGGTAAAGAAGCTGCAGAGATTTTTTATAACAATGAATTAATCGAAAGACAAGGTACATTACCTAAACGTGTTGTTAATACTTTATTCGGTAAAGGCGCTATACATACTACTGGTGGTAAAAAACACATAGACCGTAAAGCTCTATTTATGTCATTAATGACTGAAGAAAACTTAGAATATTTGAGAGAACTTACACGTAGTACTTGGTTTATGAATACTGAACGTATGGAAAGAATGGACGAAGTTAACGTTTATAAAGAATCTATCATTCTATTAACTAAAGTTGGATTTAGATGGGCAGGCATTATCGCTTCTCCTGAAGAAATCGAAAGCTGTGCTAAAGATATGGATACTATGATCGATTCATTCAAAAATATCGGTACTGCATTCAAAGGATATAGAGAAGCTAAAAAAGCAAGAGATAGAGTGGAAACATTCCTAGAAAATCAAATTATTGCAGTACGTGAAGGTAAATTAACACCTCCACAAGGTACAGCATTACATGAATTTAGTCATTGGGAAGATTTTGAAGGTAATTTAATGGATTCTAGATTGTGTGCGATCGATTTAATGAACGTTGTGCGTCCTCTAGTCGCAATTAACCGTTTTGTTAGTTTCGGTGTGAAAGCATTACATGATTATCCTGGAGAAGCAGAAAAAGTCTTCAATAATGAAAATGACTATGCATATAAATTTGTACAAGAAGTTAGAAGATTCTATCCTTTCGTACCATTTTTACCTGGTAAAGCAGCAGTAGATATCGAATTTGATGGCTATACTATTGAGAAAGATACTTTCTTAGTATTAGATATTTACGGAACATTGCATAGAGAAGGCTTATGGGAGAATCCAGAAAGATTCTATCCAAACCGCTTCAGCGATTGGGACGGAAGCCCATTTGATTTAATTCCTCAAGGTGGCGGCGATTATTATACAAACCACCGTTGTGCGGGTGAATGGATGACAATTATCATCATGGAAGAATCAATGAAATACTTCGCTAGAAACATTTCATATGATATGAAAAAAGACCAAGACCTATCTGTTAATTTAAATAAATTACCAGGTCGTGTCGTAAGTGGTACAATCATTGAAAATGTTAATGCATTAGTAAACCGTAACGTAGAATCAGTTTAATTATAAATTGATTCATTATAATAATATTATTCAGGCTGAAATTTCATTCGAAATTTCAGCCTGAATTCATGTATATATGAAAATTTTCAAAGATATTTGGTATCATAGGTAAAGAGGTGATGACATGGTAACTTGTTTAGTTGTAGATGATGATAAATTTATCTTAAATGATTTGAAGCGAGAAATTGAACGTGAACATATAAATGTTATAACAAGTCTCAGTGGTGAGGAAGCTTTAGAAGTTGTAGAGCATAAATATATTGATATTGCTGTTGTAGATATTATGATGCCAGGTATGGACGGCTTTGAATTGTGTCAAATACTTAAAGATAGTTTTGATATTCCAGTTATCATGTTAACGGCAAGAGATGAGTTGAGTGATAAAGAAAATGCATTTCTTGCTGGAACAGATGATTATGTAACGAAACCATTTGAAATTAAAGAGTTAATTTTTAGAATAAAAGCTGTACTACGCAGATTTAAAATTAATTCATCCAATGAACTTCAAATAGGTAACACACATATTAATAGTGTTGATATGGAAATAACGATTAATCAGAAAACAATGCTTTTACCTAAGAAAGAATTTGCATTATTAGATTATTTAATGCGTAACAAAGATAAAGTATTACAACGAGACAAAATCATTGAAGTTGTATGGGGCATTGATTTCGAAGGAGACGAGCGAACACTTGATGTACATATTAAACGTATTAGAAAGCGATTAGAAAAGTTAGAGAGCGATGTCTTGATTAAAACCGTGAGAGGCGTTGGTTACAAGGCGGTGCTTGCTCATGAGGTTTAAGTCTTTAGCGCAACGTATAACAATCTATACAATAGTTGTGATGCTCGTAAGTGCTATTTTAGGATTCATTCTTACAAATATTTATTATCATATAGATTTAAAAGAAAAAAATGACCACAAAGTATTTAATACTTTAAAAGATGTTCAAGATTATATTGATCATGACAATGAAATGTCGTTGGATAATTATTTAAATCACTTAAGTGAGCTGCATTATCAGGCTGTATTATATAATGATAAGTTGAAACCGACTTACTATGGTGATAACTTTAGAAAATATAATTTAGATAACCAAGCAGTTGAAGATGTTTTAGACGGTAAAACGTATCATGGTATTAAGAATAGACCGTTTAATATATTTATTACAGGATTCTTTGATAATGAAACGAGAAACACTGTCGGTATCAAGATTCAACACCAAGGTAATGAATATGCGTTATTCTTAAGACCGAGTGTCGGTTCTATGTTAGGCGAATTTAGAATATTTTTAGCGATATTACTTGTATTACTTGTCGTCATTTCATTAATACTCGTGCTATTTTCAAGTTATTCTTTAGCAAATCCAATTAGACGACTTATGAAGACGACTGAATCATTACGTAAAGGTGATTTTGATGTCGATATCAAAGTAACACGTGACGATGAAATAGGTATATTACAACATCGATTTATTAAGATGAGAGATGAACTTAAACAACTAGAAATGATGAGACAATCTTTTGTTCAAAATGTCTCTCATGAAATTAAATCTCCACTTCAATCTATTTTAAGTTTATTAAGAGAACTTGAACATGAACAAGATGAAAATAACAGAATACAAATTATAGAAGATATATATGCTAGGGCATACCGTTTGAGTAATTTAACGAAACAATTATTGTTGTTATCTGAGTTAGATAATAGTGAGCATCTATCATTTAATGAAACAGTACATGTTCAAAAAGTCATTAAAGAAGTCGTTCAAAATCTCAATTTCTTATTAGAAGACAATGAAATCTCAGTTCTGTTTGATATGGATGATTTAACGATTAAAGGTAATCATAAGTTACTTTATCAAGCACTCTATAATATATTAAATAATGCTATTAAATACTCACCTAAACATAGTATGATACAAATTGATCTTAAAGAAGAAAATGAATTTGTAAAAATTTCTATTATAGATGAAGGTTATGGCATGACTGAGAAACAATTGAAACATATTAAAGATCGATTTTATAAAGGCGATCAATCACATAATATTCATGTTGATAGTAACGGTCTTGGTTTATCAATTGTGGATTCAATTATTGAACATCATGATGCTCAAATCTTCTTCGAAAGTGAAGTCGATAAAGGGACAGAAGTAACGATTTTGTTTAAGCAACATAAATAATTGATTATTTAAGCAGTATGATTTGGTATAATTAAAATAAAATGAGGTAGGTGTTATATTGAAAACGGGTCGTATTATTAAATCAATAAGTGGAGATTATTCAGTACAAGCTGACGATGGTATTTATATTACGAGAGCTCGAGGGTTATTCAGAAAGAAGAAGACATCCCCTGTTGTCGGAGATATTGTTGATTTTCAAGTTGAAAATGAAACGGGTGGGTATATTCAACATATTCATGAACGTGAGAATATATTATTAAGACCACCAGTCTCAAATATTCATAAAGTTATCGTCGTGATGAGCGCATCAGAACCAGCGTTTAGTCAACAATTATTAGATAGATTTCTCGTAGTTGTTCATTCATACAATATTACACCGATAATATGTGTAACTAAAAAAGATCTCGCTACTGATGATGAAATTCAACAAATTCAAGATAAATTAGCTCAATATCAATCAATTGGATATGAAACTTTATTTATAGGCGAAGAAGATGATGTATCAAATGCGATTAAACCTTTAATTGATGGTATTATCGTGTTAAGCGGCCAATCTGGTGTTGGTAAATCCACGATTATGAATAGATTGTTCGAGGATTTGAATTTAGAAACGAACAAAATCTCAAAAGCGCTTAATCGTGGTAAACATACGACAAGGCATGTTGAGTTGTATGAGTTAGATGGTGGTTATTTAGCGGATACACCTGGATTTAGTGCATTAGACTTTTCTCACATTGAAAAGGAAGAACTTGCAGATTTATTCCCAGAATTTGAAGCCATTAAATCACAGTGTAAATTTAGAAATTGTACGCACATTAATGAACCTAAATGTGCAGTAAAAGAACGCATACGAGACAATCATTTTTATCAGTTAAGATATAAGCACTATTTGACATTATTCGAAGAAATTCAAAATAGAAAGGTAAGATATTAATGGTAAAAATAGCACCTTCACTTTTAGCTTGTGATTTTGCAGAATTAAAACAAGAAGTAACACGCGTTAAAGAATCTGGCGCAGACATTTTACATTTTGATGTAATGGATGGGCAGTTTGTACCGAATATATCAATTGGTTTACCTATTTTAGAATCATTAAGAAAAGTAACAGATATGACGATTGATACACATTTAATGATCGAGAACCCAGAACAAATGATTGATGCGTTTTGTGAAGCGGGTTGTGACATGGTATCTGTCCATTTCGAGGCGACACCACACATTCATAGAGCGATACAACAAATCAAAGCGCATCATAAATTAGCAGGTGTTGTGATCAATCCTGGAACGCCTGTAGAATCATTAACTCAAATTTTAGGAGACGTGGACTTTGTTTTAATTATGACTGTGAATCCTGGATTTGGTGGTCAAAGCTTTATAGAATCTACGCTAAGTAAAATTACTTGGTTAGACGAATATAGAAAAGAACATGACTTAAACTTTGAAATTGAAGTTGATGGTGGTGTTAATGAAGAAACTGGTGCGTTATGTAAAGCACAAGGAGCAGATATATTAGTTGCAGGATCTTATTACTTCAAACATGAAGACTACAAAGAACCTGTACACAAATTAAAGGGTGATTAATCATGAAAGTAAATCTATTATGTAGTATGCGTCATATCAATGAACATATACTTCAAGATGAAAAGCACATTGATTGGATAGGTGTAGATAGAGGCACAATTGAATTAATTAAACATGATATTAAGCCTATTGCTGCTATAGGAGATTTTGATTCGGTATCAGAGGAAGAGTATCAACAAATTATTAAACATATCGATATTGATCCGGTTAATAAAGAAAAGGATGATACCGATCTTGCATTAGCGGTTAACTTAGCAGTTGAACTCGGATACGAAGAAATAAGAATATATGGTGCGACAGGTGGCAGATTAGATCATTTTATGGGTGCTGTTCAAATATTAACGAAACCAGAATTTCTGGAAGATAATATTCAAATTACGCTTGTAGATGAACAAAATGAAATTACAGTATTAAAAGCAGGAAATCATCGAATTTCACAAGTAGAAGGCATGAAATATGTGTCGTTTATTCCGTTAAGTACGAATATACGAATAAAATTAGAAGAATTTAAATATGATTTGCCATTTACCACTTTGGCTCAAGGCTCAACGTTAACAATTAGTAATGAGTTTAAAGCAGGTCATGAACATCCATTAGTGACAGTTGAACTTGGCAATATATTGATGGTACAAAGTAAAGATAAATAAAAAAAGAGAACCTTCCACACAAAGGTTCTCTTTATTATATGTGACTTATATTCATTAAACGCGTGTAACTTTACCTGATTTAAGCGCACGAGCTGAAACCCATACACGTTTAGGTTTACCGTCAACTAAGATTCTAACTTTTTGTAAATTAGCGTTCCAACGACGTTTGTTAGCATTTAATGCGTGAGAACGGTGGTTACCAGTTCTAGCTTTACGACCTGTTACGAAACATTCTTTAGCCATAAATATCCTCCTTTAATGAAATATAAATACACATTTATTTACGTTTACACACCTTAATAATATAACACGCACTTGTCATTTATTCAACGGCTTTTTTGCAATTTAGCGAAAAAATAATAACAAATTTCGCAAAAAGTATTTTAAAGTTCAATTTATTTGTTATAATAATATCTTGTGAAAACGTTGTATAAAAAACGTGATTAAAATGATGAATTCTTGCGATGTGAATGTGATATTAAGTATAATTAAACAGAACATATAAAAGTAGTTTATAAAACGAAAAAATTTAAATGTGTAGGAGGGACGTAATCATGACTTTAGAAATTACAAATGAGTATGGAAGTATCGATATTTCAAATGACGTTATTGCAACGCTTGCTGGCGGAGCTGCCGTAGAATGTTATGGTATCGTTGGTATGGCAAGTAAACATCAAGTTAGAGATGGTATTGCAGAAATTCTTGGGCGTGATAATTATGCCAAAGGTGTTATTGTATCTCAAAACGAAGGTGTTCTTGATGTAGATATGTATATAATTGTGAGTTATGGTACGAAAATCTCAGAAATAGCAAACAATGTCCAATCTGCTGTTAAATATACTTTAGAACAATCATTAAATTTAAAAGTCAACGCAGTCAACATATATATCCAAGGTGTTAGAGTTATTAATGATGATGAGGAAGCATAGGGAGGCAAATACAGTATGAATAAGATTGACGGCAAATTGTTTGCTGATATGATCGTACAAGGATCAGATAGTTTATCAAACAATGCAGATTTTGTAGATTCTTTAAATGTGTTCCCTGTACCAGATGGAGATACAGGAACAAATATGAATTTATCAATGTCATCAGGTGCAGCAGAGGTTAAAGCTCATAGTAATGTACATATCGGTGAGGTTGGTAAAATATTTTCTAAAGGATTGTTAATGGGCGCAAGAGGTAACTCAGGTGTTATCTTATCTCAATTATTTAGAGGATTCTCAAAATCGATTGAGAATGAACAAGAAATTGATGCTCAACAATTCGCTAAAGCATTCCAAGCAGGTGTGAATACAGCATATAAAGCTGTAATGAAACCAGTTGAAGGAACGATTTTAACAGTTGCGAGAGTAGCTGGAGAAGCGGCTGTTAAAGCAGCTGAATCAACAGAAGATGTTATAACAGTTATGGAAGCTGTCATTAAAGAAGGTCAAACAGCATTAGAAAACACACCAAACCAACTACCTGTACTTAAAGAAGTAGGTGTTGTGGATAGTGGTGGACAAGGTTTAATGTTTGTTTATGAAGGCTTCTTAGCAACATTAAAAGGCGAAAAAATTCAACCAGCTAAAGAAAAAGTAGATACAGACGAATTTATTAATGATGACCATGATTTCGGTGGTGTCATGAATACTGAAGATATCGTCTACGGCTACTGTACTGAAATAATGGTTCGCTTTGGAAAAGATAAAAAAGCATTCGATGAAGAACAATTTAGAGAAGATATGAGTCAATTCGGTGATTCATTACTTGTAATCTCTGATGATGAAATCGTAAAAGTACATGTTCATTCTGAAACACCAGGTGAAGTATTATCTTACGGTAGCCAATACGGTGAACTGATTAAAATTAAAATCGAAAATATGCGTGAACAACATAGAGAAGTACTTCGTAAAAACGCAGATAAAAAGATCAAACAAGAACAACAACAAGAGCAAGAAGAGATTGAAACAGCAGTTATTACAATTTCAATGGGTGAAGGAATCACAACATTATTTAAATCACTTGGTGCAACACATGTCATCAGCGGTGGCCAAACTATGAATCCTTCAACAGAAGATATTGTAAAAGTTGTAAAACAATCAGGTTGTAAAAATGCAATCATCTTACCAAATAATAAAAATATTATTATGGCAGCTGAGCAAGTTGAACATTTAGTTGATATACCTGTAGCTGTTGTAGCATCAAAAACAGTATCTCAAGGTCTTTCAGCAATGTTAAATCTTAACTTAGAGCAATCAATCGAAGAGAATAAAGCGCATATGGAAGATGCAATGCGTTTTGTAAAATCAGGTTCTGTAACATATGCCGTTAGAGACACAAATATAGATGGTATTACAATTAAAAAAGGTGAGTTCATGGGTATCCATGAAAGCAGTATTAAAGTAAGTGATGCTGACCACCTAACAGCTAGTAAAAAGCTTATCGATGAAATGATTGATGAAGATAGTGAAATTTTAACAATTATTAAAGGTGATGACGCTACTGATGAAGAAGTCGATCAATTAGTATCATATGTTGAAGAAAACTATGAAGAAGTTGAAGTAGAAGTACATCAAGGTGACCAACCAATTTACTCATTCTTATTCTCAGTAGAATAATCTCAAGATAAAAGACAACAATGTTAAACAAAAGCGTTGTTGTCTTTTGTGTTGTAAAACGCTTACAAAACGAGCGAAAGTTGTTATAATGGTATGGTGAAATTAAAAGAGAAACGAGTGATTATTGATGAAATATAGAAGTGTCTTTGACATTATTGGTCCAGTAATGGTTGGACCATCTTCATCACATACTGCTGGTGCAGTAAGAATTGGATTAATAGCTAGAGGGTTATTTGATGGTAAACCTGAACATATTGATATATATTTATATGGGTCTTTCATGGAAACTTATAAAGGACATGGTACTGACGTTGCGTTAGTCGGCGGTATTCTAGGCTATGATACAGACGATGACCGAATCAAAACAAGTCTTCAAGATGCTGAGCAACAACAGATTGATGTCAACTTTATCGAAATGTATGAAGAACGATCACATCCGAATACAGCAATTATCAACATGAGAAATAAAGAAATGGAAATCTCAGTAGAAGGTATTTCAATTGGTGGTGGTAAAGTTGAAATCGTTGCGATAAACGGATTCCAAATTGCCATTAGTGGGAATTATCCTGCTTTACTTGTTTTTCATAAGGATACATTTGGCACAATCGGGAAAGTGACCAATGTCTTTGGTGATTATCGTATTAATGTTGGTAGTATGCAAGTGGCCCGTAAAGAGAAAGGTGAACTTGCATTAATGACGTGTGAATTAGATGATGATATTCCACAAGAAGTCTTAAATAAAATTAAAGAAATTGATGGTGTACAGACAGTCACATTAATGGGGGAATCATAAAAAGGAGGGTTATCATGTTTCAAAGTGTAAAAGAACTTATTGAAATTTGTGAAAGAGAAAATAAAAAAATTTATGAAGTCATGATTGAACAAGAAATGCGTGTGTCTAAACTCTCTAAAGAAGAAGTTTATCAAAATATGGAACGCAATTTAGATACAATGGAAAAAGCCATTGAACGTGGTATAAATGGTGTAACGTCAACAACAGGTTTAACTGGAATGGATGCTGTACTTTTACAAGATTATTTAGAAAGTGGACAATCACTTTCAGGTGATTTAATGATTGATGCAGTAAGTAAAGCTGTTGCGACGAACGAAGTAAATGCAGCAATGGGTAAAATATGTGCAACACCAACTGCCGGTTCTGCAGGGGTTGCGCCTGGTGTATTATTTGCACTGAAAAAAAGACTAAACCCTACTAGAGAAGATATGTTACATTTCTTATTTACAACAGGTGCATTTGGATTTGTTGTTGCGAATAACGCATCTATATCAGGTGCTGCTGGTGGTTGCCAAGCTGAAGTTGGTTCAGCAGCTGCGATGAGTGCTGCTGCAACAGTAGAAATGGCTGGCGGTACACCTCAACAATCTGCAGAAGCATTTGCGATTAGCTTAAAAAATATGTTAGGACTTGTTTGTGATCCAGTTGCAGGATTAGTAGAAGTACCTTGTGTTAAGAGAAACGCTGCAGGTGCTTCAAATGCAATTATTTCAGCTGATATGGCTTTAGCAGGCGTGAAATCCAGAATTCCTACTGATGAAGTTATAGAAGCTATGTATAAAATTGGCCAAACAATGCCTTCAGCACTACGTGAAACAGGTCGTGGTGGTTTAGCAGGTACGCCAACAGGTGAAAGATTAAAACAAGAGATATTTGGAAATTAACCAAAACATTAATTTATAAGGCTAGGACATGATTCATTGTCCTAGTCTTTATTTGTTTGTATAAAGCTCATTTTGGTGAAATCGATTGGTTTATATCATGTATTTGTTCTATAATTAGAGTATTAATAAATATAGGTGATAAAAATGAATAAGCAACATCTAATATATACAGACCGAACTTTGCAAGAACTTAAAGGTGTTGGACCAAAAAGTTTACAGTTATTAAATGAATTAAATATCTATACATTAGAAGATTTAGTGTTGTATTTACCAACACGTTACGAAGATGAATCTGTCATAAATTTAAACGAAGCAACTGATGGTGATGTTGTCACTGTTACTGGAGAAGTGTACTCTAGTCCGACTGTCGCATTTTTTGGTAGAAATAAATCTAAATTAACGTGCCATATGCTAATTGATCAAATTGCCGTTAAAGTCACTTTCTTTAATCAACCTTATTTGAAAAAGAGACTCATCATGGGTGAAACAGTTACAATTAAAGGTAAATGGGATCAAAAGAAACAAATTATTGCTGGTCAAAAAGTAATGGCTGAAAAAGAAGACGGTGGAAATGCGTTAACACCTATTTATCGATTAAAAGAAGGTTTAAAACAAAAGCAGCTTAATAAATATATTGAACAAGCATTACAACTTGTTGAAATTGATGAATGGTTATCTCCAAATTTAATGGATAAGTACAAATTAATGCCATTAAAAGATGTCATTCCAATTTTACATAAACCACTTCAATTTAATCACCTCAAATTAGCACGACGCACATTTTCATTTAATGAATTATTCTTATTTCAGTTAAAGATGAAATGGTTAAGCAAATTAGAAAAAGAATCTAATAAAATAGAAGGTTTAAATTATGATGTTAATGCGGTGAAATCTTTTATCGAAACATTACCTTTTGAATTAACAGATGCTCAGAAAAATAGTGTGAATGAAATTTTTAGAGATTTAAAAGCGCCTATTAAAATGCATCGATTATTGCAAGGTGATGTAGGTTCGGGTAAAACGGTTGTTGCAGCTATTGCGATTTATGCAATGTTTAATGCTGGTAAGCAAAGTGCGCTTATGGTCCCAACAGCTATATTAGCTGAACAACATGCAATCAGTTTAGATGAGTTGTTTGGTGGGCAATTAAATGTCGCTTTATTAACAAGTTCAGTTAAAGGTAAAAAAAGAAAATTATTACTTGAACAGTTAGAAGCAGGAGAAGTTGACGTTATTGTTGGCACGCATGCACTAATTCAAGATGATGTAGCGTTTAATGATATTGGATTAGTTATCATTGATGAACAGCACCGATTTGGTGTAAATCAACGTAAGAAGCTGCGTGAAAAAGGTGCAGATACAAATGTCTTATTTATGACAGCAACACCAATTCCGAGAACATTGTCTATCTCTGCGTTCGGGGAAATGGATGTAACCTCGATTAAACAAATGCCTAAAGGGAGAAAAGAAATTTTGACATCGTGGGCTAAACATGAAGAAATTGATCATGTACTGAATCAACTAAACAGTGAAATATCAAAAGGTCGACAAGCGTATGTCATTTGTCCATTAATAGAAGAAAGTGAAGCGTTGGATGTTCAAAATGTAGTCGCAATTTATGAGCAATTACAGTTGCGTTTCGGTGCGGATAAAGTCGGTCTTGTCCATGGTAAAATGCATGCAGATGAAAAAGACGAAATCATGAATAAATTTAGTAATAATGAAATCGCGATATTAGTTTCTACAACTGTTGTTGAAGTAGGTGTAAACGTCCCTAATGCAACATTTATGATTATCTATGATGCTGACCGATTTGGTTTATCTACGTTACACCAATTAAGAGGACGTGTCGGTAGAAGTCATCACCAAAGTTACTGTACGTTAGTAGCATCACCTAAAACTGAGAGTGGTGTAGAACGTATGCACATTATGACTGAATCTACTGACGGTTTTTATTTATCAGAACGAGATTTGGAAATGAGAGGACCTGGTGACTTCTTTGGCGTTAAACAAAGTGGTTTACCTGATTTCAGAGTTGCAAATATTGTAGAAGATTATAGAATGTTAGAAGTTGCAAGAGATGAAGCGAGTGAATTAGTGCAATCAGGTGAATTTTTCAAACCTGAATATGATAAATTGAGATTATTAGTACAAGAATCTATGTCAGAACAAAATTTTGATTGACATTGGAACACGTATTGTATAAATTTGAATTACCATATTTTGAGAGTAGGTTAGAAACATGAGATGGTTATATAAAATTATAGGTATCTTATTAATCATGACGGCAATATCTATTTTCTTCTGGAATGATATTAGAACGTATTTTACAGACCGTGTTAATGATAAAGTCATTGAGTCGTATGAAAATCATGATGACAGCGTTAAAATAAATCCAATAGAATCATGGATTACAAAAACAGAAACAGATAACTTAAAAGTAAATGAACACATGGTTGGTTATTTAAAAGTACCAGCAGCAGATATATCAGAGCCTATATTTAAAGGACCAGCAACAGAACAAAATTTAAAAAACGGATTGTCATTAGTAGATGAGAACGAAAAATTAAGTGAGCAGAATGTCGCAATCGCTGGACATCGTGTAGAAGGTGCAGGAATAAGATTTAATTATCTCGATCGCGCAAAAGTTGGCGATAAAGTAGAACTCATCACATTAAAAGGTAAAAAGACATATATAATTAAAAATATTAAAAATGTAAAGCCAAATCAAGTTGAAGTATTAGATGAACATAAAGGTAAACCGAATCAATTAACATTAATAACATGTGATAATTATAATCCAGATACTTTATTGTTCGAAGAGCGCATGATATTTACAGCAGTAGAAGAAAATGCAGCATAACTATGATAGAGGAGAGTAAAATTTCAAATTTTGCTCTTTTTTTGTTGGGAGAAATGAGTTGGATGGAGTGGGTATGGGAGATCGGTGGGTGGATTTGTGGGGGATTTGTTGGATATAGGTGTGGGGGATTCATCGAGTAGGTAGGGAGAATGTGAGATATTCGAGAAGATGTAAGCTAAAGTTGGAGTAAACACACGAGATCTGCGAAGATGTGAGTTAAAGCGGTAGTAAACTCACGAGATTGAAGAAGATGTGAGTTAAAGAGGTAATAAACTCACGAGATTGGTGAAGATGTGAGTTAAAGGAGCAATAAACCCACGAGATTGAAGAAGATGTGAGTTAAAGAGGTAATAAACTCACGAGATTGGTGAAGATGTGAGTTAAAGTTGTAGTAAACACACGAGATTGGAAAAGATGTCAGTTAAAGAAGAAGTAAACCCACGAGATTGTGAAAGATGTAAGCTAAAGTTGGAGTAAACACACGAGATCTGCGAAGATGTGAGTTAAAGAGGCAGTATACTCACAAGATTGCAAAAGATGTGAGTTAAAGCGGTAGTAAACTCACATCTTTTTAAAAATTAAATGATTATTTAGAAATGAACATTTTTGATTACATAAAAAATCGCCCAAGTCGTAGCTTAATGCCTACATTAAGCCAAGAGATGGCTCAAGTCGTAGCTTAATGCCTACATTAAGCCAAGAGATTGCTTAAGCCTCAACTCCCAACATCAATTCCCACCCCCAACACCTAACCTCGCACCCAAAATAAGTCCAACCTCCTACCCAAATCCATAATCAACCCCCAAAATTCACTCATTCCACCTTGTCTTCACATCTTATTATTTAAGTCTTATGACCAAATTTTTAAATTTCGTTCTTTTTTATTGTATAATTTGTTGAGTATATTGTTATACCCGTGTTAGTATAAGTAAGGTAGGTCATGATAGCAGGTGCTAATTTTAGCTATAAGTACATAATAGAATGGATTTGGATGAAATGAAATTATCAAAAGCAGATCGCCAGAGGGAATTAACAAATCGTTTGAAAGCTGAACCTTTCATAACTGACGAAACTTTAAGTGAATATTTTAAAGTAAGCATCCAAACTATTAGACTAGATAGAATGGAGCTAGGTATTCCAGAATTAAGACGCCGCATCAAAGATGTAGCAACACAAAATCATGATGAAATTAAATCATTACCCATTGAAGATGTCATTGGGGAAATTATAGATATTGAATTAGATAAATCAGCAATTTCTATTATAGATATTAAGGAAGAACATGTTTTTACACGTAATGGTATTGCTAGAGGACACTATTTATTTGCCCAAGCTAACTCATTATGTGTAGCATTGATTAACGATGAATTAGCATTAACAACTAAGAGTAATGTTCAATTCAAAAAATCAGTAAAACTAAATGAAAGAGTCATTGCTAAAGCTACTGTGATTCATAAATCGAAACATATAGCTAAAGTAGATGTCACTAGCACTGTTCATGGAGAAACTGTTTTCCAAGGACAATTTGAAATGTATTATTCGAGCGAGGGTGAAAATAATGGTTAAGATTGCGATAGATATGATGGGCGGAGATGACGCGCCAGGTATCGTAATAGAAGCGGTTAAACAAGCAGTTAATGATTTTCCAGATTTAGAGATTTTGTTATATGGTGATGAAAAACAATTTGATTACAAACATGATCGTATCACTTTTTATCATACAGATGAAAAGATAACAATGGATGACGAACCTGTTAGATCAATTAAGAAAAAGAAAAATGCTTCAATGGTTTTAATGGCGAATGCTGTTAAAGAAGGTAAAGCTGAAGCATGTGTATCAGCTGGTAATACTGGCGCACTTATGAGTAGTGGATTATTTATTGTCGGCAGAATAAAAGGTATTGAAAGACCTGCATTAGTTGCAACTTTCCCAACTGTGACAGGTAAAGGATTTGTATTTTTAGATATTGGTGCAAACTCAGATGCTAAACCTGAACATCTTGTGCAATATGCTAAAATGGGCGAAATTTATGCCAAACAAATTAGAAGTATTGAAAAACCTTCATTAGCACTTTTAAATATTGGTACTGAAGAAACAAAAGGTAATGCTTTGATGAAAAAGACTTATCAATTACTTAAAGAAGAACAATTTGATAACTTTATTGGAAATGTTGAAGCAAAATCTTTATTGTTAGATGCATGTGATGTCGTTGTATCAGATGGTTATAACGGTAACATGGTGTTAAAAACAATCGAAGGTACAGCAACAGGTATATTTAAAATGTTAAAAGAAGCGATGACTGCTTCAACTAAAAATAAACTTGCTGCACTTACTTTGAAAAAAGATTTTAAAAAAATCAGCAATAAAATGGACTATGCAGAATACGGTGGTTCAGTCCTATTAGGATTAAATGGTGTTGTTGTTAAAGCACACGGATCATCAGATCAACGTGCATTCTATAATGCAATTAAACAAGCTAAGCTAGCTGCAGATACTAAAATAGTAGATAAAATGAAGAAAGCAGTAGGTGAAATAAATGGGTAAAGTTGCAATCATGTTCCCTGGTCAAGGGTCACAAAAAGTAGGAATGTCAGAAGATTTATATCAAGAAGAAATTAATGCAACATCAATTTTAGAAAGAGCAAATGAATCATTATCATTTGATTTACTTGAAATTATGTTTAAAGATCCAGAAGAAATTCTTGGATTAACTGAATATACACAACCAGCATTGTTAACGCATAGTTCAGCTTTAATGAATGCTTTAAAAGATTTAAATTATGACTACGCATTAGGACATAGTTTAGGTGAATATTCAGCATTAGTATCAGAAGGTGTATTAAAGTTTGAAGATGCCGTTCAAATCGTACATAAACGTGGTACATTAATGTCTGAAGCTTTTCCACAAGGTGTAGGTTCTATGGCAGCGGTACTAGGTTTAGACATTGAAAAAGTGAGAGAAATCTGTGAACAATTATCAACAGAAGACAAACTTATTGAACCAGCAAACATCAATTGCCCAGGTCAAATCGTTGTATCTGGTCATGCAGAACTCATTGATAAACTTGCAGCAGAAGGTAAATCACTAGGTGCTAAACGTGTTATGCCTTTAAAAGTTTCAGGTCCATTTCATTCTTCAATGATGAAAACTATAGCAGATGATTTTGAAAACTACATTAATCAATTTGAGTGGAAAGATGCTGAACACCCAATTGTACAAAATGTATATGCTAAACCTGAAACAGATCATGAAGTTATTAAAGCGAACATGGTTAAACAATTATTCTCACCAGTTGAATTCAGTCAATCTGTTGAGTATTTAATTGAACAAGGTGTAGATCACTTTATCGAAGTCGGTCCTAACAAAGTATTATCTGGGTTAGTTAAGAAAATTAGTCGTGATGTTAAAATAACATCAATTCAAACAATTGATGATATTAAAGGATGGAATGAATAATGACAAAAACAGCTATCGTTACAGGTGCTTCTAGAGGTATTGGTCGTAAAATTGCATTAGAACTTGGTAAAGAAGGTTACAATGTAGTTGTGAACTATGCAGGAAATAAAGAAAAAGCAGAAGAAGTCGTTTCTGAAATTAAATCATTTGGTGTAGAAGCATTTGCATTTCAAGCAAACGTAAGTGAGCAAGATGAAGTAAAAGCTATGATTAAAGAAACAACATCTCAATTTGGTACTATCGATGTATTAGTTAATAATGCAGGTATTACAAGAGATAATTTATTGATGCGTATGAAACAAGACGAATGGGATGACGTAATCAATACAAACTTAAAAGGTGTATTTAACTGTGTTCAAGCAGTAACAAGACCAATGTTAAAACAAAAATCTGGTCGCATCATTAACTTATCAAGTGTTGTAGGATCATTAGGAAACGCAGGACAAGTGAACTATGTAGCAACTAAATCAGGTGTTGAAGGTATGACAAGAACATTTGCTAGAGAATTAGCATCTAGAGGCATTACTTGTAATGCAGTTGCACCAGGATTTATCGTATCAGATATGACAGATCAATTATCTGATGAATTAAAAGAACAAATGAAATCACAAATTCCACTTGCACGATTTGGTGAAGATAGTGATATTGCCCATACAGTAGCATTTCTTGCAAGTGATAAAGCAAGCTATATTACTGGCCAAACAATTCACGTTAATGGCGGAATGTATATGCAATAATAACTACTTTTATAGTAGAATAGGATAGTAAGAGAAATTGAATTTCTTATTATATAAGATTTAAATCATTTAAAGGAGGTGAATGGAATGGCAAGTTTCGACAAAGTTAAAGACATTATTGTAGATCGTCTAGGTGTAGACGCTGAAAAAGTAACGCCTGAAGCTTCATTTAAAGATGATTTAGGTGCTGATTCTTTAGATATAGCAGAATTAGTAATGGAATTAGAAGATGAATTTGATATGGAAATTCCTGATGAGGAAGCAGAAAAAATCAACACAGTTGGTGACGCTGTAAAATATATTGAATCATTAGAAAAATAATTCAAACTATAAAAGCCCGTATACCATTGGTTACGGGCTTTTTATTATGCTTTTTATGAATAGGGTAAAAATCTAAAAATTAGTTTAACTGCTAAATTAATTTGCTTAAAATTCTAAACGTATTTTTCCTCTTCAAAAGTAACGTCCATTGTTTCATCACCATACGTTTCAGGAAAGATAAAATCTAGCCATTCTAGATCATCAGAAAAATAATTTTAACCCACCTTAATTGGTGGGCTATTTTATATATTAAAATTATTCATTTTTTAACTATATACATATTCTAGAAAATTGGTATATAATGTAAAAAAAGTAGGATTTTTGATGAATTTTAAAATTTTTAAACCGTTTGTATGTTTAATTGCATTTGCTGTCTTATTTTCTGGATTTGGAAATATACAAGCACAAGAAGACAATACCTTGATCAAAGAGAATAATGAAGTTACTAATTCTTTATCTCATGCTGATATTACCGAAAGTAAGACTGGAGAAATATCCGAAGTCAATACATCTATTGATGAGGAAGAGGTGTCATTAGATACAACCCTTTCAAATAATTTTGAAACAGGCGAGATTAGTTTAAGTGGTAAAATATCTAATTATGAAGTAGAAGAACACATAGATTATTCTATAGACTTAACTTATGCAGATGAAAATGATATTGCCGGATATTTAATAGATAATAAAACAGGAGAAGAACATCAGTTTGATACACGTTTATTTGAAGCTTCAGCAGTACCTTTAGTTGTAGTAGCTGTTATGGCTGCTCGATTTGGTATTAAATGGGCTATTAAAAAATATGGTAAAAAAGCTGTCAATAAAGCTGTCAAATCTAATACACACAAGATTGTTAAAAGTATTAATAAAAGTTTACTTAATGATAAAGGTGTAAATTTAGGTAAATTTACTCAAAAAGTTAAAGGGAGTAATCCTACATGGAGAGATTCGAAAACTAAATGGACTATCTCTAAAAATAAAGGAGAACCACATGGTGGATCTTATTGGAAGTTAAAAAATAACAAGGGAGAAAGAAAGGCCTCTTTGACTAAGGATGGAAAAATTTTAAGGAAATAAGGTGCTACAAATTATGTATTTTGATATAAATAATTTGAATATTAAAAAAATAAATTTTGGGATGATGAAAAATTCAATTCATTTAAATTTAAGTGATGATAAGTATCAGTTCTTAGAAGATGGTGACACTATCAATAATGATTATTTTTTAACTGTATATAAAAATGCAATACACATTTTTGAAGATTTATTTTCGCTTTCAGACTCTATAAATTTGGTTCATGTTGTATATTCTTATACTAGACCATATAGAAAAACGAATTTTATAAAAAAATTCACATCATTAACTAAAGATGAATTATCTTATTTTAAAGAATATGTAAAATCGAATGATGATGATGAAGTTTTGTGCGAGGAGTTTTCATACAATTGTTCCATTAAAGAATTAAAATATAAAAAATTATTAAAAGCTATATCCAATCAAGATTTTAAAGGATTAGTTCCAAATATTAATCAGAATTATAATTATTCTGAAATATATATAATTAATAATACCAAAAATTTAATATACCATTTATATGATGATAGGGGCCTATGGTTAGCTTTTAATAAAAATGAAGATTATGCAAGATATTCTAAAAAGTATAGTGATTTAATATTGGATCTTGATAATGAAGAGGTTTAAACTATACATATGCATAGCGATTATCTTTTTTATTATTTTAAGCTTAATTTTTTATTTGAACAATCTAAAACTATTAAAAGTAGCTATTCTAGATACCGGTGTTAATAGTTCTTCTGTTGAAAGCAAAGTAATCTCAAAATAATATTGTGATTTATGATGCAAAAGTATTGAATAGCGATGGTCTTGGAACTGTTAAAGATACAATAGCAGGTATAGATTGGGCAATTAAAAACAAAGTAAATGTGATAAATATGAGCTATGGTTTTACTCATGATTACGAAAGCCTTCACAACAAAATAAAAGAGGCAAATAGTAAAGGAATTATTGTTTTGGCTGCAAATGGTAATGATATATTTGGTCAAAAAGAGTACCCTGCATCTTATCATGAGGTAATTTCTATAGGTGTATTGAAAAATAAATATAATAAATCTATCTACAATTCAAATGATAATGCAGATTTATATATTTCTTTAAGTAATAAATCTAAGGGAAGTGTCAATAATACTTCAGAAGCAACCGCATTAGCTACTAATCGTTTAATTAAAAATCATAATGGTGACCTTCATAATTTAGATAAAAAAGAATTAATTTCGGTATTAAAAAAAGAATAAGTACAAAAGAGAGATAAAGATAATAAACGTTCAAAAATTGAAATTTTAGCAAATATCTCTTATATAATTAGTAGTTTTATTGTAAGAACGACCGTTCTATTTTGTAAAGCAATGTTGATAATATAAACGTAGGGGTAAAAAGGGGGGCAAATAGTTTGTTTTCATATGAACTAGTATGAAATAAACATTGCATAAAGTCTGTGAGATAGTGCGTTAATTAATGCACTTGAACAACCATAAACTCATGCGAAAATCACATGTATTTCATCATTAGAAAAATAATTCAAATTACAAAAGTCCGTATACCAATGGTTACGGGCTTTTTATTATGCTTTTTTATAGAAGATGTAAAATCTATATTTTTAGTGTTTTAATAGTTTTGGAAAATTTAACAATAATTCAAATAAGTAAATGGATAATTAATTCAGTTTAAGATTTTTGTTTATTAATATTGCCAAATAGTATTAAGGAGCTATAATAATATAATGTAAAATTAATATTTAAAACTCAATATTAGCCATTCTCCTAATAATACATTGATTTATTCTTTAGATATTGAAATAAATGCCTTAGGTAGTACTTTTATTTGAGTACTAAAAAAGAATGACTAAAGTCGTCATAAAAAATTTGAGTACGCATTATATTTTTATATTAATTATATTAAAAAACTTTAAGGAGAAATATCATGAATGAATTAACAATTATCATTACTTATTATAATAAAGAAGATTATATACTTGATTGTATTGGTAGTATTAAAAACCAAAGAAATCAAAACTTTGATTTAATCATAGTTAATGATGGATCAACAGACTCTTCTAATAGATTAGTTAATGAAGCGATAAATAATTATGATAAAAATGTAAATCACATTAATTTAGATAGAAATTATGGGCACGCCTATGCTAGAAATATAGCTTTAGAAAATGTTGAAACAAAATATTTTATGTTTTTAGATGCTGATGACCAACTTGCAAGCTATTCAGTTGAGTATTACTTATCTAAAATCAATGGATTAGACGGCTTAATTGGGCCAATAAATAAATTCTCATTAAAAAAACCTCAATATGTAAATAAAGATAAAATTAGAATTGACTACTTAACTAAAGGTAATAATCCTAATTCCTTTTTAAGAAAAAATACGGTTTGTAATATTTTGTTTAAAACTTCTATTGTCAAAGCGCATAACATTAGGTTTAATGAAGATTTAAAAATATATATCGATACTTCGTTTACGCTTGAATATATTAAATACGTAGAGAGATTTGTAAGGTTACGTAATTTTCCTTTTTATTTTAGAGGTGAAATTTATGATCCATTTGAAGGTAATACTTTAAGTGATCAAGATTTCATTTTTACATTCGAAGATTATGTTAATAGTTATCTTGATTCCATTAAAAGAACGGATAATAAAGAAATTCTTAACTTTTTATCTCAAAAAATGAAACTTGAAATTAAAAAAGGGTTCGACCCATCTTTGACAGATATAAATATAAGATATAGTGTTCTTGAGAAACCTTTAATTAATATTGTTAAAACACTAAAGTGGAACATTATAAAAGATGGAAAAATACTCTACAAATTAGAATTATTGTTTTTATCTATGGACGACATTGATAATGCTAAATATATAAATAATATTAGAAGTGTAAGTAGACATGTAAAAAATATAGTTCAGAATAATAAAATGAAGAATAGATCAAAATATCAACTATTAGATAAAGAAGAAGCTGTAAATAATGAAACTATCGTTTTTGAGTCTTTCGGTGGTAAAAATTATAGTGATAGTCCTAAATATATTTATGAATATATGCAAAAACATTATCCTAAATTAAACTATATATGGGTGTTTAAAAATCCTAATCAAAATGTCATAACTGGTAATGCAGTAAAGGTTAAAAAAGGATCTAAAGAATATTATGATGCATACTCAAAAGCTAAATTCTGGGTTACGAATGCAAGGTTACCACTGTATTTAAATAAAAAAGATAACCAAATTTACATTCAAACATGGCACGGAACACCATTAAAGCGTTTGGCTAATGATATGAAGATAGTAAGAATGCCAGGAACAACTACACCTAAATATAAAAAGAATTTCTACGCTGAAACATCAAGATGGGATTATTTAATTTCTCCTAATAGGTACTCAACGAACATTTTTAAAACGGCATTTTGGATGGATGAGAATAGAACTTTAGAAATAGGATATCCTCGGAATGATATATTAGTTAATAGAAGTAATGATCAAGAATATATAGAAAAACTGAAAAAAGAATTAAACATACCAAAAGGTAAGAAAATTATTATGTACGCTCCAACATGGAGAGATGATGAATTTGTTAAAAAAGGTAAATATTTATTCGATTTAAAAATAAATTTAGAAAACCTACAAAAAGAATTAGGTGATGAATTTGTCATTTTACTAAGAATGCATTATTTAATTTCAAATGCATTAGATTTAAGTGGATATGAAGATTTTGCAATCGACGTATCTAATTATAATGATATATCCGAATTATATTTAATATCTGATGCACTCATTACAGATTATTCTTCAGTCATGTTTGACTTTGGGATTCTAAAAAGACCACAATATTTCTTTGCTTATGATATTGAGAAATATGATAAAGGTTTGAGAGGATTTTATATGGATTATATGAATGATTTACCTGGAGAAATTATTACAGATGAGTTTAAATTAGCTGAGGAATTAAAAGATGTTGATAAACATAAAGAAAAATATAAAGATAAAATAGAAAAGTTTTACGATAAATTCTGTTCTATAGAAAAAGGTCAATCTTCTAAATTTATTGGAGATTTTATATATGATAAGACAAAATAAAAATATCCCTGCCATAATTGGTGGGGTATTTTTATTTTTCAACAAGAATTATCATGAATTTTAATAAAATATAGAGGGAGATTAGTGGTCTTTTTGTAATCAATACTTAATCTTTATAACCTATCCAGTATACTTTATATATGATAAAATGTTTTAATATATTATTTAAGTATATATATAATACATATTTTTTAGGGGGATGTATGAAGATTAAAAGCAAATTATTGTTAGCTATTGCATTTACGAGCTTGACTGCATTGAATTTGAATTTGCATGCTGACGCTAAGGATGGCGGCGGTAGTGATACATCTAAAGATAAGACACCTAAGATACAGAACGTAGAGGTTGAACATAGAGATTACGATAAGAAATCAAGCAAGGTCCAAAAAGAAGTTGCGAAATCTTCAACAGCTGCCATGAATTATGTTTATTCATTGGAAGGTAAGGGTTGGGATTTTGATGGCTACTACGGTTGGCAATGTTTTGATTTAGTGAATTATTATTGGAATTATTTATATGGTCACGGTTTACATGGTGACTATGCAAAAGATATTCCAACTGCTAATAATTTTAGTGGTGAAGCAACAGTGTACAAAAACACACCATCATTTGTAGCACAGCCTGGAGATGTTGTTGTATTTAATGAAGATTTCGGATCAGGTGCTGGACATACAGCAATTGTATTAAACGGTAATGCAGACGGTAATGTGATGCAATTTACAAGTTTAGATCAAAATTGGTATGGTGGCGGCGCTGACAAGACAGAAGTTGCACAACGTATCACGCATGATTATGAAACTGAAATGTGGTTTATAAGACCAAATTAAGCAATCCATGATGATTACATAAGATAAGATAAACGTCTGAACAAAGCAATTTGTTCAGGCGTTTTATATATTGTGTCAATGGATATTGTCGTTTATGATAATATTCTTTTTTTTTTATGAAATATAACGTAAAATAGATAGGAAACATAATATTAGGGAGGACAGGCATGGTTAAAAATAAAGCACAAATCATATTACAATTTAAAGCTCAATTCGATGTGTTTATGAAAGACATAAATATCGAATTTGAACAATATGATATTTATGTTCAAGCATTCTCGCATTCAAGTTTTATTAATGACTTTAAATTAGATAAATTAAGTCATAATGAACGTTTAGAGTTCTTAGGAGACGCGGTGTTAGAATTGACGGTGTCACAGTTTTTATTTAAGAAATTTCCATTACTTCCAGAAGGTAAGCTCACTAAACTGCGCGCATCAATTGTATGTGAACCATCACTTGTAACATTTGCAATGAGTTTAAATATGAACGAATTACTTTTACTTGGTAAAGGTGAAGAAAAAACAGGTGGTCGTGAACGTCCATCGTTAATCGCCGATGCATTCGAATCATTTATTGGTGCATTGTATTTAGATAAAGGACTTGAAATTGTAGAGCAATTTTTAGAAAAAGTCGTATTTCCACATGTCGTTAATGAAAATTATACTGCGAATCGTGATTATAAAACAGAATTGCAGGAATTTATGCATCGTCATAATAAAGGCAATATTACGTATCATTTATTAGATGAAAGTGGTCCAGCACATCACAAGATGTTTACTTCTGAAGTACTATTAAATGGCAAACCTTTAGAAACAGGAAAAGGTAGAACGAAAAAAGAATCAGAACAAAATGCTGCTAAAAAAGCGTTGAATAATGGTCAATAAGGGGTAGTTTATGGTTTATTTAAAATCAATAGATGCATATGGATTTAAATCTTTTGCTGAACATACACATGTAGACTTTGATAATGGTGTAACAGCTATTGTAGGCCCAAATGGTAGTGGTAAAAGTAATATTACGGATGCTATAAAATGGGTTCTCGGTGAACAATCAGCAAAAAGTTTACGTGGATCTAAGATGGAAGATGTCATCTTTAACGGGTCGAAAGAACGTAAAAAGTGCCAATATGCAGAAGTAAAATTAACATTGGATAATCATTCAAGAAAACTAAATATAGATGAAGATACAATAACAGTTGAACGCCGCTTATATAGAAATGGTGACAGTGAATATTATTTAAATAAAGAACGAACACGCTTAAAATCAGTCCTTGATCTATTTTTAGATTCAGGTCTTGGTAAAGAAGCTTTTAGTATTATTTCTCAAGGTAAAGTTGATGAAGTATTGAATGCTAAGCCTAGTGATAGAAGATATCTCATAGAAGAAGCAGCTGGCGTATTAAAATATAAAAAACGTAAAAAAGAAGCGACGCAAAAATTAGACGAAACAGAACAAAATCTAAATCGTGTTGAAGACATTTTATTCGATTTAGAAGCTAGAGTTGAGCCTCTAAGAGAAGAAGCTGCGATTGCTGAAGAGTATATTGCTTTAAAAGAAGAAATGAAAAAAAGTGATATTACTGTAACGGTATATGATATTGAAAGTTTAAATAAAGATTTTAAAAAGCTTGAACAAGAAATTGAGCATTTTCAATATCAAAAAGAACAAAAAACAAATGAATTAGACGCTATGACTTTTGAATTAAATGAAAAGAAAAAATCGAGAGATCAGATTTCTAATCAAATTCAAAATGATAACAAGGCATTAGTTGAAGCGACTGAATCATTAGAACGATTTACTGGTCAATTAGAAGTCTTAAAAGAACGTCAAAAAAATAGTGATGCGACAAATGAAAGATTAGAAGAAGAAAAGCAAGCTTCTCAAACGAGAATTAACAAAATTACTGAACAAATTAAAGAAATAGATGCAGAACTAAAAGAATTTAAAGATAGATATCAAGTATTAGTGCAAGAAATTAATGGACTTGAAGGTCAATTATCGAATCAAGAAGGTACATTTGAAGAGAAAATTGAACAACTGAAAGATCGTTATTATCAACTGATGACAGAGCAATCAGACATTAATAATGATATTAGATTTTTAGAAGACAAATTAGCAACACATCAAGAAAAACAATCAAGATTAGATGGCAGACAAAAAGAAGTATACGAAGAACTTCAACGCGTTTGGGAAGATAAATCTTCATATACAGAAAAGCTACAATCTGTTGAAAAAGAACTTCAAGAAACAACTGAACAATATAAAGCTGACCATAAGTTGTTAAAAAGTAAAGAGCAAGCATATAAAGATACGGAGTCAAAACTGTATCAAGCGTACCGTTATACAGAACAAATGAAGACGCGTATTAATACGTTAAAGAGTATGCAAGATGAATACTCTGGATTTTATTCTGGTGTTAAACATGTGCTGAAAGAAAAGTCACTCAATGGTATAGAAGGTGCAGTTGCTGAAATTATCGATACACCTTCGAAATTGACAACAGCTATTGAAATAGCGCTAGGTGCTTCTTTGCAACACATTATTGTACGAGAAGAGAAAGATGCACGATTAGCAATTAAATATTTAAAAGATAAAAAGCTAGGCCGTGCTACATTCTTACCAATGAATGTGGTTAAAAAACGATTTATACCACAATCTGTTATCGAGCAAATTAATGATCAACATGGCTTCATTACAGTAGCTTCTGAAGGTGTTAAATATGACGAGAAATATCGAAATATTGTAGAGCATTTGTTAGGTAGTACAATTATTGCTAAAGATTTAGAAACTGCCAATCAACTTGCGAGGTTAATTCAGTTCAAGCATAGAATCGTGACACTTGAAGGCGATGTGATTACGCCAGGCGGTGCTATGACTGGTGGTGGCAAAGAGAAGAAAGCAAGTTTGTTATCACAAAAAGATGAACTGAAAACGACTGAAGATAAGTATCAGAACTTTATGCAACAAACAACTCAAATTGAGGAGAATGTTAAAGCGTTAAAACAAGAAGTTCAAAATATCGAACAGTCCTTAACTGAAACACAAGAAAAAGGTACTGAATTAAGAGCTAAAGAGCATGAAGTAACGTTACAATTAGATGCAGTATTAGCTAAAGAAAAACGATTAAAAGACGAAAATGAAACGTTTGAATTTGAAAAAAATGATGGCTATAACTTTGTGAAAGGTCAAGAAACATTACAAGAAAAGCAAAATAAACTTGTAACGATTAAACAAGATATAGAGCAAATTGATAACGAAATCAATCAATTAAATGCATCACTTTCACATAGTAAAGATAGCGAAAAAACAATTCAAAATACATTAAATGAAAAGCGTTCGAATCTTGCAGTTGAAAAAGAACGAAATCGTTTGAAAGAACAAGATAAGAAACGACTTAAAGAAGATTTAAACGAATATGAACATACGTTAACTAAGATTAATGATCAAATTGAATTAATCAATTCTGATGATTATATGGGTAGCGGTCAATTTGAAAAAGTCGAAAGTCAAATTCAACTATTTACAGCTAAAAAGCAAGAAATAGAAACGAAAATGATGGATGATCAAGATAAATATAAATCTATTCAAGAAGAAATTGAGCAAATAGAACGCGATACGCAATCTATGCATCAAAGCATTTCTGGTTTAGAAACAGGCTTACAAGATATGGTGAGTAAGCACTCTAAAATAGATATTATGATTGAGCATCAATTGACACACTTAAATGAAACGTATCAATTAACTTTTGAAAAAGCACAATCATTGTATGAAATGCCAGAAGATATTTCAGAAGCAAGAAAAACTGTTAAATTAACGAAAATGTCTATAGATGAACTTGGACATGTAAATTTAAATGCGATAGAACAATTTAAAGAAGTTAATGAAAGATATACTTTCTTAAGTGATCAAAGAACAGATTTATTAGAAGCAAAAGAAACATTAGAACAAGTCATATTAGAAATGGATGGCGAAGTATCAACTAGATTTAAAGAAACATTTGATGAAGTGAATCATCATTTTGGAAATGTGTTTAAATCACTCTTCAATGGTGGACGTGCTGAGTTACAACTTACAGACAAAGATATTTTAGATGCGGGTGTTGAAATTGTCGTACAACCTCCAGGCAAGAACCGACAATACTTATCACTACTTAGTGGTGGGGAACGTGCGTTATCTGCCATTAGTTTACTCTTTGCGATATTAAAAGCACGTACAGCGCCTTTTGTAATTCTAGATGAAGTTGAAGCTGCATTAGATGAACAAAATGTCATAAGATATGCAGAATATTTAGATCAACTTAAATCGGAAACTCAATTTATCGTTATTACACATAGAAAAGGTACAATGTCATACGCGGATAGCTTATATGGTGTTACAATGCAAGAAGCGGGCATTTCTAAACTTGTGAGTGTTAACTTAAAATCAATTAAAGAAGAAGAATTGGAGGCATTACAATCATGAGTTTTTTTAAACGATTAAAGGATAGATTCTCTCCTAGTGAAGAAAAAAACAAAGAGATTGAAAACCAAGAAGAACAACCAGTCCAAGACTTAGAACCTGAGTCTAATGAAAAGGAAAATCCAGAGGCGATTCAGTTTGACGATGGCTTAATGTCATTAGATGAGTTTGAAGAATGGGAATCAGAACAACTTGGTGCTAAGTTCAAACAAGGATTAGAAAAATCTAGAGAGAACTTCCAAAATAAATTAAATGATTTATTAGCAGTGTATCGTAAAGTTGACGAAGATTTCTTTGAAGCATTAGAAGAAATGTTAATTCAAGCAGATGTTGGATTTAACACAGTTATGGAACTTGTTGATGAATTACGTATGGAAGCTAAACGCCAAAATATTAGTGAAACATCTGAATTAAGAGAAGTCATCGTTGAAAAAATAGTCGAAATTTATGTACAAGATGATGAAGATATTGATCGAATGAATATTGAAAATGACCGATTAAATGTTATATTAATGGTTGGTGTTAATGGTGTTGGTAAAACGACGACTATCGGTAAATTAGCACATCGTTATAAACAAGAAGGTAAAAAAGTTATGTTAGCAGCTGGGGATACTTTCCGTGCAGGTGCTATTGAACAATTGAAAGTTTGGGGAGAACGGGTTGGCGTAGAAGTTATTAGTCAAAAAGAAGGTTCTGACCCAGCAGCAGTTATGTATGATGCAGTAAATGCTGCTAAAAATAGAGGTGCTGATATTTTAATTTGTGATACTGCAGGACGATTACAAAATAAAGCCAACTTAATGAATGAATTACAAAAAGTTAGAAAAGTTATTGATCGTAACGTACCTGGCGCACCTCACGAAGTATTATTAGCATTAGATGCGACAACTGGACAAAATGCATTATCACAAGCTAAGTCATTTAAAGAAGTGACACAAGTTACAGGTATCGTATTAACGAAACTTGACGGAACAGCAAAAGGTGGTATCGTGTTAGCGATACGTAATGAATTACAAATTCCAGTTAAATTTGTAGGACTCGGTGAAAAACTTGATGACTTACAACCATTTGATGCAGAAAGCTATGTTTATGGATTATTTGCAGACATGATAGATGCAAATGAGTCTGTTGAAAATACTACTGAAGAAGCTGATCAAAATGACGGAAAATAATGAACTTATAAAAACAATGAGAATGAATTACTTATTTGATTTTTATCAAGGTTTATTAACTGAAAAACAACGCAATTATTTAGAGTTATATTATTTACAAGATTATGCACTAAGTGAAATTGCAGAGACATTTCATGTGAGTCGACAAGCAGTATATGATAATATAAAACGAACAGATGAATTATTAGAAGAGTATGAAACGAAATTACAACTCTTTAAAAAATTTAAAGAAAGACAATCTATTATTGATGAATTAAAAAGATTGTCAGGAGATAATCAAGAACTTAATCAGGCGATTGAACGCTTAGAAATTCTTGAATAGGAGGAGAAATTTATGGCATTTGAAGGGTTATCCGAAAGACTTCAAGCCACGATGCAACGCATCAAAGGTAAGGGTAAAGTTACAGAGTCAGATATTAAAGCAATGATGCGTGAAGTACGATTAGCATTATTAGAAGCAGACGTTAACTTTAAAGTTGTTAAATCTTTTGTAAACACAGTATCTGAACGCGCATTAGGTGCAGATGTTATGCAATCTTTAACACCTGGACAACAAGTCATCAAGATTGTTCAAGATGAGTTAACGACTTTAATGGGTGGAGAAAATAGTAAAATTAACATGAGCAGTAAACCACCTACTGTTGTGATGATGGTCGGTTTACAAGGTGCAGGTAAAACAACAACTGCAGGTAAATTAGCATTATTAATGAGAAAAAAATACAACAAAAAGCCATTACTTGTTGCATGTGATATTTATAGACCAGCTGCGATTCAACAATTACAAACAGTTGGTAAACAAATCGATATACCAGTATATACAGAAGGCGATCAAGTAAGTCCGAAACAAATTACTGAGAACGCGTTGAAATATGCACGTGAAGAACATTTAGACTTTGTTATTATCGATACAGCAGGTCGTCTGCATATTGATGAAGCATTAATGAATGAACTTGTAGACGTTAAAGAAGTATCTAAACCAGATGAAATCATGCTTGTTGTAGACTCTATGACAGGTCAAGATGCTGTAAATGTTGCAGAATCATTTGATAATACATTAGATGTAACAGGTGTTACGTTGACTAAATTAGATGGTGATACACGTGGTGGTGCAGCACTTTCAATCCGTTCTGTTACTGAAAAGCCAATTAAATTTATTGGTATGAGTGAAAAGCTAGATGGACTTGAATTGTTCCATCCAGAACGTATGGCATCTAGAATTTTAGGTATGGGTGACGTATTAAGTTTAATTGAAAAAGCCCAACAAGGTGTCGATGAAGAAAAAGCTAAAGAATTAGAAAAGAAAATGAGAACATCTTCATTTACGTTTGATGATTTCTTAGAACAATTAGAACAAGTTAAAGGTTTAGGTTCGTTAGATGATCTGATGAATATGATTCCAGGTGCAAACAAAATGAAAGGCATGAAAAATGCTAACATGGATCCTAAACAAATCGATAATGTTCAAGCGATTATCCGTTCTATGACTTTAGAAGAAAGAAATAATCCTGACATTTTAAATGTTTCTAGAAAACGTCGTATTGCTAAAGGTTCAGGTCGTTCTTTACAAGAAGTAAATAGATTGATCAAACAATTTGGCGACATGAAGAAAATGATGAAACAATTTACAGGAAGCAATAAAAAAGGTAAAAAAGGTAAACGTGGCGGAAATCCATTCCAAGGCATGAACTTACCATTCTAATAGTAGCGTGACGCATCTATAATATAGAGCAAAGTTATGGCAGCTATCTTTAAGTGATAATGCCAGCTTTGCTCTCTTATTTTGCATGAAATTTAAATTGGTAAAGAGAAAACACTTTACAAACAATTTATATCCTGTTATAGTATTTACTTGTAGAAAAGAAATTATAAATGAGTAAGGAGTTTTTTAAACATGGCAGTTAAAATTCGTTTAACACGTAAAGGGTCAAAAAGAAACCCATTCTATCGTATAGTAGTAGCAGATGCACGTTCTCCACGTGATGGTCGTATTATCGAACCAATCGGTACTTACAATCCAGTTGCTAAACCAGAAGCAGAAATCAAAGTTGACGAAGAGTTAGCTTTAAAATGGTTAGCTGACGGTGCAAAACCTACTGATACAGTTCGTGATATCTTATCAACTCAAGGTATCATGGAGAAATTCCATAATTCTAAACTTTCTAAGTAAAGCGTAGATTATATTGGAAAAATTAATACAAACAATTATAGTACCGCTCGTAGATTATCCGGAGAACATCAATATATCTAAAGATGAACAAGATTCTAGCATTACGTTCAATATAGACGTTCATGAAGAAGACATTGGCAGAATTATTGGTAAGAAGGGCAGAATGATTAAAGCAATTCGTACAATTGTGTCTGGTTCAATGAACGAGCAAGGCAAGAAAGTGTTTGTAGAAGTTAATTAAGAGTACCTAATTGGTGCTCTTTTTTATGTTAATAATGAAAGAAACAATTGAGGAGGCACAGCTCAATGAATGTTGAAATAGGCAAAATTGTTAATACACATGGTATTAAAGGTGAAGTGAAAGTATTATCAGATTCTGACTTTACCGATGAACGATTTCAAAAAGGTCAACTTATTACAGTTAAGAAAAATAATGAATCATTTTCATTTACTATAGCATCACATAGAATTCATAAGAATTTTCATCTATTAACGTTTGAAGGTATTCATAACATCAATGATATCGAACATTTAAAAGGTTCTAAAATTTATCAAGAACAATCAAATGAAGCGATTGAACTTGAAGAGAATGAATACTATTATTCAGATATTATTGGTTGTACAGTATTTGTTGAAGAAGAAGCGTTAGGTAGAGTAATTGAAATTATGGAAACAGGTGCGAACGATGTATGGGTCGTTAAGGGAGATAAAGAATATTTAATTCCTTATATTGAAGATGTTGTTAAACATGTTGATGTTGATCTGAAGACTATTAAAATTGAACCATTAGAAGGTTTATTAGACTGATGAAGATTGATTATTTAACACTGTTTCCAGAAATGTATGAAGGTGTACTCAATCATTCCATAATGAAACGAGCACAAGATAAAGAAATTGTTCAATTTAATACAGTGAATTTTAGAGATTTTGCGAATAATAAACATTCACAAGTTGATGATTATCCTTATGGTGGCGGACAAGGTATGGTTCTTAAACCAGAACCTGTATTCAATGCGCTTCAATCATTAGATAAAGATGAAAATACGCGCGTTATTTTAATGTGTCCACAAGGTGAGCCATTCACACAAGCAAAAGCGGAGTCTTTATCAGAAAGTGATCATATTATTTTTATATGTGGTCATTATGAAGGCTATGATGAGCGTATTAGAGAACATTGTGTAACGGATGAAATTTCAATTGGGGACTTTGTATTAACAGGTGGAGAACTTGCGAGCATGACAATGACAGATGCAATCGTAAGACTAATACCAGGTGTTCTCGGTAATCAAGTATCACATGAAGATGATTCATTTTCATCTGGATTATTAGAACATCCTCAGTACACAAGACCAGCAGATTATGAAGGCTTAAAAGTACCAGATGTATTATTATCTGGGAATCATGCCAACATTGAAAAATGGAGACATAAACAATCATTGTTAAGAACACAACAGAGAAGACCAGATTTGTTAGATAGTTATCCATTAACAGAAGCGGATAAACGTTTCTTAAATGATAACAAAAAATAGATTGAATCAACTTGTGCAATGTGATATATTAATATAAGTGTGTGAGCACAAATTCACTATGATCCGCTGCTAGCATTTATATGAAACAATTACATTGGGCAAGAACATAGTCAGAAGGAGAGAATATAATGAGTAATAATAAGTTAATCGAAGCAGTAACAAAAGACCAATTACGTACGGATATTCCAACATTCCGTGCTGGTGACACTTTAACTGTACACGTACGTATCGTTGAAGGTAGCCGCGAACGTATCCAAGTGTTCGAAGGTGTAGTTATTAAACGTCGTGGTGGCGGAATTTCTGAAACGTTTACAGTTCGTAAAATTTCTTACGGTGTTGGTGTTGAGCGTACATTCCCTGTACACACTCCAAAAATCGAGAAAATCGAAGTTAAACGTCGCGGTAAAGTACGTCGTGCGAAACTTTACTACTTACGTAGCCTACGTGGTAAAGCTGCTCGTATTAAAGAAATTAGATAATATAAACCTTGGCATTGCTTGCTAAGCGTTTAAGTGTTTGGGACATATATCCCGACACAAAATAAATAAGCATATCACTGAACTGATTACTCAGTTGCTGGTGATATGCTTATTTTTTATTTACTAAAATGAGTCGAATATATTTAAGTTTACTGCTTTGAATTCACTTTTCTTGTGAAGATAACACTTAAAATAATTGAAATGATTGAAACCAAGATCATCGTTTTAAAATAGGGTGGTTGATAAGTGATTTCTATATCTTTGTCTTGTTGTTCTACATCAATACCTGTCATAATGTGATTGACTTTATGAATGGCTTTGTCTTTACCGTCTACTTTAGCCTTTAAGCCTTCTCTATACGGTATATTGATGACTGCAGTCCCTTTTTTATGTTCTTTTAAAGATATATTAATTTTCCCGTTTGTTTCATGGTAAGTATAACGCTTCTCTTTATGAGCTTGCTTCAATGTTTGATAATTTTCACCATATAAACCTTGTAACTCTAATTTATATTTCCCATTCGTTAATGAGATAAATATTTTACCATCTTTAGGTACTGGCACACGATAAAGTAAATCATCTTGATTCATGCGATATTTTGAATCTTGGAAGAGACGATTATTTGGATAATCATTTACTTGAATCGTAAAGTTTGATTGCGGTAATACACGTTCTAAATGTAACATCAAATATAAATCTTGATATTGATTCGTTAATTTTTTAGGTAGCTGAATCGTTAAACCATCTCCATTTCGAGGCACGGTCAACATGTCATCTTTATAATTGGCATCACGCGTTGTAATGGTCGTTTGGTTTAATAGATTCGGTGCTTTGTTTATTTCTGAATTAACTTTATCTTTATCTGTTGTAACAACACCTTTAATCATGGCATGTTCAAGATCTAATGGATTATCAATATCATGGGCATCATAATATTGATCGGTTACTTTAACTGCAGGTAATGGTTGCTCATTTTCTAATATTTGATATTTGCCATCGTCTTGAATCAATTTAAAGTTTGCTGGCGATGATTTCTGGTACGATTTCTTCATTATATATTTTGTTGACCAAAGGCTGTATAAGTTAGATCGATCTTGCATATCGCTATAACGACTTAACGATTCATTCTGTAGATTAACTTTTGCATCTTCAAAAAGATATTGATTCAAACCGCCATCAAAAATACTCGAGTATAAACTAAGACCTTTAAAATGTTGATACATAGGTGTGTTGTCTTGTGTTAATACACGCCATCCTAATCTTTCATCAGGTTTCAATTGTTGGTTTAAATGTGATACATGACTTCGTTGTAGGCCACTATCAAACGTACTTGCTTGAATAAAGAATTTATTCGCACGTCTTTCATGATCATCGTGATAGATTTGGTTCTTACTATGATCTTTTGAAACTAAGAAAGAAGTTAACAATATCATTGTCGCAAATACAAGTGTTATTAAACGTGTAAAACGCTTTATAGTTAATACGAGTAATCCTATTATAAATATAATAGGTACCATCCAAATCCAACTGACATAATCTTTGGTTACAAAATAGCTTGAAAAAATGACGATGAAACTTGGTATAGCCGTGATGATATATTGCTTGATGCTGATTGATTTAAAGTAATATACGTAACTCGCAATTAAACCACTAGAAAAGAACGTTAATAAATAATGCCATCTTTTTTGTGGTGCAGAAAAGCCATTAAAAATACTATCTACATAAGGTAAGAAACTCGCAATCATCAAAATAATCGTGAAAATACTAAATAATCTATAATAATAATGTTTGTAAAGCTTTATTGTTAAAAGCGCCTGAATGGCTATAAAAAGTACAACAATTAAATAATTGTCATAGAATATATTGTCATGTTTATTGAAGTTAGACAGTAATGGAATCGTACCATTATAAATTGCACGATTATTCCCAATGAAACTATGGGCAGAGTGGAAGAAAATAAATAAACTACTTCCAAGTCCAAGTATACTCGCTACTACAAGTAATTTAAGTTGTTGCATTCTTGGTACGATATCTGCCTTATGTTGAAAAATAAATCGATAGAAAAAGTAAATGAGTCCTGTTAAAAATTGATAATATGCAAAATAAAAGTTATTGATAAACGTTAAGGCAACGATTAAGATAAACAGGCCTATTTTTTTATCTTTTAAAAATCTTTCAATACTGAATAATAATAATGGCAATAGCATAAAGACATCGCTAAAGAATGGCCAATATACAGTAAACCTAAAGTATATAGGTGAAACTGCAAATAGAAAAGCAGCGACTATTGAAGTAGTTTGATTTAAGCCAATCTTCTTAACATATAAAAAGGTAAAACTCATAATTAAAAATGACTTTACGACTGATATGACGATGGCATTCTGAGCCCAAAATAACATATGGTCCGTATTAAAATGAAAGATAAATGAGCCTAACCAAACAAAAATAACATTTATAATGAACAAAATATTCGTAGAGAAGTAATAGGACAAATCCATAAACATATCTCCACCAAGACCTAAATCAGTTGAATAGAAAAATGTTCCGTGTGTCCAATGTTCAAATAGATACATTTGAATTGGCAACATTTGTTCGATACCATCATTTGGACCAGTAAAAATAATACCATCTTTAAAATAGCGATATAGTATATAACTATGGCCTAAAATGGCTAAGACACCGAAAAGTAAAATGTATTTGAAAATAGCGTTGTTATTCAAAAATGTTTTTAATTTATTTATCATTTGATTCACCTATATGTGTTATTCGTGAGATTTAAGGTTTGTTTGTTGAATAATATATTTTGGTCTATCTTTTGTTTCATAATAAATACGACCAATGTATTCACCTATAACACCTAAACTAAATAATTGAAGACCACCTAAGAATAAAATGGCGGAAATAATTGTGAAATAACCAGGTTCTTCGATGCCATGTATCATAATATTTATAAATGTAATTAAAATATATAGAAGACAGATAAACATTGTAATACCACCAAAATAAAAGCATAGTCGAAGCGGTTTATTATTAAAACTAACGATACCATCAATTGCGTAATCGATTAATTTAAAGTTGGAATATTTAGAACGTCCTTGATTTCTATCTAGATGATTATATGTAATAGTTGTCTTATTAAAACCAACCCATTCAAATATACCTTTAGAGAAGCGATTGTACTCAGTCATTTTAATGATAGACTCAGCAACTTCTTTAGATATTAAGCGAAAGTCACCTTCACCGCTTTTTAATTTAACATCAATCATATTTCTAGATAATTTGTAGAAAATTTTAGCTGGGATTCTTTTTAAAAATGACTCTTTGTCGCGATTGCGTAATGCGACGACTTGTTGATAGCCTTCAAGGTGTAATTCGATCATTTGTGGGATTATCTCAGGTGGGTGTTGAAGGTCTGAATCCATGATGATAACAGCATCTCCTATACTGTGCTCAAGTCCACAATACATAGCAGATTCTTTGCCGAAATTTTTAGAGAAAGATATGTATTTAACATGTTTGTCTTTTTCTGATAGTGATTGAATTAAATTTAGTGAAGCATCTGTAGAACCATCATCAACAAATATGATTTCGAATTGATGTGGCAAATTTAAAAAGACGTTTGATACTTTTTCATGTAAAATAGAGATGTTAGTTTCCTCATTATAAAGAGGAACTATAATTGAAATAAACATAACAAACCTCCTATATAGATATGGTTAATATATCATATTTCGATAGTTAAAGATAAGAAAGGATAAATATAAATGACAATTCAATGGTTTCCAGGTCATATGGCCAAGGCGAGACGCGAAGTAACAGAACAATTAAAAATGTTAGATGTGGTATTCGAATTAGTCGATGCACGTATTCCGCTATCTTCAAGAAATCCAATGATTGATGACATTGTTAAACAAAAACCTCGTGTTGTAATACTTAATAAAAAAGACATGTCAAAACAAAGTGAGACAGATAAATGGACACAATATTTTAAAAATCAAGGCTTTTTCCCAGTTCAAATTGATTCGAAACATGGTAAGCATTTAGGTGAGCTTATGAAAGCTGCACAAGCTGCCACTAAAGAAAAATTTGATAGAGAAAAACGTAAAGGTCTTCGTCCGAGAGCAATCAGAGCTATGATAGTTGGTATTCCGAATGTAGGTAAATCCACACTTATCAATAAATTAGCCAAAAAATCAATTGCTAAAACAGGTAATACACCGGGTGTGACGAAAAAACAACAATGGATTAAAGTAGGAAAAGAATTAGAATTGTTAGATACACCAGGGATTTTATGGCCGAAATTTGAAGACCAAACGATTGGTAAAAAGTTGAGTTTAACAGGGGCAATTAAAGATAGTATTGTACATTTAGATGAAGTTGCGATATATGGATTAAACTTCTTAATCGATCATGATCCGGAAAAATTAAAGCAATTTTATCAAATTGAATTACCTGAAGATGGTGACGTCATTGGTTTATTTGATCAAATAGGTAAAAGAAGAGGCATGTTAAAACGTGGTAATGAAGTGGATTATGAGTCTGTTACTGAGTTGATTATTAGAGATTTACGTAATGCTAAAATTGGTCATTACTGCTTCGATATATATGAAGAAATGAAGGATGGCATGCATGAAACAGAAGAGCATTAAAGAAATTGTTGAAAAGATTAATCAATATTTAACGATTCAAGAAGTTAAAGAATCGACTTATAATGAAGATGAACGTAAAGGCGTTCAAAATGCTTTAAGTAAGCGAATCAAGCAGTTAGAAAAAATAGAACAACTTCATCTTAAATATATTCAAATGAATCAATATGAAAAACAAGTATTAGACTCAAACAAAGATGCTGTTATTTGTGGAATTGATGAAGTAGGGAGAGGTCCACTTGCAGGCCCAGTCGTAGCAAGTGCGGTCATTCTTGAACAAGACCATCAATATTTAGGCATTACAGATTCGAAAGCTTTATCACAAGCTAAACGTTCTTATTTCGAACAAGAAATATATAATCGTGCACGTTCAGTAGGTATTGGTATTGCAACTGTTGAAGAAATTGATGAACTCAATATATATGAAGCAACAAAGGTAGCGATGCAACGAGCGATAGATCAATTGTCAGTTAAACCAGACCACTTATTAATAGATGCGATGAAGCTAGATAATGGCATTCCACAAACATCTATTATAAAGGGAGACTTAAATAGTGTTTCTATAGCAGCAGCAAGTGTGATTGCTAAAGAATATCGTGATAAGTTAATGTCTCAATATCATACAGAATATCCTGGATATGATTTTGATAAAAACAAAGGTTACGGCACAAAATCACATTTAGAAGGGCTCGAAAATTATGGTATTACACCGATACACCGTAAAACTTTCGAACCTATCAAATCAAAAGTGAAATATTAGTCTAACAATTCGTAAAATTGGACTCTCCTTGTTTACAATAACGCTTACATTTTCTATAATTGAGAAGTAAGCAAACATTATTGTATGTATTAGGAGGATGGAGAATGAATATCCATGAGTATCAAGGTAAAGAGATTTTTCGCTCTATGGGCGTAGCTGTACCTAATGGTTCAGTGGCTTTTTCACCTGCTGAAGCAGTAGAAAAAGCGAAAGAATTAGATTCAAATGTATATGTTGTTAAAGCGCAAATCCATGCTGGTGGACGTGGTAAAGCTGGTGGCGTTAAAATTGCTAAATCAATTGATGAAGTACGTGAATATGCTAAAGAATTATTAGGCAAAGTACTTGTTACACATCAAACTGGCCCTGAAGGTAAAGAAGTAAAACGTCTTCTTATCGAAGAAGGATGCGATATTCAAAAAGAATATTACATTGGGTTCGTTATCGATAGAGCTACAGACAGAATTACTTTAATGGCTTCTGAAGAAGGCGGAACTGAAATTGAAGAAGTTGCAGCAGCAACACCTGAAAAAATCTTCAAAGAAGTGATTGATCCTGTTACTGGATTAATGCCTTACCAAGCTAGAAGAATAGCATTTAATATTAACATCCCTAAAGAATCAGTTAACAAAGCTGTTAAATTAATGATGTCTTTATATAATGTGTTTGTAGAAAAAGACTGCTCAATTGTTGAAATTAACCCACTTGTTACAACAGGTAGTGGTGAAGTATTAGCACTTGATGCAAAAGTAAACTTCGATGATAATGCTTTATTTAGACATAAAGATATCGTTGAAATGCGTGATTTAGAAGAAGAAGATGAAAAAGAAATCGAAGCTTCTAAATACGACTTATCTTATATCGCACTAGATGGAAACATTGGTTGTATGGTAAACGGAGCTGGCTTAGCTATGGCTACGATGGATACAATTAATCACTTTGGCGGTAATCCGGCTAACTTCCTTGACGTTGGGGGCGGCGCAACAAAAGAAAAAGTTACTGAAGCATTCAAAATCATCTTAGGTGATTCACAAGTTGAAGGTATCTTTGTAAATATCTTCGGTGGAATCATGAAATGTGATGTCATTGCTGAAGGTATCGTAGCTGCTGCTAAAGAAGTTGAATTAGATATGCCTTTAGTTGTAAGACTTGAAGGTACTAATGTTGAACAAGGTAAACAAATCTTAAAAGAATCTGGTTTAGCAATCGAGCCAGCATCTATCATGGCTGATGGTGCTCAAAAAATTGTTAAATTAGTTCAAGAACGATAAGAAAGGCGGAGAGTTACGTGAGTGTATACATCGATAAAAATACAAAAGTATTAGTTCAAGGTATTACGGGTGCAACAGCACTTTTCCATACTAAACAAATGCTAGAATACGGTACTCAAATCGTTGCTGGGGTAACACCTGGTAAAGGTGGGCAAGTGGTTGAAGGTGTACCAGTATTTAACACTATAGAAGAAGCAGTCGCTGAAACTGGCGCAACTGTTTCAGTAATATATGTACCAGCTCCATTTGCGGCTGATGCAATTATTGAAAGTGCAGATGCTGAATTAGACTTAGCTATTTGTATCACAGAACATATTCCTGTTATTGATATGATTAAAGTTAAGAGATACTTAGAAGGTAAGAAAACTCGCTTAGTAGGACCAAACTGTCCTGGTGTGATCACTGCAGATGAATGTAAAATTGGTATTATGCCTGGTTACATCCATAAAAAAGGTCACGTAGGCGTAGTTTCACGTTCAGGTACATTAACATATGAAGCGGTTCATCAATTAACTCAAGCTGGTATCGGTCAAACGACAGCAGTTGGTATTGGTGGAGACCCAGTTAATGGTACAGACTTCATTGATGTATTAAAAGCATTTAATGAAGACGACGAAACATATGCAGTTGTTATGATTGGTGAAATCGGTGGTACTGCTGAAGAAGAAGCAGCTGAATGGATTAAAGCTAACATGACAAAACCAGTAGTTGGATTCATTGGTGGTCAAACAGCACCTCCAGGAAAACGTATGGGTCACGCTGGTGCAATTATTTCAGGCGGTAAAGGTACTGCATCTGAAAAAATCAAAACTTTAAATGACTGTGGTATTGATACAGCAGATACACCATCTGTTATCGCTGAAACACTTATAAACCGTATTAAAAAAGAAGACGGTTTATACGAAAAATGTCTAACAGTTAAATAATAACCATATATAAGTACAGTGTCTTTCTACAATAGAAAAGCACTGTGCTTATTTGGTGTTTTAATTTATATATCCCACTAATGAACTGAATTTTAGTTTGTTAGTGGTTTTTTTGTAGACAATATTAAATGCATAAACTATAATATATGTAAAATATTAACAAACAGGAGTGAGGCATGAATCACAACTATGAAACAGCATATGTAAATGCACTAACATCAAGATTAAATGAAGACAGTCATGATTTTGAAATCATGAATAAATTTAAAGGTTATGAAGGCGAACAACTAGTAGAAAATCTACTAAAGCAACAACATCAAATTGTGTTTAGTCATAATCTTGAATTTGTATCTTCAAATGCAGTACAAATAGATTTTTTAATCATACATAACAGTCAAATAAGTATATTAGAAGTTAAACACTACTATGGCGATTTCGAAATCTATGACAACTATATAAAGAGTTCTTCTAATAAACGTTACACATCACCATTTGTACAATTATACAAAGCTAAAAATACTCTCCAATCAATACTTCAAGAAATCAATCTAAACCTACCAATAAATCACTATTTAGTATTTTCAAATCCCACATTTACACTAAGAAACCACATACCTAACCGCTCGCAAGTACTGTTGCGCTCTGAATTTTATAAATTTCCAAAACTATTTCAATCTCAACAAATCGATAAAGATAAGCAAATACTTCAGCAAATTATAGCTAAGCAGCAAATATTTTCTCATAGATTTAAACCAGTCGAAAGAGTTGCTTTTAATAAGATAACGAAAGGTATAAAATGTCCAGAATGTAAAAAGTTACATACTATTATAATTGAAGAAAAGAAGAAGATTATACCTTGTAAAAATTGTTTAAAAACTTTTAGAAGAGTGGAAATTTACTATTTTAACATAATGGAACTAGGCATAATAAAAGGAAAAGAAGGATTTACAATACCAGAAGCAGTTGAATGGTGTGAGGCGAATAATGTTCAAACTGTAAAAAGAATATGTAATCAACATTTTAAGAGTAAAGGTCAAAGGTATAAGACGTATTATTTAGAAGAATTTATTAGGTGATGCGGCGCTAACGATCAAGACTGAAAAACAAGATCGTTAGAAATTCTAACGCTCAAGAAAGTAAAACAAGATCGTTAGCCGTTAAAAAAATTAAAAAAAGAGGAGTGAGCCCCGCGCTAACGATCAAGACTGAAAAACAAGATCGTTAGAAATTCTAACGCTCAAGAAAGTAAAACAAGATCGTTAGCCGTTAAAAAATTAAAAAAAGAGGAGTAACCCCCGCGCTAACGATCAAGACTGAGAAACAAGATCGTTAGAAATTCTAACGCTCAAGAAAGCAAAACAAGATCGTTAGCCGTTAAAAAAATTAAAAAAAGAGGGTTAACCCCTGCGCTAACGATCAAGACTGAGAAACAAGATCGTTAGAAATTCTAACGTCCAAGAAACCAAAACAAGATCGTTAGCCATCCACCCAAAACAAAAAAATCTACATTATAAGAGGTGTACATTTATGAATGATTATCAAGAAACAATTTTGAAATTAATTTACAGTGGTTTTACGACTAATCAAATTCACAAGATGATTCGTTATGATCCTGAGTTAAATTTTCTTTCATATAGAACTGCGTTTATTGATTTTGTATATAAAAGTGGTTTTAAAGAGAGAACAATATTAACGATGTATCACAAATATAATGATAGTCATATAGATAAAATACGTTCTTCATTAAAGAAAAGAAATATTCAAATGGTGTTTTCTGATGAGGATTGTTATCCAACTTTATTGAAGGAAATTTATGATTATCCGTTTGTACTTTTTGGAATGGGTAATATGTCGTTATTGCAAAATAAACAAAAATTGGCTATAGTCGGTTCAAGGAAGGCTACTCAATATTCAGAACAAATTTGTGATGCTATCGTGCCAGGACTGGTTAAGTCGCATATTACAATTGTTTCTGGAATGGCCATGGGAGCAGATTATTTTGCACATTTAAAAGCGATAGAGTATAGTGGTCAAACTATAGGTGTTGCTGCATTTGGTTTAGATTACCATTATCCAAAAGCGACACAATATATAAGTGAACTTATGCGTAAAGATCATCTTGTTATATCTGAGTATTATCCAACAACAAAAGTTCAAAAATGGCGTTTCCCAGAAAGAAATCGTATTATTAGTGGATTGTCACAAGGTGTATTAGTAACTGAAGCAAATGAACGTAGTGGTTCTTTAATCACGATAGACTTGGCATTGGAACAAAATAGAAATGTATATTGTTGCCCAGGCACGATTTTTCAATCTTTAAGTAAAGGTGGCAATAATAGAATAAAAGAAGGTGCCAAGCTCGTACAAAATGCTCAAGATATCATTGAGGATTATTGTATATTTACTGAACAAAAATAAATTTTATAAAATGTTTTAATTGACAAAGCTGAATTTATCAGTTTATCATTTACATTTGTAATCAATAGAATAGCAAGGGGGACTTACTTTGGCAGAAAATCTTGTCATCGTTGAATCGCCCGCAAAAGCAAAAACCATTGAAAAATATTTAGGAAAAAAATATAAAGTCGTTGCATCTATGGGGCATGTTAGAGATTTACCTCGTAGTCAAATGGGCGTAGATGTTGAAAATAATTATGAACCTAGATATATTACGATTCGCGGCAAAGGGCCAGTTGTAAAAGATTTAAAACGCTATGCAAAAAAAGCAAAAAACGTTTATCTCGCAAGTGACCCCGATCGTGAAGGTGAAGCAATTGCGTGGCATTTAGCACATATATTAGATATAGATGAAAATAAAAAATCAAGAGTCGTATTTAACGAAATTACAAAAGATGCAGTGAAAGATAGCTTTAAGCATCCTAGAGAAATAGAACATGAGTTAGTTGATGCACAACAAGCAAGACGTGTACTAGATAGACTAGTTGGGTATAACATTTCTCCAGTGTTATGGAAAAAAGTTAAAAAAGGTTTATCGGCAGGTCGAGTACAATCTGTTGCATTAAGACTCGTTATAGATCGTGAAAACGAAATTAATAATTTTAATCCAGAAGAATACTGGACTATTGAAGGTTTATTTAAACATAAAACTAAAACATTTAGTGCGAAGTTTTTACATGAGAATAGTAAACCCGTTAAATTAAAAAATGAAAAAGACGTACAAAAAATTACAACACAATTAGATGGGGATAAATTTGAAGTTACGCAAGTTACTAAGAAAGAAAAATTAAGATATCCTGCGAAATCATTTACAACTTCATCTTTACAACAAGAAGCATCACGTAAGTTGAATTTTAAAGCTAGAAAAACAATGATGTTAGCACAACAATTATACGAAGGTATAGATTTGAAAAAACAAGGTACTGTTGGTTTGATTACGTATATGAGAACGGACTCTACACGTATAGCTGATAGTGCTCAAGCTGAAGCAGCATCATTTATTGAAAAAGAGTACGGTAAAGAATATTTATCTAAAGCAAAAGCAGCAAAAGGTAAACAAGGCGCACAAGATGCCCATGAAGCAGTTAGACCGACAAGTGTGGAACGTACACCAGATCAGATGAAAACATTCTTATCTAGAGATCAATATCGATTATATAAATTGATTTGGGAACGTTTTATGGCAAGTCAAATGGCACCTGCTATTGCTGATACAGTTGCAGCAGATATTACACAAGGCGATTTGAAATTCAGAGCAAATGGTCAAACAATCAAATTTAAAGGTTTCATGAAAGTATACGTTGAAGCTAAAGATGATACTGATGAAGAAAAAGAAGGTAAATTACCACCGTTAGAAAAAGGTGATATCGTTACGGCTGAGAAAATCGATCCAAAACAACATTTCACTCAACCACCACCACGATACACTGAAGCACGATTGGTTAAAACTTTAGAAGAATTAAAAATCGGTAGACCTTCAACTTATGCACCTACAATCGATACGATTCAAAAAAGAAACTACGTAAAATTAGACCAGAAAAGATTTGTGCCTACAGAGTTAGGAGAAATCGTACATGAGTCAGTTAAAGAATACTTCCCTGAAATTATCGATGTTGACTTTACAGTTAATATGGAAACATTGCTAGATAAAGTAGCAGATGGTGAAATTGAGTGGAAGAAAGTCATAGATATGTTCTATGAAAACTTTAAAATTGATGTAGCAAGAGCAGAAGAAGAAATGGAGAAAATTGAAATCAAAGATGAACCAGCTGGTGAAGATTGCGAATTATGTGGTTCACCAATGGTTTATAAAATGGGCCGATACGGTAAGTTTATGGCTTGTTCAAATTTCCCAGATTGTAGAAATACGAAAGCAATCATTAAAACGATTGGCGTTAAATGTCCTAAATGTAAAGAGGGCGAAGTTGTTGAACGTAAATCTAAAAAGAATAGAGTATTCTATGGTTGTTCAAGATACCCAGAATGTGATTATACATCATGGGATAAACCTTTAGACCGTTCATGTCCTAAATGTGAGACAGTACTTGTTGAACGTAAAAAAGGAAAATCAGCTCAAGTTATATGTCCAAATTGTGATTATAAAGAGCAAGAACAAAAATAGTTATAATACAGTGCAAAAAGTTATTTTAATGATAACTTTTTGCACTTGTTTTTTGATTTAATGTTTTAATAGTAAAACGTCACTAATTTTTAAAATTTATCATCACTTTATCATTTGATTAAATTCAGATTTGTTATACAATTCAATATGGAATAAAAAATTCGAAAATCAAGGAGGCATAAATAATGACTTCAATAAATGTTATCGGTGCTGGATTAGCAGGTTCAGAAGCGGCATATCAAATTGCCAAGAGAGGATTCAATGTTAATCTATATGAAATGAGACCGGTAAAACAAACACCAGCGCATCATACAGATAAATTTGCAGAACTTGTATGTTCTAATTCTTTAAGAGGTAATCAGTTAACAAATGCTGTCGGTGTCTTAAAAGAAGAAATGAGACAATTAGATTCATTAATTATAAAAGCAGCAGATAATGCGCGTGTACCAGCGGGAGGTGCACTTGCTGTCGATCGACATGATTTTGCGGGATACATTACAGATACGCTTAAGAATCATCCGAATATTACTGTAAAAAATGAAGAAATTACTGAGATTCCTGATGGACCAACAATTATTGCAACAGGTCCTTTAACGACAGAAAGTTTAACGAAACAAATTATGAATATTACAGGTGAAGAACAACTGTACTTCTATGATGCAGCTGCACCAATTATTGAAAAAGAATCTATTAACATGGATAAAGTATATTTGAAATCACGCTATGACAAAGGTGATGCAGCATACTTGAATTGTCCAATGACTGAAGAAGAATTCAATACTTTTTATGATGCACTTATAAATGCTGAAGTTGTACCTTTAAAAGAATTCGAAAAAGAAATTTATTTTGAAGGTTGTATGCCATTTGAAGTAATGGCTGAACGTGGTAAGAAAACTTTATTATTTGGTCCTATGAAGCCTGTAGGTTTAGAAGATCCTAAAACTGGTAAAAGACCATATGCAGTTGTTCAATTACGACAAGATGACGCAGCTGGAACGTTATATAATATTGTAGGTTTCCAAACACATCTAAAGTGGGGCGCGCAAAAAGAAGTTATTTCGCTAATTCCTGGATTAGAAAATGTCGATATCGTACGTTACGGCGTGATGCATCGAAATACATTTATTAATTCACCAAACGCGCTTAAAGAAACGTATCAATTAAAATCAAGAGAAGATTTATTCTTTGCTGGTCAAATGACTGGTGTAGAAGGATATGTTGAAAGTGCAGCGAGTGGACTGATTGCAGGAATTAATGCGAGTAAACTCGTTTCAGGACTTGACCCAATTGTTTTCCCTAGAGAAACAGTAATCGGAAGTATGGCTTATTACATTACACATGCGAATAATAATAAGAACTTCCAACCAATGAATGCGAACTTTGGTTTGTTACCTACATTAGAAAAACGTATTAAAGATAAGAAAGAACGATATGAAACACTTGCAAATCGTGCATTAAAACATTTAGATTCATTTAAAGTAATGCTTTAGTAAATTATTTTAAGATTTTTTAGAATTGTGATACAATTCAGATAAAATGGGAGGAATGAGTTATGGTACATACAATTGAACAACAGTTTGTTGATATGTTAACTTATGAAAAACATTTTTCCACCCATACTTTAAATGCATATCAACTTGATTTGAATGAATTTAATGATTTTTTACAATCAGAACATTTATCTTTAGAATCATTTGAATATAAAGATGCAAGGAGATACCTTGCGTTTTTGTATGATAAAGGACATAAAAGGACGAGTGTTTCGCGTAAAATTTCTACATTAAGATCTTTATATCAATATTGGATGAGTGTTGATAGCGAAATTCAGAATCCATTTATTCAACTTGTTCATCCAAAAAAAGAACATCATTTACCAAGCTTTTTCTATGAAGAAGAAATGGAAAAGCTATTTAAAACACTTGATGATGGTAAAAAAACGAATATAAGAGATCGCGTCATTCTTGAGTTGCTTTATGCGACAGGTATTCGAGTGTCAGAATTAGTTCATATTCAAATGAGTGATATTGATTTGAATTATGCATTTGTCAAAGTGCTAGGTAAAGGGAATAAAGAACGTATCGTTCCATTTGGAGAGTATTGTCAAAGTGCAATCGTTGACTATATTGAACAATTTAGAAGTCAGATGCATTTAGATCATGATTTATTGATAGTAAACATGAGAGGTAAACCTATAACTGAACGTGGTGTAAGATATGCACTCAACGAAATCGTAAAGAGAACGCAAGGTGTGTATCATATTCATCCTCATAAATTAAGGCATACTTTTGCAACACATTTGCTAAATCAAGGAGCCGATATGAGAAGTGTTCAAAGTTTACTGGGACATGAAAGTTTATCAACGACAAGTCAATATACACATGTTACAAAAGATCAATTAAGAAAAGTATACTTATCAGCACATCCACGTGCGTAAAGGAGATTTGATAATGAGTTCTTCATTACATGCTACAACTATATTTGCAATAAGACATAATGGTCATTCTGCAATGGCAGGTGACGGTCAAGTTACATTAGGTGAGCAAGTCATCATGAAACAAACAGCAAGAAAAGTTAGAAGATTATATCATGATAAAGTTGTTGCTGGTTTCGCTGGCAGCGTTGCAGACGCATTTACTTTATTCGAAAAATTTGAAGTTAAATTACAAGAATATAGCGGTAATTTAACGCGAGCTGCAGTTGAGCTTGCTCAAGAATGGCGTGGAGATAAAATGTTACGTCAACTTGAAGCGATGCTCATTGTTATGAATGAGACGGATTTATTAGTCGTAAGTGGTACTGGAGAAGTGATTGAGCCAGATGATGGTATCATTGCTATTGGTTCTGGTGGTAATTACGCTTTAAGTGCTGGTAGAGCGCTTAAGTCATATGCACCTCATTTATCGGCTAAAGAAATTGCAGAAGCTTCACTTAATACGGCTGCAGATATTTGTGTGTTTACAAACCATGAAATAAAAGTTGAAGAAATATAATTGGAGGGGTTTAAGGTTGTCACAAAATCAATTAAAAATGACACCGCATGATATCGTTGATCGATTAAATGATCATATCATTGGTCAACAAGATGCTAAACGTAAAGTAGCAATTGCTTTAAGAAATCGCTATAGACGAAGTTTATTAGATGAACAACTTAGAAACGAAATCATACCTAAAAACATTCTCATGATAGGTCCTACAGGTGTAGGTAAGACTGAAATAGCTAGAAGAATGGCTAGATTAGTTGGTGCACCTTTTGTAAAAGTAGAAGCTACTAAATTTACTGAAGTAGGTTATGTAGGTAGAGATGTTGAAAGTATGATACGTGACCTTGTTGAAGTGGGTCGTCGACTTGTTAAAGAAGAAAAGAAAAAAGGCGTACTTGATGAGGCAACTCAAAAAGCTAATGAAAAATTAGTGAAATTGCTTGTGCCAAGCATGAAGAAAAAAGCACAAAGTAATAGTAATAATCCGTTAGAGTCATTGTTTGGTGGACAATTCCCGAACTTCAATCAACAAGAAGAAGTCGAAGAAACACCAACTGAAGAGATAAAAACAAAACGTGAAGATATTAAAAAACAATTATTAAACGGTGAACTTGAAGAAGAAATCGTTAAAATAAAAGTAGAACAAGAACAACAAACACTTGGCATGATGGGTATGGAAAATAACCCTCAAATGCAAGATATGCTTAGCCAAATGATGCCTAAGAAAAAAGTTGAAAGAAACTTGCCAGTTAAATCAGCACGAAAAATTTTAACAGATGAGATTGCGAATGAATTGATTGATCAAGAGTCAGTTAACGAAGAAGCAATTCAATTAACTGAACAAATGGGCATGGTATTCATCGATGAAATCGATAAAATTGCTGTGAGCAACAGTAACGGTGGACAAGATGTATCTCGACAAGGTGTACAAAGAGATATTTTACCAATTGTTGAAGGTAGTGTCGTTCAAACGAAATATGGTTCAATTAATACTGAGCACATTTTATTTATTGGTGCAGGTGCATTCCATATGTCTAAACCAAGTGATTTAATACCTGAGTTACAAGGTAGATTTCCAATTCGTGTTGAATTAGATAGTTTAACTACTGAAGATTTCGTTAAAATATTAAAAGAACCGAAACAATCGCTTCTTGATCAATACAAAGCATTGTTGGAAACTGAGATGGTGACAATCAACTTTACAGATGAAGCCATTAATCGTTTAGCTGAAATTGCTTTTCAAGTTAACCAAGAGACAGATAATATAGGTGCAAGAAGACTGCATACTATACTTGAAAAAATGCTAGAAGATCTTTCTTTTGAAGCTTCAAATATGCCAAATGCAGTTGTAGATATAACACCTGAATATGTTAATCAAAAATTAGAATCTATTGCGACAAATAAAGATTTAAGCGCGTTTATTCTATAAAAAAGGAGAAAAAATTAAATGAGTTTATTATCAAAGACAAGAGAATTAAATACGTTATTACAAAAGCATAAAGGTATTGCTGTAGACTTTAAAGATATGGCTAAAACTATCAGTGATGTAACGGTGACAAACGTATTCATCGTATCAAGAAGAGGTAAAATTTTAGGTTCAAGTTTAAATGAATTATTAAGCAATGAACGTATTATCAAAATGTTAGAAGACAGACATATTCCTAAAGAATATACTGATCAATTAATGCATGTAGAACAAACGAAATCAAATATCGGTATTGAAGAAGTATTAACTGTATTCCCACCAGAAAACAAAGAATTATTCGTTGATAGTCAAACAACTATTTTCCCAATCCTTGGTGGTGGTGAACGTTTAGGTACATTAGTAGTTGGACGTGTATCTCAAGATTTCAATGACAACGATTTAGTACTTGGTGAATATGCAGCTACTGTTATTGGTATGGAAATATTAAGAGAAAAACATAATGAAATTGAACAAGAAGCTAGAGATAAAGCAGCAATCAATATGGCAATTAATTCACTTTCATATTCAGAAAGAGAAGCGATTGAACATATCTTTGAAGAACTTGGTGCACCTGAAGGTTTATTAGTTGCTTCTAAAGTTGCTGATAGAGTAGGTATTACAAGATCAGTTATCGTCAATGCATTAAGAAAATTAGAAAGTGCTGGCGTAATTGAATCTCGTTCTTTAGGTATGAAGGGTACATTCATTAGAATTAAAAAAGAAAAATTCTTAGATGAGTTAGGATTATCTAAATAAAATACTTGATGAACAGTATAAGATATGATATATTTGAAAACGGCTATAAAAGCCAAATTCACACATAATCACGAAAATTATGGATTGGTGCAACTTAACTAAGTTGTTTCTATAATAAGTGTTTATGGCGGAATAAAACCAATTAGGAGGAATTATCATGGCAGTTATCTCAATGAAACAATTGCTTGAAGCAGGTGTTCACTTCGGTCACCAAACACGCCGTTGGAACCCAAAAATGAAAAAATACATTTTCACAGAAAGAAACGGTATCTACATTATCGATTTACAAAAAACAGTTAAAAAAGTTGACGAAGCATACAACTTTATTAAATCTGTTTCTGAAGAAGGCGGTAAAGTATTATTCGTAGGTACTAAAAAACAAGCACAAGAGTCAGTTAAAGAAGAAGCTGAACGTGCTGGACACTACTACATTAACCAAAGATGGTTAGGTGGTATCTTAACTAACTATAAAACAATCTCTAAACGTGTAAAACGTATTTCTGAAATTGAAAAAATGGAAGAAGACGGTACGTTTGATGTATTACCTAAAAAAGAAGTTGTAGAACTTAAAAAAGAATATAACCGTTTAATCAAATTCTTAGGCGGTATTCGTGATATGAAATCAATGCCTCAAGCATTATTCGTAGTAGACCCTCGTAAAGAGCGTAATGCGATTGCTGAAGCACGTAAATTAAACATTCCAATCGTTGGTATTGTTGATACAAACTGTGACCCAGATGAAATCGACTATGTTATCCCTGCGAACGATGATGCTATTCGTGCTGTTAAATTGTTAACTGGTAAAATGGCTGATGCTATTTTAGAAGGTCAACAAGGCGTTTCAAATGAAGATGTTGCTGAAGAGCAAAACATCGACTTAAACGAAACAGAACAAGCACCTGAAGAAGAATCAACTGAAACTACTGAAGCATAATTTCAAAAAGGTGATAAGGTTCTATAACTTATCACCTTTTTTTAGAAAGATTTAAGATAAACAATATATTATTTAAATAAATGGAGGAATTAGATTATGGCTATTTCAGCTAAACTTGTTAAAGAACTACGTGAAAAAACTGGCGCAGGTATGATGGACTGTAAAAAAGCTTTAACAGAAACTGATGGTGACATCGATAAAGCGGTAGATTACTTACGTGAAAAAGGTATCGCTAAAGCTGCTAAGAAAGCAGACCGTATTGCTGCAGAAGGTACTACTTTTGTTGCATCTAAAGGTAACGATGCAGTAATTCTTGAATTAAACTCAGAAACTGACTTCGTTGCTCGTAACGAAGGTTTCCAAAACTTAGTTAAAGAAATGGCTGATCATATTCTTGATGTTAAACCAGCTGACGTTGATGCATTAAACGCTTCAAAATTAGCTAGTGGTCAAACTGTTGAAGAAAAAATGAACGAAGCTATCTCTACTATTGGTGAAAAATTAACTTTACGTAGATTTACATTAAAAACAAAAACTGATAACGATTCATTCGGTGAGTACTTACACATGGGTGGACGTATTGGTGTATTAACTGTTGTTGAAGGTTCAACAAATGAAGAAGCAGCTAAAGACGTTGCTATGCACATCGCTGCATTAAACCCTAAATTTGTTTCTCGTGACCAAGTATCTGAAGAAGAATTAGCTCACGAAAAAGAAATTTTAAAACAACAAGCTTTAAATGAAGGTAAACCTGAAAATATCGTTGAAAAAATGGTTGAAGGTAGAATGCGTAAATATTTAGAAGAAATCTGTGCTGTTGACCAAGCATTCGTTAAAAATCCAGACCAAACTGTTGCTGAATTCTTAAAAACAGACGGTGGCGTGCTTGTAGATTTCGTTCGTTACGAAGTTGGGGAAGGTATCGAGAAACGTTCTGATAACTTTGCTGATGAAGTAAAAGGACAAATGAAAGGCAACTAAGATTGCTTTTTAGGAAGAAGACACGCTTTGTGTCTTCTTTCGTTATATATAAAGACCTAATTATAAGCATAGAGAGGGATCAAGATGACTAAGAATTCTAAATATAAACGCGTCGTATTAAAACTAAGTGGTGAAGCTTTAGCAGGAGATTCAGGCTTTGGCATTAACCCAGTCGTAATTAAAAGTATCGCTCAACAAGTGTCAGAAGTTGCTCAAATGGATTGCGAAGTTGCTGTAATCGTTGGTGGCGGAAACATTTGGAGAGGTAAAACTGGAAGCGATTTAGGTATGGATCGTGGAACAGCTGATTATATGGGCATGTTAGCCACTGTTATGAATGCTTTAGCATTACAAGATAGTTTAGAACAATTAGATTGTGATACTCGTGTATTAACTTCAATCGAAATGAAACAAGTTGCTGAACCATATATTAGAAGACGTGCGATTCGTCACTTAGAGAAAAAGAGAGTCGTTATATTTGCAGCGGGAATAGGGAATCCTTACTTCTCTACAGATACGACTGCAGCTTTAAGAGCAGCTGAAGTTGAGGCTGATGTTATCTTAATGGGTAAAAACAATGTTGATGGTGTTTATTCTGCTGACCCTAAAGTAGATCCTAAAGCAGAAAAATACGAAAGATTAACATATATTCAAATGTTACAAGAAGGATTACAAGTTATGGATTCAACTGCTTCATCATTCTGTATGGACAATGATATCCCACTTGTTGTATTCTCAATTATGGAAGAAGGAAATATTAAACGTGCTGTTCAAGGTGAAGAAATCGGTACGATTATTACAAAATAAACTTGAGGTGTAATTCCATGGCAGATGTTATTCAAGAAACGAAGTCAAAAATGAACAAAACTATTGAAAGTTTCAATAGAGATTTAGCTGGTATTAGAACTGGACATGCAAATGCGAATCTTTTAGAAAGAGTAAATGTTGAGTATTACGGTGTTCCAACACCTATTCAACAATTAGCAGGTATCTCAGTACCTGAAGCGCGTTTGTTAGTTGTTCAACCATATGACAAATCATCAGTTGATGATGTACTTAAAGCAATAAATGCTGCTAACTTAGGTGTTAATCCAACAAGTGATGGTACAGTTATTAGAATTTCAGTACCAGCATTAACTGAAGAACGCAGAAAAGAATTAGTAAAAGAAGCTAAAAAAGAAGCTGAAAATGCTAAAGTTGCAATTCGTAATGTTCGTCGTGATTCAAATGAAGATTTGAAGAAACAAGAAAAAAATGGCGAAATTACAGAAGATGATTTAAGAAATCAAACTGAAGAAGTTCAAAACATTACAAATGATTTCATCAAACAAATAGATGATTTAACGACTCAAAAAGAAAATGACATTTTGGAAGTTTAAAGATAAGAGCTGTACCAAATCAGACTTTGGTACGGTTTTTTCTTTATATATAACAGAATCACTCTTTTTGTGATAAAATGTATTACGATATGTTTAATTAATTTTACATATAAATTCGCGTTTGTTTGATGGAGGACGCTATGATAAAAAAGTTTATAAAGCAAAAACAACAAATAAATAATCAAGACAATGAATTATCGATACCTGAACATATAGCAATTATTATGGACGGAAATGGTAGATGGGCTAAAAATAGAAAAATGCCTCGTATAAAAGGACATTATGAAGGTATGCAAACGGTTAAGAAAATAACACGTAAAGCAAGTGATTTAGGTGTGAAATATTTGACTTTATATGCTTTTTCTACGGAAAATTGGTCGAGACCAGAAGATGAAGTGAAATATTTAATGAAATTACCGGTTGATTTTTTAAAGACTTTTCTACCTGAATTGATTGAAAAAAATGTTAAAGTCACAACAATTGGTTTTACCGAAGCTTTGCCGAAGCATACTAAAAATGCAATTGAAGAAGCTATCGAAAAAACGAAACATAATACAGGGCTAAATCTTGTGTTTGCGTTGAACTATGGTGGTAGAGCAGAAATTCTTAATGCTGTTAAAGAACTTTACCATGAAGTTGAAGAAGGCAATTTAACAATTGATGATCTATGTGAAGATAATATAAAGAAATATTTATTCACTTCAGATATTCCAGATCCAGAGTTGCTCATTCGTACATCAGGTGAAGAAAGATTAAGTAATTTTTTAATATGGCAATCATCTTATAGTGAATTTATATTTACTAAGACACTGTGGCCAGATTTTGATGAACAATCACTCATAGACTGTTTAAAAATTTATCAGTCGAGACAACGAAGATTTGGTGGGCTGTAAAGGAGATAAAAATGAAGACAAGAACAATATCGGCAATTGTTGCTATGGCTGTATTTCTTCCAGTCGTAATATATGGTGGATTACCCGTAATAGCGTTAGCGTATTTATTAGCGATTATTGCTTTAAAAGAAATTTTAAATATGAATAATTTATCAATTATTTCTATACCAGGTTTTTTGTCCACTGTTTCGCTATGTATAATATTATTGCCTCAAGAACTCATTAATAACGATATAAGTGTTCAACTTAGACTTCTAATCGTTATGAGTTTCTTAATGTTGAGTTATACAGTGATGTCTAAAAATAGATTTAATTTTATGGATGCCTCTTTCTGTGTCATGTCCGTTACATATATCGGAATAGGCTTTATGTATTTCTATGAGACAAGAGAACATGGCTTACAATTTATCTTATTCGCATTATTATTAGTGTGGTTAACTGATACAGGTGCATATATATTTGGTAGATTATTTGGTAAACATAAACTTTGGCCATTAATTAGTCCGAACAAAACGATTGAAGGATTTATTGGCGGCATTTTCTCAAGTTTAATCGTTGCAGTTATTTTTGGACAATATTTTGATATGGATGTATCATTATGGTTATTAATTCCATTAACGATGTTATTAAGTATGTTTGGACAATTAGGTGACTTAGTAGAATCTGGGCTTAAAAGACATTTCGGTGTGAAAGATTCAGGGAATATTATGCCAGGACATGGTGGTATATTAGATAGATTTGATAGCTTTATCTTTGTATTACCACTGTTAAATCTATTCCTATTTCAATTGTAAATTGGGGTGAAGTCTTTGAAAAATATAGCTATTTTAGGAGCTAGTGGTTCTGTTGGACAGCAAGCATTAGATGTTATAAGAGAACATGCATCACAATTTAATTTAGTTGCATTTTCAGTCGGTAAAAACATTGCTTATGCACAGAATATAATTGAAGAATTTCATCCAGAACTCATATCTGTTCAAAATGAAGAAGATATAGATAAACTTAAACATTTAAATATTGAAATTGTACATGGGGACGCAGGTTTATTAGCAGTTGCAACATACCATAATACCGATATTTTATTAAATTCAATTGTCGGTAGTATAGGTTTAAGACCTACTATTGCAGCTATAGAAGCTGGTATAGATATAGGACTAGCGAATAAAGAGACTTTAGTTGCAGCTGGTGAACTTGTGATGTCAAAAGCTAGAGAACATAATGTTAACATTCTACCTGTAGATTCAGAACACTCAGCAATATTTCAATGTTTAAATGGTGAGAAGAAAGAACAGGTTAATAAATTAATCATAACTGCGAGTGGCGGTTCATTTCGTGATTTAACACGTACAGAACTCAAATCTGTAACACGTGATGAAGCGCTCAACCATCCTAACTGGTCTATGGGGCAAAAGATTACGATAGATTCTGCAACAATGATGAATAAAGGTTTAGAAGTCATTGAAGCAAAATGGTTATTTGATTTAGATATTGACCAAATTGAAACTGTCTTACATAAAGAGAGTATTATTCATTCTATGGTTGAATTTAAGGATACGAGCGTGATTGCACAATTGGGTACACCAGATATGAGAACACCCATTCAATATGCATTTACATATCCAGAAAGATATACAAGAGATGCAGAAAAATTAAATTTGGCTCAAATCGGACAGTTGAATTTTAAAGAAATGGATTTCGATCGCTTTAAATGTATACAGTATGCTTATGAAGCCATTAAAATAGGTGGTACAATGCCCGTTGTTTTAAATGCTGTGAATGAAGTAGCTGTAAATAAGTTCTTGAACAATGAAATAACATTTTTGGAAATTGAAGACATGATTGGGGAAGCAATGAAAAACCATGAAGTTATTGAGCATCCAGATTTAGAAACGATTCTAAAAATTGATGCTACATATAAATCTAAGGATTACGGGGTGTAGGCGTGATTTATACAATATTAGCATTTATTTTTGTATTTGGACTATTAGTGACAGTACATGAATATGGACATATGTTCTTTGCGAAACGTGCAGGTATCATGTGCCCAGAGTTTGCCATAGGTATGGGACCTAAAATATATTCATATAAGAAAAATGAAACACTTTATACAATTAGACTACTTCCAGTAGGTGGTTATGTCAGAATGGCTGGAGATGGATTAGAACAAAATCCATTAACACCAGGTATGCATATCGCAATTAAATTAAACGATCAAAACGAAATAACACATGTTATTATGGATGATCAACATAAATTCCAACAAATTGAACATATTGAAATTAAAGATAGTGATTTCGAAAATGATATTTTCATTGAAGGTATTACAGCAAGCGATGAAGAAAGACATCATTTTAAAATAGCGAGAGAAGCTTACTTTGTTCAAGGTGGAGATTTAATACAAATTGCACCTAAAGATAGACAATTAATGTCTAAAAAGCCTTATCAAAGATTCTTAACTTTATTTGCAGGTCCGTTATTTAATTTTATTCTTGCTTTTGTTATTTTTATTGGGCTTGCTTATTGGAATGGTGTGCCAACGAATGAACCAGTATTTGGAGATTTAGAAGACGGTGCTCCTGCACAAACTGCAGGTATTAAAAAAGGTGACGAAATTCTATCAGTAGATGGACAAAAAATTCAAAAGTTTACAGATTTACAACCTATTTTTAAAGAGAAGAAAACTGAACCTGTAGAAATTAAAGTTGATCGTGATGGTCAAGAAAAGACTTTCAAAGTAGCAGCTAAAAAAGATAAACTAGAAGTTAGTAAAGGTAAATATGAAACACGATACATTATCGGTGTTGCACAACCGACAGAACACACAGTGTTTGGTCCATTAATTGCAGGTATTGAAAAAACAATAGTGGCAGGTCAATTAATATTCCAAGCAGTTCTTGGCTTGATTACGAGCATATTCACGGGTGGATTCTCCTTTGATATGTTAAATGGACCTGTTGGTATATATAGCAATGTAGATTCTATTGTGAAGCAAGGATTTATTACATTAATGGGTTACACAGCGTTATTAAGTGTTAACTTAGGTATTATGAATTTATTACCTATTCCAGCTTTAGATGGTGGAAGATTATTATTTGTTATTTATGAAATGATTTTCAGAAGACCGATTAATAAAAAAGCAGAAATGGTTATGCTTTCAATTGGTGCTGTATTTTTAATATTTGTAATGATTATGGTTACATGGAATGATATTCAAAGGTACTTCATGTAGCTTATAGGAGGAAACTTATGAAACAGTCGAAAATATTTATACCAACATTAAGAGAAGTTCCTGCAGAAGCGGAAGCAATTAGTCATAAACTTTTATTAAAGTCAGGTATGATTAAACAAAATGCAAGAGGTATATATAGCTATTTACCAACTGCAAAACGTGTACTCAACAAAATTGAGCAAATTGTACGTGAAGAAATGGAAAAAATCGATGGCGTAGAAGTGCTTATGCCTGTGTTACAACAAGCTGAACTTTGGAAAGAATCAGGTAGATGGGATGCGTATGGTCCAGAGTTAATGAGATTGCACGATCGTAATAAACGTGAATTTAGTTTAGGACCTACACATGAAGAAGTTGTGACTTCTCTTGTAAGAGATGAATTGAAATCTTATAAACGTTTACCAATCACTTTATTCCAAATTCAAACAAAATTTAGAGACGAACAACGTCCAAGATTTGGATTATTACGTGGCCGTGAATTTATTATGAAAGATGCTTATTCTTTCCATGCTAATGAAGATTCATTAGATGATACATACCAAGATATGTATCATGCTTATCATAATATCTTTACAAGAGTAGGTTTAAACTTTAGACCAGTACTTGCTGACTCTGGTGCTATCGGTGGAGACCACACGCATGAGTTTATGGTTTTAGCTGATATTGGTGAAGATACAATTGTTTATAGTGAAACAAGTGACTATGCTGCAAATATTGAAAAAGCTGAAGTAGCTTACACACCTAATCATGAACATACACCATTAAAAGATATAGAAAAAGTTGAAACGCCAAATGTTACAACAGCACAAGCATTAGCAGACTTTTTAAATGTGACTTTAGATAAAATTATTAAATCAATGATTCTTAAAGTTGATGATGAGTATGTCATGATTTTAATTAGAGGTCATCATGAAGTAAATGATGTTAAGTTAAAATCATATTTCAAAACAGATAATATCGAAATGGCAACTGAGTCTGAAATCGTGAATATTTTAGGTGCTAAGCCAGGTAGTCTAGGACCAGTTAATGTAGACCAAATCAAAATTTATGCAGACAATTTCGTTCAAGATATTAATAATTTAGCTGTTGGTGCAAATGAAACAGGTTATCATTTTATTAATGCGAACGTAGATAGAGACTTTAAGATTGAAGCATATGGAGACTTCAGATTTATTCTTGAAGGAGAAGCATTACCAGGTGATTTAGGTACTGCGAAATTCGCTGAAGGTATCGAAGTTGGTCAAGTCTTCAAACTTGGAACGAAATACTCTGAAAGCATGAATGCGACATTCTTAGATGAACAAGGTAAAGCACAACCACTTATTATGGGTTGTTATGGTATTGGTATCTCTAGAACATTATCAGCAGCAATCGAACAACATCATGATGATAAAGGGATTATTTGGCCAAAAGCTATTGCACCTTATGAAGTACATTTAATTGCGATTAATCCTAAAAAAGAAGAGCAACAAGCATTAGCAGATCAACTTTATGGACAATTGCAAAATAAATATGATGTCTTATATGATGACCGTAAAGAAAGTGCTGGGGTTAAATTTAATGATGCAGATTTAATAGGTTTACCAGTACGTGTTATGGTTGGTAAGAAAGCTTCAGAAGGTATCGTAGAAGTAAAACGTCGTGATAATTCAGAAAGTAAAGAAGTCCATATTGATGAATTAGATGAAGTACTTGCTACTTTCTATGATGCAGTAAAATAGACTGATAAAAACAACTAAATCTGATATAATATAAGATATTTAAAGAGGCTATTTAATGATTAGCCTCTTTTTCATTTTGATGAAGGTGGTCGTATAAGTGTCAATGACAGGGCAAGAGAAATTCCAAACGCTTCTCACGCAAATGAACATAACAGATGAACTTGATAAAGATGTCGTAGAACAAGGTGAACTTACAAGAATTGATGTGTCCCAATCAAAAAGATTGTGGCATTTCTACATTAAGTTGCCATATTATTTATCAAGTGAAATGTATCTTGTTTTTACAAATCAACTGAAAAATACTTTTAGTAGTATTGCGCAAGTTGATTGGACAATTGAAGTGACAACTAAAGAACAAATAGATGAACATATATTGAAATACATTCCACATTGTATTGATGGTACTGAATTAAGTGATAAAGTGAAACATCAACTAAAACAAAAGCCTATTATCTTTGCTGATGATATCGTGAAAGTTCAAGTGAACAATGATATTGAACGCGATTATTTCGATAAGCGTGTCAATGGTTCATTAGTAAAAGCGCTCCAGAAATGTGGCTTTCAAATAAGTCGTGTTATATTCGAAACGATGGATAATGAAGAACAAATGAGAAGAGAACTTGAATCATTTGAAGCGCACATCCAACAAGAAGATGAAGAAGCTGCACGAATTGCATCAGAAAAAATGGAACGTATGAAGAAAGAAAAAGCAGAATCTAGTGATAATGAAAATGCTGTATCACGATGTCAAATTGGTAAAGACATTCCTGTAGATTCTATTCGTAAAATAGAAGATATTATCGAAGAAGAGTTCAAAGTAGCACTTGAAGGTGTTATTTTTGATATCGAAATGAAAGAACTTAAAAGTGGTAGACATATTGTCACATTAAAAATTACGGACTATACCGATTCGCTTATACTTAAGATGTTTACGAGAAAAGGTAAAGATGACCTTGAACATTTTAAAGCTTTAAAAGTAGGTACATGGGTTAGAGCGCAAGGTAGAATTGAACAAGATCAATTTATACGTGATTTAGTGATGATGATGACGGATATCCATGAAATTAAGAAGTCTCCTAAACTTGATAAAGCAGATGAAAAAAGAGTTGAATTTCACTTACATACATCTATGAGTCAAATGGATGGGATAACACATATCGGTAAGTATGTTGAACAAGCGGCTAAATGGGGACATAAAGCAATCGCGATAACAGACCATAATGGTGTTCAAGGTTATCCAGATGCGCATGCAGCAGCAATGAAAAATGGTATTAAAATGATTTATGGTATGGAAGGTATGCTTGTAGATGATGGTGTGCCGATTGCGTACAAGTCACAAGATATTCCGCTTAAGACAGCAACGTATATTGTATTTGACGTCGAAACAACAGGACTTTCAAGTCAATATGATCAAATTATAGAATTAGCGGCCGTTAAGGTTAAAGATGGCGAAGTAATTGATACCTTTGAACGTTTTTCTGACCCAGGAGAACGTCTATCAGAAACAATTAAAAATTTAACTGGTATTACAGACGAAATGTTACGTGGACAACCTGATATCGAAACAGTTCTAAAAGATTTCCATGAATGGGTTGGAGACGCAATATATATTGCGCATAACGCATCATTTGATATGGGCTTTATAGATACAGGTTTTGAACGTATCGGACTTGGTGCTACGACAAATGGTGTTATCGATACACTTGAATTATCACGTACAGTGAATACTGAATATGGTAAACATGGATTGAATTTCTTAGCTAAAAAATATGGTGTAGAACTTACACAACACCATAGAGCGATTTATGATGCGGAAACAACAGCGCATATCTTTATTAAGATGTTAAAACAGTTAGAAGAACTCAATGTTCATAATCATAATCAAATAAACGAGAAGCTATCAAATGATGAAGCATATAAACGTGCAAGACCTTCTCATGTAACGCTAATCGTACAAAACCAAGTCGGACTTAAAAATTTATTCAAAATTGTCAGTGCCTCATTAGTAGATTACTTTTATCGTACACCACGTATACCACGCTCGTTATTAAACAAATATAGAGAAGGTATTCTAGTAGGTAGTGCATGTGATGAAGGAGAAGTATTTACAACGGTTATGCAAAAAGACCAAGAAGAAGTTGAAAAAGTTGCGAAATATTATGACTATATAGAAGTTCAACCTAAAGGCTTATATCAAGATTTAATTGATAGAGAATTGATCAAAGATAATGAAACGATGGAAGAAATATATACTCGTATATTAAGCGTTGGTGAGAAACTTGATATTCCAGTAATTGCAACAGGAAATGCCCATTATTTATACGAACATGATGCTGTTGCACGAAAAATATTAATCGCCTCTCAACCAGGTAATCCATTGAATAGACAAACATTACCTGAAGCTCATTTTAGAACAACAGATGAAATGTTAGATGAATTCCACTTCTTAGGTGAAGAAAAAGCATATGAAATCGTTGTGAAAAATACGAACGACTTAGCAGATAGACTCGAAACCGTGATACCTATTAGGGATGAATTATATACACCTAATATGGAAGGTGCGAACGAAGAAATTCGTGAAATGAGTTATGAGAATGCTAGAAAATTATATGGTGAAGACTTACCACAAATCGTAATTGATAGACTTGAAAAAGAATTAGAAAGTATTATCGGAAATGGTTTTGCGGTTATTTACTTAATCTCACAAAGGTTAGTTAAGAAATCATTGAATGATGGTTATTTAGTTGGTTCACGTGGTTCTGTCGGATCTAGTTTTGTTGCGACAATGACTGAAATAACTGAAGTGAATCCATTGCCGCCACATTATATTTGCCCATCTTGTAAAGAAAGTCATTTCTTTGATGATGGTTCAGTCGGATCAGGTTTCGACTTACCAGATAAACAATGTGAAAAATGTCATGTTGATATGATTAAAGAAGGACAAGATATACCGTTTGAAACATTCTTAGGTTTCAAAGGAGATAAAGTACCGGATATTGACTTGAACTTTAGTGGTGAATATCAACCAGTAGCCCATAATTATACGAAAGTACTGTTCGGTGAAGACAAAGTATTCAGAGCAGGTACAATCGGTACTGTTGCTGAAAAAACAGCTTTTGGTTATGTTAAAGGATATTTAAATGATCAAGGTATTCATAAACGTGCAGCTGAAGTTGATAGACTTGTTAAAGGTTGTACCGGTGTTAAAAGAACTACCGGGCAACATCCAGGGGGGATCATTGTAGTACCAGATTATATGGATATTTATGATTTTACACCAATCCAATACCCTGCTGATGATCAAAAATCACCATGGAAAACAACGCATTTCGACTTCCATTCTATTCATGATAATATTTTGAAACTGGATATATTAGGACACGATGATCCAACAATGATTAGAATGTTACAAGATTTATCAGGCATTGATCCTAAGACAATACCAGTAGACGATAAAGAAACAATGAAAATCTTTAGTACACCTGAATCATTAGGTGTAACAGAAGAAGATATTCTTTGTAAGACTGGAACATTTGGTGTGCCAGAATTCGGTACAGGATTCGTTAGACAAATGCTTGAAGATACGAAACCAACTACTTTTTCAGAGCTCGTACAAATATCTGGGTTATCACACGGTACAGACGTTTGGTTAGGAAACGCACAAGAGTTAATCAAATCAGGTACATGTGATTTATCAAGTGTTATCGGTTGTCGTGATGATATCATGGTTTACTTAATGTATAACGGCTTAGAACCATCACTTGCCTTTAAAATTATGGAAGCAGTTCGTAAAGGTAAAGGTTTAACAGATGAATTCGAAGAAGCTATGAAAGAAAATAATGTACCAGATTGGTATTTAGATTCATGTAAAAAAATTAAGTACATGTTCCCTAAAGCCCACGCTGCTGCATACGTTCTAATGGCATTAAGAATTGCATACTTTAAAGTTCATCATCCGTTGTTCTATTATGCAAGTTACTTTACAGTACGTGCGACAGACTTTGATTTAAAAACAATGACAAAAGATAAAGAGTCTATTAAAGCAACGGTGAAAGAATATTATAGCCGATTCCATGAATTAGCTAAAAAAGAAAAAGATGTATTAACAGTTTTAGAAATAACAAATGAAATGGCACATAGAGGATACAAAATCCAACCAGTCAGCTTAGAGAAAAGTGATTCGTTTGAATTCAAAATTGAAGGTGATTCACTTATTCCACCATTTATCGCAGTTCCTGGACTAGGTGAAAACGTTGCGAAACGTATCGTTGAAGCAAGAGAAGAAGGTCCATTCTTAGCTAAAGAAGACCTTAATAAAAAAGCAGGTGTATCACAAAAAATCATCGAATATCTCGATGAACTTGGATCATTACCAAATATGCCTGATAAAGCTCAGCTTTCAATATTTGATTTATAATGCATGTTCTTGAGCATAGCGCCATTATGTGATATACTGTTATTGCTTAAAATAATACTCTGACGTTTAAAGAGTGGGACATTTCCCGCTCTTTTCTGTTTGTATTAAGAGGGAGGTCATTATGAGTAAAGTTGCAGCACACGTTGAGGAAATTATTCAACCAATACTTGAAGATTTAAATTATGAACTTGTAGATGTCGAATATGTCAAAGAGGGATCAGACTATTATCTACGTATTGCAATTGATAAAGACGGTGGCGTTGATTTGAACGACTGCACAATTGCCTCTGAAAAGATTAGTGAAGTTATGGACAAAGAAGATCCTATTAAAGAACCTTATTTCATGGATGTATCTTCACCTGGTGCAGAACGCCCATTGAAAAAAGAAAAAGACTATCAAAATGCAATTGAACAACCCGTATTTATCTCGTTATACGAACCTGTTGAAGGAGATAAAGAATGTTTAGGCGTTTTAAAAGAAGTTACTGAAACATCTATAACGCTAGAAGTGAAAATTAAAACAAGAACTAAAAATGTCACGTTGCCACGCAAGAAAATCGCTAAAGCACGTCGATCAGTAATGTTATAATATAAAGGAGGATACATTGTGAAAGGTAATGAATTATTACTTGCAATTGAATACCTTGAAAAGGAAAAAAGAATACCTCGTGAGGTACTTATTGATGCAATAGAAGCGGCTTTAATCACAGCTTACAAAAAGAACTATGACAGTGCCAAAAATGTTAGAATCGAATTGAATCTTGATGAAGGTACTTATAGAGTTATTTCAAGAAAAGACGTTGTAGAAGATGTTGAAGATTATAGAGATCAAGTAGCATTAGATACAGCGTTAGTTACAAATCCAGCATACGAAATTGGAGATGTCTTTGAAGAAGACGTTACACCTAAAGATTTCGGTCGTGTTGGTGCTCAAGCAGCTAAACAAGCAGTTATGCAACGTTTAAGAGATGCTGAAAGAGGCATTCTTTATGATGAGTTTATTGATAAAGAAGATGACATTGTAACAGGTGTTATCGACAGAGTCGATCATCGTTATGTATATGTTAATTTAGGCCGTACTGAAGCTGTACTTTCTGAAGCTGAGAGAAGTCCAAATGAACAATATTTACCAAATGAACGTATTAAAGTATATGTGAATAAAGTTGAACAAACGACTAAAGGTCCTCAAATCTTTGTATCACGTACACATCCTGGTTTATTAAAGCGTTTATTCGAGCAAGAAGTTCCTGAAATTTATGATGGTACTGTAATTGTTAAATCTGTAGCACGTGAAGCTGGAGACCGTTCTAAAATTAGTGTCACTTCAGAAAATGGCGATATCGATGCTGTAGGTGCATGTGTTGGTGCTAAAGGTGTTCGTGTTGAAGCAGTCGTTAATGAATTAGGTGGCGAAAAAATCGACATCGTTGAGTGGGACGAAGATCCAAAAGTATTCGTAAGAAATGCTTTAAGTCCTTCACAAGTTGTAGAAGTTATTGTAGACGAAGAAAATCAATCGACTACAGTTGTCGTACCAGATTACCAATTATCATTAGCAATCGGTAAACGTGGACAAAATGCACGACTTGCTGCAAAATTAACAGGTTGGAAGATTGATATTAAATCAGAAACTGATGCAAGAGAAGCAGGCATTATTTCAACTGAAGAATCATAAAGTGAGGTGCTTTTATCATGAAAAAGAAAAAGATACCAATGCGTAAATGTATACTTTCAAATGAAATGAAACCTAAAAATGATATGATTCGTGTCGTTAAAAATAAAGAGGGCGAAATAACAGCAGATGCGACAGGTAAAGCACCAGGTCGCGGTGCATATGTTTCTAAAGATCTAGAAGTTATCGAAAATGCACAGAAACAAGGAAAGTTAGAACGTTATTTTGACAGTAATAAAGAAACACTTGAACCTGTCTATAAAGAAATCATTCGTTTAATTTACCGTGAGCGTATACCTAAATGAGTATAGAAAAGAAAGATCAAATTTTAAATCTTCTTGGTCTGGCAACAAGAGCTAGAAAGATTAAGACTGGCGAAGAAATTGTCATAAGTGAGTTAAGAAAAGGCAATGTTAAACTTGTCATACTTTCAGAAGATGCTGCAGCAAATGTTACAAAAACTATAAAAAATAAATGTGCAACTTATCATGTAACACTTTTAACTTTTGCTACACGCTATGAATTAGGCTACGCAATTGGAAAAGAAAGCAGAGTGGTGTTGGGCATAACTGACATTGGATTTAGCAAAAAGCTAAAAACGATGATTCATGATTTTCATGAGGAGTGAGTATATGAGTAAAAAGAGAATATATGAGTATGCAAAAGAAATCGATGTAAAGAGTAAAGCAATCATAGATGAATTAAAAAAGAATAACATAGAAGTATCAAATCACATGCAAGCATTAGAGGAGAATGACATTAAAATTTTAGATAAAGCATTTAAAAAGCAGGATTCTGCTAAAAAAGACCAAACAACTACTCACGCAAATACAAATAAATCAAATAACAACAAACAGAATAACAAACAAAACAATAAACCTAATCATCAACAAAAGAATCAAAAGAATAAAAAGCAAAATAACAAAAAACAACATAATCAACAACAGCAACAACCTAAACCGGAAGTTAAAGAAACACCATCTTTAATTACGTATGAAGAAGGTATTACAGTTGGTGAATTAGCTGATAAAATCAACAAAGATGCTTCTGAAATTATTAAGAAGTTATTCTTACTTGGTGTCGTAGCTAATATTAACCAAGCATTAGATACTGATACTGTTGAATTAATTTGTGCAGATTATGATATTGAAGCTGAGTTAGAAGTACATGTAGATGCTACTGACTTAGAAAATTACTTTGAAGTTGATGAAAATGATGCAGACTTAATTGAAAGACCTGCAGTTGTTACAATCATGGGACACGTTGACCATGGTAAAACAACACTTCTAGATTCAATCCGTAATACACGTGTTACAGCTGGTGAAGCGGGTGGTATTACACAACATATTGGTGCATACCAAATTGTTAACAATAACAAGAAAATTACATTCCTTGATACACCAGGACATGCTGCTTTCACAACAATGAGAGCGCGTGGTGCTCAAGTAACAGATATCACAATTTTAGTTGTTGCAGCTGATGATGGTGTAATGCCTCAAACAATTGAAGCAATTAACCATGCTAAAGCAGCAGAAGTACCAATTATTGTTGCGGTAAACAAAGTTGATAAACCAACAGCAAACCCTGATCGTGTTATGCAAGAATTAGGTGAATATGGTCTTTATCCTGAAGACTGGGGTGGAGATACAATCTTCGTTCAACTTTCAGCAATCCAAGGTGACGGAATCGATGATTTATTAGAAATGATTGGTTTAGTTTCTGAAGTTGAAGAATTAAAAGCTAACCCTGACCGTGCTGCAGTAGGTACTGTAATCGAAGCAGAGCTTGATAAATCACGTGGACCTGCAGCTTCTCTATTAGTACAAAACGGTACTTTAGAAGTAGGAGACTCATTAGTAGTGGGTAACACATACGGTAGAGTACGTGCGATGGTTAACGATTTAGGTAAAAGAATCAAAACAGCTGGACCATCAACACCTGTTGAAATTACTGGTTTACATGATGTACCACAAGCTGGTGATCGCTTTGTTGTATTCAAAAATGAAAAACAAGCTCGTCAAATCGGTGAAAAACGTCAACAAGAAAATATCTTAAAACAACGTCAAGATAGTAAGAGCGTTTCATTAGATAACTTGTTTGAACAAATGAAACAAGGTGAAATGAAAGATTTAAATATCATCATTAAAGGTGATGTTCAAGGTTCAGTAGAAGCTTTAGCAGCATCATTAATGAAAATAGATGTTGAAGGTGTTAATGTACGTATTATTCATACAGCAGTTGGTGCAATTAATGCATCAGACGTTACATTAGCAGCAGCATCAAACGGTATTATTATCGGATTTAACGTAAGACCAGATGCAGGTGCTAAACGTGCTGCAGAAGAAGAAAATGTTGATATGAGATTACACCGTATTATTTATAAAGTAATCGAAGAAATCGAATCAGCTATGAAAGGTCTATTAGACCCTGAATTTGAAGAGCAAGTTATTGGTCAAGCTGAAGTACGTCAAACATTTAAAGTATCTAAAGTTGGTACAATCGCTGGTAGTTACGTAACAGACGGTAAGATTACAAGAGATGCAAGTGTACGTATTATTCGTGACGGCATTGTTATCTTTGAAGGTGAATTAGATACACTTAAACGTTTCAAAGATGATGCTAAAGAAGTAGCAGCTGGATATGAATGTGGTATCACAATTGAAAAATTCAACGACATTAAAGAAGGCGACATCTTCGAAGCTTTCAAAATGGTTGAAATTGAAAGAAAATAATTAAGCGTAGTTTGAAGTATGTATGACGATTACTCATACTATAAAAATTTAATGAACTCAAATCTCATTATTTAGCATAGGCTAAATAATGAGATTTTTTTATATCAATTCATACAAATTACATAAAACTGTTAAAATGTTCGTTTTTAATCAAATTTTAATTTTTCTCTAATTGTATGTGAATCTTGTAAAGATAAATTATGGTTAAGCAAGAAATACGATATGAGGAGGAAATGAACATGAAAGTAGTGATTATTCCATCAGGATTTAAAGAAAGTTTAAGCGCAGAAGAGGTCGGAAAAGCAATTGCGAATGGTGTTAATAAAGTAGAAGGCAAACATGAAGTCACAACTATTCCAATGGTTGATGGTGGAGAAGGTTTTGTAGATACTATTATAAAACTTAAAGAAGGTAAAAAAATTGCAACGCAAGTAATGGGACCAATCGGTAAGCCGATTCATTCATACTTTGGTGTATTTAAAGAAAGTGGTGTTAAAACAGCCGTAATAGAAATGGCAGCGATTGCTGGTTTAAGGCATGTACCTAGAAATATGAGAAATCCACTTAATACAACTACATTTGGTGTAGGAGAAACAATTATTAAAGCATTAGATTATGGTGTTGAAAGAATCCTAATTGGTTGTGGAGATTCAGGTACATCGGATGGCGGAGTAGGAATGGCTCAAGCAGTAGGTGTTAAATTTTTAAATAAAGAAGGAGAACCTATATTTATTAATGGAGGGGGAGAAATTAACCGTATTCATGGTGTTGATATGAGATATATGGATCCAAGAGTACATCTAGTTGATATTGATGTAGCGGTAAATTGGATGAATATATTGTGTGGCAGTAAAGGAGTTGCAAGAGTATTTGGACCACAAAAGGGAGCATCAATTGAAGATGTAGAACAATTATCTTCCAACTTAGAACATCTTGCGAGACTAATTAAATCATTTAAAGGTGATGACTTATCGCTTATTAATGGTGGCGGAGCATCAGGTGGATTAGGAGCAGGTTTACATGGATTTTTAAATGCAAAGTTACATCCGCGCTTTGAAATTATAATGAAGTATATTAAAATTTCTGATGCAATTATTAATGCAGATTTAGTAATTACTGCTGAGGGGTGTATAGATTACCAAACACCAAACGGTAAAATTCCATCAGAAGTTGCAAGAATTGCGAAATCACACAATAAACCAGTTATCGCTTTTGCAGGAACAATTGGTTTAAATGCAAAAATTAATTATCAAAGTGGAATTGATGCTTTTACGAGTATAATCCCAGAACCAACAACTTTAGAAAATTCAATATCTGATGCAAAAGATTGGTTAGAAAATTGTTCTGAAAATGCATTTAGACATATTATGATAGGCATTAACCTAGGTAACCAAATGGTTGCTAAAGAGATGTGATCTAAATGACTAATAAGCAAATCATTTACTTATCTGTATATTTCATCTTTTCAATCTATATTTTCTTATATACAGATATGAGTTATTTAGCTAAATTAAGTTTAATTGTATTCGTATTGTCATTAGGTCTCTATTTATTATCAAATATGCCAGCAGGTTTATCTTCGTTTATCGCGATTATGATAGGTATTCTACTTGGATTACCAGAAGATGTAATGTTTCATTCAATGAATTCGCACGTAGTTTGGTTGATGATAGGCGCTTTTATTATTAGTGCGGCAATTGAAATAAGTGGTTTGTTAAACAGAATGATTAATTTTATACATGTGAGATGTAAAACGAGTAGAAGTGTGAATATACTTTTATTTCTTATCATACAAGTGATTTCTGTTATCGTACCATCAACTTCAGGTAGAGCAGCAGCTATGTTACCAGTTTATAAAGCATTTGAAACACGATTCCCGACATATAAGATGTATTTTGCATTGTTAATACCAATTTTAATATTAATGGGTGCAAATTTAACTTTAATTGGTGCCGGTAGTCATCTAGTTGGTATAGGATTATTAGAAGGAAAAGCTAATAAATCTATTTCTTATAGTGAATTTTTATTATGGGGATTGCCCTTTGGTTTAGTAATTGGTTTAGTTACTTTTATAGTGACTAAAATAATGTATATGAATATAAGTGAAGACGTACTCTACCATCAAGAAAAATCGCATGAAGAACGAAAGCCTTTTACTCAAATTGAGAAAAGAGCAATTGTATATATCGTCATCACAATAACTTTATGGATGACTGAAAATATTCATGGATTTGAAATTGCTTTTATTACCATGTTGATGGGTATTTGTATGATGCTACCTAGAATAGGTGTGATAACTTGGAAACAAGGTGTTCAAAATGTTTCATGGAGTTTAATATTCTTTGTAGCAGGTGCTACGACTTTAGGGAATTTGTTGGTCACTTATAAAGTAGTGGATTATATACAAGATCATTTGTTAAATTATTTATCTCAATTTCAAACTTTAAATGAATTCGCTATACTTAGTATAATAGTGACTATCACTGTTACTTCACATTTGTATATTACAAGTCATACGACACGGGCAATTGTTTTTGTACCAGTATTTTTATTATTTAGTGAAATGTTTAATTTAAATCCAGTCGCAGTAGTGTTTATTACTTTAATTGGAACGAATTATTGTGTAACATTTCCAGTTTGCTCAAAAGCATTGCTATTATTTTATGAACAAGAAGAAAAACCATTTAAAAATCGAGATTTAATGAAAATAAGTGTTATATTAATGCCAACTTATATATTATTGATGATATTTAGTTATTATATATGGTGGCAATTTACAGGACTTTCACTTAGATAGGAGACAAAATAATGGAGAAAATATTAGTTGTCGAAGATGATGAAAAAATTGCACGTGTCATACAATTAGAACTAGAATATGCAAATTATAAAATTGATATTGCACACACAGGTAAATCAGCATTAGAACGTTTAGAAAATGAAAATTTCGACCTGATTTTATTAGATGTTATGATTCCAGAACTAAATGGATTAGAAGTATTAAGACGCGTAAGAGAACAAAATCAAGACGTTAAAATTATAATGCTGACTGCACGCGATGCAGTTATGGACAAAGTTAGTGGCTTAGATTCAGGTGCTAATGATTATATGACAAAGCCATTTGAAATTGAAGAATTGCTCGCTCGTATTCGAGTTCATTTGAAAGAAAAAAGTACTTTAAAAGTACAAAATGAAGACGACAATGCATCTACTTATAGATATTTAACAATTTATAAATCAAGACGTGAAGTCTATATTGATAAGGAACCAATTAATTTAACACAAAAAGAATATGACTTATTAATTTACTTTTTAGATAATAAAAATCAAGTGTTAACGAGAGAGCAAATTATAGAAGCGGTATGGGGTTATGACTATTATGGCGATACAAATGTTATCGATGTTTATGTCCGATATTTAAGAAAAAAACTTGATATAGATACAGAGTCTATTATAACTAGCGTTAGAGGAATAGGATATATATTAAAGGATTGATATTATGAAATTAGGAACAAAGATCCAATTATACACAACAGTTATGATTGTTATAGTAGTGATATTAATCAACTTAGTTGTATATTTTGTGTATCAAAAAATTTCATTAGATTCAGAAGTGACTCAATTAGAAAGTCGCGGAATAAATATAATGAAAGAATTACAAAATACAACTAGAGAAAATGTAAATACTGAAGCGGTATTACAATCTTATTTACTCTCTGACGGATATATTACTTTAGTAAACAAAAATGACAAAAAAATAATTCAAATTTCGACAGATGTAAACTACAAAAATATTGGTGAACCATTTAAAAATGAACAATATAAGAAAGTGGTAAATAAGAAAGGTAATCACTTTGCAATGGTATCACTACCGATTATTTGGAAAAACGGTGAAGTAAGTAATTTACAAATTTACGAAAATATTAATTTCAAATATGAAACCTTTGATATATTAAAAGGCATATTAATTGTATCTACTTTTATTATACTAATTGTTATATTTTTATTAAATCGAATTATTACTCAGATTATATTGAAACCGATTAATGAACTTATAATAAAGATGAATAAGACGAAAGAAACAAAACATTACACGACTATTGGTATTAATAAAGATGATACGAAAGAATTAAAAGAATTATCACAAACATTTAACGATATGATGCTCTATTTAAAAGATCATGATGAAAAGCAACAAGCTTTTATTCTAAATGCTTCTCATGAATTAAAAACCCCAATCACGGTAATTAGTTCATATAGTGAAATGTTAAAACGATTTGGGAAAACTCGTGAAGATATTTTAGAAGAGGGTATAGATACGATTAATGATGAAGCAAAACGTTTAAAATATTTAACTGAGCAAATGTTGGATTTAGCTAAGATAGAGAGAACGTATCATGATTTACCACTAGAGAAAATTAATTTATATGATGAAATCTATATTTTAGTTAAACGCCTAATGGCAGTATATAAACGAAAAATTAATTTATCTGCTGAAAATCAACATATAGAAGGACTTGTGAATAAAGAAAGTTTCACACAAATTATGACTATATTTTTAGATAATGCATACAAATATAGTCAGAGTCATATTGATATTAATATTTTAACAATTAAAGATCATATTCAAATACAAATTAAAGACTATGGCTCAGGTATTCCAGAACAAGATTTAGAGAAAATTTTTACGCGCTTTTATAGAGTTGATAAAGCAAGATCAAGAGAATCTGGTGGATCTGGATTAGGACTTTATATTGCAAAAGAATTAGCATTGAAAAATCATATTGATATTAAAGTTGATAGTGAAATGAACAAAGGCACTCAATTTACACTTATTTTAGAGAGGGTGAAATAATTTGAAAATAGCAACAAAACACATCCTTGTTTTGTTAGCATCTACACTATTTATAGTATTAAGCGTCATTATTTATATGAAAGCAAATGAAAAATTAATGAAGAAAGAAGAAGTAGAAAAGTTTGTTACTGATCGATATAAAGGGAATATTGAAGATATTTCGCTTTCTGATGATGAATCATTATTCCATGTTAATATTAAAGATAGTAATAAAGTGTATTCTTTAGATATTGATCGTAAGAAAGAGGTTATTAAAAACGTAAAATCAAAAACGATTAAAAATAAAGAGCAGTCTAATAATAAAGAAAAAAAGCAAAAAGAAAATCCTAGAAAAAAAGAAAAGAAATCATTAATCAGTGAAAAAGAAGCAAAGCAAATCTCTCATCAAAAAGTTGGCGGAAAATTTATAGATATAAAGAAAAATACAAATACAACGCCGAATACGTATACAATAACTCAATATGTAGATGATGATGAAGGTGCGGTTGTAACTGTTAATGCAGTAAGTGGTAAAATAAATTCTGTCTCATGGTTTAATATTGAACAACCACAATTAGAATATAATGCTCCAAAGACAGATGAAAGACAAGAAGCACAAACAAATAATGGATATTATTATGAACAAGATGATGACTTTGACGATGATGATGAAGATGATGATTAAATTTCTATCATAAAAACATTTGTTAAATATAATCTTGGTATATTTGATAGGAGGAATTGACGATAACCACTTTAGCAATCATTATTTTTGTATTGACACTGACTTTCGTTATTTGGCAACCGAAAGGACTAGATATCGGTGTAACAGCTTTTATTGGTGCATTAATTGCTATTATAACTGGTGTTGTACAAATAGAAGATATATTTGAAGTGACTAGCATTGTTTGGAATGCAACATTAACATTTATAGCGATTATTATCATTTCGCTTATTCTTGATGAAATAGGATTCTTTGAATGGTCTGCGATTCATATGGTTAAAGCCTCTCGAGGAAATGGTGTAAAGATGTTCGTTTATATTATGATATTAGGTGCAATTGTTGCGGCATTTTTTGCGAATGATGGTGCAGCTTTGATACTTACGCCTATAGTATTGGCAATGGTACGTCATCTTGGATTTAATAAGAAAATCATTTTTCCTTTTGTGATAGCAAGTGGATTTATAGCAGATACAACTTCGCTACCATTCACAGTGAGCAATTTAGTGAATATTGTTTCTGCAGACTATTTTAATATTGGCTTTGTTGAATATTTCTTACATATGTTCATACCGAATATATTCTCATTATTGGCCAGTATTGCCGTATTGTGGTTATTCTTTAAATCGTCAATACCACGTACATTTGATGATCGTCATTTAAAACAACCAAAAGAAGCAATTAAAGATTTGAAACTGTTTCGTATGTCATGGGCTATACTATCCATTTTACTCATCGGATATTTTATCAGTGAGTTTGTACACATACCCGTATCAATTATTGCAGGTATAGTAGCCATTATATTTGTATGGTTTGCTAGAAAATCTCCTGCAGTTCATACTAAAAAAGTACTTAAAGGTGCACCATGGAATATAGTTGTATTCTCAATTGATATGTATTTAGTTGTCTTTGGACTAAAAAATGTAGGTATCCTTACGATTTTAAGTCATATACTAACAGACATTTCTCAACATGGATTATTTGCAAGTATTATGGGAATGGGATTTATTGCAGCATTTCTGTCATCGATTATGAATAACTTACCAACCGTTCTCATAGATGCGCTCGCTATCCATCAATCAGATGTTATTGGTCCGCTTAAAGAAGGCATGATTTATGCAAATGTCATCGGTTCAGACCTCGGTCCGAAAATTACTCCCATCGGTTCATTAGCAACATTATTGTGGCTACATGTATTGTCACAAAAAGGTGTTAAAATACCTTGGGGCGCATACTTTAAAACAGGTATTATCATAACGATACCCGTATTATTTATTACATTAGTAGGGTTGTATGTAACATTGTTAATCTTTTAAAAAACAGTTAAGATAGGAAGCTATCTTAGCTGCTTTTCTGTTTGCGATATTGTAAAGGTGTCATAAAATAGAATTGCTTAAATACTTTGATATAATGTGATGTTGTTTTATAGCCTACTTTTCTACCAATATCTTCAACTGTCATTATATTCTCATTAAGCAATGCGATACTTTTTTCGATTCTTATTTCATGTAAATATTGCATAATGGTTTGTTGTGTTACTTGTTTAAATAGTCTTGATAAATGAAATTTTGAACCGTGACATTGGTTACAAATTTTATCTAATGTAAGATTTAAATGATAATTTCGATGAATGAAATTTTTTATTTGTAATGCCCATTCTTCATCTTCTAATAATTGACCTGTTGGATTACACTTTTTACAAGGACGATAACCATTTTCTATAGCTTCGTGATAGTCTCGATATATTGAAACATTTTCTTTATTAGGTAATTTAGCATTGCATGAAGGTTTACAGAATATCATTGTCGTCTTAACTGCATATACAAAATCATCATTTGCTAATTTATTGTTTGTTTGAATGTCTTGCCATCTTTTCTCAGTTAAATACATTGCCAAATCTATCACCTCAAAAATATCATAACATATAAAAATATCCTTATATTGCTATCTAATTATGATAACGACTATTTATATTGAGTTTACAAATAAATTCATTTAAACTTTCATCAAAGGAGGTAGACGATGAAAATAATTTATCATGGTATTCTTAAGCATCTTAATAAACATCTCGATATTTATGCAAGTGATGAAGGTCTCGTATTTGTAGGCTCATTTGATAAAGAAAATGAAATACATCAGTTTATTTCAAATATAGAAATTAAAGAAAATCAAGACAAAGTAAAACCTTATATCGACCAATTGAATGAATACTTTAATGGCACAAGAAACACTTTTGACTTAAAAATAGATATAAATTCCACACCTTTTAACGAAACTGTGTGGCAAGTGTTGACCAAAATACCATATGGAGAAACAACAACTTATTCAGATTTAGCCAATAAAATTAATAAACCAAATGCAGTTAGAGCTGTTGCATCAGCAGTCGGTAAAAATCCATTAAACATTGTGATACCTTGCCATCGTGTAATAGGCAAAGACGGACAACTAAGAGGCTATAGAGGCGGACTTGAAATGAAGCAATCATTATTAGAATTAGAATCAAGACACACCCATTTATCATAAATAATGTGGTGTGTTTTCTATTATCATTTCGTGTATGATAATAGAAAGAGATGATTGGGGGTTCAATATATGAGTAGTGATGATAATAGTAGGAAAGTCATTTTGGATTTAGCTGTTACATTAGATGGGCTTATCGAAGGTGAAAATGGCGAGATTGACTGGTGTATTATGGATCCTGAAATGAATTTTGATGACTTTTTAAATCAAGTCGATACAATTTTTTATGGAAGAAAAAGTTATGAAGCATGGGGAGATTTTCAACCGAGTTTAGAAGATACAGAAGAAGACAAATTAATGTGGAAAAACATACATGCCAAAGAAAAATATGTCTTTTCAAAGAAATTTAAGTTTGAAGATAAACACGTCAATGTTATTAAAGATAATATCGTAGAACATGTAAATGAAATAAAAAGTAAGCCAGGTAAAGATATATGGTTATATGGTGGATCTAGCTTAATTACGACATTTGTAAATTATGGATTAGTAGATGAATATAGACTATCCATACATCCTATCGTTTTAGGAAAAGGAAAACCACTATTTATAGATATAGAAGATAGACAACAACTTAAACTAGTACATTCAAGAAAATTTAAATCAGGTGTTATACAATTAATTTATCATAATGAGTAGTAGGTGATATCATGAAAACAGAACGTGAGGTATTGGAAGAAATTTTTAATATTGCTTCGATTGAGGATGATATTAGAGCAGTTTGCATGAATGGGTCTAGGGTTAATAAATTTATTGAACCGGATGAATATCAAGATTTTGATATTGCATTTATCGTAAAGAATTATGAGTCGTTTATTCAACATTTATCATTTATTAAAAATTTTGGAGAGCCTATTATTTCTCAGTGTAATAGAGAGCGTTCTGATAGTGGTATAAAGGATCAATTATTTTATATGGTGTTGTTTGAAAAACACATGCGAGTAGATTTCAGATTTATACCAATTGAATGTATAGAAGCATATAGACATGAAGATTATTTACTGAAGGTATTAATTGATAAGGATCATTATTTTAGTGATCAAAGTGAACCAAGTGATAAAAAATATCATATTAAGAAACCTAACCAGAAGCGGTTTGATTTTGTTTGTAATGAATTTTGGTGGTTATCAACGTATGTTGTTAAAGGCATTAAAAGAGAAGAAATTTTTTATGCTATTGATCATTTAAATATGATGCGTGATTTACTTTTGACTATGTATGACTGGAAAGTCAGTAACAAATTTGAATGGCAAATCTCAACTGGAAAAAACCATAAATTATTAAAAAAATACATTTCTAAGTCTGAATGGAATAAATTGTTAGAATCATATCCACACGGTGAAGTTGATGATATAACAAATTCATTATTAAATATTACAGAACAATTTTATATTTTATCAGTTGAAGTAGCCAAAGATTTAAATATGGGTATTAACACTTTAGAAGCAAATAAGGTTATTAATTATATCCATAATCAAATAACTGGATTTACTGACATGTAAATGGGAAGTATACCTTAGCTGGAGATATACTTCCCATTTTTGGAAGATAAGCACTTTTATTGTTGAGTCGAGAATACGGATTCTCTTCAAGTATATAAATATACTTGATATATATAGCATAACTGTTTATTTAGAAAAGTGAAATTTGTGTTATGGATGATGACTTGTTATGTGACAGTTGATGACATTCATTAAAGTATGAATCGTTATTTTTAATGTATATTTACACTGCAATAAGGGAATAGGTAAGTAAATAGATTGGATGCAGTAAAGTTAATCATGAACTACAAATATGACGTATTGGAGTGGTTCTTATGCAAACAATGATTGTTTATTTTATCGGCTGCGTTATTGGATTTATCGTACATCGTATATTTCAAACTGAAAGTATGTGGATGAATGTCGCTCAGTTTTCAATATTTTTCGCATTTATGTATACATTTATTGGTAGATTTATGCCTTCTATTCGAAATTCACTTATTAAAATGGTTCCGAGTAGTATTCCAAATCCGAAAATGATTGTGTATGTAACGGGATGGTTAGAATTTGTCATTGCGATAAGTGTGTTTATTCCTAAAGTTAATTTTGTATTCAGTGTTATTGGTATTATTTTATGTTTTGTATTGTTCCCTGGTTATATGAAAGCACATGCTAAAAATATTACTATAGGTGGAAAAGTACCAATGAACATATATTTAAGAGCACTGTTGCAAATATTATTTATTATTTCATTTATTATCATCTTTAAGCATGCCTAAGATGGGATATGAAGTATTGATGGATAGTTTATGAATTCTTTTTTAACTTATTTTTCGATAATCTTTCATTTATTTTTCTAATGTAATTTAAACAAATAATTAATGGAGTGATTATCTTTTTAAGCATTCAAGCATGTGCTATAATGTACTAATGTATATAGAGAGATGAGAATGTTAAGAGGTGAAAGATATGAGTATTCGTTCTGAACGAGTAGGCGAACAAATGAAAAAAGAATTAATGGATATCATCAATAATAAACTTAAAGATCCAAGAGTTGGATTTTTAACAATTACAGATGTAGAACTTCCAGGAGACTTATCACACGCTACAGTTTATTTAACTGTATTAGGTACTGATAAAGAAAAAGAAGATACATTTAAAGGTTTAGAAAAAGCAAAAGGCTTTATTAAATCAGAATTAGGTAATCGTATGAAATTACGTATTTTACCAGAATTGCATTTTGAATATGATGAATCAATCGATTACGGTAATAAAATTGAACGCATGATTCAAGATTTAAATCGTAATGATTAATCCAAATTTGGAAAGACTGAGACACTATAAGATGTCTTAGTCTTTTTTTGATTAGAGAGGCTCTAACTACCATTATTCTGAATTGTGGTAATAAGAACGCTGTAACTACCATAATTCTGAATTGTGGTAATAAGAAGACTGTAACTACCATAATTTCGAATTGTGGTAATAAGAACGCTGTAACTACCATTATTCCGAATTGTGGAAATAAGAGAGCTGTAACTACCATTATTCTGAATTCTGGTAAATAGAGCGACGCCATCGTTAGGGACATTACTCAGAAATCTGTCCCCAACACAATCGCATTTTTTATGAAATTCAGTTATTTCTTCTTTTTATGAATATTTTCATGTAAAATTAAAAAGAATAGAAACATTATGGAGGTCGTAAATTTGGATGGCATTCTAGCAATTCATAAGGAAGTTGGTATGACAAGTCATGACGTCGTATTTAAACTTCGTAAAATTTTAAAAACAAAAAAAGTTGGCCATACTGGAACTTTGGATCCTGAGGTAAGTGGTGTACTACCGATTTGTGTTGGGAAAGCGACGCGTGTGAGTGATTATGTGATGGAAAGTGGCAAATCTTACAGAGCTGAAGTAACGATTGGTATGAGTACAACGACTGAAGACCAAACTGGTGAGATAGTTGATCAGAAGCGTGTTGATCAAAATTTATGGGGCAAAGATGAAATGATTGCGACTTTAAAACAATTAGAAGGTGACATAGAACAAATTCCACCTATGTATTCTGCTGTTAAAGTTAATGGTAAGAAATTATATGAATATGCTAGACAAAATATTGAAGTTGAACGTCCTGTAAGAAGGGTGCATATTAACAGTATTGATTTAATTTCTGATATTATTTATGAGAATGATACTTGTAAATTTGAAATTGAAGTTGAATGTGGCAAGGGTACATATATTAGAACGTTAGCAACTCAAATTGGTGCTTTACTAAATTATCCTGCACATATGTCTCATTTAATTAGATTGAAAAGTGGCGGATTTACTTTGAATCAGGCTATTAAATTAGATGACTTAAGAGAAATTGTTGAGCAAGATAAGTTACAAGATGTGATTCTTCCATTAGAATATGGATTGAATGGTTTAACGAAAATTACCGTACATGATAAAAATATCGTAACGCGTATTCAGAACGGACAAAAAATAGAAAAATCTTTAATAGATGAAAGTAAACATGATGGCGAATTTGTTGTTTGGTATGAAGACAAAGCGATTGCTATTATGGATACTTACGATAAAAATGAAACACTTTATAAACCGAAAAAAGTTTTTCTTTAAAGGAGTATATTGATGGAAGTTATAGAAATTACACACCCAATTAAATCTAAACAATTTGTAAATGAAAATATTGCTTTAGCTATCGGTTTTTTTGATGGCATACATTTAGGTCATCAACAAGTTCTTAAAAAAATGATTAAAGTAGCTAAAGATAAACATTTAAAAAAAGCTGTTATGACATTTGATCCACACCCTTCAGTTGTCTTAAATCCTGAAAAGAAAAGAACAACGTATTTAACACCTATTGCAGATAAAATTGAAGCAATTGAAAAGTTAGGAGTAGATTACTGTTTCGTCGTTAACTTTTCTTCTACATTTGCAGATGTGTCTGCAGATGATTTTATTGACCAATATTTTATTCAAAATCATGTAAAAGCTGTTATTGCTGGCTATGATTTCAGTTTCGGTAAATATGGAAAAGGAAATATGGCATCGTTACAAGAAAATGATTACCCATTTGATGTATTTGTTGTATCTAAGCAAACGTTACATGAGGATGAAAAAATCTCAACTACGAATATTAGAACATCACTTGAACTAGGAGAAATAGAAGCTTGTAATTTAGCTTTAGGACGTCCATATGTTATTAAAGGTATGGTTGTTCAAGGCGAAAAAAGAGGGCGTACGATTGGTTTTCCTACAGCTAATGTTGAACCAAGCGATGACTATGTATTACCTAGAAAAGGTGTTTACGCCGTAACATTATTAATTAAATCAAGAGATAAGTCATATAAAGGTGTGTGTAACGTTGGTGTGAAACCAACATTCCATGATCCATCTGTTTCTCAAATAAGTATTGAAGTTAATATCTTTGATTTTGAAGAAAGTATATATGGTGAACGTGTAGAAGTATATTGGCACCATTTTATTAGACCAGAACAAAAATTTGATGGCATAGATGCACTTGTTAATCAAATTAAGCAAGATAAAGAAGAAGCAAAAGCGTTATTATCACTTGAAAGAACATAAAGAGTTATGTATAATGATTTGAGTGCCTAATCCTTGGCTTATCGACACTCCGACGATCAGCTCAGGTTTACGGTGAATACAATTATAGGAGGGAAATTGACAATGGCAATTTCACAAGAAAGAAAAAACGAACTAATCGAACAATACCGCGTACATGAAACTGATACTGGTTCTCCAGAAGTACAAATCGCAGTTTTAACAGCAGAAATCACTGCTTTAAACGAACATTTACGTACTCACAAGAAAGACCATCATTCACGTCGTGGATTATTAAAAATGGTTGGTCGTCGTAAACATTTATTAACATATTTACGTGAAAATGATGTTCAACGTTACCGTGATTTAATTAAATCATTAGGATTACGTCGCTAATCGTAATTTCAATCGAAGGAAATCAATCAGATTTCTTTCGATTTTTTTATAAATAAATATAAAAAATATGTGTATAATGGTATGATATAAGAGATTAAGTGTATGAGAGGAGATTCATAAATGTCTCAAGAGAAGAAAGTCTTTAAGACAGAATGGGCAGGAAGTCCATTAATAATTGAAACAGGCCAATTAGCAAAACAAGCTAATGGTGCAGTATTAGTAAGATATGGGGATACAGTTGTATTATCAACAGCAACTGCATCAAAAGAACCTAGAAATGTAGACTTTTTCCCATTAATGGTTAACTATGAAGAAAAAATGTATGCTGCAGGAAAAATTCCTGGTGGCTTTAATAAACGTGAAGGTAGACCTGGTGAAGATGCTACTTTAACAAGTAGATTAATTGATAGACCAATTCGTCCATTATTCCCTAAAGGATACAGACATGATGTTCAAGTTATTTCTATCGTAATGAGTGTTGATCCAAACTGTTCACCAGAAATGGCAGCTATGATCGGTTCTTCAATGGCATTATCTGTTTCAGATATTCCGTTTGAAAGACCAATTGCAGGTGTAAACGTAGGATTAGTAGACGGCGAATTTGTTATCAACCCAGATGTTGAACAAAGAGAAGTCTCTTTATTGGATTTACAAGTAGCGGGTCATAAAGATGCGATTAACATGGTTGAAGCGGGTGCTAAAGAAGTAACTGAAGAAACAATGTTAAATGCTATTTTATTTGGTCATAAAGAAATTCAAAGATTAGTTGAATTCCAAGAAGCTATCATTGAAGATATTCAACCTGAAAAAGCTGAATTTATACCTGTTGAAATTGAAGCTTCATTTGAAGAAACAGTTCGTGCTAAAGCAGAAGCTTTAGATATTATTTCAGCAATCAGAACTGAAGAAAAACAACAAAGAGATATTAATATTTCTGCAGTTAAAGAAGAAATTCTAAATGACTTTACTAACGAAGAAGATCCAGATAACGAAGAAGTTCTTAAAGATGTAAGTAAAATATTAGATGCACTTGTAAAAGAAGAAGTGCGTCGTTTAATTACTGAAGATAAAGTGAGACCAGATGGACGTAATCCTGAAGAAATCAGACCATTGTCTTCTGAAGTTGGATTATTACCTAGAGCTCATGGTTCAGGTTTATTTACACGTGGACAAACTCAAGCATTTTCAGTTGCGACTTTAGGTGCATTAGGTGAACATCAAATCATTGATGGTCTAGGTACAGAAGAACAAAAACGTTACATGCATCACTATAATTTCCCTAACTTCTCAGTTGGTGAAACAGGACCAGTGAGAGCACCAGGACGTCGTGAAATTGGTCACGGTGCATTAGGTGAACGTGCATTACTACAAGTTATTCCTGATGAAAAAGAATTCCCTTATACAATAAGAGTTGTTTCAGAAGTACTTGAATCAAATGGTTCATCATCACAAGCTTCAATTTGTGGTTCAACTTTAGCTTTAATGGATGCAGGTGTGCCAATTAAAGCACCAGTTGCAGGTATCGCAATGGGCTTGATTACTAAAGATGATAACTACACAATTTTATCTGATATTCAAGGTATGGAAGATGCACTAGGTGATATGGACTTTAAAGTTGCAGGTACAGAAAAAGGTATCACTGCTATTCAAATGGACATCAAAATCGATGGTTTAAGTGAACAAATCTTAAAAGAAGCACTTGAGCAAGCAAGAATTGGTAGATTATATATCTTAAATCATATGCTTGAAACATTAAGAGAACCTAGAGAAGAACTTAGCCAATATGCACCTAAAATTGAAATTATGCATATTAAACCAGATAAAATTAGAGATGTTATTGGACCTGGTGGTAAGAAAATCAATGAAATCATTGATGAAACAGGTGTTAAATTAGATATCGAACAAGACGGTACAGTATTTATCGGATCTAAAGATAAAGAAATGATCGATCGTGCTAGACAAATTATTGAAGATATTACAAGAGAAGCTGAAGTCGGTGCAATTTATATGGCAACAGTTAAACGTATCGAAAAATTCGGTGCATTTGTTGAAATCTTCCCAGGTAAAGATGCCCTTGTTCATATTTCTCAATTCTCTAACGAAAGAGTTAACAAAGTTGAAGATGTAGCTAAAATTGGTGACCAATTCTTAGTAAAAGTAACTGAAATTGACCGTCAAGGACGCGTAAACGCATCACGCAAAGTGTTGTTAAACGAAGAAAAAGAACAAAAATAATAAAAGAAATGATTCAGATAGGGACATTGACAATCATTAAAATCTGAAATTTAAAGTGTCAACAAAGTCATAGATTTTGTTGGCATTTTTTATGAGTAAGTAGAACAAGAAGTTACATGATACTTGTCAGTAGTTTTATGAATAGGAGTACCGTTATTAGCAGTTCTGGCTAAAGGTGCAAATACTGATACCGTTATTAGCAGTTCTGGCTAAAGGTGCAAATACTGATACCGTTATTAGCAGTTTTGATACAAAGTGCAAATACTGCGATTATACATGTACATAATACTTCTCAATACTTATGACACAAAAGGTTTTAAATTAATGATTGCTTCATATAAAATACTTTTATAACCGATACGCCTGAGGGAATCGTACAAGTCGAAGACTACAGGCTGAGACTGTACCCTAGGCAAGAGAGGTTATGAAAGTATGTATGTCTACTAATAGAGGGACATTGACGTGTCCCTATTTATTTTGAGGTGAATAAATATGGCTGATTTACAACGACTGAATAATGGAACGACAGTGATTTTTGAAGAAGTTCCTAACAGTGAAACAATTAGTGTAGGTGTTTATGTCAATACTGGAACGGGTGATGAAGGTGATTATCCAGAAGGTATTGCTCATTTTATGGAACATATGTTGTTTAAAGGTAGTGAACACTATACGAGACAGCAATTATCAAATGAATTTGATAAAATTGGTGGCTATAACAATGCATATACGACAAAAATGTACACTTGTTATTTCTGTAAAACATTAAAAAGATTTGAACATAAAGCAATTGATTTACTTATAGATATGGTTAAAAATCCACTATTTCTTGAAGAAGAAATTGTTCGTGAGAAAAAAGTCATTTTAGAAGAAATTAAAATGATTGAAGATACACCAGAAGAATGGTTAATGGATAAATTGGAACATGAAATTTATAAAGACCAACCATTAGGACGAATGATTCTTGGTACGCCGGTTAGTGTCAATCAAATTGATAGAGATACATTAGTTGATTTCCATAAAAAATATTATCAAAGTAATCGTTTAATTGTTTCAGTTGCAGGTGCTTATAGCGAATCTATGAAAGAAACATTGCTTAAGCAATTATCTGATGGGGTAGAAATACCGCTTGATCAACAAGAACAAAGCATGAATTTTATTGAGAAGAAAGAAACTTACTATAAAAATGAACTAGAACAAACGCATTTTATGAGAAGTTATGACGCACCAAGTTATAATGACGAACACTATTATGCAACGAATATTTTGAACACAATTTTAGGCGAAACAATGAGCTCTAAATTGTTCCAAGTTCTAAGAGAAGAACATGGATTATGTTATAATGTTTACTCGGATTTCCAAAGTTTTCATAATGATGGCTTGCTGACAATTTATGTAGCAACTGATAAAGAAAATGTTGATGCATCAAGTGAACTTATTACGGAAGTGCTCGAGTCATTATTAAGTGACGGTATTACACAGAATGAATTAGACGATGCTAAAAGCCATATCATCACAAGCTTTTTAATGGCATCTGAATCTAACCAAAATAAAATGACGAGAAATGCACGTTCAATCATGTTTCATAATGAATTAATTACGAATGAGCAGTTCGAGCACGAGATTAATCAAATACAGTTAGCAGATATTAAATCAGCTACGAAAAGATTACTAGATGCACCTTATTCTGAGTTTATTTTGACAGAGAAATCATAAAGATATGACCTGATATAAAAATTATTGTCTTCCTTAATTTAAAATATGTATAAGACTGTTGTATGTGCTTGTATAATCGATTATATAAATGGTATGATTAAATAAATATATTATGGACGGGACTACATTTAGGAGGAACAATTTTGAGTTTAATTAAAAAGAAAAATGATAAAATTCGTATCATACCACTCGGTGGTGTAGGAGAAATTGCAAAAAACATGTATATCGTTGAAGTGGACGAAGAAATGTTCATGTTAGACGCTGGTTTAATGTTTCCAGAAGACGAAATGTTAGGTGTAGACGTTGTTATACCAGACATACAATATGTTATTGAGAATAAAGATAAACTTAAAGGTATCTTTTTATCACACGGACATGAAGATTCTATCGGTGCTGTAAGTTATATACTTGAAAAGCTTGATGCACCAGTATACGGATCAAGATTGACGATCGCATTAGTTAAAGATCATATGAAAGCAAGAAAAATCAATAAAAAAGTACGTTATTATACAGTAAATAAAGATTCTGTCATGAGATTTAAAAACGTTAACGTGACATTCTTTAATACAACACATTCTATCCCAGATAGTTTAGGTGTATGTATCCATACATCATATGGTGCAATCGTTTATACTGGAGAATTTAAATTCGACCAAAGTTTACAAGGTGCCTATGCACCAGATATCGCTAAGATGACTGAAATTGGGCAAAATGGCGTATTTGCGTTGATAAGTGATTCAACAGAAGCGGAAAAGCCTGGCTATAACGTTCCTGAAAATGTAATCGAAAGTCATATGGTTGATGAATTTGCAAAAGCAAGCGGACGCATTATCGTGTCTTGTTATGCATCTAACTTTATTCGTATTCAACAAGTGTTGAATGCGGCTAGTAAATTAAACCGTAAAGTTTCATTCTTAGGACGTTCTTTAGAAAGTTCTTTCAATGTTGCACGTAAATTAGGTTACTTTAATATTCCAGAAAATCTTTTAGTACCTGTGCATGACATTAGTAAATATCCTAAAAATGAATTAATTATTATTGCTACAGGTATGCAAGGTGAACCAATTGAAGCATTAGGCCAAATGGCTCAACAAAGACATCCTATTTTAAACATTTTAGAAGGCGATAATGTTTATATTTCTACAACAGCTTCTGCTAATATGGAAGTAATTATTGGTCAGACTTTAAATGAATTAGTTAAAGCTGGCGCACACATTATGCCTAATAACAAAAAAACACATGCATCTAGTCATGGTTGTATGGAAGAACTTAAAATGATGCTTAATTTAATGAAACCTGAATACTTTATTCCAGTACAAGGTGAATTTAAAATGCAAATCGCACACGCGAAATTAGCAGCTGAAACAGGCGTAGATCCTGAGAAAATTTTCTTACTAGAAAAAGGTGACGTTGTTAACTTTGATGGCGAAAAAATGATTGCTAATGAAAAAGTTACAGCTGGTAACGTATTAATTGACGGTATCGGTGTTGGAGACGTCGGTAATATTGTTTTAAGAGACAGACACTTATTAGCTGAAGATGGTATATTTATCGCTGTTGTAACTTTAGATCCTAAAAATAGAAAAATTGTTGGTGGACCTGAAATTCAATCACGTGGATTCGTTTATGTTAGAGAAAGTGAAGAATTATTAAACGACGCTTCAGAAAAAGTCCGTGAAATTGTTGAAGAAGGTTTACTTCAAAAGAAAATTGAATGGTCTGAAATGAAACAAAATATGCGTGATAAACTCGGTAAGTATCTTTATGAACAAACGAAACGTCGCCCGATGATTATTCCAATTATTTCAGAAATCTAATGAATTGTTTTATGGATGATTTTTAACAGTCAAGAGATGAGACTAAATTCTATATCAATATAATGGGTCTTTCCATCTCGGCAAATATGAACAAATAATGTGTCTTACACGCTATCTGTTCATTAACTGCCTACATACTATATGAGGCTGAGACATCTATTTATGTCCCAGCCTCTTTTTGCATTATAGATAAGGAGGCTATTTCAAAAATGGTACAAAAGAAGAAGCCAGCAACACGTAAAAGAAAAACAACACGTGGCAAGAAAAAGCAAAAAGATAATACACTAAAATACGTCATACAGATGATTGTGTTGTTTTTACTCGTGTTAGGTATTTTTCAATTAGGATTTATAGGTTTAATGATTGATAGCTTCTTTCATTTCTTATTTGGATTCTCAAAATATTTCACCTATATACTGATAGCGATTATTTCACTGTTAATAACAGTGAATGGTAAATTAAAATTCACAAGAAGAGTAAACGGATTGCTCGTCTTTCAAGTAGCATTGCTATTCATTATGCAGTTAGTATTATATTTCAAAGATCCATCGTTTAATACGTTTAAGACAACATTGAGTGAAACATATTCAAGTTTAGAACGAAATGCATTTTACTTTAACGGTGGTGGTTATATTGGTTATTATGCGTTTAATGTCATTAGCAAGCTTATTTCCGTCTTTGGATATAGTATAGTAACGATACTCGTTTTACTATCTAGTGTTATTTTAATCATGAAGAAAAGACATCGTGATATTACGAAATCAGCATTTGATATGGCGCAAAGTAAAACTAAATCAAAAATGACAAATCTTGAACAAAAAAGAGAAGAAAAAGCGAAAGCTAAACAACTAGAAAAAGAAAAGCGTCAAAAAGAGCAACCTAAAGACGTTTCACATTTAGAAGAAGTCGAACCAGTTCAAGAAATTTCTAAAAATGACCAACTACAAGCTAATGAAGAAATTCCAATCTTTGAATCACAAGAAAAGTTAGCTGCTAAGAGAGCGCAACAACCTAAACAAACCGTTCAACAAGATCATGATAATCATGAACCTGCAATGAATGAATCAACTATAGATGAGACTGAGAATTTAAATTATAAATTACCACCGATTACGATTTTAAACGATCCACCTAAATCTCAATCAGTTTCTAAAAAGACTGTTCAAGAAAAAGGGAAACTACTCGAAGCTACGTTAAGAAACTTTAATGTCGATGCGAAAGTGACTCAAATTAGGATTGGACCAGCTGTTACGCAATACGAAGTACAGCCAGCTCAAGGTGTGAAAGTAAATAAAATTGTTAATTTGAGTAATGATATTGCACTGAATTTAGCAGCAAAAGATATTAGAATTGAAGCGCCTATTCCAGGTAAGTCTGCAGTTGGGATTGAAGTACCTAACGAACATATTTCAATGGTAACGTTGAAAGAAGTACTGAATGAGGCAAAACCAACGTCTAATAAACTTGAAGTTGCTTTAGGAAGAGATATTTCAGGTGAACCGATTACTGCAGAATTAAACAAATTACCTCACTTACTCGTAGCAGGTGCTACAGGGAGTGGTAAATCAGTTTGTATTAATGGTATTATCACAAGTATATTAATGAATGCTAAACCACATGAAGTGAAATTAATGCTTATTGATCCTAAGATGGTTGAATTAAATGTGTATAACGGGATACCACATTTATTAACACCTGTTGTTACGAATCCTCAAAAGGCAAATCAAGCATTACAAAAAATTGTATCCGAAATGGAAAAAAGATACGACTTGTTCCAACACGTTGGTGCAAGAAATATTGAAGGATATAATCAATTCATTGAACGTACGAATCAAGAAATGGAAGAAAAACAAGCACAGTTACCTTATATAGTCGTCATTGTTGATGAACTTGCTGACTTAATGATGGTTGCTGGTAAAGATGTTGAATCATCCATTATGAGAATCGCACAACTTGCTCGTGCAGCAGGTATTCACTTAATTATTGCAACACAAAGACCATCTGTTGATGTCATCACAGGTAGTATTAAAGCTAATATACCTTCTAGAATTGCATTTGCAGTAAGTTCTGCAACAGATTCTAGAACAATTTTAGATAGTGGTGGTGCTGAAAAATTACTAGGTAGAGGTGATATGCTATTCTTATCTAGAGATTCTTCAAAACCAACAAGAATACAAGGTGCATTTCTTTCTGATGGTGAAGTTGAATCAGTTGTCCAACATGTTGTTGGAGAACAAACAGCGAACTATGTTAAAGAGATGGAACCTGACGAACCAACTGAAACAAATGAAATGGAAAGTGAAGATGCTTTATATAAAGAAGCATATTTATTTGTTGTAGAAGAACAAAAAGCAAGTGCGAGTTTATTACAAAGAAGATTTAGAATAGGTTATAATAGGGCATCTAGGTTAATGGATGATTTGGAAAGTAATGGTGTTATTGGTCCTCAATCAGGTAGTAAACCTAGACAAGTATTGGTTGATATTTATCAAGACGAATAGGGGGATATTATGTCTACAAATGCAAGTACAAATTTCGTTAAAAATTGGATATTAGAAAAAATTCAAACAGCTGAACTCAAACCGGGAGATGCTATTCCGAATGAGTTTGAAATTAAAAAGTTGTTAAATATAAATTATGATGAAATCGAAAAAGCCATACATGAACTTGTCACAGAACAAATTTTATCTCAAAAAACAGGCGACGTAACAGTAGTTAAACCTACACAACCATATTATTATCCATTAGACGAATTAGTAAGTATTACAAAAATGATTGAAAAGAATGGTGAAGTTGCAGGAACTGAATTTATTAGTTTAGATGAAGAAGTCGCGACTTTAAAAGATATAGAAGTATTAAACTTAGAAAAAGATGCGTATATTTCAGTTATTGAAAGAGTACGCACAGCTAATGGTGAGCCAGTCGTTTATTGTTTAGATAAAATTGCTACTGATTTATTTGCATGCAGTGACTACCGATCCAACTCATCTATTTTATCTGCAATTGAAAGTAAAGTAGAATTTAAAATAACACATGCTAATACATCTATAGAATCTATTAGTTATGAACCATATATTAGTGAAATACTGAATTCTGAACCAGATGATGCAATGATGTTATTAACACAAATTCATTATAACGAACATGGTACACCTGTTCTTTATTCACTAAATTATTTTAAAAGCAGTCTTGTAAAGTTTCGAATTACAAGAAATAGGATATAATAAATATATTGAGAGAAACAAAGTAACAATTGTTGCTTTGTTTCTCTATATACATACATATAAGAGAGGTATCTATTATGATAACAACAGAACATATACAATTATCTTCAAATGACGTTTATGTGATACCAACTGAAAAATTTAAAACAACGACTATCGTTTTTAAATTTGTAGCACCATTAAACAGTGAGACGATTACATCTAGGTCAATTTTAAGTAAATTAATTACACGTGTTACAAAACAATACCAAACTGATAAAGAAATGAATAATTTGCTTGCGGACTTATATGGTGCGCATTTATTTAGCTATGTCAATAAACAAGCTAATAATCATATCATGACAATTGGTATTGAAATCGTAAATGAAAAATATTTAAATAGTGAAATTCCACTGTTTGAGCAAGCCGTTAAATTATTGCACGAAGTGATTTTCAACCCACTTATTGAAAATGGAAAATTTAACGAAAAATATACGAAGCAAGAAAAATCTTTATTACATAAAAAATTAACTGCAATTGAAGACAATAAATCTCAACGCGCATTTATTCAATTTATGAATCATATGTTTGAAGATGAGCCATATAAATATTTAGCTTCAGGTCGACTAGAAGACATTGATAATGTAACGCCTGAATCTTTAGTGAATACATATCATGATTTGTTACATGAGAATGCAATATCTACATATATTATTGGAAATGTTGAATTAGATGAAGTTAAATCATTGTGTCATGAATATTTTAATTTCGATCATAATAGTCAATTAGAAATCGAAACGACATTATTAAAAGATATTAAAGAAGTAAAAGAAATAGTAGATTATACAAAGATTGATCAAGCAAAATTAAATATGGGATATAGGTTCCCAATAACATTCCATTCTAAAGAATATTATTCGTTCTTAGTGTTAAATATGTTACTTGGTGGAGATGCTTCTTCAATTTTATTTAGTGAAGTACGTGAAAAACAAAGTTTAGCATATTCAATACATTCTCAAATCGATGCAAGAAATGGGTTCTTATATATAGTTGGTGGCATCTCTAAAGATAAAGTACATGTCGCTAAAGAAACAATTTTAAATATTTTTAAAGATATTCAACAAGGTGAAATTGAAACAGAGAGACTGACTTTAGCGAAGAAAGTCTTAATCTCACATGCACGAGAAATGTTTGATAAGCAACGACAAATGATCGACTTATTGCATACACATGCGAGATATCAATCCGTTTATAACTATGATGAGTGGATTAAAGAAATTGAATCTATCACTATTGAAGATATTAAAAAGATCGCACAACTTGGACAATTAGATACAATATATATACTGACTGAAGGTGATAACAATGCGTAATCAATATTATAAACAGATTGATGAAACTGTATTTGAAGAGACTTTAGAGAATGGTTTAAAAGTAGTAGTTATTCCGAAAGCAGGTTTTTCAAAGACTTTTGTGACATATACAACACATTTCGGTTCACTTGATCATACATTTAAGCCACATGGCAAAGATGATTTTGTAACTGTTCCGGACGGGGTAGCCCATTTCTTAGAACATAAATTGTTCGAAAAAGAAGATGGCGATGTCTTTACAAGTTTCGCTGAAAATGATGCACAAGTTAATGCATTTACAACATTTGATAGAACAAGCTATTTATTTAGTGCGACAGGAAATGTACACGATAATATTATTCGTTTATTAAAGATGATTGAAAGCCCATATTTTACTGAGAAAACAGTAGAAAAAGAAAAAGGTATAATCGCTGAAGAAATTAAGATGTACCAGGAACAGCCTAATTATAAATTAATGTTCCAAACTTTAGGTGCACTCTATCATAATCATCCTGTACAAGTGGATATAGCAGGATCTGTTGAAAGTATTTATGACATTACGGCAGAAGATTTATATTTATCATATGAAACGTTTTATCATCCAGCAAATATGGTGTTAATCATTGTTGGCGATGTCAATCCTGACGAGACTATACAATTAGTGCGTGAACATGAAGATAAAAGAAATATGCATGAAATGCCACCTATTACGAGAAAAGCAATAGACGAACCGACATCTGTACATACACCATATGTCGAAACGAAAATGGATATCGTCCAAGAAAAATCAATGTTGGCATATAAGTTCAAGCCTAATACTATTTCTGATAAAGTACGCGTAAAAAATGATATGGAAATGATGATTGCTTTAGATTTAATGTTTGGTGAACAAACTGAATTTTATCAATCAAATTTAGAAAAAGAAGTGATTGATGATACGTTTGGTTATCAATTTGCTAACGAAATGACATATAGTTATTTAATTCTAGCTGTGACAACTGATTATCATCATGAATTTAAAGAAGCGGTTAAAGCAGAACTTAAAAAGTATATAGAAAATGGATTTGTTCCAGAAGAGTTAGAAAGAGTGAGAAAACAAACTTTAGGGGAAATTGTATCAAGCTTAAATTCTCCAGAATATATTGCGAATCAATATACTAAATTCTATTTCGAAGGTGTCGAACTATTTGAACTTGTAAACATTTTAGAATCTATAACAGTAGAAAGTGTACAAGAAACATTGGCTTCATTAATAGACTTCGATCATGTTGTAGAAAGTCGTTTGGTGAAACAAAATGGCTAGAACATTTATTGTTGGTGGTAGTGGTGACATTGGCTTATCGATTGTTGATGAATGTTTATCACTAGGGCATGAAGTGATACTGCATTATAATCGATCTAATATTAATGAACTCAAACAAAGGTATGCCGGACAACCTGTAACTTTTCTACAATTCGATTTAACAAACAAAGATAATTTACAGTCTTTAACTTCAATCGGACATATTGATCAATTAATTTATGCAGCTGGGCAATCGTCATTTGGTGCTATTCAAGATTTTACAGATCATGATATTGATGTTCAATATAATTTGAATGTATATGCGCTTATAAAAATTGTTCAATTATTTGTTGATGATATTAGAAAAAGTGAAAATGGCAGAATAATCATTATTTCATCTATTTGGGGTGAGACTGGTGCAAGTTACGAAACAATCTATTCAACAATGAAAGCTGCTCAACTTGGTTTTGTTAAATCTTTAGCAAAAGAACTTGCTTTAACATCTATTACAGTAAATGCTATATGTCCAGGTGTCGTTCATGGTAAAATGACAGATGAACTTGATGAAATTACACAAACACAATTAAAAGATGAAATACCACAAGGTCGGTTTGTTCAAACTAAAGAAGTTGCGGCAACGGTGGGATATTTATTAAATCCGTTATCTCAAAGTGTGACCGGTCAAGTACTTCGTGTAAACGGAGGATGGTATATTTAATATTGGGGTGGATATTATGGAAGAAGTCATTAAAAAAGAATGGTACTTAGAATACGATATACAAGTAAATAGAGCAGGTTTATTAGGGGATATCTCTAGTTTGCTTGGTATATTAGGTATTAATATCATTACGATAAATGGTGTCGATCAAGGTCGAAGAGGGCTACTTATTAAGACAGATGATATGAATAAGGTTAAACGTTTTGAAAATATTGTTAAAGAAATTGATGATATCACAATTAAAAAACTACGTACACCTGGCTTAAGAGATCGATTAGCGGTAAGACACGGTAGATATATTAAACGAGATGTTGATGACAAAAAGACTTTTAGATTCGAAAGAAAAGATTTAGGTTTGTTAGTCGATTTTATGGCAGAACTGTTTAAAGAGAACCGTCATAAATTGATTGGTGTAAGAGGTATGCCAAGAGTAGGTAAAACTGAATCGGTTGTTGCAGCAAGTGTGTGTGCCCATAAAAAATGGTTGTTTATTAGTTCAACGCTTATTAAGCAAACTGTTAGAAGCTCTTTATTAAAAGGTGAATATAGTGATGAAAATGTTTATATTATTGATGGGGCTGTAACGTCTAAACAAACCGACGAAAAGCATAAACAACTCGTTAGAGAAGTTATGAGTTTACCAACAATTAAAGTAGTAGAACATCCTGATTTATTTGTACAGCGCTCTGAATATAGCCTTGAAGATTTTGATTATATTATTGAACTAAGAGAAACAGAAGACCAAGAAATTACATATGAGCAATTAAATAAAAATGATTTATTTACAAATGACAATATGGCATTTGGAGATGGATTTGGATTTTTTGAATAAATTGTTTGAGGTGAATATATTTGAAATATATTGGAGAAACGTTAAGAAGTAAAAGAGAACAATTAGGGATGACTTTAGTTGAACTTGAAGAAAAAACAAAGATACAAAGACCATTTTTAATGATGATTGAAAAGAATGAATTTGAAAATCTACCAAATCCCGATTATACAAGAGGTTTCATAACGAAATATGCTTCGGCAATCAATATGAGTGCACCAGAATTAATTGATAAACATCAAAGTGAGTTGCCTAAAACAGCACCTTCTGCTAAAGAAGCTTTTAGACAGCTTACGCAAGAAAAAAGAAGTCAAACTGAAATATCAGAGAATAAAATGGTAGCTAAACTCATAACACAAATGGTTACGTTCTTTGGTATATGTTTAATTGGATGGATATTATTAATAATTATCATTTAATTATATATAGTATTGATTTATAATAGTATTATTATGCAGTTGTAAGAAAAGAAGGAGAACGAATATGAATATTCCTAATCAATTAACAGTATTACGTGTTATTTTAATACCTGTATTTGTTTTATTTTTACTTGTAGATTTTAATATGGGTGACATGCATTTCTTATTTGGACAAGAAATGAGAATAGAACAATTTATAGCTGGTATTATATTTATTTTAGCTTCTGTTACAGATTGGTTTGATGGCTATTTAGCGAGAAAATGGGAACTTGTTACAAACATGGGGAAATTTTTAGACCCTCTAGCTGATAAATTATTAGTTGCGAGTGCATTAATTGCATTAGTAGAACTTGATAAAGTATCATCAGTTATTGCTATTATCATCATTGCTAGAGAATTTGCTGTAACAGGTCTAAGATTACTTCAAATTGAACAAGGCTTTGTAAGTGCAGCTGGTCAATTAGGTAAAATTAAAACGGCTGTAACGATGGTTGCAATCGTATTTATCCTATTACAAGAACCATTCTCTACTTTATGGCAAATTAATCTTGGGCAATGGCTCATGTATATTGCTACTTTCTTTACAATTCTATCTGGTATAGAGTATTTTTATCATGGTAGAGATGTATTTAAAGGATCAAAATAATAACAACATTTAACCTACAACATTTCGTTTGTAGGTTTTTCTGTAGGAGGCAAAAGTATGAAAGTTAGTATTTTAAGCGTAGGTACTGAAATTTTATTAGGACAAATTGCAAATACAAATGCACAGTTTATATCAAAAGTACTCAATGAACTTGGTGCAAGTGTGATGAGACACGTTGCTGTAGGTGATAATACTGGAAGGTTAGAACGTACTTTTAAAGAAGAATTAGCGCATCATGACGTTGTGATTTTAACAGGTGGTTTAGGACCAACGAAAGATGATTTAACAAAACAAACTGTTGGTAAAGTATTAGGTAAATCGCTAGAAACAAATAAACAAGCTATGGATCAGATTGAACAATATTTCAAAAATGAAAACCGTACGATGACACCTAATAATAGACAACAAGCACTTGTTATTGAAGGTAGTGAAGTACTGAAGAATGACTTTGGTATGGCACCAGGCATGTATTTAGAAGTGGATGACAAAAAAGTCGTATTATTACCAGGTCCGCCGAAAGAACTTCAACCAATGGTCAATCAATATCTTGTACCTTTCTTCTTAAATGAAGAACGTGTCATCTTTTCAGAGTCGTTGAAATTCATGGGTATTGGTGAATCTAGTTTGGAAACAGAGTTGATTGACTTAATAGATAATCAATCCAATCCTACAATTGCTCCACTTGCTGGTCAACATGAAGTATCACTCCGCATTACGGCTAATGCGAATACTAAACAACAAGCGATAGATTTAATCCAGCCTGTTAAAACAGAAATATTAAATAGAATCGGCGAATTTTATTATGGTAGTGATGATTTAACAGTTGAAGATGCTGTATTTAATGAATTAGACCAACCACTTGTTATCTATGATGGCATTACAGATGGCGTATTAAATGCGCGACTTAAGCTTTCTAAAGACAGCAAACAATATTTAAAATCATATCTCTTACAAAATTCATGGACTGATGAAATGTTGAATATTAGTCAAGATGATCCAATTGAACAAATTGCTAATAAGTTAAAATCAACATTTAACGTAGAAAGTGTTATCGTGTTAAAACAAGATCATAAAGAATCAACAGTATATATTTCACATATGCAAAAAACGGAAAAATTTATTTCGTCATTAAGTCAATCATATGCTGGAAGACGTGATAGAATAAGCAATATAGCACTTATAAAGTTTTTGTACCAATTAAGGTAACTTGCAATAATTCATAAAATCGGTACTTATGTTCGCTTAATTTTAAAAAATGCGTACAAAAACACGAACAAATATTCGCTTTATGCTTGCAATTTAGAACAAAAGCATTTATAGTAATAATAGCTAATTAAACAAGTAAATTCATTTTATATATATAGGAGGTTATCGCGTGAACGAACGTCAAAAAGCACTCGATACAGTAATTAAGAATATGGAAAAATCCTTTGGTAAAGGGGCAGTAATGAAGCTAGGGGATAATACAAGCAGAGAAGTATCAGCAGTTTCTAGTGGCTCAATCACACTTGATAAAGCATTAGGTGTGGGTGGTTACCCTAAAGGACGTATCATTGAAATATATGGTCCAGAAAGTTCTGGTAAAACAACAGTAGCTTTACACGCTATCGCTGAAGCACAAAGACAAGGTGGCGTAGCTGCTTTTATTGATGCTGAGCACGCACTAGATCCTGTTTATGCTAAAAACTTAGGCGTAGATATTGATAACCTATATTTATCACAACCTGACCACGGTGAACAAGGTTTAGAGATTGCAGAAGCATTTGTTCGTAGTGGTGCAGTTGATATTGTTATTGTCGACTCAGTAGCTGCATTAACACCTAAAGCTGAAATTGAAGGTGAAATGGGAGATACACACGTTGGTTTACAAGCAAGATTAATGAGTCAAGCTTTACGTAAATTATCAGGTGCTATTTCTAAATCAAATACAACAGCTATCTTTATCAACCAAATCCGTGAAAAAGTTGGCGTTATGTTCGGTAATCCTGAAGTTACACCAGGTGGACGTGCGTTGAAATTCTATAGTTCTGTTCGTTTAGAAGTACGTCGTGCTGAACAATTGAAACAAGGTCAAGAAGTAGTGGGTAACCGTACTAAAATTAAAGTTGTTAAAAACAAAGTTGCGCCTCCATTCAGAGTAGCAGAAGTTGATATTATGTACGGTGAAGGTATTTCACGTGAAGGTGAATTAATCGACTTAGCAGTTGAATTTGATATTGTAGATAAATCAGGTGCTTGGTATTCATATAACGGAGAACGTATGGGTCAAGGTAAAGAAAACGTTAAGACTTACTTAAAAGAAAATCCAGCTATTATCGAAGAAATTGATGGAATCTTAAGAGATCAATTAGGCTTTAACGGTAAGAAGAAAGAAGAAGCTAAAAAAGAAGAAAAACCTAATGTGCCTGAACAAGAGACTTTATTAGACTAAATAGTATTTTGTGATTAAATTAAACATTCTATAGATTACGTTTCATTGTGTAATCTATAGAATGTTTTTTTATAAAAATAGAATTAAAAATTAAAGTCCATGTCCTTGACACTTGTACAAATTTAAACGTACAATTGAGTTGTATGATTCCATAGTTTCATTTAATCATATTTTTGTATATATAAGACGTAGAACCTAGATAGAAGGAGGTGTTTATGTGGACTTATTAACCCTCTTACTCATTTTGCTAGGAGTTATTCTAGGTGTTGTTGTAGGATACTTTTTCGCACATAATAGCTTAACGAAAAAGCAAGATCAAGCTCGTCAGTCTGCTCACTATATTATAAGTGAAGCGAATAAAGAAGCTGAGAGTCTTAAGAAAGAAAAGTTGATTGAAGCTAAAGAAGAAAATCAACAAATTAGAGATCATCTTGATAGTGAAATTAGAGAGAGAAGAAGTGACCTACAAAAGCAAGAAGCAAGATTACTTCAAAAAGAAGAAAATTTAGAGCGCAAATCTGATCTTTTAGACAAAAAAGATGAAATTCTAGAAAACAAAGAAGCTAAAATTGAAGAGCGACAACAACAGGTAGATGCAAAAGAGAGTAATGTTCAAGAAATAATAATGAAACATGAACAAGAACTAGAACGCATCTCCGGACTCACACGTGAAGAAGCTCGTAAAGAGCAATTCTCACAAGTAGAAGAAGAACTGTCACATGATATTGCTGTACTTGTAAAAGAAAAAGAAAGAGAACTAAAAGCAAATGTCGATAAAAAAGCTAAGGAACTGTTGTCTATTACTGTACAAAGATTAGCAGCAGATCATACTTCAGAATCGACTGTATCCGTAGTTAATTTACCAAATGATGAGATGAAAGGACGTATTATCGGTCGTGAAGGTCGTAATATTCGTACTTTAGAAACATTAACAGGTGTAGATTTAATTATAGACGATACACCAGAAGCGGTTATATTATCTGGATTTGATCCAATTCGAAGAGAAATCGCTAAGACAGCCTTAACTAATTTAGTATCTGATGGACGTATCCATCCAGGTAGAATTGAAGATATGGTTGAAAAAGCGAGAAGAGAAGTGGATGACCTAATGAGAGAATCAGGTGAACAAGCGACATTTGAATTAGGTATTCATAACTTACACCCAGAATTGGTTAAAATTTTAGGACGTATGAAATATCGTACAAGTTATGGCCAAAGTGTACTGAAACACTCAGTAGAAGTTGCACAACTTTCAGGAATGTTAGCAGCTGAACTAGGTGAAGATGTTACTTTAGCAAAACGTGCAGGTTTATTACATGATATTGGTAAAGCTATTGATCACGAAGTTGAAGGTAGCCATGTTGAAATAGGGGTAGAACTTGCAAAGAAATATCATGAACATGATACAGTCATAAATGCAATACACTCACATCATGGGGATGTAGAACCAACATCAGTTATTTCTATACTGGTAGCAGCAGCAGATGCGTTAAGTGCTGCAAGACCTGGAGCTAGACGAGAAACTTTAGAAAATTATGTGAAACGTTTAGAAAGATTAGAAGAAATATCAGAAGGTTATCAAGGTGTTGAAAAAGCATTCGCAATACAAGCAGGTAGAGAAATTAGAGTAATCGTTTCTCCTGAAGATATTGACGACTTTAAAGCACATAGAATAGCTAGAGATATTAAAGATCAAATAGAAGGCGAATTACAATATCCAGGGCATATTAAGGTGACAGTTGTCCGGGAAATGAGAGCTACTGAATACGCTAAGTAGAAGAGTTCTCAAATTTTAAACCCTAACCAAATGCGGTTAGGGTTTTTTTATGTTGTTATCAAAATTACTTTTGCACAATACAAAATTGTAGTAAAATATATATGTATAATATGGAAGCGAAAAAATATTTAATGTAATTTAAACTGAAAATGATAAAACCATTCATAGTAGATTTATGTAAAGTGAGGTGTGATATATGAATAATGACTACGTAACTAGAGCAGAATTTCAAATGCTAGAAAAACATATAAACACAAGATTTGATTTAATAGAAAGCTCTTTAAAAGAAGTGAAAAATGAATTGAAGAATGATATTAAAAGTGAAAGTCATCAAAGAATGAGAGAATCTGAATCTTTAAAAGAAGATATTATCAATTTAGTAGATCAAAAAATTAGCGCCAACATTAGTAATATGAAAGACGCTCAGAATAAATGGTTTATAGCAACCATACTCGTCGTACTCGGATTAGCAGGAAGAATATTTGGTGTTTATTGATTATTTAGGAGTTAAAATATGAAATATAAATCACTTAAGTCGATTTTTCTATTATTTGGAACAGATGTTATGCAAGCAGAATATGATATGAGAATCAAACATTATTTAAGTTATTTATTAGATATAAAAATTAGTCCTATGCAAGATGAGAAACAATTACTCGATATACAATATCCATTATTTTATTCAATAAATAAAAGTTTGTTTAAGCAGTATGAAAGAATTCTATTAAATTCATCTAAAATCAAACAATTATCTGCTAATCTCCCTACAATAGCAACACATGCATATATTAATAAGTTATTAATTAACGAATTACAAAGTACGAACGAAATTGAAAATATTAAAAGTACTAAAAAAGAAATAGCTGAAGCATTAAATAATACAAGTAAGAAAGATAAAAGGTTTACTGGATTAGTCACTCAGTATTTAATGATGGAATTTGGAGAACTTGAACTAAATTCTGTTGCAGATTTTAGAAAAATATACGATGAAATTGTTTCTGATGAAATCAAAAAAGATGAACATCCTGACGGTAAGATGTTTAGAGCTAGTAGTATAGGTGTATTTGATCATTCTAAAAATAAATGGGTTCATAGAAATGAATATAGTGAATCGAAAGTAATAGAATTATTAACAAAGCTTATAGATTATATAAAAAGTCATGAATCACCTGAACTCATTAAAATTTTAGCAAGTCATTATATTTTTGAATATATACATCCATTTTATGATGGGAATGGGCGTATTGGTAGATATATAATAGCTAGAAAATTAAACGATTTATTAGACCCATATACAGCACTTTCATTTTCATATTCTGTAAATAATAACAAATCTAAATATTATAAAGCTTTTGTTGATACTTCGAATTATTTCAATAAAGGCGAATTAACTAATTTTATTGATGATATGTTGAGTATTTTAATCGAAGGACAAGAAAATATAATCGATAATTTTGAAGAGAATATAAACATTATCAATAAAATACAACTTGCATTACACAACAAACATTATGATAAATATGAATATAAAATATTATATATTTTGTTACAAGATAAAGTATTTGGCAGTAAATATTCAAGAATTACTTTGAAAGAACTACAAACAGCTTCAGGTTATTCTAGAGGAAAGATTAATAATGTTATTTCTAGCCATGAAGAAAAATTAATCAAAATTAAAAGTAAACCTGTTATATATGAAATTAGTGATCAATTTATGTATAGCTTACTATCTGAGAATATTAGTAAGTAAAAAACTCCCTTATGATTAATGTTTCAATTAGTCATAAGGGAGTTTATTTATTTATGTTGCTCTACAATATGATTACTTGTATTTAAACCAACTTCTGGTACTTGTATTGCAGGTTGATTATCGTGTTCATATGTTCCTGGTGTTTGGTAAGCTTCTTCACTTGTTTCTATACTAACTTTAGAGTGGGGTGTTCTAATCCAAGTTTGTTGATTTGGCCATGTAAATAAACCAAATAATTGTACGATAAAATCAGTTATCATAAACCATTGTAAAGATAGTACAATTTTGATTGGATTAATATTTCTAAGTTTTGCATAGACACTATACATAGGTAAAATGACGAAACTATAAATAATAAGTAATGCGTTTATTCCTGTAATATAAAACATGTAATCATTCAATAAATGCAATGCACCTAAAATATTCAAAGCTGCTAATGTTGATACCAACATGTGATGATGGGTTAATAATATAATATTAATGATGAGCACTAAAAATATTAAGAGTATATGAAATGCTTTACCCATACTCATTAAGAAGAATATTTTGTCTAAATATTTAATATTTAAAGTCATTATAAATCTCTTAGTTAAAGGTAAAATTTGTTTGAAAGCAACGTACCAATGACCTTTTATCCATCTATGTCTTTGTATCATACTCACTTTTGTTTTTTCTGGCTTTTCATCATAAATAGACGCATGGTCATTCCATAATATACGTCCGCCATCATTGATAATCTCAATTTCCATTTCTAAATCTTCTGTAAGTGAATCAAACTTGAAGCCACCTTTATCAATTAGCCAATCTGTTTTCACAAAAAAGCCTGTACCACCAATAGAATTAGGTAAGTTTAATTTATATTTTGCTAATTGCATAAACCGATTGTTTGTCCAAAATACAACTGAGTAGGCTAAACTCATAAATTTAGAGTAGTTTTTACTATCAAGATAAGTTTGAATTGCCGTTGGTCTACCTTTAGTAATAAATTGTGAATTGACTTCTTTTAAAATATTTTTACTAACAAAATTATCAGCATCTAAAACCATAATCATGTCATATTGACGTTTAACATTTTCAAAACCTAATTTTCTAAGTGCGTATTGAATACCTGCCGGTTTACCAACACCTTCTCGTTCAAATTCATTTTTAATAGTATCTACAACAAGTACATTTTCATTCAAAGCAATTTGTGTTGTAAGATCAGTGGAGTTATCACTAACGATGCATATATCATATAAATTTTTATCGTAATTAATTTGTTTAAGATTTCTAATTGTTTCCCGAATCACACTTTCTTCATTATGAGCTGCAACTAAAATTAAAAACTTTGTTCTATCTTGTTTAATAAGATAATCTCTTTTTATGTTTTTAAATCCAAAAAATGAAACAACCATATTATATGAATATACAATTGTGAAATAGAATGATAAAAGCATTAATCCCGTAAATATAATAACTAATAAACCTTGCCCTCCCCAAAGCATTGGTATAATCGTTATCAAAGCTAAAAAACACAACCAAAATAGATGATTTAATTTTTTCATAATTTGTCTCCTTAAAATAATAACTTTTGTAGTATACATTTGGGGATATGTTCTAGGCAAGATAAATAATTTAATAAATTGTGGTTTATTGAATATATGCTCACATTAAAATTTCATAAATATTATAAAGTCACTTAATGATGAATAAATAAACATGTATTTATTGTAAATACAAGAGAGGGAGCTTGAAAAATGAATTTATATTCGTTGTGTCTAAAATGTGACATTTTAAAAAAGTGAAATTTTTAGAAGAAGGTAAAATTCATAAGTTATAAAGTTAAAATTGTATGTATGTTAATATAATGATTAAGTTGGAATTAAAATTAATACAAGTCAAAATAATGGGGAAGGTATGTAATGAATATAAAAAAGATTTTTAATGAAGTTTGTTTAATAGAAAAAAATACAAATGATTTTTTAAAAATTAAAATGTTTGATAGCGATGAATTTTTCTATATCACTTCAAAATATTTAGATTTACGAGAACATGCCATTAAAAAGACTAATTTTGAAGATAACATTTTAATGATATTAGAAATCGATCAAAAGATTTTATATGTTCATATTAAAAATGGCATGATTTATATTTCACCTTATTTAAATGGTAATACAGAAAAAAGTTTAGATATTAGCATTGAATCATATTATGACAAATTTAAAATTCAAAAGACTAAATACGCTTATGAAGTATTAGATGAGAACAATAATAAATATGAATTAAATGAATCAATTTTTTTGAAGGGATACTCAAAAATCGATTCATTAGAAAGAATTCATTCTAATGAACCTTATATTTATTTAAAGATTAGATATCATCACATAGTGAGTTTTTTAGAGTATACGATTTCTAAAAAGGAATTTTCGTTAAAAACGTCATATGTTCAGATGATAGATTTGGAAGGGAACTTAGGTTTTAATTTGATATCTAACAACACTTTTGAACTTTCTAATTTATCACATGAAGTCATAAGGATAAGCGAACTTATTAAAGAAAAACATTTAAAAATAAAATCAAAAATTGCTTTGCAAAATTTTAATCCTATCATTGTTAAATTAAATAATAGACTATTTACTATTTCGTACAATAGTCCTGATTTAATAAATATTGAACAAGATCTTGTTGAAAAACCGACATTTCATGTTTCACATATTAATTCGAGTAATACAAGACAAGGAATTAAATTTAGTGGGCATATAGATTATAAGTATCATTTTAATAATCTTTTTAATAATGTTGTGACACGTGATGGACTTATCTTAGCCAAAATTCAATGGGAAGATAACGGGGATTTTGAATTTGAAGTTTCCAAAAATAAACTAAAGGAATTAAAAGAAGTTCATAATAATTTATACTTTGCATATAACGAAATCATCATACATCCGCTTATAGTAGAAAATCCAGATAATCTAAAGAATACAGTATTATGTACAAAAAATCATAAAAAAACATCATATATTTCAAGAATAAGTGCAGTTGATAAAGCGGTTATTACATCAATACCTAAATTACCTATTTATAATCAATTCAATCAATTTAAAATTAGCTTATCGAAAAAAATTGCTGATTCTGTTTTGAAATTTAAAAAGAAAAATGTAAATTTGTATTTTGAAAAAGATGCTTCAAGTGCTTCTGAATCAGGGTTTGTAATGTTTGAAGCAATTAAAAAATTAGAACATTTAAACTCAGTGAATAAATTTGTTATCGATAAGAAATCTAGTAGTTATGAGATTTTACGAAAGCAATATAAACACGATATTTTAAAACGTTTTTCATTTAAACATTATTATTATGTGTTTATGGCTGATCATTTTATTTCAAGTGAACTTAGCAATCATGTCATAGCAACCAAAACTTTTGATAATCTACTTTCTAATAAAATAAAAAAGACACCATTGTACTTTTTACAACATGGTATTATGTTTGCTAAACCTGTAGAAAATCCACAAGGTAGGAGTTTTTATAAAGAAAATCAAAATAATAATTTAGTAAAGAGTGTTATTAGTTCTGATTTAGAAGCTTTAGAATTTTATAAAATGGGATATGATAAACAGGATCTTATGAAAACAGGATTGCCTAAATTAGATCATGCATATCTTAATAAAAATGCAAATAAAATAGCATTTATGCCAACTTGGAGATATTGGGAAGAGATGTATGTTGTAAATAATGAGATAGAAAAAACTTCATACTATCAATCAATTATTGAAGTAATCGATGCATTTGAAAAAGCAGGTTTACTCGATAGATTATTGATCGTACCTCATAATAAATTTGCCCAGTACTTTAAAGAAAACTTTAAAAAGTATGCTCATATTATTGATACTAATCCAACAGAAGCATTAAAAAATTCTATTGTTTTTATTACAGATTATTCGTCGATTATATATGATGCTATTCATAGAGGTGCATATCCAATATTTTATTGGAAAGAAAAAGATTACTTAATCAAAAATTATAAAGCAACACCACCCCTAAATGAATCAAATGCACCAGGACCAATTGCTTACGATGAAGCGGAATTAATTGACGTGATAAACAAAGCAATTGATGAAAATTATATTCTAAATGAAGAATATAATCATAAGTATGAAGAAATTAACGAGTTTAAAGATAATCAAAATACTAAAAGAGTTATTGAAAAGTTGATTGAAGATAAAGTTTTATAGTATTAGATAGGGTATAGTAATTATATAATATTTTTAGTGGAATATAGGAGGGAGATATAATGGTTGATCTGTTAAAACAGTTGATATCTTTTCTTATGGATACTTTCTCTGTATGGAGTGGTACACCTAAACTAAATATTAATTTTACTAAAAGAAAAAAAGTAAAGAAATAGCTTATGTTTAAGTATTTACATGAGTAAATAAATATATAAACTCAATCACACTTTGTACAAAAAAACATCGCATGCCATTCGTTTATGAGTGACATGCGATGTTTTGTTTTACATACTATATTTTATAACCACATTTTTGTTAAAGTTTCTGCAAATCCTTCTGGTTTTTGAACATAACCTAAGTGTCCACCTGGTATGTCTACGATTTTAATACCTGTTTGTTCTTCTATATAGAAGTTAACGTCTTGTGGGAATGAACCTACTGAATCTGTACCGTTTAATAATGTGACAATATCTTTATGTTTTGATAAATCTCCTAATGTAATATCTGAATGTGTATATTGTCTGATTTCATAATTTGCCCAGAAAATCATACGTTCGTATTGTGCTTTTTGTGCTTCATCGTCTTCTGAAACTGGTTTAGACATGTCTTTAGCATCAATTGCCGAGATGTTTAATGTTTCTCCAAATGTTTTCATGCCTTTTTGTAATCCTTCAGATGCAATTTGTTCTACGATTTGATCATTTTTTTCTTTCCAATATTGACTATCTGGAAGGAAAGTATTGATTGGTGGTTCATGGAATGCAATTTGTTTAACAACTTCTGGATAATCTTTTAATACGTACATCGTAACGATTGATCCTGAGCTTGAACCTAATATATATACTGGCTCATCACTTAAATGTTTCGCAAGTTCTGCAACATCTTGTGCGTCTCGTTTAACACGATAGTCATCGTCTGGATTTTGTGCACGTTCTGGAAGCGGCTCTGTTAATTCACTATGTCCGTAATCTCTTCTATCTATAGCAACAACTGTAAATCGATCTTTCAATTGTTCAGCTAAAGGTAAGAATATATCTCCAGTACCGTTAGCACCTGGGACAAGTATTAAAACAGGTCCTTCTCCAACTTTATAGTAATTCAAGTTTGCGCCTTGCAATTTTAATGTATTCATTATATTGCCTCCATTTTTAAAGTTTTAATAATTTTTGTGCATTTTTAAAACTAATCTTTTCTTTTTCTTCAGTTGTTAAGTCTAATTCATCTAAGAATGTACCTAATTCTTCAGGTTGAATATAAGGATAATCTGCAGAATATAATATGTGATCAACACCGACAGCATTTTTAACCATTTCAAATTGAGGTTTAGTTAACATACCACTTGGTGTAATAAAGAAATTATTTTTGAAGTAGTGACTTGGTTTATGTTTTAAGTTTGGTGCATAAATTGTTTCATCCATTCTTTCATAGAAGAAAGGCGTAAACTCTCCCCAATGTCCAATAATCATTTTTAAGTTTGGATATTTGTCCATAATACCACTTAAAATAATACGCATTGCATGTACACCAACATCAACATGCCAACCATAACCAAAGCAAGCAAATGATCCAGCAGTTGCATCTGAATATTGATCACTTTGATAATAAGCTTGATATGCTTCGTCACTTATTGGCGCTGGATGTAAATAAATAGGTACATCTAAAGCTTCTGCAGTTTCAAAAATAGTATGAAATTCAGGACTATCTAAAAACTTACCATTTGGACGACCAAAGATGAGCGCACCTTTAAAGTTGAGTTCATTCACACATCTTTTAAATTCTTCAGCAGCTGCTTTTGGTTCGTTAATAGGTAATGTAGCAAATCCAAGAAAACGATCAGGATATTGATCAATATATTTTTTTAACGTGTCATTTGTATATCGGCATAATTCGATTGCTTTATCACCAGTAAGAAGGGAAGGTGAGCCATTACCATAAGACAACACTTGCATTTGAACATTTTGTTCGTCCATAAACTTAATGCGTTGCTCATGTTGATTAATTTCATCTTCATTCGTAAAACCAGTTTGATGTTCCAATGCTTCTAACATCGCTTTTAATGGCACACCGTTTTCTGATGGTTGAATAATTTTACTCATTTGTTCTTGAACTTCTTTTAATACGAAATGTTCTTCGAAATTAATACTTTTCATTGTTAGAACTCCTTTTAAAATTCATTAAATGCATTATAATTTTTTAGTATTACCAAGGCATTATTCCATTAGCATCTATAAATGTACCTGTAGGACCGTTTTGATCTATTGTCGCAAGTTCAATAATTGCTTTAGCGCCTTCAGATACTGGTTTCGATTGGTTACTTGCATCTCCAACTAAGTCTGTATTTGTTGAACCTGGGTCTGCTGCATTTATTTGAATATGTGGTAATCCTTTTGCATATTGTACCGTTAACATTGTGACAGCAGATTTTGAAGAGCAATAAGCGAGTGAGTTAACTTTAGATTCCATCGTTTCTTCATTTGTAACCATTCCAAATGAGCCTAATCCACTGCTAACATTCACAATAACAGGTTGCTCAGATTTCTCTAATAATGGAATGAATTGATTTGTCACACGTACGATACCAAATACATTTGTTTGATATACTTTTTCCATATCTTCAGGTTTAATATCTCTAACTTTAGTGAAACCACCAGAGATACCTGCATTATTAATGAGAATATCTAAATGTCCTTCTTGATTAAGAATTGTTTCTGCAGCAGATGTAACTGATTGATCATCTGTTACATCTAATTGAACGTAATCAACACCAATATCCTCAGCTGCTTTTTTACCACGTGATTCATCGCGAGAACCGATATATACCTTATAACCTTGTTCTTTCAATACACGCGCTGTTTCAAATCCTAAACCTTTGTTTCCACCTGTAATCAGTACATTTCTCATTGTTCATCGTCTCCTTGATAATCGTTATAAAATAATTGGACAAGTGCATTACGAAGTTCTTCATTAGACATTTTCCTATTTTCTGTTAAAAACTCATAATTTTTAGTCGTAAGTGCATTTAATAGGATATCTACTTTGAATGTAATAAAGTGTTTATTTTCTTCATAATTAAATAGGTTTGAATAATAGTCATGTAACAGTTGATAGAATTCAGTTTGTTTGAAATCCTTTTTACTTGTACTATTTTCAACACACTTCAGTAATGCTTGATGTTCCATTTTGAACTGTAAAAATCTGTCGATTGACTGTATAAAAATCATTTTGTTTGAATGCTCTTTTTGTGAAATAGTGTTTAGATCTATCATGAACATTTCAAAATCATTTGAGATTAATTTGTAGCAAAGGGCACTTTTATCTTCAAAATGCCTATAAAGTGTTCCCATACCTATATTGAGCTCATTTGAAATTCGTTTCATGCTAATATTTTCAACACCAAATTCAGTAAAAAGTGCTTTAGCTTTCGTTTCTATACGATATTTATTTTCTTCGGCATCTCTCCTCATGTTGACGCCTCCTTGCTTTTAAATTGACAATCGGATACCTGTCCGTTTATTATATGAAATATAAAGTTAAAGTTCAAAGAATTTGAATTGAAAGAAGGAATATCATGTCTTTAAATAAAGAACAAAGAAAAGTTACGAGTGAAGAATTAATTGAGCATTTTAAAGCATCTCATTTAACAGAGGAAGAAATTGCTGAGGGATTGAATGTAACACCTAAAGATATTCATAAAGCATTGCATATGGAAGCACCAAATGGATTAATGAGAAATAGATTAATGGATTTTATTCATTTAGTATGGGACGTTCGAGATTATATAAATAAAGAAATTAAAGCACAAGGAAATGAACCGATTGAGTATACGTATTTAAAAGGCAATAAAGAGGATTATAGTTTCTTACAAGGGAGAGGAAATAGATGACTCAAAGTATATTAGTAATAGGATCTACAGGTAAGCAAGGTAATGCGGTCGTTCGAGAATTACTAAGTGATGGATGGAAAGTTCGTGCATTTACGCGTAACAAACATAATGAAAAATTTGCAAATATTAAAGATGACAATTTAGAAATATTTGAAGGTGATTTAAGTAATCAAAGTGATTTAGAACAAGCTATGAAAGAACAATATGGTGTATATTGCGTTCAGCCAATTATACCGAATGATGTAGAACAAGAATTACAACAAGGTAAAGCTATAATCGATACAGCAGTAAAACAAAATATTTCTTATGTCGTATATAGTACTGCAGGAGGCGTAAATAGAAATCGTACAGGTCCACACTTCGAAGCGTTAGCTAAAATTGAAGACATGCTTAGTGAATCCCCATTAAATTATACAATTATTAAACCATCATTTTTCATGGATAATTTTCTGCGCATTGTCAAAGTAGAAGCGGATAACATATATATTCCAGAATTTATTTCACCTGATATAAAATTTGCGATGATTCCTTCTGAAGATATTGCTAAAATAACTGCTCAAATATTTAAAAATGAAGATGAATATAATCATCAATCTATTGAAATTGCTTCTGATGAATTAACATTAAACGAAGTTGTTGATACGTTTACAAATGTAACAGGCATAAAAACTGAAATAAAAGGTCAATTTTCTAGTCAAACTGCTGAAAAAAGTTGGCTAGAAGAAAAAGGATATGTTGTAGACTTTGGACAAATGGATCATATCAATCCAAATAGATTACGTTTAAATAAATGGATAGAAAAACATTTCAAATAATAATATTATGTTAACAAATTCGTATTGTTAAATAATTGTACAGTCATGTCAGTTATATTCACATAAATTTGTGTGATTGTATTCTTTATGTATACTAAATATAAATTAAGGAGGATGGAAAGATGATTAGATTAGCAAAAGAAGAAGATTTAAAAGATATCCTATATATTTATAATGATGCAATTAAGAATACGACAGCTGTATACACATATGATGAAACAACATTAGAAGAACGTCATAAATGGTTTAATACGAAAGTAGAAAATAACCAACCTGTTATTGTGTATGAAGTGGATGGTCAAGTTGCTGGTTTTGCAACATACGGATCTTTCAGAGATTGGCCAGCATATCAATATACAATTGAACATTCTATTTATGTAAATCCAGATTTTAGAAGACAAGGTATTGCTTCAAAATTATTATTAGAAATTATTGATTTAGCTAAGAAAAATGGCTATAAAACGATTGTTGCAGGAATTGATGGTGATAATCAAGGCAGTATTGATTTACATAAAAAATTAGGATTTAAATATAGTGGTAAAATTGAAAAAGTAGGATATAAATTTGATAAGTGGTTAGATTTAGACTTTTATCAAATATTTTTATAAATGATTTACAACCATACTGAGACAATAATATTTGTTTTAGTATGGTTGTTTTTAATTTTTAAACTTCGGAAGTATTTCCTTTTTTTAATGATATTGTGAGTATTAATACTAATATTAACAATATCCCTAATATTTGAAATGGTAAAAACGCGACATTTAACCAAATTGCACTACTTAATATTGCGATTACAGGTTCAATTGTTCCAAAAAATGCAGTTTCTTTAGCACTTAAATAATTCAAACTAGAAATAAAGAAGAAGAACGCAATCGTTGTACCTGCAATAATCCCAAATAAGAGATAGAAAATAGTTTGGCCATTTAATAGTTGAATATCAATATCCCAAATAGGCGCTTTAAAATTGATAAATATGCCAGATATAAGCATTGACCATCCAACGACGAGAACGGATGGATATTTTTTTAATAAATTACCAACATAAATCGTATAAAAAGCTAATGATAAACCAGATATAATGCCCCAAATAATACTACTTTTAGCAACCATTAAGTTGTGAATACTCCCATTAGTCAATAATAAAAAAGAACCAGCGATTGTTAGAATAATAGCTATTAAATCAAATGCTTTAAAAGTATCTTTCTTTCTTAAGACATACCAAATAATGATATAGACTGGCGCTATATATTGTAAAAGTGTCGCTACTGCTGCATTACCGTAATTGATGGATGCCATGTATGAGTATTGAACGAGAAACATGCCAAAAATTGAAAATAATAACAACTGAATGATACTTGCCTTATCTTTAAATATACTAAACAAACTATGTTGTTCATGCGTTAATTTAAACAAGCATAATAGTAATACACCACTTATAAGCAGTCTTGCTGTTACATACCAATTCATATCAATATGTTGATGTTGAAATAAATAATCAGAAACTGTACCACCTAGTCCCCAAAAGCTTGCACCAACTATTGCTAAAGTTATACCTTTAATGCGATTATACTTGTCCATATGTTTCACCTTCATTTTATAATTATATATTGATTATAGTGACTTAAAACATGATATAATACATAAATATTGTGTAATAATATCAAAATATTGAGGTGATTGTTGATTGTATACTGAAATTATTGTTGAAGAAACAAGAGAAGAATTAATTCAATATCCTTATAAAAATTGGCATCATATTATTTTACATACTATTTTAAACAAAACGTTATACGGATATATCCCCATTCATTGGCACAGTGCTTTGCAATATGTTTATGTCATTAATGGTGAACTTAAAGTTGGGATAGGTGAAGAGTTGATATATATTCCAAAAGGGCACGGGTTATTTATCAATTCTCAAGTTGTTCATGAAATAAATGAAAGTATGTCTGATACTGAATATTTTTGTTGGAATATTGATCTTGCTGATATGCATAAACAGATAGAGATGGAATATTTAACACAAGTATTAGAATTAGCACATAAAATACCTTATATATATTTGTCACCGAATCTCTCTGAACATCAAATGTTGATTAATATTATTAAAGAAGCGGGTGATAAATTTATTAAAAAAGAACAACATTTTAAACTAGATATATCAATTTGCTATTATGAGTCATTGAAATATTTGATAGATATCATGTCGCAAATTGAAACAGATGCACATTACTATTTTGATCAACGTATTAAAACATTGATTAAGTATATACAAGATCACTATCAATCTAAAATAACTTTGAATGATTTAAGTGACAATATCCATATGAGTAAATCTGAGACTGTTCGACTGTTTAGTAAATATGTTCATCAAACGCCATTTCAATATATCTTAAACTATAGATTAGAAAAAAGTGTGAGTATGTTAAACAAACATACAGATAAGTCGATTACAGATATTTCATATGCATGTGGCTTTTCAACAACGAGTTATTTTATACAAAAATTTAAAGAAAGATATGGCCAAACACCGAGACAATTCCTTAAACAAATAAAAAAGTAAACGCTTTCTATTGAAAATTTATAATTATACCGATACAATATTATTAAATAGTTACAAAGTAAAGGGGATAATAAGATGGATATAAAATTAGTTGTTACAGATATGGATGGTACTTTTTTAGATGAGAATAGTGAGTTTGATAGAGAAGCGTTTGGTATATTAAAAGAAAATCTAGATTCACATAATATTAGATTTGTGTTCTGTACTGGGAAACAATGTGAAAGAGTTGAAAATATTGTAGGTGATTTAACGAAAGATACATTTATCATTGGAGATAGTGCAACACGTATAAAATATAACGGTGAATTTCTATACACAGCAACGATACAAAATGAACTAGGATTAAATATTATTGATGCTTTAACAAAAATAGATCCAGAGCAAACAATTATTGCATGTACGGAAGATGTAGCATATGTTCTAGATACTGTTTCTGATGAAGAGAGAAAAGCTGTACATGGGTCATATCAAAATGTTACATACATTAAAGACTTCACAGAAATTAAAAGTGATTTCTTGAAAATTACGGTTCATGACGCTTCAGGTAAATGTAAACAAACAGCACAACAAATTGATTACTTTAACAACGAAGTGTATATTATTGCATCTGAAGATTACTGGATTGATATTACGAAGTTAGGTGTGAATAAAGGAACGACTATTCATAAAATACAAAGCATATTAAACATTGATCCAGCTGAAACAATTGCTTTTGGAGACGGACTTAATGATATAGATTTATTCAAATCAGCTAAATATAAAGTAGCAATGGATAACGCCTATCCAGAATTGAAAAAAGAGGCAAACCTCATCGCTATCAATCATAACGATAGTGGCGTTATTAAAACATTAAATTTATTGCTTTCATTCTGATATCATGAGTGTGAGGTGATAAGATGAAACCGGAGAATCAGTATGATGATCAAGCATTTTTTGATCAATATGCTAAAATGGCGAGAAGTCAGCGCGGTTTGGAAGGTGCAGGAGAATGGGAAACATTACAAAGCAATTTACCTGACTTTAAAAATAAAAAAGTATTGGATTTAGGTTGTGGTTATGGATGGCATTGTAAATATGTTGTTCAGCAAGGTGCTAAGGAAGTCATAGGCATCGATGCTTCTAAAAAAATGATAGAGAAGGCAGAAGCGGTCAATCATGATTCTAAAATAACCTATTTAGTTGATTTAATTGATGAGTATTCAATGGAACCTAATACTTATGACGTAATATTAAGTTCATTAGTGATTCATTATATAGAAGACATTGAGTCACTGTTTAAGAAAGTATCAAAAGCATTAACACATAATGGCGAATTTATATTTTCAGTAGAGCATCCTATATTTACAGCGCATGGTTCTCAAGACTGGATTTATAAAGATGGAGAAATTGAGCATTTTCCTGTTGATCATTATTTTGTAGAAGGAGAAAGAAATACACATTTCTTAGGTAGCGAAATAAAAAAATATCATCATACATTAACTTCATATTTTGCAGCACTTAAAAATAATCAATTTATCATTGAAAATATTGTTGAGCCAATACCACCTCAACATATGATGAATATAGATGGTATGAAAGATGAATTGAGAAGACCTATGATGATCATATTTAAAGCGAAGAAAATAAACTAAATGTAATATAGTGAAAATGAGAGTGGGATAGAAATCTAATTTATTTAAAAAGATTTCCGTCCCGCTTTTTAGTTACGAATCAAAATCCAAATAATAGTAAATATCAAATTTACCTTTTTGTTGTGTGAATTGATATGATTTGGTATTTAGTCCACCAATTTCAAATCCATATTTTAAATAAAAGCGATTAGCATTTAAATTATTGTCTTGAGCAATCGTATAAATCCCTTTCATTCCTTCATCTTTTGCGAATTCTATCGCTGCATTTAACAATGTTGATGCAACATTTTGACCGCGGTAAGAAGAAGAGACTTTTAAATCACTTAAATACAAATATTTATTCCAATCCTTTTCAAAAACACCTAAACCAATACATTTGTTATCATCAAAAGCACCTATTGCAAAACCTTTCTGATCTATTGAATCAAGCTGATAATCTTCATCAGGAAAAATCATCGTATCAGAACCAGTTAACTCTTCATGATATTGCCATGTATCAGCAGTTCTCGTAACGACAAGTTTACCGAACAATTCAAATGGTTCATTAGGTAATTTAAGTGCATGCTCATTATTTTTAGTAATACGTTCAATCGTTATCATAAATGATGCCACCCCCATTTACATATCATAGCATAGGTGGAGAAAATGGTTTATGACTATTCAATACTTACAATACAATCCATGCTCAATCGTACTTTCTTATCCTCTGCAATGACTTCTAATTTTTTATGCTCACTATCAAATTTATTAATTTCACATGCTATTTCTTTAAAATAACCATCTTCCCAATATTTAATAAGTGCTTGTGGATTATAAAATATTTTCTCTGCTAATACGTTATTCAAATCATTTAATGCAGTTTCTTCTAATGTAGGTTTTTCTACTTTTGTTTGATCGGCTATAAATTGTTTAATCATTTCATATTGTTGAGGCATTGTTGCAAATGGTGCCCATTTAATCATGCCTCTTCCTTTAGGAATATTACGTTGTAGATAATGATTAGGAATTTTGCGATAATCTGTCTCATATTTATAAGGTTCTGGTAAGTCAGGATTAATGATTTTCATATACAAGCTCCTTATTCATTTTATTTAAGCAATGAATCGCGTTATTCAAAGAAACAATCATCGTATTTCGTTGTGTTGAAGATGTATAAACATCACGATAAATGACGCGTAAAATCTTTAAATATCCCGTAAATAAAATGAACTTCTCAGTTCGATAATCAAATGATTGAAGGTAGCGTTCAACTTTGTCTATTTCTTTATAAATGACTTCACCATTTAAAAATATCGCCGTATCATTAGTTGGTTCAACGCTATCTAACATGTAAATGTAAGTTTCAAATTTATGAATCATTAAGTTAATATACTTATTCATCACAAACACCTCCCGTAGAATCTTTTCTTTTATTATACGAACAAGTGTTCGTATTTGTAAAGTGAAATGTGAGAGATAAATTTGATTAAATAAATGAAAATCTATTGAAAGCTTGTGTTATATAAAGCATACTTAAGAAAAAATTTTAAAATTAAAGTAGGTGAATAAAGTGACAATTGTGATTGCTGGTGGATCTGGTATGTTGATGGGTGCAACGAAATGGATTAAAGAACATTTTGATGATGATATTTGGCTACTTTCTAGAAATCAAAATAAATACTCAGAGGACTTACTTCATTCAAAAAATATACATTTTAAACAATATGATTATGAAAATGATAATGTGTTAGGTGATGAGCATATACGAGATGTCAATATTATGGTGAGTTGGGTGCATAGTAATGGTTATTTCAATCATCTTAAGTTCATTGAGAAAAATATAAGTATGGATAAGCATGCTGAACCAATTTATGTTCACGTCGTCGGTACAAATAAATTTGATGATGCTGAGTTTATTAATAAGCTTAAGAATAAAGGCTTTAATGTATTCACGGTAAAATTGGGTCATCGAGTAAATGATGATGGAACTAAACGTTGGCTGAATCATGAAGAAATTTCAAAGGGTGTTATTCAAGCTATACAATTCAAAAGAGATGTATTAGTAAGTGATTGATGAGAAAAAGAAATTGAATTTAATATTGTAATATAGAAGATAATCTTATATTAGATTGTCTTCTATTTTTATATTCAATAGAATTAATTATTTCTAACAAATAATTCTGTGTAAAATAATTAAAAATTGTGGAATAAGTATATAAGGAGTGTTAGTATGAATGAAAATTTAATTATAAGATAAAAACAATTACAAAGGGGCGAGATTGAATGAAAATTAAAATTTTAGGGTTCAATCTTTTTGCTAAAGGTGGAACATCAAGAAGTAATATCAATTTAATTAAATCATTTATTAAAGCTAATCATGAAGTTGTTTATTATAATTTTAAAACTTTTGATAAGACAGCGAAATTTAATACAATGATTAATGAACAATTATTTGATAAGCATTTAAGTTTCGAAGAATTTAAAACAAGTGAAGATTTTGTAAATGCAGATCTCGTTATACTAACGAGAGAAACCTTTTTTTATTTAGCAAGAGAAATAAAATCCATCAATCCAAATGCAATGGTCGTAGGGGAGATACATGGACCATTAGCATATATTGATGATAATCAAGATTTAGCTTTTGATGCAATTGATGCATATAGAGTGAGTTCTATTGATATTAAGCATGATTTCATCGAGCGTTATGGAAAAGAGAATGTCTTTAATCAATATGTTGATGCGTCACATATTATTGTGAATAAAGAGCCTAGTGTGACACGAAGGAATTTATTAATTAAAGCGAGATTTGAAGATAATATAAAGGATATTTCATATGTTATAAAAATGATGAATCGTATCATTAATGTTAAGGGGTATGATGATATACATTTATATATCAAGGGGTATGGACCATCTGAAATTTTATATAAGAATTTAATTCATTATTATCAACTAGAGGAACATGTTCATATGAATGAACGTGAACCTAAAAACTATATTTATATATCATCTTCTCCGTATGAAACATTAGGCTATTCTATTTTAGAATCTATAGCAGAAGGTAATAAAGCATTTATTTACGCTGGAGAAGATGGTGTGCTTAAACGTATATATGAACCATATCATGCCGTTGAATTTTTGGAGAAAGATATTCAAAAAGATAGTGAGCGTTTAATTGAGTTTATTGATAACAAATATACAAAGGAAGAACGAGCTGAAGATGTAGCGTTATTGAATGCAACATTTATTGATAGAGACTATGCTTCTGATTTTATTGAAGCATCTAAAGGATGTATGTATGGTTTAAAAGTAGGATCAGGAAGTAAGTCACAAGTTACACAAAAAGTCCATAAAAAATCAAAGCTTGAATATGGTAGAGATTTGTATGAACAATATAAGACTAAACCAGTTATTAGAACAGTGTTAAATAATGAAAAAGTCTTTAATTTTGCTAAAAAGAAATACGAAAAAAGAAAAATGGATAAGCTTAAACAGCAATACGATGCTATTACACCGTTGGAAAATAAAGTATTTATTGAGTCATTTCATGGGAATAACTTTAGTGGAGATCCGAAATATATCGCATTATATATTAAAGAACATTTTCCTGATAAAGAAGTATATGTAAGTTCTAGAAATGCGTTAGTAGATATGGAAATTAGAAATCATAATTTAATACCTATAAGGTTTGGTAGTGCCATCTATAATCAAACATTTAGGTCATGCAAATATGTCGTGGTGAATGGCAATACTTTAGATAGAGTGTTTAAACATAAAGATCAAATATTTGTACAAACATGGCATGGCTTTCCGCTTAAAAGAATGTTGAATGATTTAGAAGATAAAACTGAAAGAAGCGCTCAAGTCGCAGCATTTAAACCAAGAATGAAGAAGTGGAATTACTTATTAACCTCTTCAGCAGTAAACACAATGTTACTAGAGTCATCATTTAACATTCAACCAGAGCAGGACTTACAAATCCTTCAACTCGGTGCACCGAGAAATGAATATTTAATGAAGCATGACGAAACAGAGAAAGAACGCGTGCTTACGAAATATTTCTTTACTAAAAGTAATGATAAAAAATATATTTTGTTCTGTCCGACATGGAGAAAAGAAAAAAGAGCATTATTGTCAAAAATCAATTTAAATATCTTATTAGAACAATTGCCTGAAGAATATGAAATTATTGTTAAATTACATCCTAACGAATCACATTTGAGAGTAACATATAGTGAATTAAGTGATCGAATTCATTGTTTTTATAATGAACTTGTAGACATTCAAGAACTATATTTAATTTCAGATGCCATGATTACAGATTATTCATCTACGATATTTGATTATGCACATTTAAATAAACCCATTTTCTTATTGCAAGAAGATACAGAAGTTTACTCAGAACAAATAGGTTTTTACTTTGATATATTCGAACTTGTCACAATAGAAATAGCAAGTAATGATGAGCGCATACTAGCTAGGCAATTACTAGAAAATAAACAACCAGATTATCAAAATATAACAGACCAACTATTACAAGATGACAAAATAGGTACCACTGAAAATATTGTGAATTATATATTTAAGTAAGTATTATACAAAGTGTCGATTTTAAATAGTTATCTTAGAACTCGTGAGTTAATGAGGACATTAATCCACAAGATTGGGAAAGTCATGAGTTAACGAGGGCATTAACCCACAAGATTAGAAAACTCGTGAGTTAATGAGGACATTAACCCACAAGATTAGAAAACTCGTGAGTTAATGAGGACATTAACCCACAAGATAAGAGAACTCGTGAGTTAACGAAGGCATTAACACACAAGATTAGAGAACTCGTGAGTTAACGAAGACATTAACCCACAAGATTAGAGAACTCGTGAGTTAACGAAGGCATTAACACACAAGATTAGAGAACTCGTGAGTTAACGAAGACATTAACCCACAAGATTGGAGAACTCGTGAGTTAACGAGGACATTAACCCACAAGATTAGAGAACTCGTGAGTTAACGAAGACATTAACCCACAAGATTAGAGAACTCGTGAGTTTATTCATCTTTTAACTCACGTCTATTCAAACATTTTTATTATTACAAACCAAAAACCATCGCTACAGTCTATAGCGATGGTTTTTGATATTAGTATTTTATAATAAATTTAACGTGTTAAGTTCAGTTCTAAATCTAATGCTTCTTTTAAAACGTTGGACGTTTCTTGTGAATTTACGCCACAACTACCATATTTTTCAGCCAGTTTGAATGCTGTAACGTATAGTTCTAAACTGTCTTTCGCGATATCTTCTGCATTTTCTTCTACGGATGGATTTGCTCTAACCACTAATTCTGCAAATTTTTCTGGTTGGATTTCAATTCCCATGTTTAAATAAACACTCCTATTAGATTTTGTAACGTTACTAAACAAATGTGTTTGAATAACGCTCGTATTATGTATACCCTAATAAAAAATTAATAATCATCTCTTTTAAAATTTTTTATTTTGAATTAGAATATAGAGTGAATAGAGAGGATGTCAATATTGAGAATTTTATTTATAGGTGATATTGTAGGCAAACTAGGAAGAGAACAGTTAGAAACATATTTACCAAAAATTAAAGCGAGTTATAAACCAACGTTTACGATTGTGAATGCAGAAAACGCTGCTCATGGTAAAGGTTTAACAGAGAAAATTTATAAGGATATTTTAAGAATGGGTGCCGACTTTTTAACGATGGGTAATCATACTTATGGTCAAAGAGAAATATATGACTTTATTGGACAAGCAAATAGAATGGTTCGTCCAGCGAATTTCCCTGAAGAAGCACCAGGTCTTGGCATGAGAATTATTAGAGTTAATGATAAAGATATCGCAATCATTAACTTACAAGGTCGTTCATTTATGCCAGCAATTGACTGCCCATTCAAAAAAGCAGATGAACTTATAGAACAAGCTTCAAAAATAACGCCGTATATATTTGTCGATTTTCATGCTGAAACAACTTCAGAGAAAAACGCAATGGGATGGTATTTGAATGGTAGAGTTAGTGCCATGGTTGGTACACATACGCATATTCAAACATCAGATGAGCGTGTGTTAAATGAAGGTACTGCTTATATTACTGACGTAGGTATGACAGGTTATTATGATGGCATATTAGGTATTAATAAAGATGAAGTTATAGAAAGATTTATAACAAGTTTACCTCAACGTCATAATTTACCAGACGAAGGTAGAAAAGTATTGTCAGGTGTTATTATTGACCTTGATAGTGCGGGTAAAGCTAAAAAAATACAACGTATATTAATTAATGACGATCATCCATTTGAATAGTATCGTCCATTAGACTGATTTTTACTAAAACCCTTTAATTTCATAGGATTAAAAGGGTTTTTTTGTTATGATATAACATGAGATATTACATGGGGAGGCCATAAAATGAAATCACAAATTTCATGGAAAGTGGGCGGACAGCAAGGCGAAGGAATTGAATCAACAGGTGAAATTTTTGCAACTGCTATGAACCGTCAAGGATATTATTTATACGGATATCGCCATTTTTCAAGTAGAATTAAAGGTGGGCATACAAATAATAAAATTAGAGTATCGTCAAAACCAGTAAGAGCTATTAGTGACGATTTAGATATATTAATTGCATTTGATCAAGAGACGATAGAAGTTAACTATCATGAAATGCTTGAAGGCAGCATTATTATTGCAGATGAAAAAGCGAAACCACAAAATCCAGAAGATAGTAAAGCACAATTGGTTAGTTTACCATTCACAGGTGTAGCAAAAGAATTGGGCACTGCACTTATGAAAAATATGGTCGCAGTTGGTGCAACTTGTGCTGTAATGAATTTAGATACAAAAGTATTTGAATCATTAATAAAAGATCTATTCGGTAAAAAAGGTGAGAGTGTAGTAGATTTAAACATTCAAGCTTTAAATGAAGGATATCGCTTAATGTCTGAACAAATGGACGATTTACAAAGTGAACATACATTAGAACCAACTGACTCAGAAGGTCATTTATTTATGATAGGGAATGATGCAATTGGTTTAGGTGCTGTTGCAGCAGGTGTTAGATTTATGGCAGCATATCCAATTACACCAGCATCAGAAATTATGGAGTATATGATTGATCGTTTACCAGCATTAGGCGGTACGGTTATTCAAACAGAAGATGAAATTGCAGCATGTACAATGGCTATAGGTTCAAACTATGCAGGTGTACGTTCATTCACATCTTCAGCAGGTCCAGGTTTATCATTAATGATGGAATCAATAGGTTTATCAGGTATGACTGAAACACCACTTGTGATTGTCAATACACAACGTGGAGGTCCTTCTACTGGTCTGCCAACGAAACAAGAACAATCAGATTTAATGCAAATGATTTATGGTACACATGGTGACATTCCTAAAATCGTATTGGCACCAACTAGTGCAAGTGATGCGTTCTACTTAACTGTAGAAGCGTTTAACTTAGCTGAAGAAAATCAATGTCCAGTTATTTTATTATCAGATTTACAATTATCATTAGGTAAACAAACTGTCGAATCATTAGATTATAGCAAAGTTGAAATTCGTAGAGGTGCATTGGTTGAAGGTGATTTAGAAAAACAAGAAGATAAAGCGTACTTTAAACGTTATGCTTTAACAGATTCAGGTATTTCACCACGTATCTTACCAGGTACAAAAGGCGGTATCCATCACGTAACAGGTGTTGAACATGATGAAGAAGGAAAACCTTCTGAAAGTGCTGAAAACAGACAAAAACAAATGGATAAACGTATGCGCAAGACAGCTCAATTATTGATAGATGAGCCAGTAGAATCTAATGAAAAATATGAAGAAGCGGATATATTATATGTTGGCTTTATCTCAACAGCTGGTGCAATCGAAGAAGCTATTTCAAGATTGGATCAACAAAATGTGAAAGTTAATCACATTCAAATTAGACAACTTCATCCGTTCCCTTCAGATGTTGTGCAAGAAGCATTTAACAAAGCTAAAAAAGTTGTTGTAGCTGAGCATAACTATCAAGGACAATTATCTAATATTATTAAGATGAATATTAATCATCAAAATAAAATTATTAACCAAACTAAATATGACGGTACACCGTTCTTACCACATGAAATAGAAGATAAAGCGTTAGAAATCGTAAGTAATATGAAGGAGTTGATTTAATTGGCAACATTTAAAGATTTTAGAAATAATGTTAAACCAAACTGGTGTCCAGGTTGTGGAGATTTCTCAGTACAAGCTGCGATTCAAAAAGCTGCAGCTAATGTTGGGTTAGAGCCAGAAGAAGTTGCCATTATTACAGGGATTGGATGTTCAGGCCGTTTAAGTGGTTATGTGAATTCATACGGCGTTCATTCTATACATGGCCGTTCTTTACCATTAGCACAAGGTGTTAAAATGGCAAATAAAGATTTAACTGTTATCGCTTCAGGTGGTGACGGTGATGGATTTGCGATTGGTATGGGTCATACTGTTCATGCATTAAGAAGAAATATGGATATGACTTATATCGTTATGGATAACCAAATTTATGGTTTAACTAAAGGACAAACATCACCAAGTTCTGCTAAAGGATTTGTAACGAAATCAACTCCAAAAGGTAACATCGAACAAAATATTGCACCTTTAGAATTGGCGATATCATCTGGTGCAACATTTGTCGCTCAAAGTTTCTCTAGTGATATTAAAGAATTAACAAGTATAATTGAAGAAGCGATTAATCATAAAGGATTTTCATTTGTAAATGTATTTTCACCATGTGTAACGTATAATAAAATTAATACGTACGACTGGTTTAAAGAAAATTTAACAAAGCTTGCAGATATTGAAGGTTATGATAATACGAATAAATCTCAAGCAATGCAAACTGTATTAGATACTGAATCAATGATTACAGGTATTATTTATCAAGATAAAGATACACCATCATATGAATCACAAATTGAACAGTTTGATGAGCAACCGCTTGTTAAAAAATCACTTAAACTAGAACAAAATCAATTTGATGAACTTGTTTCTCAGTTTAAATAATTATATAATTATACCACTTTAAGCTCATAGATTTATCTATGAGCTTTTATACATAGAAAAGGGGGATTCGAAATGACAAATACATTAATGAGTATTCAAATTATTCCAGAACATCAACAAACAGGTGTTATTCCATTAGTTGATGAGGCAATCAGTATCATCGATCAATCGGGTCTTAAATATGAAGTGCATCCTTTAGAAACAACGATAGAAGGAGATTTAAATGCATGTCTTATTCTTATTGAACAAATAAATGAACGTATGGTTGAACTTGAATGTGACAGTATTATTTCTCAGATAAAGTTCTATCATGTGCCTGAAGGAATAACAATGGATACATTAACGGATAAGTATAAATCATAATTTCAAAATAATGAGTTAGAAGAAAAGGAGAATGTTATAGGAAAATATATTAAAGGGGATATGTAAATTGAAAACGGTACTTAAATTTATTAGACCGTATAAATGGTTGTTTATACTCGGTTTAATATTAATGTTAGTAGAATTAGCGGTTGAACTCATTCAACCCATTTTTATATCAGAAATTATTGATAACGGCATTTTAAAGAATGATTTGAACCACGTATATTTATATTTAATGATTATGCTTGTAACAGGATTAGTAGCCCTTTTATCAGGGATATGGAATAGTTTTGTTGCGGGTCATGTATCACAAGCATTTGCTTATGATTTAAGAACTGAACAATTTAAGAAAATCCAATCTTTTTCTTTAGCAACATTAGAGAGGTTTAAGACTTCAAGTTTAATTACGAGGTTAACAAGTGATGTAACCAATTGTGATCAAGCAGTATATATGTCAATTCGAATCATGTTACGAGCACCTTTAATGATTATTGGGAGCATTATATTAAGTTTTGCAGTCGAACCGAAATTAGCAATTTATTTAGTAATAGGTTCTCCGATTATTTTTATTATTATATTTGTAATTGCGCGAAAAGGATCTAAACTATTCACAAAAATACAAAGAAAATTTGATGAAATGAATAGATTTTTCCAACAGAATTTAGAAGCGGTTAGATTAATTAAAGCAAGCCAAACGAGCAAACAAGAAATCAATCAATTTAATGAAAAAATCAAAGATATTAGAAGCAATTATACATACGCGTTACGCCTCATGGAATTTATCAATCCTTCATTATTATTGATTATAAATGGCAGTATATTAGCTGTTGTATGGTTTGGTTCAGATATGGTCGATCATTCTACTTTAGAAGTTGGTAAATTAGTTGCTATATTAAATTATGGTATGAGAATGCAAGGTGGATTTGGGATGCTTGCTTTCTTAATCATGACACTTAGCAGAATGAAAGCATCAAGTGAACGAATTGAAGAAGTATTAATTACGCCATCAGATGAAAAAGTGTTCAATAATGAAATCGAACATAAGCCAAATTATGCATATCCTATTCAATTTAAAGATGTTTCTTTCACGTATCCAAATAGTCATAAGCCTGTTTTAGAACATATATCATTTGAAGTGAAACCGAGAGAAACTTTTGCCATTATGGGATCTACTGGTTCTGGTAAATCAACTTTACTCAGTTTGATACCTAAAATGTATAAAGTGACATCTGGAGAAATATTGCTTAACAATAAAAACGTAAATGATTGGGAAATTGAATCTTTAAGAGATGCAATTGGATACGTACCTCAAAAAGCATTGTTATTCTCAGGAACAATTTATGAGAATTTACAATTTGGAGATCCATCAGCCGAAAGTGAAATGTTAGAATTATCTTCAGAAAAAGCCCAAATACATCAATCTATCGAACGTTTTGATCATCAATATGATACGATGATTGGCCAACAAGGTGTTACGTTATCAGGTGGTCAAAAGCAAAGACTATCTATTGCTAGAGCACTTGTTAGGAAACCAGGTTTATTAATTTTAGATGATTCAACATCAGCATTAGATATTAAGACGGAATCTGCTTTATGGGATGCTTTGGAAGATGAAGAAACGACTAAATTAATTGTGACACAAAAAATTTCAACTGCTCAAACAGCAGATCGAATTATGTTACTAGTCGATGGACGTATTGAAGCGATTGGGACACATGAAACACTATTAGAAACATCACCATTGTATAAAGAAATTGCAAGTAGTCAAGAAAGTGCGGTGAGTTCATCATGAGTCTAAGAAACCCTTATGGTCATAAATCAGTATTTGAAGATAAAAATCGTACTCAAAATCCAACTAAAAAGAAAAAAAGAGCAAGAGATACGAAAGGTACATTATTAAATATATGGAAATTAATAGATGAAAAGCGAATACAATTGATTGTCGTAATTCTAATGATTATTTGTTCATCCATATTAAGTTTAGTTGGACCGTTTTTAATCGGACATATCATTGATACGAAAATTATACCGAAAGAATTAAATGGGCTGCCACAATATATCATACTGCTTGCTATTGTATATATAATGCTGTCAGTTACATCATATATAGGCTCATTTATGATGGTCAGTATTGCCCAGCGCACGGTATATTTATTAAGAAATCAACTCTTTAAACATTTTCAAACTTTGCCTGTCGCTTATTATGATCAAAAGCAACACGGTGAACTGATGAGTCGAATGCAAAATGATATTGAAAATGTATCACAAGTATTAAATTCATCATTTATACAGTTTACTTCTAGTGTCGTGACACTCATTGGTACACTTTCAATTATGCTTTATTTAAGTCCTTTACTTACACTATTGACAGTTATTATTATTCCAATCATGTTTATAAGCTTAAGATGGATTACTGCACGAACAAGTGTGTTATATGCTTTACGCCAAAAACAATTTGGAATTATGAATGGATATATCGAGGAAATTGTAAATGGACAAACAGTAGTTAAAGCTTTTTCTCAAGAAAAGTATGTTATAGATACATTTAATGAAAAAGCGAAAGACGTGAGAGAATATAGTTTTTGGTCAATCACATTTGGTGGTTTAATACCGAAAGTAATGAACTATTTAAATAATTTAAGCTTTGCCATTGTAGCTGGTATTGGTGGTATATTAGCTCTTAATCAAACTGCTGGTGTTACAGTTGGGGTAATCGTGATTTTCGCTGAATATGCGAGACAGTTTACAAGACCATTATCAGATTTAGCAAACCAATTTAATACAGTATTATCTGCAATAGCAGGTGCCGAACGTGTCTTTGATATTATGGATGAGCCAAGTGAGAAAGATGATAAAGAGGCGCAAGATTATCAAAATATTAATGGAAAAATTGAATTCGAACATGTTGAATTCAAATATGATCCTAACCAAAAAGTACCGACTATAAAAGATTTATCCTTTAAAATTAATAACGGTGAATCTGTTGCATTAGTCGGCGCAACTGGGGCAGGTAAGACGACAATCGTGCAACTTATTCTACATTATTATGAAGTGAACAAAGGACGTATTCTTATAGATGGCATTCCAATTAATAAAATAACGCGTGAATCTTTGAGAAGTTCTATAGGTGTCGTGTTACAAGATTCCTATTTATTTGACGGAACGATTAAAGACAATATTATGTATGGAACGCCTAATGCTACATATGAAGAAGTTGTAGAAGCTGCCAAAAAAGCAAATGCACATGACTTTATAGAAGCTTTAGAAAATGGTTATGATACCGTATTAAAAGGTGAATCTGGATCGTTATCTCAAGGTGAGAAACAGCTTATTTCTATCTCAAGATGTTTACTTCAAGATCCTAAAATACTTTTATTGGATGAAGCAACAAGTAGTATCGATACAGTTACTGAAATTAAAATTCAAGAAGCACTGGATACATTAATGCAAGGTAGAACGAGTGTTATTATTGCGCACCGTTTAAATACAGTTAAAAAAGCAGACTTAGTCTTTGTATTATCTCACGGTGAATTGATTGAATCTGGCTCACAAGATGCGTTAATCGAACAACAAGGCATTTATTATCATATGTTAAATACAAATGATGATGAGCAAATAAAAGAATTAAACTAAAAGGGGATGCGTTTATGGAATTCAGAGAAATAGATAAAGATATTGAATCGTTATTCACAGAATATATAAATGAATGGTATGAAAACGAAGAACCGGTTGTTCCATGGGCGACTGACGTCCGTCAACACGGTGGTTTTGATAAGATGTTAATTATGTTAGAAGAAGCGATAGACCCAGTTGACGCAAACTTTGTAAAAGCAAAAACATATGTACTTATTGATGATGACAAAATTGTTGGCGCTGTAAATATTAGATATGCCTTAAATGACTATTTAAATAAAAAAGGTGGACATGTCGGTTACGGTGTTAGAAAAAGCGAACGAGGCAAAGGTTATGCGACTAAGTTGTTAAATTATGCAGTTAAGAATTTGAATAATGAAGGTGTTCATTCTGTTCTTGTAACTTGTGATGAATCAAATGATGCAAGTGCGAAAGTCATTATAAATAATAATGGTGTAGAAGATGAACCGTATAAATCAGATGAAGAAGAAAATACGAGAAGATTTTGGATTAAGCATCTTTAAAATTAAATATTTGATACATGAAATGAAAGTGCAAAAATGTCGGAACATTTTTGCACTTTATGTTGAACTCTAATATAATATATAGGTATAAATATATGGGCAGAAAGGGTTTTGAAATTGAATGAAGAGCAAAGAAAACATGGGGCCAAAGCGAAGACAGAACCTAATTTAGAGAAGGATTATAGCAAGTACTTCGAACATGTTTATCAACCTCCAAATTTAAAGGACGCTAAACAAAGAGGGAAATCACAAGTTGAATATCATGATGATTTTAAAATAGACGAACGACATAGAGGTATGGGGAAAGGTCGTAAATTCTATATTAGAACATATGGTTGTCAAATGAATGAACATGATACGGAAGTAATGGCTGGTATTTTGCAGGCGTTAGGTTTTGGACCGACGAATTCAGTAGAAGATGCAGATGTGATATTACTTAATACGTGTGCGATAAGAGAGAATGCTGAAAATAAAGTGTTCAGTGAAATTGGGAATTTAAAGCATCTTAAACAAGAGCGACCAGATTGTTTAATAGGTGTATGTGGATGTATGTCACAAGAAGAATCTGTCGTTAATAAGATTCTTAAATCATACCAGAATGTTGATATGATTTTCGGTACACACAACATCCATAGATTGCCTGAAATTTTAGAAGAAGCATATATGTCTAAAGCGATGGTTGTTGAAGTATGGTCTAAAGAAGGCGACGTTATCGAAAATCTACCTAAAGTAAGAAATGGTAGAATTAAAACATGGGTAAATATTATGTACGGTTGTGACAAATTCTGCACGTATTGTATTGTACCGTTTACACGTGGTAAAGAGAGAAGTCGTATGCCTGAAGAAATTATTGCTGAAGTAAGAGACCTAGCTAGACAAGGTTACCAAGAAATATGTTTATTAGGTCAAAATGTAAATGCATACGGTAAAGATATCGAAGGTTTAAATTATGGATTAGGTGATTTGTTAAATGACATCACTAAAATCGATATACCGCGCGTACGTTTTACGACAAGTCATCCTTGGGACTTTGATGATCGTTTAATTGAAGTGATTGCTAATGGTGGAAATATCGTACCTCATATACATTTACCAGTACAATCTGGTAATAACCAAGTGTTAAAAATTATGGGTAGAAAATATACACGTGAAAGTTATTTGGAATTAGTTCAAAAAATAAGAGCAGCAATTCCAGATGTAGCATTGACAACGGATATCATTGTTGGCTATCCTAATGAAACAGAAGAACAATTTTTAGAAACAATAAAGTTGTATCATGAAGTTGGTTTCGAACATGCCTACACATATGTATATTCTCCAAGAGAAGGTACACCAGCAGCTAAGATGAAAGATAATGTGCCTGATAAAGAGAAAAAAGAAAGACTTCAAAGATTAAATAAAGTAGTTGGTGAATATGCTGCAGAATCATTGAAACCATATGAAGGACAAGAAGTATTTGTTCTATGTGAAGGTTCAAGTAAGAGAGATGAAGCGGTATTAGCAGGCTATACTGAAAAGAATAAATTAGTTAACTTTAAAGCACCAAAAGATGTAATCGGCAAAATCGTAAAAGTAAAAATTACTGAAGCAAAACAATATTCATTAAATGGTGAATTTATAGATGTTGTATCTAAAGAAAAGGTGGTACATTAAATGTATACAAAAGATGATATTTTAGAACAAGCGCGTAAACTGGGGAAAATGATGTCAGAAACAGAAGAAGTAGATTTCTTTAAACGTGCAGAAGCGCAAATTCATGAGAATCAAACAGTCAGAGAAAAAATGGCTAGTTTGAAATCTTTACAAAAACAAGCAGTTAATTTCCAAAACTATGGTAAAGATAAAGCTTTAGCTATGGTTGAAGAAAAAATTAAAAACATTGAAAAAGAATTAGATGAAATGCCAATTGTAAGTGAATTTAAAGAAGCACAAGTTGAAGTTAATGAGCTTTTACAAATGGTATCTCATTCAATTAGCCATACAGTTACAAATGAAATTATTGAATCAACAGGTGGTAATCAACTTACTGGTGAAACTGGTGCAGCCGTTAGAAATGCTCCAAATACAAGTAGCTGTTCAAATTAATATTTAACATATTGCACACACGGTGCCTAACAAGGCTGAGAATATACGTGTAGATTTGATCCAGGTAATACTGGCGTAGAGATTGTGCAACTAAAGATTATATATGCTTTTAATCATTAGTCTGCCAATACGTAGACTAATGATTTTTTATTTGGAGGAAATATAATGAAGAAGACAAAATTAATGACTTTAACCGCAATATTAACAACAATAAATGTTGTCTTTAGTACATTTATCACGATACCAATAGGTCCAATAAAAGCATTGCCAATGCAACATTTCATTAATGTAATATCAGCCGTATTTCTTGGACCATGGTATGGCTTAGCGCAAGCTTTGTTATCTTCGTTTATTAGAAACTTACTAGGTTTAGGAACGATTTTTGCTTTTCCAGGTAGTATGATAGGCGTATTATTAGCAAGTTTACTTTATAAATATCGCAAACAATTATCGATTGCATCTTTAGGTGAAGTAATAGGTACTGGTGTGATAGGTAGCTTCGTTTGTATTCCGATTGGTTGGTTACTAGGATTAGGAAAAATTGCATTTTGGCCATTATTTTTATCATTTTTCTTTAGTAGTCTAATAGGCGCTATCGCGAGTTATATATTATTAAAAGCTTTTGAAAAAAGAGGTATATTAAAGAAATTAAAAAATGATAATTAAAGATACATCATGAATTAAAGGGCGTGAAGCATAAATTGCTTCATTACGCTCTTTTTTTAATAAATAAACATACTCGTTTAATAGTAGAAATTTTGATAAAATAGATAAATCGAAAGTTAAAAAAAGGAACGTGAATAAAGATGTCTAAACCAACGCCGATGATGGCTCAATATTTAAAGATAAAATCTCAATATCAAGATACATTATTATTTTTCAGATTAGGTGATTTTTATGAAATGTTCTATGATGATGCAATTGAAGCATCGAGAGTATTAGAAATAACACTAACAAGAAGAGATGCTAAAAAAGATCCAATACCAATGTGCGGGGTACCGTATCATTCTGCTTCTGGATATATTGAAAAACTTATTTCAAAAGGTTATAAAGTCGCGATTTGTGAACAAATGGAAGATCCGACACAAACTAAAGGAATGGTTCGTAGAGAAGTTGTGCAAGTCATTACGCCAGGTACGGTTATGGATCAAAAGGGTATGGACGAAAAAACAAATAATTATATATTAGGATTTATAAAAGAAGACGGAGAGTTTCATTTAAGTTACTGTGATGTCACAACAGGTGAATTAAAAGTAACATCATTTGTTGATGAAACAACTTTAATTAATGAAATTACAACGATTCACCCTAATGAGATTATTGTTAATAAAGTGTTACCAGATAATTTATATAAACAAATTCAGCTTATAACTGAAACAATCACAGTTATTGATAGCTATGAAGAACGAGATTATGAAGTTGTCACGGGTACATCTCACGCTCAAAAAAGGTCATTAAATTATTTATTAAATTATATTCATGATAACGGTAAACGCGATATGCCACATTTAGAAGAAGTTGTCGTATATAGAGCTTTAGATTATATGAAAATGGACTTTTACGCGAAACGAAATCTTGAATTAACAGAAAGTATCAGACTTAAATCTAAGAAAGGTACATTATTATGGTTGATGGATGATACGAAGACACCTATGGGCGCAAGAAGATTAAAGCAATGGATAGATCGACCACTTATAAACCAAAGAGATATCGAGCAAAGATTAGATGCTGTTGAACAATTAGTGAATGGTTTTATTGAACGTGATGAACTTAGAAGTTATTTAAATATGGTTTATGATATTGAAAGATTAGTCGGAAGAGTTAGCTACGGCAATGTGAATGCTAAAGATTTAGTACAGTTGAATTATTCAATAAAGCAAATTCCATATGTTAAAGAAATTATTGAAAGATTAGACTCAAAGTCTATAGATCGATTTAAAGATCTTGAAACATTAAATGATTTAGAACGATTATTAGATGAAAGTTTAGTAGAAGATCCACCGATTTCTGTTAAAGAAGGTGGGATATTTAAAAAAGGCTTTAACGAAACATTAGATCAATATAAAGAAGCTTCAACAAATGGAAAGCAATGGATTGCAGAATTACAATTAAAAGAACGTGAACGAACGGGTGTAAAATCATTAAAAGTAAGCTTTAACAAAGTTTTTGGGTACTATATTGAAATTACAAAAGCAAATTTAAATCATATTGATACAGATGCTTTAGGATATCAACGTAAGCAAACATTATCAAATGCTGAACGATTTATTACTGAAGAATTGAAAGAAAAAGAATCTATCATTTTAGGTGCAGAAGATAAAGCAATTGAACTAGAATATCAACTATTCCTTGATTTAAGACAAGAAGTGAAAGCTTATACTGAAAAATTACAAGCACAAGCTAAATTACTATCAGAAATAGACTGTTTACAAAGCTTTGCTGAAATTGCGCAAAAATATCATTATACTCGCCCAATCTTTAGTGAAGATAAAACATTATCACTTAAATCATCGCGACATCCGGTTGTTGAACGCGTAATGGATCATAATGACTATGTACCAAATGACTGTTATTTAGATAAAGAAGGCTTTATCTATTTAATAACAGGACCAAATATGTCTGGTAAGAGTACGTATATGCGTCAAATAGCTATTATTAGTATTATGGCTCAAATGGGAGCATATGTGCCTGCAGATTATGCGCAATTGCCAATATTTGATCAAATCTTTACAAGAATTGGTGCAGCAGATGATTTAGTATCAGGCAAAAGTACATTTATGGTCGAAATGTTAGAAGCTGAAAAAGCTATGGTTGGTGCAACTGAAGATAGCTTAATTATATTTGATGAAATTGGAAGAGGTACATCTACATTTGATGGTCTAGCGCTTGCACAGTCTATGATTGAATATGTACATCATCATACAAAAGCAAAAACATTATTCTCTACACATTATCATGAGTTAACACATTTAGATGAAACGTTATCTGGACTTAAAAATATTCACGTTGCTGCACAAGAATATCAAGGAGAATTGATTTTCTTGCATAAAGTAAAAGAAGGCGCAGTTGATCAAAGTTATGGTATTCATGTAGCAAAGTTAACGGATTTACCTGATGAAATTATTGAAAGAGCTCATACTATTTTGCAAGAACTTGAATCTCATACAAAAGTAGAAAAAGAAGCAGATAAGTATGAACAACCGTCATTCCAATTATTTGAAGAACAAGGGCAATCTGAAATTGAAAAGAAACTTAAATCAATTGATTTAATGAACATAACACCTATTGAAGCATTATCAAAACTGCATGAATTACAAAAACAACTTAAATAGAAAGTGTGAGTGCATTGGGAAAAATTAAAGAACTCGAATTATCTTTAGCCAACAAAATAGCTGCAGGTGAAGTGGTTGAAAGACCAGCTTCTGTCGTGAAAGAATTGTTGGAAAATGCAATTGATGCTCAAGCAACTCAAATTGATATTTCGATTAAAGAATCAGGTATTCAATCTATTAGAGTCGTAGATAATGGAACAGGCATTGAAGAAGAGGATATTGCCAAAGCATTTGGTAGACATGCGACAAGTAAAATTAATAACGATTATGATTTGTTTCATATTCGTACACTTGGCTTTAGAGGAGAAGCTTTGGCGAGTATTTCATCAGTGAGTAGAGTGACGATGAAGACTTGTACAGATGGTATGCTTGGACATGAAGTGCGCGTTGAAAATGGTGAAATTACGAAAAAACAACCTGCTAAAGCTAAAAAAGGTACAGATATTCTTGTTGAAGATTTATTCTATAATACGCCAGCAAGACTAAAATATGTTAAAAGTTTGTATACTGAACTGGGTAAAATTACGGATATAGTCAATAGAATGGCAATGAGTCATCCGAATATTGCATTTAATCTCGTATCAGATGATAAAACAGTTATTTCAACGAATGGTTCGGGAAGAACAAATGAAGTAATGGCTGAAATTTATGGCATGAAAATTGCGAAAGACCTTGTACCAATAAATGGAGAAACAGATGATTACGTCGTAAACGGATTTATTTGTAAACCTGAGCACACGAGAAGCAATCGACATTATATTTCTATATTTATCAACGGGCGATATATCAAGAACTTTGTACTTAACAAAGCGATTATAGAAGGTTATCATACACTCTTACCAATCGGTAGATATCCTATCGTTTATTTAAATATTGAAATGGATCCGATTTTAGTAGATGTTAACGTACATCCGACTAAACTTGAAGTAAGGCTTTCTAAAGAACAACTACTTTATGATTTGATTAATCAAAAAATTAAAGAAGCATTTAGAGGTATGTCATTAATTCCAGACACATCTTTAGAAAAACAAAAGCCAAAAAAATCACAAAAAGAAATTTTTGAACAACAAAAAATAGATTTTGAAGCTAAAAGAAATCAAAATACAACTCAACATCAGCATATATCTCATAATACTAAAAGTGTTGAAGAAATTGAAAAAACAAATGACATTGCAAGCAGAGAACCTTCACCTTCTTGGCAATTTAAAGATAAGACAGAACATCATTCGGTTATACAAGAAGATACTATCAATCAGGAAACTAATAGAGATATAGATGTTCAAAATGATGAACCCGAGCATATTGAAAATAATGAAGAAACTTATGAAGTTCAAGATACAGTAGAACATGTCGATACACCATATCAAGCGCCAATTGAAGAAGAACAAGTATCTGAAGCGCCACGTGTACCGTATATGGAAGTTGTAGGTCAAGTTCACGGAACATATATTGTGGCACAAAATGATACAGGCATGTTTATGATTGATCAACATGCTGCACAAGAACGAATTAAATATGAATTTTTCAAAGAAAAAATTGGTGAAGTCACAAACGAAACACAAAGTTTGTTGTTGCCACTAACATTTAATTTTTCTAAAGATGAGCACATGATTATTGAAAAATATTTACAATCACTTGCAGAAGCGGGCGTATTTTTAGAACCAATTGGTCATCATGACTATATGGTGAGCGAATACCCAGTTTGGTTGCCAAATGTTGAGGCTGAAGAAATTATTAAAGATATGATCGATTACGTGTTAAATCATGAAAAAGTTGATATTAAAAAATTAAGAGAAGATGCAGCAATTATGATGAGTTGTAAGAAATCTATTAAAGCTAATCATTATTTAAGAAATCATGAAATGAGTCATTTAATTGATGAATTAAGAGAAACAACTGACCCGTTTACTTGTCCGCACGGAAGACCAATTATTATTGAATTAACGACGTATGAATTAGAAAAATTATTTAAACGCGTTATGTAGGAGGATAAAATGAATAAGCATATATTACCGGCTATTCGCTCTATGAAAGATATGGAAAAATTTTTAAAAATGGATTATGAAAGATGCGTTTTATTAGATACACATATCGGTCATTTGCAAGGCATTTTAGAGCAAATGAAAAAGCATCAAAAAGAAGTGATGCTACACATTGATTTAATAAAAGGTTTATCAAATGATGAAGCGGCTGTTGAATATGTTATACAACAATATAAACCACATGGCATTATATCAACGAAATCAAAAATTATTAAACGTGCCAAAAAATTAAATACGTTAACGATATTACGTGTGTTCATTCTTGATAGCACAGCGTTAAGTAGAAGTATTGAACTAATTAAACAATCAGACCCTGATTTAGTGGAAGTATTACCAGGTGTTGCTACTAAAGTAATCAAAGAAATCAATGATAAAACAGGTAAGCGAATTATTGCAGGTGGATTAATTAACACGAAAGAAGAAATTGATTTAGCAATTGAAAGCGGTGCACAATATGTTACATCTAGCGATATTACAATTTGGTAAATTGATTTGACAACGTTTTCATAAAGTATTATACTTCTAATTAAGTTAATATATGAGATGAGTAAATGAGACCCTCTACGAAAAGAAACTATGCGTTAAATTTGTATAAATTACTATATGAATATGATGTGTAGTTCAACGTAGGGGGCTTTTTATGTATTAGCATATTATATTTAGGAGGGTGTTTAATATGAGTGAATTTTTAGGTGAATTAATCGGTACAGCCATCTTAATATTATTTGGTGGCGGTGTATGTGCTAACGTCAATCTAAAAGGGGCACTTGGTAAAGGTGCAGACTGGATTGTTATTTCATTAGGTTGGGGGCTAGCTGTTATGCTTGGTGTTTATGCAGTTGGTAATGTTTCCGGGGCACATTTAAACCCAGCTGTTACGCTTGGCTTTGCAATTGACGGATCATTCCCATGGTCTAAAGTTGTTCCATTTATTGTGGCTCAAATGCTTGGTGCTATGATTGGTGCATTTTTAGTATGGGCTACTTATTTACCACATTGGAAAAAAACTGAAGATCAAGGTGCTAAGTTAGGTGTATTCTCAACTGGTCCAGCTTATCCAAACTATGTAGCAAACTTCTTAAGTGAGATTATTGGAACTATGATCTTAGTTATGGGATTATTATTTATAGGAACTAATAAATTTACTGATGGCTTAAATCCTTTAATTGTTGGTTTATTAATCGTAGCAATTGGTTTAAGTTTAGGTGGTGCGACAGGTTATGCGATTAACCCAGCTCGTGATATCGGACCACGTATCATGCATATGCTATTACCAATTCCGGGTAAAGGAAGTTCAAATTGGAAATATGCAATTGTGCCAATTTTAGGACCGATTTCAGGCGGTATGTTAGGTGCAGCATTATTTAATATTTTATTTAATGGGGTTGTAAACGGTTTCGTTATATTCTCAATCATCTTTACAGTGATTGTCGTATTGTCTGGTATTTTCTTAAATAAATCAATACTTAAAGACGAAGTTTCAGAAATTCTGTAATATACAAATTTATAGGAGTGTTTAATATGGAAAAATACATTTTATCAATTGACCAAGGTACAACAAGTTCTAGAGCAATACTTTTTGATAAAGAAGGTACTATCAAATTTGTGAGTCAAAGAGAATTTAAGCAATACTTCCCTAAAGGTGGTTGGGTTGAGCATGATGCGAATGAAATTTGGACTTCAGTATTAGCAGTTATTTCAAGTGTACTTAATGAAAATAACATTAGTCCAAAGCAAATCGAAGGTATTGGTATCACAAACCAAAGGGAAACTGCTGTCGTATGGGATAAAAATACGGGACGCCCAGTTTATCATGCAATTGTTTGGCAATCTCGACAAACTCAAGACATTTGTACAGAATTAAAATCTAAAGATTTAGAACCAATTTTTAAAGAAAAAACTGGTCTATTATTAGATCCATATTTCTCAGGTACAAAAGTTAAATGGATTCTTGATAATGTTGAAGGTGCTAGAGAAAAAGCTGAAAACGGCGATTTATTATTCGGAACAATTGATACATGGTTAATCTGGAAATTTACAGGTGACGTTCATGTAACAGATTATTCAAACGCAAGTAGAACATTAATGTATAACATTTATGACTTGAAATGGGACGAAGAATTATTAGAATATCTTGATGTACCAGCTTCTATGTTGCCAGAAGTTAAACCTTCAAGTGAAGTATATGGTTATACTCAACAACATCACTTCTTCGGTGAAAAAATTGCAATCGCTGGTGTAGCAGGTGACCAACAAGCTGCATTATTCGGACAAGCTTGCTTCGAAAGTGGAGAAGTCAAGAACACATACGGTACTGGTGGATTTATGTTAATGAACACTGGTGAAAAAGCTGTAAAATCTGAAAGTGGTTTATTAACAACATTAGCTTATGGTCTAGATGGTAAAGTAAACTACGCACTTGAAGGTAGTATTTTCGTATCAGGATCAGCTATTCAATGGTTAAGAGATGGCTTAAGAATGATTAAATCAGCACCAGCATCAGAAGATTATGCAAATCGTGTTAAATCTACAGAAGGCGTATACGTCGTACCAGCGTTTGTTGGTTTAGGTACACCTTATTGGGATGCAGATGCTAGAGGTGCAATCTTCGGCTTAACACGTGGTACTGAAAAAGAACATTTCATTAGAGCAACTTTAGAATCATTATGTTACCAAACTAGAGATGTGTTAGAAGCAATGGAAAAAGATTCTGGTATTAATGTTGAAACATTAAGAGTTGATGGCGGCGCTGTTAAGAATAATTTCTTAATGCAATTCCAAGCTGATATTGTAAATACGCCAGTAGAAAGACCAGAAGTAAATGAAACAACTGCATTAGGTGCAGCATACTTAGCTGGATTAGCAGTAGGTTTCTGGAAATCTAAAGATGAGATAAAACAACGTTGGAAATTAGAAACAGAATTCAAACCTGAACTTGAAGAAGAAGAACGTGAAAAACTTTATAAAGGTTGGAAAACTGCAGTAAAAGCCACTCAAGCTTTTAAATTAGATTAAGTTGTGTTATCATATAGTTAAGTTAATATTTCGTAGAGACATGAGAGGCTTTGTTCGTACATTTTTGTAGGGATAAGTCTCTCATTTTTTTACATTTTATAGGAGGAAATGGTTATGCAACAATTATCAGCATTAAATCGTAATCAAGTTAAAGATCAACTTAAAAATACTGAATATGACGTAGTTGTTATCGGTGGAGGAATCACTGGTGCAGGTATTGCTTTAGATGCAGCGCAACGTGGTATGAAAGTAGCATTAGTTGAAATGCAAGACTTTGCACAAGGTACAAGTTCTAGAAGTACAAAATTAGTTCATGGTGGATTACGTTACTTAAAACAATTCCAAGTTGGCGTAGTTGCTGAAACTGGTAAAGAAAGAGCGATCGTTTATGAAAATGGTCCTCACGTAACAACACCAGAATGGATGTTATTACCTTTACACAAAGGCGGTAGCATGGGTCCATTTACAACATCAATCGGCTTGAAAGTTTATGATTTCTTAGCAGGTGTTAAAAAAGCTGAACGTCGTACAATGTTAAACAGAGAAGAAACAATTAAGAAAGAACCACTTGTAAAACAAGACGGTTTAAAAGCTGGTGGTTACTATGTTGAGTACCGTACAGATGATGCTCGTTTAACAATTGAAGTTATGAAACGCGCACGTGAATTTGGTGCAGATATCATTAACTATGCTAAATCAAATAAATTCTTATACAACAAAAAGAAAAAAGTATCAGGTATCGAAGTAACTGATTTATTACAAAATGAAATTTTCGAAATTAAAGGTAAAAGAGTTATCAACGCGGCAGGTCCATGGGTTGATGAAGTACGTGGTAAAGACTATTCAACAAACAATAAACAACTTAGATTAACTAAAGGTGTTCATATTGTAATAGACCAAAGCATATTCCCATTAGGTCAAGCTGTATACTTTGATACAGAAAATGATGGCAGAATGATTTTCGCAATTCCTAGAGATGGAAAAGCATACGTTGGTACTACTGATACAATTTATGATAATGATAAATCTTCTCCTAAAGTTACAGAAGAAGATCGTCAATATTTATTAGATGCTATTCACTATATGTTCCCAACTGTAAAAGTTGAAGATAAAGATATCGAATCAACTTGGGCTGGTGTTAGACCATTAATCTTCGAAAAAGGTAAAGATCCATCAGAAATTTCTCGTAAAGACGAAATTTGGGAAGGCGATTCAGGCTTACTTACAATCGCTGGTGGTAAATTAACAGGTTACCGTCATATGGCTCAAGATATTGTTGATTTATTAAGTAAACGTCTTAAAGAAGAATATAAATTATCATTCAAACCTTGTCGTACAAAAGAAACTTACATTTCTGGCGGTAACGTTGGTGGTAGTAAAAATTATGAATCATTCGTTGAAAGTAAAGTTAAAGAAGCTAAAAACTACAACTTATCAGAAGATGCAGCACGTTATTTAGCTAGAAAATACGGATCTAATGTAGATGAAGTATTTGCTATTGCTCATGCTACACAAGTTGCAGATGTTAATCTTCCAATCGAAGTATATGCTGAAGTTATTTACAGCATTCAAAAAGAAATGGTTCATAAACCAACTGACTTCTTAGTACGTCGTTCAGGTCGTTTATACTTTGATATTCAATATGTATTAGATCATAAAGATGCAATTGTTGAAGTAATGGCTCAAGTATTAAATTACGATAATGATACTAAACGTGTTTATAAAGATGAATTAGAACAAGCTATTAAAGAAGCGGTTAATCCAAATGATCAACCAGCTATTATTAAATAATTTATAATTTAATTTTTAAACCTGCTGACAATTTTTGTTGGCAGGTTTTTTATATTATATGTGATGGATTTGTGAATATATTTTTAAGCACTATAGATTTTGCTATAATGTCTTATAAGGGAGGCGCATGTCTTTGAGACGATTTAATCATAGAATTACATTATCTACAGAACAAACTTTAGAAGTTACAATTGATAAAACGGATGAAAAACCGTTTGGAATTATACATATACTGCATGGTGTGGCTGAACATAAAGATAGATATGATGCAGTAGCAGAATATTTATGTAAAAGAGGTTTTCATGTTATCCGTCATAACCACAGAGGTCACGGTATGAACATAGAAGCTTCTTCAAGAGGTCATTTTAATGCATTACAAGAATTAGTCGATGATGTTAAAGAAGTAAGTGATACGTTTAAAAATGAACTTAATCCAAAATTGCCATTTATAATGCTAGGACACTCTATGGGTTCGCTAGTTGCGAGACAATTTGTTCACGATTATCCTAATGATGTAGATGCGTTGATACTTTCAGGGACGGTTGTTTACCCTAAAATTCAAGGCAAGTTAAATTTATATGCATTAAAGTTTGTGAATTTATTTTTAGGTAGTCGCACGAAATCAAAATTTATCAATAATATTGCTTTTAAGACAATGAATCGACAACATAAAGATTTAAATAAAGATAATAAATGGTTAAGTCAAAGTGATGAAAATCGCGAGCAATATGAAAAAGATGTTTATTCAGGATTTCCAATTTCACATAAAGTACTTTTAGAAACAGTAAAGGCAGCTGTCCAAACGAAGAAAATCAATTATATTAAAAAACAAAATTTAAATATGCCGATTTTACTAGTATCAGGTAAAGAAGATCACTTTGGTGGATTCGGTAACGGTATTAAACAGTTAGCTTCTATTTATAAACGTTCAGGCGTTAAGCATGTCACAGTACAATTATATAAGAATAAGCGTCACGAAGTTTTATTTGAGACGAACCGTTATGCAGTGTATGAACATTTATATAATTGGTTGATGGTACAAATTAAACAATTAGAAAAAGAGGAAATATCAAATGAATGAAAAACCATTAATTGCAATAGTAGGCCCTACTGCAGTAGGTAAAACAGAATTAAGCATTAAATTAGCAAAATCTTTAAACGGTGAAGTTATCAATGGTGATGCCTTTCAAATTTATAAAGGTCTAGATATTGGTACAGCAAAAGTGACAGAAGAAGAAAAAGAAGGCGTTGTTCATCATTTAATAGATGTTTATGAACCGGATGAACCATATTCAGTTTATCGATTTAAACAAGACTTTGAAAGAATTGTAAAGGATATTCATGCTAGAGGTAAATTGCCGATACTTGTCGGTGGAACAGGTTTATATGTACAGTCAGTTTTATATGATTATAACCTTGAAGAAGAAAAAATCAGTTCTGAAAAAATGGGAATTACAAAAAATAAATTAAATAAATTATCTAAATGCTCAAATATTGAATTGCACAATTATTTATATGAAATCGACCCAGAAACTGCGTCATCAGTGCATCCGAACAATCGTAAAAGAGTAGAACGAGCAATTGAATATTACTTAAATACAAAAAAAACTTTAAGTGAAAGAAAGAAAAGCCAGACATTTTCTGGAAAATATAGTACAATATTAATTGGGATAGAAATGTCGCGCGAAACATTATATCAAAGAATTAATATGCGCGTTGACATGATGTTGCAGCGAGGATTATTAAGAGAAGTGTCTAATCTTGTTGAGAAAGGGTATGAAGATTCACAAAGTATGCAAGCAATTGGATACAAAGAATTGATACCAGTAGTAAAAGGAGAAATAGACATAGAAACTTCTACAGAACAAATCAAGCAAAATTCAAGAAGATATGCCAAACGTCAAATGACATGGTTTAAAAATAAAATGAATGTGACTTGGTTTCAACGGGATAAACAGTCTTTAACAGAAATCGCAGACAACGTAATCCAATTATCCAAGTGAAGGGGAAAGTCATATGGCAGAGAAAGAAAATATTCAAGAAGTTTTACTTAAGAAATTCAAATCAGAAGGAACTGAACTTACAGTATTCTTACTAAATGGATTTCAAATGAAAGGGAAAATTGTCGACTTTGACGACAAAGTTGTATTATTAGATATTCTAGGGAAAGAACATCTAATTTACAAACATGCTATCTCAACTTTCGTAGATGCTCAAGATGATGAAAATCAAGATAGCGAACAATAATCGTGTATGAAAAAATAAGCGGCTAGGACATTTTATTGTCTTAGCCGCTTATTTATGTGTAATCAATTATAATACTGCTTCTATTGAACTTCTCAATTGTTCAGGACTTTTTTGTGGAGAAAATCGATTCACAACTTCTCCGTCTTTATTTACTAAGAACTTAGTAAAGTTCCATTTAATTGATCCATTTAAAATACCTTTTTTAGCAGAAGTAAGATATTCATAAAGTGGATGTTGTTCTGAACCTTTAACTTTTATTTTTTCATGCATTGGGAAAGTTACACCATAATTTAATTTACAATTTTGGTATGCTTCATAAGAGTCACCAGGTTCTTGATTACCAAATTGATTACATGGGAATCCTAGCACCACGAAATCTTGATCTTTATAATCTTGGTATAAAGCTTCTAACCCTTCAAATTGAGGTGTGAAACCACATTCACTTGCTGTATTAACAATTAAAATAGCTTTTCCTTTATACTCAGATAATGAATATTCTTCACCGTTCGTTTTTGCAACAACGAAGTCATAAATTGACATTGCCATCACTCCTTTTCTTAATTCTATTATAATCAAAAATTTATCAAAGTCATATCAATTTGCATGCATGTTTATATGTTAAAATATATTTAAAGTGAGCGTGATAAAAATGAAAAATGATATGAAGTCGACAAAACATGAAACAGAAAAAGTAATCCTGTTAGCAATTCATGATAAAAAAGATGATGAAGCAACATTTAAATCAACAGTTCAAGAATTGGAATCTCTTGCTGTTACAAGCCAACTAGAAGTCATGGAAGTCTTCACTCAAAAAAGAGAACGACCTGATCAACAGTATTATTTTGGTAAAGGTAAAATAGAAGAAGTCATTGAATATATCGAAATGAATGATATTAAAGTGAATGCAGTCATCGCAAATGATGAATTGACAACTGCGCAATCGAAACATTTAGATGAGTTATTTAACACAAAAATTATAGACCGCACTCAATTGATTTTAGAAATTTTTGCGCAAAGAGCTTCAAGTAGAGAAGGTCAATTGCAAGTTGAATTAGCACAGTTAGATTATTTATTGCCGAGATTATCTGGACACGGCAAAAGCTTATCTCGTTTAGGAGGCGGAATCGGTACGAGAGGTCCAGGTGAAACGAAATTAGAAACAGATAGAAGACATATTCGTACTCGAATGAATGAAATAAAGCATCAACTAGAAACAATCGTTTCTCATCGTTCACGTTATAGAGAACGACGTCAACATAATCAAGCATACCAAGTTGCATTAATTGGTTATACAAATGCCGGTAAATCTTCGTGGTTTAATCAGTTATCAAATGATGAAACATTTGAACAAGATTTATTATTTGCGACTTTAGATCCTAAATCTCGCGCCATTACAATAAATGACGGGTTTAACGTCATACTTTCTGATACAGTTGGGTTTATTCAGAAGTTGCCTACAACATTGATTGCAGCATTTAAGTCTACTTTAGAAGAAGCGAAATATGCACAATTACTCGTTCATGTTGTAGATGCAAGTCATCCACACTATATGGAACAGTATGAAACGGTTATGACTTTAGTTAATCAATTAGATATGGGCCATATTCCGATGTTAGTCGTATTTAATAAAAAAGATTTAGCGCCTTCTAATCATTCAGCAATATCAGGACAATCTATATTTGTTTCAGCTAAAGATTCTAATGATAAAGCTATATTTAAAGAAAAATTAGTCGATATGATTAAAGAGACAATGGATTACTATGAAATGGATATTCCATCAAGTGATGCTGACAAATTATATTGGCAAAAAACCCATACTTTAGTTGAAAAAATGGATTTTGATGAAGAAACAGAAACATATCACATAAAAGGTTATAAACAGAAATAAGAGGTAAACAAATGGAACAGAAATTAAAAGAATTAATTATTGATGTAGAAAAAGAATTAAGACCATATTTTGATCAAATCGAACATAATGCATTAATTGCGCAAGAACATGTACTTGATGCATTTCATGAAGTAAAAATCACTGAATCAGACTTAATCGGTACAACTGGATATGGGTACGATGATGTAGGTCGAGATCATTTAGAAGATGTTTATAGTAAAGTATTTAAAGCTGAAGACAGTTTAGTAAGACCTCAAATTATTTCAGGTACGCACGCTATAACATTAGCGCTTAACAGCCAACTGAAATATGGAGACGAATTATTATATATTACAGGAACACCTTATGATACGTTATTAGAAGTAATCGGTATAAATGGTAATGGTATAGGAAGTTTTATCGAACAAGGTATCACATACCGAGAAGTACCATTGAAACAAAATGAAATAGATATAAACTCAGTGTTAGAAAATATTAATGAAAATACTAAAGTCATTGCGATACAAAGATCTAAAGGTTATAGTTCGCGACCTTCATTAACAATTTCACAAATTGAACAAGCGATCAAAGCGATAAAAGAAAGACATCCAGATAAAATTGTCTTTGTAGATAATTGTTACGGAGAATTTGTTGAAGATAAAGAACCCATTGAAATTGGCGCAGATTTAATAGCAGGTTCTTTAATTAAAAATCCAGGAGGTGGTTTAGCTAAAATTGGTGGTTATATTTCAGGAAAAGCTGACCTGATAGAACGTTGTGCATACAGATTAACAGCACCAGGAATTGGTAAAGAAGCGGGCGCATCTTTAGGAAGTTTACCAGAAATGTATCAAGGGTTCTTCTTAGCACCACATGTTGTCAGTCAAAGTTTAAAAGGTGCTTTATTTACTTCTCGCTTGTTAGAAAAATTAAATATGACAACGACACCGCATTATCAAGATAAACGAACAGATATTATTCAATCTGTTACTTTTGAAACAAAAGAACAAATGATTGCATTTTGTCAGTCGATACAACACGCATCACCAATTAACGCTCATTTTAGTCCAATGCCTAGCTATATGCCAGGTTATGAAGATGATGTTATCATGGCTGCAGGTACATTTATTCAAGGATCTTCAATTGAATTAACGGCAGATGGTCCAATTAGACCACCATATGAAGCATACATTCAAGGTGGCTTAACTTATGAACATGTTAAAATTGCGATAACGCGTGCTGTAGAGCATTTAATCAAGCAAAAGCTTGTTGAATTATAAAAGATGTAAGGTTTCCTGACATTCATTTGTTTTCTGAAAATTTATGTGCTAAATTTATAACAAGTTCTTACAAAAGGAGGCGGTCGTGCTGTCAAGAGATATAATCAGAAGAAACATGGCCGTGTTCCCGATTGGTGTCGTAATCAAGTTAACAGAGCTAACAGCCAGACAAATCAGATACTACGAAAGCAATGAGCTCGTTTCGCCCAAAAGGACTGAAGGTAATCAACGGTTATTTTCTTTAAATGACCTTGAACGATTACTGGAAATTAAAAATCTTATCGAAAAGGGATTTAATATGAAAGGGATCAAACAAATTCTTTTAGAAGAAGAAAATGACCTTTCTGATGAAGAACTGAAGATGAGAGAGCGGGTAATTAGAGGAACTTCTAAAACAGAGGGACCACTTAACCGTGGAGATTTATCAAGATTTTTTAATTAAAAACTGGAGGATAATCACATGGCTAAACAAACTTTTACAAAAGAAGATATTTTTCGTTTTGCTGACGAAGAAAACGTACGTTATTTAAGATTACAATTTACTGATATTTTAGGAACAATTAAAAATGTTGAAGTACCAATTGCACAATTAGAAAAAGTATTAAACAATGAAATGATGTTTGACGGTTCTTCAATTGAAGGATTCGTGCGAATTGAAGAATCGGATATGTATTTATGTCCTGACTTAGACACTTGGGTAATTTTCCCTTGGACTGCAGGAAAAGGCAAAGTAGCACGATTAATTTGTGATATTTACAATCCGGATGGCAAACCATTCCCTGGTGATCCACGTACAAACTTAAAACGTGTATTAAAAGAAATGGAAGAGTTAGGATTTACAGATTTCAACTTAGGACCTGAACCAGAATTCTTCTTATTCAAATTAGATGAAAAAGGAGAACCAACATTAGAATTAAACGATAATGGTGGATACTTCGACTTAGCACCTACAGATTTAGGTGAAAACTGTCGTCGTGATATCGTTCTAGAATTAGAAGATATGGGCTTTGACATTGAAGCAAGTCACCACGAAGTAGCACCAGGTCAACATGAAATCGACTTTAAATATGCTGATGCTATAACAGCATGTGATAACATTCAAACATTCAAACTAGTTGTAAAAACAATTGCGCGTAAACATAACTTGCATGCGACATTCATGCCAAAACCATTATTTGGTGTAAACGGAAGCGGAATGCACTTTAACGTTTCATTATTCAAAGGTAAAGAAAATGCGTTCTTCGATCCAAATGGAGAAATGCAATTAACTGATGATGCATATCACTTTATTGCTGGTATCTTGAAAAATGCACGTGGATTTACAGCAGTATGTAACCCATTAGTAAATTCATACAAACGTTTAGTGCCTGGTTATGAAGCACCATGTTATATCGCATGGAGTGGTCAAAACCGTTCACCATTAGTAAGAATACCTGTATCTCGCGGATTATCAACACGTGTTGAAATTCGTTCAGTAGACCCAGCAGCTAATCCTTACTTAGCATTAGCTACTATCCTAGAAGCTGGATTAGATGGTATTAAAAATAAATTAACACCACCAGAATCAGTAGATCAAAACATCTATGAAATGGATAGAGAAGAACGTGAAGCGGTAGGCGTACAAGACTTACCATCAACACTTTATACAGCTGTTAAAGCAATGAAAGAAAATAAAGTTGTTAAACAAGCATTAGGTAATCATATCTATCGCCAATTCATACAATCTAAATCATTAGAGTGGGATTATTACAGAACACAAGTATCAGAATGGGAAAGAGATCAATACATGAAGCAATACTAATTGCTATTAACCCTCAAAGCATAAGCTTTGAGGGTTTTTTTGTGTGGATTTTGGGGGAAGTGAGTGATGGTGATTGAGAAGATAAAGTAATGGGTTGGTGGCAGTATGAATAGGCTGGCTATAGTAACAAAAGTTGGGCGAAATGTAACTAAGGGTGTCTATAGTAACAAAAGTCCGTGGAATTGTAACTAAGGATGGCTATAGTAACAAAAGTCGTAAGAAATGTAACTAAAGTAGAAGACACAAAAATAGGCGTAGTGAAACTTGATTTAAAAATAAATGTATTTTATAATTATATAAAATACAGAGAATAAAATAGACTGAGATATCGTTAGTTAGCTCACACCATAATAAAATAATAATAACAACTAAGAGGTGATAAAATTGGATTTTGTAACAAGACCTGAATTTGAAGAACATAAAAATCATATGGACTCGCGCTTTAATACACTTGAAGATAATATCAAGGAAGTAAAGCAAGAATTGGCTACAACAAGATTAGAATTAAAAACAGATATAAATAATTTAAGGTCAGAGTTTAAGAGCGATATGAATAACTTAAGAACAGAGTTAAAAACTGATATAAAAAATTTGAAAGATGATCTTATATCTTTATTTGATGAAAAAGAAAAGGCAAAAATGGAAGAGATGAAACATACTCAAATAAAATGGTATATTGCCACAACTCTCATTATAATAGGATTTGTAGGAAGAATATTAGGATTTTATTAAATCAAAAAAGACCACCTACAGAGAGATGATCTTTAAGTTTGTAGTTAATTTAAATTAATTTCTGATTTAGAAGTTCCTAATAAATTATTTTGTACTTGCAATATTTTATTATCTTTATTTATTAAATCCTCAGATACATCAAATGCTATTTTACCTGTCATTTCGCTGTCAGGATTTAATTTTTCGAAAATAAAATCATTTTTGATGCTGCCATCTTCCCCTTGATTTGCTGATAAAGAACCTTCTGAATCTGGTTCAAGTGTCTTGTCACCAATTTTTAATTTAAACATATTACTGTCTAAAGTAACAGGGTCATTACCATTGTTTTTAACAGTAATTTCAACAATAAGGTATGTACCTTTAGCTTCATGAGGGGCAAAGCTATTTCCAACAGTTTTGGAGTTATTTACAGACTTAACTGTATAAACTAATTCATCAATTTTTACTTTATCTCCGATTTTAAATGTCTTTTCATCTTTTTGATTTTTCTCCGACGAATTTTTATCTTTGGAACTTGTTGAACTTGAAGATTGATTAGAATTACTACCTCCAATCATAACAGTACATGCTCCTAATAAAACTCCTAAAATAACAATAACTCCTAGACAGCCGAAGCATCCCCAGAGTAACCTCTTTTTATTATTAGGTTTACTATCTTGCATATAAATTACTCCTTTCAAAAGTTATTATATTAATACATATTGATGTATTTAATATCATATATAAATTTTATTTTGTTATTTTTTTCCAATATTGGATAAAAAAATAACGCTTAAACATATCAATAATTCAAGTTAATCATGTTTTGAATTATTGAAGTGTATATAAGCGTTGAAGAAGTTTCTCTATATAAGTTTCAACAGTAGTTTAAAGGAAGTTAAAATTAAATCAGAAATAGTGCAAGATTTAATTATTGATAATTTAATAAATCTAATATACTATATTTATTAAATTATATCAATGCCAGAATTAAGAAATTTGAGATCTAAATCAAAAAAAGACCACCTACAGAGAGGTGATCTTTTAAAGACTATCATTTTTCTACTGATTGTCTTTTTTTCTCGTAATATTCTAATTTCATTTGATGCCATTTATCATAATCAGAACTTGTGATTTGCTTAATGACTTTTGCTGGATTTCCACCTACAACTGTATTGGGTGGCACGTCTTTTGTTACGACTGCTCCTGATGCGATTACAGAGTTTTCTCCTATCGACACGCCTGGTAATACGACTGCATTTCCACCAATCCATACATTATTTCCAATATTAATTTCATGACCAAATTCTAATTGTTCATTTCGAATTGTGGGATCAATAGGATGACCTGCTGTATATAAACTCACTCTTGGACCAAACATAACATTATCACCAATATTGATATAATTAACATCTAGAAATATACAATCCATATTAGCATAGAAATTCTCACCAATATTGATATGTCTACCGTAATCAACATAGAGTGGTGGATGTAAGTATATATTTTCTCCTGTTTTACCAAAAAGTTCTTTTTCTAATTTAATAATTTCATCACTATTTTCAATAGGTGTATGATTAATTTTATCTGCTAACATTTTTCCTTTTTTTGAACCATTAGATTCATGAATATCATGCGCTAAGTATAGTTCGCCTTTAAGCATTTGCATATAATCAAAATCATTCTGCATAACATAATTCCCCTTTATATGAATATGAACATATTATATCTCGTTGAACTTGTATATACAAGTTAAGAGGTTAATGATGTTATTTGATTCATTACATTTATTGCTATAAGTTAGATAAATCTATGAAAAATTCTTTTTGCCAATTTTGAGTTTGACTAGCAGTCTTATTTAAATGATTTTCCCATGGTGGGTAAACTCTCATTGCCATTTTTCCATTTACGTCGTGATTACTTATGATTTTCTGCTTAAGTAGAATATCTTTAGGAAAAATAAACAGCCCTTTTTTATTATTATCTAGTATAGCTATGATGAGTTTTTCTGGTGTTTCTGAATATGTATAAGGTCTGTTTTGATCATTTTGATCTTTAACCCAAAATACGACAAAATAGCCTTTTTTATTAGATGTCTTTTTAGCACATCTACTTCTATAAGTAATATTGTGAATTTGAAAACTACAAGCTTCATACTTAATATTAAGTTCTTCAAGTTTGTAGTCTTCAATTGGTTCATTATTAAAATAGCTTTTTATTAATTCAATTGACTCAAACAATTTCAAACCTCCTTATATGACTTTTCATAATTGATTATAACAAAGATTGAACTATTAAATACGCTAGTAAAATATTCTAGTATTCCCTTGTTTTTATACTCTTTTCATATTTTTTAGTTCTTAAAAAAGGTATAATGGAAGTAGAATATTAATGAGATTTTAACACTTTCTAATGTTTAGAAGGTGTTTTTATTTTATAAACATATAAAAGGGGATTCTATGGATATTACTATTTGGACACTCGTTATTTTTTCAATTCTACTGGGGGCTATGGTACGAATTGTGTTTGGGTTTGGTGAGGCTTTGGTTACGATGCCATTACTCGCTTTATTAAATTTAGATTTTAAATTGTCTATTTCTGTAGTGGCAATTGTAGGATTATTAGTGGCTTTACCTGTGTTTATTAGAAGCCGTGGCAATCTTGATTGGTCTATTATTAAACGTTTATTAATGGGTTCTATTATTGGAACGCCTATTGGTATTGTAATTGTTAAATGGGCAAATGAAGATGTGATTATTAAGTTTTTAGGGGTATTTATAATATTATATGGTACTATTAATCTTGCTAATTATTATAAGAATATATACCAAGTTAAATTGAATATTCCAAAGTTTTATGACTATATTGCAGGTGTTGTTTCAGGTGTTTTAGGTAGTGCATATAATAGTCACGGTGTACCGATTATTATATATGGAACTTTGAAAAAATGGCATGTTACTGATTTGAAAAATATTTCACAAGTACACTTTTTTATTACAGGTTGTTTTATTGTCTTTAGTCACGGTGTTTCAGGATTTTGGTCAATCTCACTTTGGTATTTATTATTGGCCATTTTACCGCTTCTCATCCTAACATTATGGTTGGGTCATACCATCAATAATAAAATTGATCAACGTGCTTTAATTAAATATATTTATATGTTGTTGATTTGTTTCGGAATCATCATGATTGTTAAATAATGAGAGAGGAATTACACAATGCAAATTTTTAGAGTTCATGAGAATCATGAAATAAGCGCAAAATTTCTAGATAACCGACGTCTTTCTAAACAAGTATTAGAACTTTATCAAATCATTAATGTATGTTTAGCGAAGCTTGAATATATTGATGGCAATACACGTTATTTAAGTCATCCTATCGTGAAGCATGTTTATAATGATGGTTTTCCTTATTTAGCTGACACTTATGAATTATTGTTAGAAATGGATAAAGAACATAGAAGAAGAGGTGGGAAAAGGTCAAAAGACTTTGAGCATCAAATTTCAAATATGGGTGATTTGATTGATACTGGTATTAAAGATGGTGTATTTTCTACTGAAAAGTTACCACCTATATTTGTTTATGGTGAAACGAAATTAATGAGTGACGAAGCTTATTTAGAATATGAAAAATTATTATTTATGAAATGGACAGCAGATAAAATTGCACCTCGGTGTAATATAAGTAGGTGATAATATGAGTAAGAGAGCAGATATGGAAAAGTTATGGAGATATGAAAAATATAATGTCATGATGCATAGTCAAAAGTCATATTTAGATATAAGAGAAGCTTTAAAGGGAGATATCACATATGACGATTTACAAAGTATGATTGATGATGCTAAAGCCATAGTTCCGACTAAAGGTTCAATCATCAATACTTATGATCATATGTGGGGGTATTTTAAGAAAATTGCTACTGAAGAAGAACGTAACCAATATTTGCAGTATAAATCTCAATATCAAGAGAATGAAATTCAATACCAATGTTTAATCAAATTTATATACAAGCTTGCTGTGAAATATAATCAAAAATATTTATTAGAATCTACTATTTTACATTGATTTACCATTCAAAGTTTAATGATGATTGTGTAACAATGAAAAGGGTAAATATTATATAGAAAGTAGATTTTCAAGGAGGCTGAATAAAATGGAAGAACGTGTATATCAAAAAATGTGGGACACTTTAAAAAAAGAAGTGCAATTCAATATAGTGGAACTCGAACAAATGGAAGAAGAAAACGAATCTCCAGGATTAAAAAAAGCCCAGAACATGATGGATCATCTAGAAAAAGAGTTTATCAAAAATTCATAATCAATCATAATCATTTAAAAACATTTAAATTTGTTCTGTAAATCTATAAAATATATGTAATTATACATTATTAATAAGTATTTACATCAATTCCCTCTAGATTCGCTTAATATAGTTTTGTAGTATTTATATATTAAGTTTTTTGGAGGCAGTTATGTTTTTTGATAAAAAGATTATCGTATTTGAGAATTTAGAGAATAAATACAATCAAGAAGAAGCAAAAAATATATTTTTGAGACATTCCATTGATTATGACTTTATTACAATAAGTAGCCAATCTATTATTTTAGGTGGATTACAATATCCTTCAGCACAGAACAAAGAACAATTTATTGCTGATTTTAATGACTATTTAGGGAACTAATGCATTTAGCTGTCATCAAGTTTAAAACTTGAGACAGCTTTTTTTATTGATAAGTGACAAAATTGTCATACTATCGCTGATTTTGTTCGTTTATATTTGGGTAATATATGTATATAGAGACTATAATGAATTTATAGTTGAAGGAGGGATATTATGCTCGTAAATAAATGGATTTATATCGCATTAGCTGTGTTATTAGGAAACTTTGGCGTTCATAAATTTTATGCACAAAAACCAGTTGTTGGACTATTACACTTAGCATTCTGTTGGACAGGGATTCCACATGTTATCGCATTCTTCAGTGCTATATTTGCATTGTTTAGACCATCTGATGAACATGGTAATATTCAAGCATAGTATGTTGTGACATGCTTTTATTAAGTTTTTAAAACCCTAGATATCATTATAAATAATTTTTCGAAAAAAGAGTCTCGGACAGAAATGTTCTAGACTCTTTTCATATTTTTAGAAATAGGAAGGGCAGAATATTGCTAGAGGTGTACGACAAGCAATATTCTGGACCTTGTATTTATCAAGACTAGTGAAACAAGATAAATAGTGGCCTTGTATGTATCAAGATTGATCAAACAAGATAAATAGGGGCTTCGTATTTATCAAGACTGACGAAACAAGATAAATAGGCGCCTTGTATTTATCAAGACTGGCGAAACAAGATAAATAGACGCCTTGTATTTATCAAGACTAGCCAAACAAGATAAATATACGCTTTGTATTTATCAAGACTAGCCAAACAAGATAAATATACGCTTTGTATTTATCAAGACTGATCAAACAAGATAAATAGGCGCCTCGTATTTATCAAGACAGGCGAAACAAGCAACATAGGAGCTCCGTATATTGCAAGACTGCCCAAACAAGCAACATAGAAGCTCCGTATATAGTAAGACTCCCCAAACAAGCAACCTAGAACTTCACGTTTACATTGATTTTTCCAAATAAAAGAGACTGGCACATAATGTAATGTCTCAGTCTCTTAAATTTATGCATTATTCAAATCTACATATAGCAATTTAACTTGGTCACGTAATATTTTTATTTCAACAGGTGTTTCGAATAGAATTTCACCGTCTATATCTAATTTGGCTGATGGATCAGTAGATAACGTAGCTGATTCACATGATATATGTTGTATGCTATCACTAATCTCGTTCCAATTCATGCTATCTTTTACTTTAAAGAAGTCATTGATAATACTGAAATTTTGTTTGTCGAAAATAAATATATGCATTTTCCCGTCATTAGGTGATAAGTCTTCTAAAGGAATTCTACTACCACCTACGTGTTGACCATTCGCAATCAAAATCATTGAAGTTTCTCCTGAATATGTTTCGTTATCAGCTGTTAATTTATATTGATAAATTTCTGGGTTAGCTACCGTTTTGATTGTAGAAAAAATATAACTGAATTTACCTAATAATTCTTTTTGATTGGATTCAACATTTTCAGCGTTTTGAACCATTAAACCAATACCTGCAAAGTTAAGGGCATATGTACCATTGACATCTAATACATCAAATGACTTAATTTGACTCGCTAATAAATCTTGAGAAGCTTGCATTGGTTTTTGAGATATATTTAAAGTCTTCGTGAAATCATTGAAAGTTCCACCAGGTAAGACACCTATTGGTATTTGGAGATTGTTTTCTACGACACCATTTATTAATTCGTTTAATGTTCCATCGCCGCCTAGTATAAAAATAACATCATAAGCTTGTTCGTTTGTATCGGCAGCTAATGTTTTACAATAAGAACGAATTTGTCCTTCTTCTTTACTTAATTTTATTGTTAATTCATCACAAAGCTGTGTTAAATTTTCTGTAACTTGTCCCAGTTCTTTATATATATTACCTTGGCCAGCCGCCTCGTGGTAAAATAAAATTCCTCTATGAAAATGTTGTGTCATAATCATGATACCTCCTGTATTGTACCTTTTATTACAATACCATGTATGACGATTGATAAACAATTTTAAATAAAATATTTTAATGTGTTAAAATAAATAAAAGCATTGAAAAGGGGAGTATTATTATCGCTTCACAAAATGATTATATCCATTATGAAATGGAAAAAAGAAAGCAACCTTTACTAGGTGTTGTAATCCATAACGATGCAAGTGAATTAAATGCTAATGAATGGCGTGAAGTATTAATAAACGCACCTGAAGAAAGATATGTTCAAGGTATTGCGCATTATTACATCGATAGAAATCAACAATGGCAAGCGATTGATACTGAGCGTATTGCCTGGCATACTGCTAATCCAATAGGTAATGAACAATATTTAGGGTATGAAGTATTAGAATCTCTCTCGAGTACAGATGAAGAATTTTTATTAAATGAGCAAGAAACGTTAAGAGCAATCGCTTCAGATATGATTGATTATAATTTAACACCTAATCGAGATACGGTTCGATTACATTTGGAGTTTAGTGAAACAGAATGTCCACATCGTTCATTAGAAATTCATACGAATTGGAAGACGACAATAGATGGCATGCCGGATGAGTGGATTATTAATGAAATGAAAGATTATTTTATAGAACAAATTAAACAATATATGTTGAATTAAAAAAAGCGTGTGGATATGAAATCATTTGATTTCAATCCCACGCTTTTTAATTATTGTGCATATTGTTGTTGTATTTGAACTAATGCATTATAGAATAGTTCAGGTTGTTCAGGACCATTGTATGTTCCTTTTTCTAATGCAGTTAATGAAGCTTTTTCAGGATTTGTTAATCCGCCTTCATATTTTTGTCTCCATTCTGCATTAATAGAATTTAAGTAAGGATTTTGACCTGTTTCATTGTAAATTTGTTGAGCTTGTTCTGCACCAAGTGCTGAATTCGACTGACTATTACTTGCAGCATTGTTAGCATCATTGCTAGCTGCGTTATTAGCGTCATTAGCTGCTGAATTATCAGCATTTGAAGCGCCATTGCTATTTTGGTCAGCGTTGCTATTAGCACCATTGTTTGATCCATCAGAATTAGCTGAATTATTGTTATTTGCGTTATCGTCACTATTAGCATTTGAATTGCTTGAGTCAGAGTTAGAAGCACTATTACCGTCTGTGCCACTACTATCATCTGAGCCATTAGTGCCATTTGAATTAGAGTCACTAGACCCGTTATCATCGGAGTTATTACCATCTGAATTTGAACTAGCAGAATCGCCTGAAGCGACATCATCAGAACTACTATCAGAGTCCTTACTGCTGTCTGATTTACTGTCTGATTTATCATCAGACTTTTTATCTGAATCTTTATCAGACTTACTATCTTTAGATTTAGATGCATCATCAGATTTCGAAGAATCTTTATTTGCAGATGAATCATCTTTGCTGCCGTTACTATCATCGTTACCGCATGCTGCTAAGAATAAAAATGAAGATAGTAACAAGATTAAAAATTTCTTCATATATAAACCCCATTTCTTTTTTTGTTTGACACTTATGTATCAACAATAATTCAATACCACTAAATATTAATCTCAAACAAAATTTATTATTATTTTTTTAAACTTTTTATACCGTTTTAATAATAGTATTAAAAATCGTACAAATGTCCTTTTTATAATCATTAAGTGAATCTATAAGACTAAGTGAGTTTGTTTAGATTTTTCTGATAAATCTGTATAATGTTTATATGATTAGAATATGTAGGAGGAATTGAAATGACTAAAAAAATAATCGGCTTTGTAGGTACAGGTGTTATGGGTAAATCTATGGCAACCCACTTAATTAATGAAGGTTATGAAGTAAATGTTTATAATAGAACAAAATCTAAAGCAGATGAATTGGTAGAAATAGGCGCGATTTGGTGTGACACTATTGCAGATTTATCTAAGACTAGTGATGTGATTATATCTATCGTTGGTTATCCTAAAGATGTTGAATCTATTTATTTAGATGAAAGTGGCATTATAAACAATGCAAAAGAAGGCACAACTATTATAGATATGACAACTTCAAGCCCTGCTCTTGCAGAGAGCATTTACAACGAAGCAAAAACAAAAAATATTTACAGTTTAGATGCACCTGTATCTGGTGGTGATGTTGGTGCGAAAAATGCTACATTAACGATTATGGTCGGTGGAGACGAAGAAGTATTTAAGCAAGTTGAAGATATTTTCAATGTTATTGGACAAAATGTTGTCTATCAAGGTAAAAGTGGCAATGGTCAACATACGAAACTTGCTAATCAAATCGCAATCGCAGCAGGTATGTTAGGTGTAGCAGAATCCATTATATATGCTGAAGAAGCGGGATTAGATATTGATAAAGTATTCAGTTCTATTGAACATGGTGCAGCGGGTAGTTGGTCATTATCCAATTTAGGACCAAGAATGGTCAAAGGAGATTATGCACCAGGATTTTATGTTAAACATTTCATTAAAGATATGAGAATTGCGATAGAAGAAAGTGAAAAAAGAGGCTTATATATGCCTGGATTATTAAAAGCAAAAGAAGTATATGATGCATTAAGTGAAGCAGGTTTTGAAGATAATGGTACTCAATCTGTTATTCAATTATTAAAAGATCATATTAAAAAGGGGTAAAACAATGGATTTAAATGAATATCAAAATCTTGCATTAAGAACTATGTCTGATGTTAAAAGAGATCCAGATAAAAGCTTAATTAATGGAGCATTAGGTTTAACAGGAGAATCTGGTGAAGTTGCAGATATTGTTAAGAAATACGTATTTCATGGTCATGACCTAGATAAAGAAGCATTAAAGAAAGAACTAGGGGATGTACTTTGGTATATCGCATGTTGCGCTTCTGCTCTTGATGTAGATCTGGATGAAATTGGTCAGCTAAATATTGAAAAACTTAAAAATAGATATCCAAATGGATTTTCAAAAGAAGATTCACTAAATCGTAAAGAATAATCAACAATTATCTATTGGATAATAATGACAAAACTGTTAGAATGAAAAGGAGTGAAAACGCTTACGTAGGAGGTAGCTATATTGGAAGGAAACGAACAATATTTATCTATAGATGAACTAAAACAGTTAATGTCTGACTATCCATTTCAATATATTGTTTGTGGACAAAGTGCGATTGATTTATTTTTGAACGAATATACGCACACTAAAGAAATCATGAGCATAACAGTAAGCAGAGAAGAAGAGCTTGCTTTAGCAAACTACTTTTTAGAACGCCATTATCAAATAGTAGTTGAGACACCATTGAATGAACTAAAAGAAATTACTGTTGAAGAACTTAGAGATTATAAGAAATATTATATTTATAATAAGAAGAGCGAATGTAAAATTCTTAAAGTTTATATATATGAAACGAAAGATGAGAAATGGCAATTTAGTCATGATCACAATATAGAAGTGGAAGATTACAAAATATACTTTCATAGCTTAGAACATGATGTGAAGTATTTGCGACCAGAAATCCAAATGATGTACAAGCTATATCATGAGCTGAGACAAGATGATATTTATAAATATCAAAAATTAATACAACATTTAAGTTATTATCAATTCTTTATGCTTAGAAAAGTAATAGGTAAAGATAAACTCAATCAGATTATTTTATCAGATACATAAAAGAAGCTGACGATTTAATCGTTGGCTTCTTTTTGTTATTATGCGAGTTGAGTTGTTTTATTTGCGAAGTATTCATCATATATCGCTTGAACGGCTATATCAGAATATTGCTCATCAATCCCAAACATCATAGAAATTTCAGATGATCCTTGGTTAATCATATTTAAGTTAACATTTCTCTTACTAAGTGCTGCAGTTGCTCCAGCTGCTGTTCCAACTGCTTTATTCATTCCTTCTCCGACAATCATTAAAATAGCTAAATCATAGTCAATTGTTAACTCGTCTACAGGAATATTTTCTCGAATTTTATTTAAAACTCTTTCTTCTTTTCCTTTAATTTGAGTCGATCTCATAATAATACTAATGCTATCAATACCAGATGGGATATGTTCGATTGAAATGTTTTCTTCTTCTAAGATACTAAGTACTTTACGTGTAAATCCAACTTCTCTATTCATTAAGTACTTTTTGACGTTGATAATTGTAAAACCTTTATCACAGCTTACGCCAGAAACGATATGAGATAAGTTAGAAATGTTACGTTCACTTACAATGTATGTTCCTTTATCAGTTGGTCTATTTGTATTCTTGATCACAACTGGAATGCGATCTTTATAAAGTGGCTCTAGTGCCTCATCATGAAATACGCCAAATCCGGCATATGATAATTCACGCATTTCTCTATATGTGATTTCTGGAATTACTTCTGGTTGAGATACGACTGTTGGGTTTGCTCTAAAGATACCTGATACATCCGTAAAGTTCTCGTACAAGCTTGCTTTAATACCTCTTGCTAAAATAGCCCCTGTAATGTCAGATCCACCTCTAGGGAAAGTCACGATATCACCATTTTCAGAATAACCAAAGAATCCAGGAATGATTAATTTCTCATCATATTCACGTAATTTATAAATCTTCTCATACGACGATTCTAATATCATTGCGTTTCCTGGTTCATCTGTGACGATGATGCCTGCATCTTTAGGCGATAAGTAACGTGTAGGGAAACCTAACTGACTATTATATTGTGCGATAAGTTGCGCATTGAAATCTTCTCCACAACTTTTTAAACCATCTAGTAAGCGTTCAGGTTTATCATGATACATGTTTATCAAATTTAATAAGTGGTTTTTAATTTCATCTAAAATAGAACGATCCATGTTCAATTCAGTCACAATTTCTTCATAGCGACCAACAATTTGGCTGAGTTTGTTTGAATAATCTAATTGATTAATAACTTTTTCATATAAGCGTATGAGCAAATCCGTTGTTTTAATGTCTTCTTTAAATCTTTTTCCAGGTGCAGATACGACTACAATTTTTCTTTCATCATCAGCGTTAATGATGTTAACGACTTTTTTAATTTGCTCACTGTTAGCGACGGAACTTCCGCCAAATTTTGAAACTTTCATTTTATCAGTCCTTTTACTGGGGGTAATGTAATTGTAGCTCTTTACAAAGCGAGAAATAATGATAATATTACTATTAATTCTAATTATTCAAACTTTACAAAAAACTTTAATGAATTTATACTATAATAAACTTGAGTCTATTTCAAGTAGACATTTGTATTTTTAACAAGAACAATATATTTAAGGTGAGTGAGGAAATGAAAGTATTAAATGTAGCAGTATTAGGTCTTGGCACTGTTGGAACAGGTGTCGTAAAGATTGTCGAAGAAAATAAAAAGCAAATAGAAGACACGATTGGGAAATCTATACATATTAAACATATTCTTGTGAGTTCTATTAACAAGAAACGTGCAATTAATACTTCTAGCTATCATTTAACTGAAAATATTAACGAAATTTTAGAAGACGATGAATTGGATATCGTTGTTGAAGTAATGGGTGGTATCGAACCAACAGTAGAATGGTTGAAAGCATTTCTTTCTAAAGGTATACACGTCATTACTGCAAATAAAGATTTATTAGCCGTACATTTAAGAGATTTAGAAGATTTAGCTGAGAAAAATAAAGTTGCGCTTAAATATGAAGCGAGTGTAGCAGGTGGTATTCCGATTGTGAATGCGATTAATAATGGATTAAATGCCAATAATATTAATCAATTTATGGGTATCTTTAATGGCACATCTAACTTTATTCTTAGTCAAATGACGCGCGAAGGAAAATCATATGATGAAGCATTACAGCTTGCAACAGATTTAGGTTATGCAGAAGCGGATCCAACTGACGATGTTGAAGGAATTGACGCAGCTCGTAAAGTCGTAATTACGAGCTATTTATCATTTAATAGAGTCATTTCGTTAAATGATGTTGAAAGAGTTGGTATTTCTGATGTTGAAATAGAAGATATTAAAGTTGCAGAAAAATTAGGCTATAAAATTAAATTAATTGGTCAAGGTAAATATGAGAATGGCCGAGTTATATCAAGTGTTAAACCAACATTATTACCAAACAGTCATCAAATGGCGCATGTTGAAGATGAATATAATGCTATATATGTTATTGGTGATGCTGTTGGAGATACTATGTTTTATGGTAAAGGTGCAGGTAGTTTAGCTACTGGTAGTGCTGTTGTATCTGATTTATTAAACGTTTCATTACAATTTGAATCAGATTTACATACGTTACCACCACACTTTGAACTTAAAACAGAACGTACGAAAGAAATCGTTGAAGATGAAGTGGTTAAATTCCCACTGAAAAATAGTCATTTTATCATTGTTGAAAGTGACAAAGATGAAGATGTCTTAAGAGATGACATTAAAGCGACAATCGAATTTCATAGAAGTGTTAAAGTAGAACAACGAACTGAAAATACGTATGGTATTGTCATCAGAGGTATTGATGAATTACCTGTTGATCAATTAAAAGAAAATGGCATTAATATTTTGAAATATTATCCAATTGAAGGAGATAAGTAATATGGGCAGATGGCAAGGATTAATTCATAATTATAAAGAATATTTACCAGTAAACGAAGGAACACCTCAACTGACATTAAATGAAGGTAATACACCATTAATTCATTTACCTTATTTATCAGATAAATTGAATATTAATTTATTTGCTAAATTTGAAGGTCTTAACCCTACAGGTTCTTTTAAAGATAGAGGTATGGTAATGGCAGTTGCAAAAGCGAAAGAAGAAGGTAAAAAGATTGTGATTTGTGCTTCTACTGGTAATACATCAGCTTCAGCTGCCGCTTATGCTGCAAGAGCAGGCTTAAAAGCAATTGTTGTTATTCCTGAAGGTAAAATAGCACTTGGTAAATTAGCACAAGCAGTTATGTACGGTGCTGAAATTGTATCAATTAAAGGGAATTTTGATGAAGCATTAAATATCGTTAAAAAAGTAGCAGAAAAAGGTGAAATAGCACTTGTAAACTCTGTAAATCCTTATAGAATTGAAGGTCAGAAGACTGGTGCATTTGAAATTGTTGAGCAATTAGATGGTAAAGCGCCAGACTTATTTGCGATACCAGTAGGAAATGCTGGAAATATCACAGCATATTGGAAAGGTTTCAAAGAATATCATCAATTAAATCAATCAGGTTTACCTGTTATGTGTGGTTTCCAAGCTGAAGGTGCGTCTCCAATCGTACAAGGTAAAGTTGTCACAAATCCAGAGACAGTAGCGACTGCGATTAGAATCGGTAATCCAGCAAGTTGGAAATTAGCTGAGGCAGCACGTGATGAGTCAAATGGACTAATTGATAGTGTAACAGATGAAGAAATCCTTAAAGCGTACAAACTTATGACAAGTAAAGAGGGTGTCTTCAGTGAACCAGCTAGTAACGCTTCAATTGCAGGTTTGTTGAAATTGCATGAGCAAGGTAAATTAGAGCCAAATCAAACCGTTGTCGCAATTTTAACAGGTAATGGATTGAAAGATCCTGATACTGCAATCGATTTACTTGATTCGCCAATTACACCTTTAGAAAATGACGAACAAGCAATTATTGATTATATTGAGCGTGCATTACAATGAAGAAATTAAAGCTTAAAGTACCAGCCTCAACTGCTAACCTTGGGGTTGGTTTCGACTCAATCGGAATGGCTCTAGATAAATATTTAGAAGTAGAAGCACATCTTTCCGAAGATGGAAAATGGCATTTTGAGCATATTGGACCTCATCTTCAAGGTTTACCTGACAACGAGGACCATTATATTACTAAAATTGCACAAACTGCTACAAAGAAATTTTCTAAAGAAATGCCTGCATTAAATTTAAAAATGTATAGCGATATTCCACTTGCGAGAGGGTTAGGTAGTTCAGCATCTGCGCTCGTAACAGGTTTATTTCTTGCTAATTATTTTGCGAATCTAAAGTTATCTAAATATGAACTTCTACAACTTGCAACTGAAATTGAAGGACATCCAGATAATGTTGCACCAACAATTTATGGAGGTTTAGTTTTAGGCGTATATGATCCAGAAGCTAAACATACGGATGTCTCATATATTGATATACCAAAAGTCGATGTAATTGCTACAATACCAGCGTATGAGTTATCAACAGAGAAAGCACGTAAAGTATTACCAGAAACATTATCTTTAAAAGATGCCGTTAAATATAGTGCGATTAGCAATACGATGATCAGTGCGTTAATTCAACATAATTATGAATTAGCTGGAAAGATGATGATGAAAGATGGTTTTCATGAACCTTATCGTCAACATTTGATCCCTGATTTTGAACATATTAAAGCATTAGCTTTAGAACATGGTGCGTATGCGACAGTCATTAGTGGTGCTGGTCCAACTGTATTAACGCTCGTCAAAAAAGAATTGAGTGGTAAGCTTGTGAGAGCCTTACAAGACGAATTCGAAGATTGCGAATCAGAATTGGTAACCATTAATCGATACGGCATTAGCCAAAAAATTATAAACTTATAATTAAAAATGAGATGCTTATATTCTATGTATGATAGAATATAAGCATTATTATATTTAAGGAGATAAACATGACATATAAATACATCGTAATGGATATGGATGATACACTTTTAACTTCAAAGAATGAAATAAGTGAAGTGACATATCAATACTTAATGGAGAAACAAAAACAAGGCATGAAGTTAATACTTGCTTCTGGGCGCCCAACTGCAGGTATGGTTAAGCATGCAGAAGCACTTGATTTAAAGAGTTATGGAGGCTATATCGTAAGTTATAATGGTGCATTTGTCATTAAAGCTGAAGACCAAAGTATCGTATTTAATCAAACAATTAGTCAAAAAGATGCACACGATATTATTGATTATTGTAGAAGTCATCATTTCTTTTATTTAACGTATTTAAATGACCAAATTATTCATGATACAACACATGATTATATGAACATTGAAAGTGAATTAACAGGTCTTCCAATGAATAAAGTTAATGATATTAAAGAAGCTATAACAGGTGACGTTCCAAAAATAATGGGTGTTGATTTCGAGGAAAACATTGCAAGTGCAAATCAAGAGCTGAATGGCAAATTTAATGAACAAGTATCATCAACAATAAGTAAGCCGTACTTTTTAGAATTCATGAATAGTGAAGTATCTAAAGGGAAATCATTACAAAGATTGTTTGATCAAATTGGAGCGGATTTCTCAGAAGTGATAGCTTTTGGTGATAGTTTAAATGATTCTGACATGTTAGAAAGAGCAGCAGTTGGTGTTGCTATGGGAAATGCGAACGATACGATTAAAGGTATTGCAGATGTCGTTACAGACGACCATGACCATGATGGTATCGTAACAGCGCTAGAAAAAATATTAAAAGCATAAAAATAAAGCAGTTCAAACCTTAAAATTTAAGATTTGAGCTGCTTTTTATTATTCGTGACGATCTTCATTAAACGCAATTGAAGTCATTTCAATTACGAGAATTGATTTTGCCCCAAGTATTTTTAATTGTTGTACAATATCATCAATTTCAGTTTTATGTCTTAGTCTTTCAACAAATACGATGATTTGTTCGTATTGATCAATCTCTAAATTATATAAATAATGTGTGATTGTTCTTTCTAAAGGCGACATAAAACTAATCTTTTTATTAGAATGTCTTAATGTACTAGAATCAAAATTAAAGCGTGTTGTACCTTGTACACGTATTTCTTTACCAGGTAAATAACGAGCAATTTGAAGTGGAACGTACATGAATTCTCCTATACCAATGACGAATTTAGGTGAATCATCTAAAAAGTCATTCAATAATTCTCCCATACGTTGAAACAAGTCTTCAGAAACTTGTTGTTCTTTACCATTTAAAGTAAATCTTCCTGTTGAAATAAAGTATGGATTATCGTGAATCGTACCATCACGCAGCATGTTTTGAGCTTTTACAATGAAATGATCATTGATGACATTTCTTAAAGAGTAATATTGAACTTTCGTCTCATGTTTTTGATTATCTAGTAGTTCATTTTGAATTAAATCTTTCGTTTCATGCTCAATAGCTGTGATTTCTACATCAAATGACATGAGTGAAATGATGTTAATTTTAATATTTAAGGATTTTTCCAAACTTGAAAATGCTTCTTTAACACTTTGAGATCTTAAATCAATAGGTGTTAATACAGTAAATGTTTCTCTTTCAGGACATTTGTCATAAATCTTTTTAATGAGATTTAGTACAGAATTACCATTTAATAAATGATTATCAATGATTGCGACACGTTCATCATTATCGAAAAAGTCTTTATCTTTCGTATAGAAAAATAAACGTTCTTGAGGGTCAACAATATCGCTATGATCTAATAATGGTGGATGAGAAATAATCTTATCTCGTGTTGAAGCTAAGAACATCACATCATCATCAAATAAACTAAAAATCGATTGTCCTAAATTGACAGCACGTTCACTTAAACCTAGAAATCTCGTTGGTGGATAGTGACCAAGTTTATTTGATTCAACCATATTTAAAGCTTGAATCATTTTACTGCGATTTTTGCTATTAATAGCTTTAGCAATTGTTTGAATGCGTTCATCCGTTTCGCCTGTTAAAGACTCATGGTATAAGAATCCTAACAATAAACCAACGAGTAAAGGATGCTCTGGATATAACCCTCTAGAATATCCTAAACAAGGAGATACAGGTATAAATGGAAATTCTGAATGTTCTTCTTGTGTAATTGCGAGCATTTCATCTATTTCAAAATCAAATCTATTTTCTTTAACTTTCACTTCAACTTGCTGTTCATTATCTAAAGGAAAAACTTTACTTACTTGGGACATGTGATTACTCCTTTATTTACTTGTGTGCGTCCATTCATGGCTGAATTTCTTTCTCTTAATATGCGCATAAATTTGGTCCGCTGCATAGTCTTGGTTCGTATAAACAGTAATATCAAAAAATGCTTGATTCTCTTCAAATGGTTCATTTAAATATAAATCTTTAAGATGATCAAATAATGATTGCATCTGTTCCCGAGTTAAACTTGTATATTCTCTAAGTGTTTTCTTAACGAGTTGAGCATGTGTGTCATAAATACTTTGAACAACAATGACAAAACGTTCATCTTGTTCCATAACATCATCAAATAAATTTGTTTGACCTGTCATATTTACACCTTCTTTATTCTAAAATTATCATTAATATTTATTATACTATATATATTGCAATATGAAAAAGTAGATTATAGTTAGCAAATTTTTATAAATGTTTTGAATGAGGTAGTTCAGGATTAGGGGAATGATATTTTGTATAGTGTTTATAGTAACAAAAGTGGGCGGAATTGTAACTAAGGGGTGCTATAGTAACAAAAGTCAAGCGAATTGTAACTAAGGAAGCCGTTAGTAACAAAACTAGGTCAAAGTGTAAATAAGACAAGCATATACAAACAAAATACAAAATAAAAATAACGCCACTCAATCAACTTGAGTGGCGCTTTTAATAATTATTTCTTATATTGGTGTTTTGTTAAATCGATGTCTTCTAGTTTGATAATTTTTGATTTCGTTGTGAATTTATGAATAAAGTATACTACGAAACCTAATATAATCGGTAAGAATGATTCGATTAATACTGGGAAGTTCAATGTCATAATGCTATCAAATGATTGACCGATTAATAAGAATGCTATTACAGCGATTACGATGATTGGTCCTAATGGATATAAAGGTGCTTTATATTCAAGTGTGTCTGTCGCTGATTTGCCTTGTTTCTTAATGGCCATTCTTAATCGAATATGACTGATTATACTCATAAGCCAAACTAAAGTAACAAGTGCGCCTAACATATTCAATAATCTATAATAACCATCAGCGTTAATTGTTGCATATACGATTGACACGAATATTAATACGATTGTGACACATAATGAAACGAATGGCATATTGTTTCTATTTAAGTTATTGATAAACTTAGGTGCTTGCTTATGTTGAGCAAGTGAGTAAAGTAATCTACTTGTAGCATATAAACCTGAGTTACCAGCTGAAATAAGTGCTGTTAAAATAACTGCATTAATAATTGAAGCGGCGAATGCTATACCAACTCTATCAAATACGATTGTAAACGGACTTTGTGTTACAGTGTTTGATTTATTTAATAACAATGGATCAGTATATGGAATAATTGCTGCAATCACAGCGATTGCTAAAATATAAAATAATAAAATTCTCCAGAATACTTGTCTAATTGCTTTTGGCATGGATTCCTTAGGATTTTCAGATTCACCAGCTGTTACGGCTACTACTTCTGTACCACCGAAGCTAAATCCAGCTACAAGTAGTACACCTAAGAAACCAGAAATACCATTTACGAATGGTGCTTCTTTATAAGTGAAGTTTGATAATCCTAATGGTTCATTACCACCTAAAATTCCAAATATCACAAGTACACCAACTATTAAGAAGATGATAATAGTTGCGACTTTGATAAAACTTAACCAATATTCAGCTTCACCAAATGCTTTAACAGTAAATGCATTGAGTAAGAATAGAATAACTAAGAAAATAATGCTCCATACAAACGGGTTAATACTTTGGAATATATCCCAGTATGTAATAATTTTTGCTGCAGTTAATATATCGACGCTTGTTACAAGAGCCCAAATTACCCAATAAAGCCAACCAACAGTAAAACCTGCTGATGGATCAATAAATCTACTTGAGTAAGCACTAAATGAACCAGAAACTGGATAAAAAGTTGCAAGTTCTCCTATAGCTGTCATTAAAAAGTAGAGCATAACACCAATAATAGAATAAGCTATAAGTGCACCACCAGGTCCTGCTTGAGTGATGACTGCACCACTGGCCATAAATAAACCAGTACCAATTGAACCACCAATGGCGATCATTGATATGTGCCTAGTCTTTAATCCTCGTTTCATTTCTTCCATATAATTCACCTTGCTTTCTAATAGTACAATTTATCTGTAAATAAAATATACATATTATTTTATTAGTATTTCAGTAAATAAGCAACAAAAACTTTTAACGCATAAATGCTTTAAAGTCATAAAGTGATAGTATATAAAAATAGAAGTCATTTCAAATGTATGAATTGACTTCTTTGTCGTATATTTTCTTATAAAATAAGAAATTATTTAGTTTCGCGGTGTAAAGTGTGACGACCTAATCTTGGACAGTATTTTTTCATTTCAATACGTTCAGGATTTGTACGTTTGTTTTTAGTTGTAATATAATTTCTGTCGCCACATTCAGTACATGCTAACGTGATATTGACACGCATGTTCATCAGCCTTTCTATTCAGTAATCGTTACGTTTTATAATTTTAGCACAATACAAATGAGTTTTCAATGCAAAAATATGTGTATTATATAATTGCGATATGATGTGTAAAAGCGTATATTGTTATAATTAAAACAAATAATCATGTAGGAGTTAAAATATGAAAAAAATATATATTATGGTTGGTGCTTTATTAACGATGGCACTCATCCTTTCAGGTTGTAACACCCAAACATCTAAAGACGACAAAATTAAAATTTATGCAACAAACTTTCCATATGAAAGCTTTGCAAAACAAATTGGTGGAAAATATGTAGATGCAAATTCAATTTACCCAAGCGGTACAGATTTACATAATTATGAGCCAACACAAAAAGAAATGCTTAATATTGCTAAAAGTGATTTGTTTATATATTCTTCAAATGAATTAGATCCAGTAGCTAAAAAAATTAGTTCTACTATTAAAAGTGATGATCACAAATTAGAAGCAGTAGCTAATTTGAAAGAAAGTCATATTTTAGAACATCATCATGAACATGGTGAAGAAGAAGAGCATGAACATGAGCACGAAGATGAAGAAAGTGCTAACGATCCTCATATTTGGTTAGATCCAATTGTTAATAAAGAAGCGGCTAAATCTATTAAAGATAAACTCGTTAAAAAGGATCCAAATCATAAAGATTATTATCAAAAAAATTATCAAAACCTCATTAAAGATATAAACGAGATTGATGAAAGTTTACAAAACGTAACGAAAGATACAAAAAGAGATACTGTATTTATTTCACATGATTCTCTAGGTTATTTAGCTAAAAGATATCACTTTAAACAAAAGGGTGTCACAGGCATGAATAATGAAGAACCAACTCAAAAAGAAATATTAGAAATTATTAAAGATATTAACAACTCGAAATCACCATATATTTTATATGAACAAAATGTTAGTTCAAAAATGACAGATATTATAAAGAAAGATACGAAAAGTAAACCGCTAAAATTTCATAATTTAGAAGTATTAACTAAAGATGAAGCCAAACAAAAAAATATTTCATATCAGTCTTTAATGGAAGAAAATATCAAAACTCTTGATAAAGCTCTAAATAAATAACATTTATAGTATTATTTCGTTTACTTTTACTACTTAACCATGTATAGTAACTAATGGATTATTATTAATAGTTGTGAAAGAGGTTATTGATATGAAAATTTTTGATTATGAAGATGTACAGTTAATACCAAATAAATGTATAGTAGAAAGCCGTTCTGAATGTGATACTACTGTAAAATTTGGTCCAAAGACATTTAAATTACCAGTAGTACCTGCAAATATGCAAACAGTCATGAATGAAGAACTAGCTGAATGGTTTGCTAGTAATGATTATTTTTATATCATGCATCGTTTTGATGAAGAAGGACGTATTCCATTTATCAAAAAAATGCAAAGCCAAAACTTATTCGCCTCAATTTCTGTAGGTGTTAAAGACAATGAATATACTTTTATAGAACAACTTTCTAATGAAGGGCTTGTTCCTGAATATATAACAATAGATATTGCACACGGTCATTCTGAGCAAGTTATTAGAATGATTAAACATATTAAACAACATATTCCTGAATCATTTGTAATTGCAGGTAATGTTGGTACGCCTGAGGGTGTTCGTGAACTTGAAAATGCGGGTGCTGACGCAACTAAAGTTGGTATCGGACCAGGTAGAGTATGTATTACAAAAATTAAAACTGGATTTGGTACTGGTGGATGGCAATTAGCTGCAATTAACGCTTGTAGCAAAGCTGCTAGAAAACCAATGATCGCTGATGGTGGTATTAGAACAAATGGTGATATTGCTAAATCTATTAGATTCGGTGCAAGTATGGTAATGGTTGGTTCATTATTTGCTGCGCACGAAGAATCTCCAGGTGAAACAGTTGAATTAGAAGGTAAACTATATAAAGAATATTTCGGTAGTGCATCTGAATTTCAAAAAGGTGAACGTAAAAATGTAGAGGGTAAAAAGATGTTTGTTGAACATAAAGGCTCTCTAAAAGATACGTTAATTGAAATCGAACAAGATTTACAAAGTTCTATTTCTTATGCAGGTGGAAAAGATCTACATTCTATTACAAAAGTAGACTATGTAATTGTTCGTAATTCAATATTTAATGGTGACAGTGATCGCGGCTAAAACAAGTGAGGTGACGACTTGAGAAAAGTATTCTTTTTATTTATGTTGCTATTATGCTTAACACTTATCAAGCCAGTCCCAGAATCAGATTTGTCTAGACAAATTGGGCAAAAAGTATTGAACGTTCAACAAGGATTACAACACGAAGAAACAGCTAAGAAAGTTGAACTGAAGACACCAGATGACCAAGAATTTGCGATTAATAATATTCAAATCAATCAAACAAAGAATGAAGTAGAAAAGAAACTTGGTAAACCTAAGCGTATAACTGCTAATGAATATAACGAGAAATGGCATGTGTATCATAACGACTACCATGAATTTGTGATGGTAAGTTATGATCATGACAAAGTAACTGGTTTATATACAAACCAAGACCTTATAACTTCTAAAAAAGGTATCACAAGTAAAATGAACAAAGATAAAGTTCGTTCTATACTTGGAGAACCTGAAAAAGCAATAGAAAAAGACAAAGTGAAACTCATACAAAATGATGAAGATTATGATGTTTTCAAATTTGATAACATCTATACAACCGTGTTTTATGATAAACATGAAAATAATCAAATTAAAGGTATCATGCAGATTGCATCATCAACTGAAGATAAACGAACGAATCAGTATCATGCAGCTTCTGATGAATACAAAAAAGCTTTAGAATTACAAAACTTTGATCTTGTAAATGCTGAACGCGTACAGTTTGGACTACCTACATTAGCTTATAATGAGCGTGTTAGTGAAACTGCAAGAAAGCATAGTCAAGACATGGTGAATAATGATTATTTTGATCATAATAACAAACAAGGTATGTCTCCATTTGATAGATTAGATCGAGATGGTTTTAATTATGTTACTGCTGGGGAAAACTTGGTTTATGGTCAAATCAGTAGTATATATGCACATCATGGTCTTATGAATTCACTTGGACATAGAAAAAACATTTTAAATAAAGATTATAAAGAATTAGGTGTAGGTGTCGATATTGGTGAAGAATTACAGCCATATTGGACGGAGAACTACATCACGCAACAATAGAAAAGAGATAAATGATATTATCTTATCAACGTTGATATAATTAAATCGAGAAAAGTCAATATTTCATATTTCCTTAAATGTTTAACACATGTTGTTTCTAGTAATTTTGATTGGTGAAATAACATATAAAGGGGTAGTTTTACATGGAAAATAAAGAAATAAAACGAAAAGATTTAGATGTCTTAGAACGTATTAAAGAATTATTAAATAAAAAAGATGTATCATAAATATATGACAAGTAAAGAAAGAACTCGATAAAGGGAATATGAAAAAAGGAGATGCAATCGCATCTCCTTTTTGTTATGTTACATTTCTCTAAATAATCCAACAACTTTACCTAATACTGTAACGTTATCTAAATAAATAGGTTCCATTGTACTGTTCTCTGGTTGAAGTCTATATCGCGTTTCTTCTTTGTAAAAACGTTTAACTGTAGCTTCATCATCTTCTGTCATTGCAACTATGATATCACCATTCTCAGCGATTGATTGACTACGTACGATTACTTTATCGCCGTCTAGTATACCAGCTTCGATCATGCTATCACCGACAACATCTAATATAAAGATATTGCTATTATGTGTTGATGTGAAATGTGCTGGTAATGGGAAGTATTCCTCTACATTCTCTACAGCTGTAATAGGTATACCTGCTGTAACTTTACCGATAACTGGAACGTGAATGGTGTTCTCTTGGTTAATGTTCTCTCCAACTGTTTCTGTAATTTCTATTGCTCGAGGTTTAGTTGGATCACGTTTAATGTAGCCCTTTTCTTCTAGTCTTGATAAATGACCATGTACTGTAGAGCTTGACGCTAAGCCGACTGCTAAACCAATTTCACGTACGCTAGGCGGATAGCCTTTCGTTTGTACTATATGTTTGATGAATTGATATATTTCAGATTGACGTTTAGTTAATTCTTTCATAGTCGCACGCTCCCAATTAATTATTTAAATTTATTATAGCACATACGTTTCCTTTGAACAAACATTTGTTCGTATTTTTATTGACTACGAACAGTTGTTCTGTTATTATGATAATACAAACAAACGTTCTAGGAGGAATTGAGTATGACAATTACAATTAAGAAGACAGTATTAGTGTATATAGCAGTATTCTTAATGACTCTATTAATTGGATATTTATATTTAGCTCAGTCTAATGATCTTTATAATACAGAACAAACGTACGAAATGACCGATCATCAAATTAAACAACAAAGCGATAAACAACATAACCATATATCTGATTCCAATACATTAGTAGGGTCAATAGATTGAATTTAAACACGAGTAAATCCATTTGGATTTACTCGTGTTTTTTGGTATCTTTTATGTATAAAGAAAGTGGGGATATTATGCTAGAAAAAGCAAAAATAGAAAGAATCAATGAATTAGCGAACAAAAAGAAATCTGAAGGTTTAACAGATAGTGAAGCTAAAGAACAATCAAAATTACGTGCTGAGTATTTACAAGCTTTCCGCGGTAATTTTAAAAATACAATCGAAAATACTAAAATCATAGATCCAGAAGGTAATGATGTAACTCCTGATAAGGTAAAAGAAATTCAAAAAAATAATAATATAAGAAAGTAAGTATAAATTAAGTAATAATAATTAATTTTTGAAAAAATTTCATGTATAATGAAAAGGGATTACAAGAATAAAGGAGACTACATTTATGTTTAACGAAAAAGATCAACTTGCAGTAGATTCAATCCGTGCTTTAAGTATAGATGCTATTGAAGCAGCTAACTCAGGACATCCTGGTTTACCAATGGGTGCTGCGCCTATGGCATATGCATTATGGACTAAGCATTTAAATTTCAATCCTCAATCTAAGAACTATTTTAATAGAGACCGTTTTGTATTATCTGCTGGTCATGGTTCTGCATTACTATATAGTTTATTACACGTTTCAGGTAGTTTAGAACTTGAAGAAGTGAAGAACTTCAGACAATGGGATTCTAAAACGCCTGGACATCCTGAATTTAGACATACTGATGGTGTAGAAGTTACAACAGGACCTTTAGGACAAGGTTTTGCAATGAGTGTTGGTATGGCAATGGCTGAAAAACACTTAGCAGGTAAATTTAATAAAGATAAATACGATGTAGTAGATCATTACACATATGTTTTAGCAAGTGATGGTGACTTAATGGAAGGTATTTCTCATGAAGCAGCTTCATTAGCAGGTCACTTAAACCTTGATAAATTGATCACATTATATGATTCTAATGATATTTCATTAGATGGTGAATTAAATAAAGCATTCTCTGAAAATGTTAAAGAAAGATTCACATCATATGGTTGGAGCTATATCTTAGTTGAAGACGGTAATGACTTAGAAGCTATTGATAAAGCGATTACTGAAGCGAAAACATTAGAAGGTCCAACATTAATCGAAGTTAAAACAGTTATCGGTTATGGTTCACCTAATAAAGCGGGTACTAATGGCGTGCATGGTGCTCCATTAGGTGAAGAAGAACGTGAATTAGCATTAAAAGCATACGGTTTAGATCCTTCTAAACGCTTTAATGTACCTCAAGAAGTATATGACATCTTCAGTGAAACAATGCTTAAACGTGCTAACGAAGACGAAGCAGCTTGGGAAAAATTAGTTGAAGCTTACTCAAATGAATATCCTGAATTAGGTCAAGCATTTAAACAAGCTATTTCTAATGAATTACCAGTTGATTACGATAAAGAATTACCAGTTTATGAAGCTGGAAATAGCAGTGCAACACGTGCAGATTCAGGTGAAGTTATTCAAGCATTAAGTAAATCAGTACCTGCATTCTTTGGTGGTTCAGCTGACTTAGCATCTTCAAACAAATCAAATGTTAAAGGTGAAGCTGACTTTAGTAGCGAAACTCCAGAAGGACGTAACGTTTGGTTTGGTGTTCGTGAATTCGGTATGGCTGCTGCAGTTAATGGTATGGCAGTTCACGGTGGTGTTAAACCATATGGTGCAACATTCTTCGTATTCAGTGACTACTTGAAACCAGCTGTAAGACTTTCAGCAATCATGGGTGTACCTTCAACATTTGTATTCACACATGATTCAATTGCTGTTGGTGAAGATGGTCCAACACATGAACCAGTTGAACAATTAGCTGGATTAAGAGCGATTCCTAACTTAAACGTTATTCGCCCTGCAGATGGTAATGAAACAAGAGTAGCATGGAAAGTAGCTTTAGAATCTGAAACAACACCAACAGCTTTAGTGTTAACAAGACAAAACTTAACAGCTTTAGATGTTGAAGAATCAGTATTAGAAGAAGGCGTTCGTAAAGGCGGATATGTCGTATATCGTTCTGAAATCGAACCTGAATACTTATTAATCGCATCTGGTTCTGAAGTTTCATTAGCTGTAAATGCAGCTAAAGATATCGAAGCACAAGGTAAAGGTGTACAAGTTGTATCATTACCTAACTGGCATGCATTTGATCAACAAGATGCTGAATATAAAGCATCAGTATTACCAGCATCAATCACAAAACGTGTAGCTATCGAAATGGCATCTTCTCTAGGTTGGCATAAATATGTTGGCCTTGAAGGTAAAGTCATTACAATTGATACATTCGGTGCAAGTGCGCCTGGCGACTTAGTAGTTGAAAAATACGGATTTACAAAAGAAAATGTATTAAACCAAGTATTAAGCTTCTAAAGAATGTTAAAAAAGCCTCATCCAAGAAACTTGGCTGAGGCTTTTTCATTTTAAACATTAAGTTTCATCTTGATAAAATGTAATGAATTTAGTAAACTTTTATAGGATACAGAAAGTGGGTGAAATAATGGCAACGTGGTTAGCAATATTATTAATCGTCGTGGCATTAATCGGTGGGCTTGCACTTGGATTCTTCCTTGCACGTAAATATATGATGGATTACTTGAAAAAGAATCCACCAATTAACGAAGAAATGTTACGTATGATGATGATGCAAATGGGTCAAAAACCATCTCAAAAGAAAATTAATCAAATGATGACAATGATGAATAAGAATATGGATCAAAAAATTAAATAATCTTATATTAATCATAAGTAAAAATAAAACGTATAACCGTGATATTTTTAAACGAGTCTCAGACGTACACAATAGTCTAAGGCTCGTTTCTTATTTTGTTTAAGTTTTCACTTATTGTTCAAATAAAGGTGTTTTAACTTAATTGTTATTTGATAAAATAGAATATGAGTGAGAGGGGGATCATTGTGGAAATCACAGTATTTGTAGCTTTTGGTGCAGGCATATTAAGTTTCGTATCTCCTTGCGTATTACCTATTTATCCAGCGTTTATTTCTTATATAACAGGCATGAGTTATGACGACATCAAAACTAAAGGACTTAGTCGTAATGCAATTTTACATACGATTATCTTTTTGCTTGGATTTAGTGTTATATATATGATACTTGGAATGGGTATAGGATATATTTCTGGTATGCTGATTAATTACCAAACGCTAATCAGGCAATTAGGTGCCATTATTATTATAGTATTTGGTCTCATTATATTAGGTGTATTCCAACCACAATTTTTAATGAAAGACCGTAAAATAAATTTCAAGACGAAACCCACAGGTTATATAGGTACTTTTCTTATAGGTATGGCATTTGCTGCAGGATGGACACCTTGTAATGGTCCGATTATTGCAGCGATTGGTACGTTGGCTGCTACTAATTCATCACAAGCATTACTTTATATGTTGTTATATGTATTAGGATTCAGCATTCCATTTTTCGTACTGACATTCTTTATAACTAAATTACAAATTATTAAAAAGTACAATGTTGCTATCATGAAGTTTGGTGGTATAATTATGATAATTATGGGAATATTACTGTTCTTTGATTTATTAACGGAGATCACGATATTCTTCCAATCATTAGGTTTAAATTAAATATTATTGATATTTCGTACTTATAAGGGGTTTTAGATATGTATTTCCTTTTTTCATTTGTAATAGCAGCTTTAATGGGATTGGCAGTTATTGTTGTTAGAATGAAAGCACAAAATTATCCAACGAATGCTAAAAAGATTGTATTACCGCCATTTTTTATGGCTACAGGTGCATTGATGTATGTTGTACCGTACTTTAGATTAAATGGCAGTGAAATTATAGAAGCAATTTTAGTTGGTTTGTTCTTTTCTCTATTTCTTATCTTTACTTCTAACTTTGAAGTTAAAGGAACAGAAATTTATATGAAACGTTCTAAATTATTTCCGGTTATTTTAATATCGTTATTAATCATTAGATCAGTCGGTAAATTTTTCTTAAGTGATTCAATCGATCCGGGTCAATTAGCAGGTATGTTTTTCTTACTTGCATTTAGTATGATTGTACCTTGGAGAATTGCTATGTATGTTAAATATAAAAAATTAAAAGACCGTATGCCAATTGTAAATTAAAAAAACAACGCACATCTCAATTATTGAGTGTGCGTTGTTTTTGCATTTGAAATTTCTTCTCTATGATCAAAGATAGAAAATTTATTCTTCTCATCATCAGCTAATTCGAACAATTTTAAATATGGTGTATAATCTATATTAAGTTCGGTTAGCTTTTTCTTCATGAATTTGTGATCTCTTTTTGGTGTTGCTACGATATATCCTCTCATGATATGGTCAAGTTCGATTGTTGTGGCATGTTCTTCTAATGCAATTTTAGAAACACGACCACCTATCTTTTCTTTCGCAACATCCCTAAATAATTCTGGAACAGGTGAAACGAGTTCGTTTAATAAACTACGCGCTTCATCATTCCATAATGGTAAAGCTTTATTAATGTAGTAGTCTTGCCAATCAAGTTCACTCATACCATTATCTTTAGGCATACGTTTTAAGAATTTACGAAACATAAAGAATCCACCGATTGCAAGTAACGAAATAAATACGATGCACCATAAAATAATAAAAAATATAAATGCGTTACTCAATGAAATCACTCCTTAGATTTAGTATAAATGAAGCGTTTCAACCTGTCTAATAAATATTATAAAAGGAGCTATAAAATGAAAATTTTACATACTGCTGATTGGCACATTGGTAAAACCATCAATGGTCAATCCTTAATAGAAGATCAAAAGTTTATACTTTCAAAATTATTCGATGCAATTAAAGAACATCAACCAGATATTGTTGTGATTAGCGGTGATTTATATGACTTACACTACCCTAATAAAGAGGCAATGGTTGTACTTGAAGATGCCCTTTCAACAATCAATTTAGAACTTAACACGCCAGTAATAGCCATAAGTGGTAATCATGATGGTAAAGAACGTTTAAACTACGGAGAAAGATGGTTTGAAAAAACTGGTTTAAAAATTATAACAGGTTACGATCAGTTGTTTGAACCTATTAAAGTCAATGATGTCAATATATACGTGATGCCTTACTTTACACCTGCTGATATTAGACATGTATTTGAAGTAAAAGATATTCATACACATCAAGAAGCGACTGAATTTATTGTTAATAAAATGAAAGAAGTTATAAACGAAGATGAAACGAATATTTTAATAGGTCATTTATTCGTTGCTGGTGGTGAATCGACAGACTCTGAAAGACCTTTATCTATTGGGACTATAGAAACAGTCAGTGCGCAAACCTTTGATATATTCGACGCTGTATTATTAGGGCATTTACATCACCCGTTTGCAATACAGTCCGATTACATATTTTACTCTGGAACGCCAATGCAATATTCATTTTCAGAGGCAAACCAAGCTAAAGGATATAGACTATTTGATTTTGGTCATAAATCATTTAAACAGTCATTTATACCAATAGAACCTAGAAGAGCATTTCAAGTGATACAAGCAAGCTATGAAGATGTCATACATGAAAAATTAGACATCAAGCATAGAGATGATTATTTTCACTTTAAATTATCTGATATGGACCATGTGACAGATCCGCTCATGAAGATAAGAAGTATATATCCGAACACACTTCAAATATCTAGGCAAGATTATGAAGTTGCAAATGATGAAATAGATGTAGATGTTCATACTTTGACGGATCTAGAGATTATTGAATCTTTTTACGATCATGTAACGGGTGAACCGTTAGAAGGTATAAAAAAAGAGAAAATTATCGCGTTGTTAGAAAATGATTTAAATAAGGGGGCACAAGAATAAGATGAGACCTTTATTATTAAAGATGCAATATTTTGGACCATTTATAAATGAGCAAGTGGATTTTACACATTTATCTAAATCACAATTGTTTTTAATATGTGGTAAGACAGGGTCAGGAAAGACGATGATCTTTGATGCGATGGTTTATGCTTTGTTTGGTAAGACATCGACAGAATCGCGTGAAGAAGTTGATTTACGAAGCCATTTTGCTGATCCTAAGTTACCTACTAAAGTAGAATTTGAATTCGAAATTAAAAATGAGCAATATAGCGTCGTTAGAACTGTGAAATACATTAAAGAAGGTAATAAAAACCCAACGAATGCGACAGTTGAAGTTTATAAAAAAGTAAATGATAAGTGGTCATTAGAAACGAAAAGTATTAATACTAGTAATGATTATTTAAAAGCGTTATTACATATGAATGTTAAACAGTTTAGACAAATATTGATTCTTCCACAAGGTGAATTCAAACAGTTTCTCGTATCGAACAGCACAGATAAAAGAAGTATATTAAGAACACTATTCGATAGTAATCGTTTTGAGAAGTTACAAGTACAATTAGAACTAGAAATGAAGAAAGAAATCGCATTAATCGAAAGTCACTATCAAAAAATCACACAGTATATAAATGATATGCATGATTTTGATGATGAAACGTTACAAGAACATAAACAAGTTGAAGGCTATCGTTATGAAGTGATTCAAGAGGCATTATCATCATATGAAGCGGTAGGACAAGAAAAGTTAAAAGAACTAACAGATTTGAAATCTAAACAACAGCAACAAGTTAGTGAACTTGAAAGTGCCTTTGAAAGAGAGAAGACATTAAAAGAAAACTTTGAAACGTTAAAAGTTAAAGAAGCAGAATTAAATCAGTTGAAAAGTGAAGAAAAAGAAATCAATGATTTAAAGAAACAAGTCAAATACTTAAAAAGTGTACAGTCTTTAACTTATCAATATCATCAACTTAAAGATAAGGAAATCAACCATACAAACGAATTACAAAATGAAGAAGTACTTCAAAAACAAATAAGTGACAATGCGCAAAAATTAGAAGCAATTGTACAACAAATAAATGATCTGCATAAAGAACATGAACAAATTGAAGAATATAGAGCATTTGTTCAAAATACGAAGCATATAAAAGTAAATATTGAAAAATATATAGAAGCAGAACAAGACATAGTAAAACAACGAGAAAAACAAGAAACTTTAAAAAGGGCAATTGAACAAAATAAGCAAGAAACAGATGAACTTCATACTAAGCTTGGAGAAATAACATATGACGAACAAGATGAGCAAACACAATTAAAAGAACAAGAAACAATGAAGTTAACATTACAAGGTCTAGAAACAACACAAAAGCTGTATGCAGATAAACAAGCATTAGAAGAGAAAATACAAGCATATAATCGTCAATTAGTAGAATATGAAAATGAAAAAACATCACTCGAACAACATAAAGATGCCGAAAAGTCATTTGATATTTTGAATGTTGAAGATGAAATATTAAAAATTCAAAAGCATGTTCATAAAGGTGAAGATTGTCCTATATGTGGATCAATCATAGAAACAATTAATGGAGATGTTGATTTTGAAAGCTTAAAACAAGAAAAAGCGAAACAATTAGAAGTTGAAAACCAGTTGCAAGAAGTGAATCAACACATTACGACTTATCAAGAAAGAATTAATTTAACGAATGAACAATTGAACAAGCTAAGTGATGTTAAGGATGTGCAAAAGGATATAGCATCACTGAATGAAAGACTTGAACAAATAGTGAGTACTTTAAAAACATATCAAGAGAATCGTCAGCATATTCAACATCTAAAAAAAGAAATAAGTGCAGCAGAAAAGCAGATGACAGAACACACATTACAATTAAATGATTTAAATCATAAAGTATCGACATATGAGAATGATTTAGCGTACTTTAAAAAAGAGACGGGATACAATGAAGTATCATCATTTGTTGAACGAGTGAATACGCTAGAACACACATTATCTAAGTTTGATCAAAGTATGAAACAATTGAACGAACAACAAGAACAATATCAAAAAGATAAGCAAACATTACAAATGCAACATGCTACAGTAAAAGAACGTTTATCAATGATTGAAGAACAAATTAAATCTACAAAAGATTATTTAAACACTGAAATGAACAAACATGACATTTCATCATATGTTCAGTTAGATGAATTGTTGTTACAAGTAGAGGATATTGATCGATTAGAAGAAAGTGCTCAGCAATATGATAAAAAATATATAGAAGTTGAAGCGGTCGTTAAAGAACTTAGTAAAAAAGTGAAAGATCAAGAAATGCCTGATATCGCTAATAGAGAAGAACAATTAGTAAGTGCTAAAGATTCTCTAAACAATTTAGTTAAACAATTGAATCAACTGCAATTAAAGGTTGAACAAAATGATCAAAAATCTAAAGCAATTCTTAATGTGATTGATAAGATTAATCAAGACCTTAAAGAACAAGAAGAAATGATTGATTTATCGAGAACGATGAATGGGAAGAATAGCCAGAAATTATCATTGGAGAACTATGTGCTGATTTATTATTTAAACCATATATTAGATAATGCAAATAGACATTTTCTTAAAATGACGAATAATCGTTATCAACTCGTGCGTAGAAAAGAGAAATCACAAGGATTAAGTGGTTTGGAAATTGAAGTGTTTGATAGATTTTCAAATAGAACGAGACATATTACGTCATTATCAGGAGGAGAAACATTCCAAGCGTCGTTGTCATTAGCGATAGGATTGTCGAATGTTGTGCAGCAAGAAGCGGGTGCTATTCATTTAGAATCGATGTTTATCGATGAAGGATTTGGTACGTTAGATGCTGAAACTTTAGAAACTGCGCTCGATACACTCGTTAATATACAAATGTCCGGTCGTTTAGTAGGTATTATTTCTCACGTATCTGAATTAAAGACAAGAATTCCTACCATTTTAAATGTAAACAAGAATGGATTTTTAAGTACAACAGCATTCTCAAATAATTGAATGACACATCAAAGACATAATTAGATTAAATTGTGTATTTAAGTTGTGATTTTTATTTGATATATTTTAACTAACAGAGTTATGGGAGTGTTAGGATGAAAAAGGGAATATTTCTAATATTGGTTGCAAGTATGATGATGATAATGAGTGCATGTAGTAATAATGCGATTGAACCCGACAGTCAATTTGGCAATAAAATGCAGTCATTCAATGTAACTGATCAAGATGGTCATAAATTTTCACAAAAAGATATGAAAGGGAAAGTGTATATAGCTGATTTTATCTTTACGAATTGTGAAACAGTTTGTCCACCAATGACATATAATATGAGTACTGTTATTGATCAACTTGAAAAAGATGGCGTTAAAAATTATGGGGTATTAAGTTTTAGTGTAGATCCAGAAAATGATACACCGAAAAAACTTAAAGATTACGTTAAACAATATAATGTACCAGATAACAAATGGACGTTATTAACAAATTATGATTTTAAATTTATTAAACAATACGCACAAGATAACTTTAAATCAATCGTGGCGCCACCACCAAAAGGTAGTACACAAGTTACACATGGTACAAGTTTCTATTTAATAGATCAGAATGGAAAAATCATTAAATCATATAGCGGACAGGATGCTGGGGATAAAAAATTCCCTAAATCAGAAATTGTAGCTGATGTTAAAACATTAGTAGAAGAAGGTCCAGTTGAAGATTAATAAAGATATCAAAAAAACCATCGATTATTGAACAATCAATAATCGATGGTTTTTTAAATATGTAAAACTTACTTTTCGCGTAAAGCGTCGCGGATTTCTGTAAGTAATACAGTTTGTTCGTCAACTTCTTCTTCTTCTTCGCCTTTTTTCATAACAGTATTTGCAATTTTGATGAATACAAATAGTGCGAATGCGACGATTAAGAAGTCAATGATAGATTGGATGAATAGACCGTACTTGATACCCATTAATGACCATTTTTCAGCGAAGTCTACTTCTCCAAAAATTAATCCAATAAGTGGCATTATGACGTTCTCAACTAAAGATGTAACAATTTTGTTAAAGGCAGCACCAATAACAACGGCGATTGCTAAATCTAAAACGTTACCTTGCAAAGCAAAGTCTTTAAATTCTTTTAATAATGACATATTAAACACCTCCTTATCGAATTTTATCATACATGAATATGGCATAAAAAGAAATAGTCAATTTGATTTTAGGTGTAATATTTGTTAAAGTGTTGAATGTTGCTGTTTTCATATATCACTTATTTGAAAATATCACGAATAAAATAAGTTAAAACGGGAATACATATTTTAAAGTTTGTTATTTTGAAAGGAGAATTATAATGGCCAATATTCCAACGTATCCAAATGGAAGAAAAGTTTCAAATGTTTTTACAATTAGTGCCATAGTTGTTGCAATCATTGTTGCACTTGGTGTTATTTTTCCAACTCAGTTTGGTGAGATAACTGGTAATATCAGTGCATGGATTTCAAAATACTTTGGTTGGTATTACATGATTATTACAATTGGTATGGTATTTTTCTGTGTTTTCATTATATTTAGCCCAATTGGAAAGTTAAAATTAGGTAGACCACATGATAAACCAGAATTTAATACAATTTCTTGGTTTGCAATGTTATTCAGTGCTGGTATGGGTATCGGACTTGTATTCTACGGTGCAGCTGAACCAATGTCTCACTTTGTTTCACCACCGAATGCTGATCCAGAGACGAAAGCAGCGATGACTGAATCAATGCGTTCTACATTCTTACATTGGGGTTTCCATGCTTGGGCAATTTACGGAGTAGTTGCTTTAGCATTAGCATATTCTCAATTTAGAAAAGGTGAACCTGGTTTATTATCTAAAACATTAAGACCAATTTTAGGTGATAGAGTTGATGGTCCTATAGGTATCATTATTGATGTGTTATCAGTATTCGCAACTGTTGTAGGGGTTGCCGTATCATTAGGTATGGGTGCTTTACAGATCAATGGTGGATTAGAATATTTATTTGGAATCCCAAATAATATCGTTATACAAGGTATCATCATCGTTATTGTAACGATTTTATTCTTAATGAGTGCATGGAGTGGACTAAGTAAAGGTATCCAATATTTAAGTAACTTAAATATTGTTTTAGCTTCACTATTACTTATCGTCACTTTAATTATCGGTCCAACAATTTTAATTGCAAATATGTTTACATCATCAACAGGTGCGCTATTCGATTCATTCTTATTCAATAGTTTTGATGTAGCACCATTAAATCCTCAAAAGAGTGAATGGTTAAATTCATGGACACTTTATTATTGGGGTTGGTGGATGAGTTGGAGTCCATTCGTAGGTATATTCATTGCCCGCGTTTCTAGAGGACGTTCAATTCGTGAGTTTATTTTAGGTGTTATGCTTGTACCAACAATCATTAGCTTTATTTGGTTCAGCGTATTTGGCGTAACAGGTATTGAAGTAGGTAAGAAGACACCAGAAGTCTTCAAAATGACTACTGAAACTCAATTATTTGGTGTATTTAATGAATTACCAATGGGTGCGATTCTATCAATTATTGCATTAGCATTAATATGTACATTCTTTATAACTTCTGCAGACTCTGCTACATTCGTTCTAGGTATGCAGACAACTTATGGATCATTAGAACCATCAGGTAGAGTGAAGATTGTATGGGGTGTTGCACAATCACTTATTGCATTCGTGCTATTATTATCTGGTGGAGATACTGGATTAAATGCATTACAATCAGCAGCAATCATTTCAGCATTCCCGTTTAGTTTCATTATCATTATGATGATTGTCGCTTTCTATAAAGATGCAAACCAAGAAAGAAAATATCTTGGATTATCGATTACACCGAATAAGCATCGTATGAAAGAATATGTAGAAAAATCTAAACGAGAATATGAACAAGAATTAAAAGAACAACGTCGTTTAGCAAGAGAAATGGAAGATTAATAAGTTAAAGACTGAGACAAATTGATGTCTCAGTCTTTTTTTAAAATTATAGTTGATAATCATTATCAATTAATAACTAAAAATTATGTATATTTGAAAATACATAAGAAAAACTTATAGTATCCTATTATAAACTTGAATGGTAAATATATTCATTTTTAAGCGCAATGTATTGTTTTACTAAAGTATTGATTATACAATTGTATATGAAGCATTAACTTGCACAATTTTAAAGGGGGAACTAATAATGAGCTCAAGTTTAAAAGAACAATCTAAAAAATCTTTTGAATTGAACGGCAAAACATACACGTTTTATAGCTTAAAAACATTAGACGAATTAGGTTTATCTAATGTTGATAAACTACCTTATTCTATTCGTGTATTATTAGAATCAGTATTAAGACAATTTGACGGACGTGTCATAAAAGAAGAACATATTATGAATTTAGCAAAATGGGGTAAATCTAACGATGCTAATGCAGAAGTACCATTTAAACCATCACGTGTTATTCTACAAGACTTCACAGGTGTACCTGCAGTTGTAGACTTAGCTTCTTTACGTAAAGCGATGGATGATGTTGGTGGAGATGTTTCTAAAATCAACCCTGAAGTACCTGTTGATTTAGTTATTGACCACTCTGTACAAGTAGATAGCTATGCATTACCAAATTCATTAGAAATGAATATGAAATTAGAATTTGAACGTAATATCGAGCGTTACCAATTCTTAAACTGGGCAACAAAATCATTTGATAACTATCGTGCTGTACCACCAGCTACTGGTATTGTTCACCAAGTTAACTTGGAATACTTAGCAAGTGTTGTACACATTAGAGAGGAAGAAAATGAACTTGTAACTTACCCAGATACTTTAGTAGGTACTGACTCACATACAACAATGATCAACGGTATTGGTGTATTAGGTTGGGGTGTAGGTGGTATTGAAGCCGAAGCAGGTATGCTTGGTCAACCTTCATACTTCCCAGTTCCTGAAGTTATCGGTGTTAAATTAACAAACGAATTACCACAAGGTACAACAGCAACTGACTTAGCTTTACGTGTAACTGAAGAGTTACGTAAAAAAGGTGTTGTAGGTAAATTTGTTGAATTCTTTGGTCCTGGTGTAGAAAAATTACCATTAGCAGACAGAGCAACAATTGCTAATATGGCGCCTGAATATGGTGCTACATGTGGTTTCTTCCCAGTAGATGATGAATCATTAAGTTACTTACGTTTAACTGGACGTTCTGAAGAACAAGTTAATGTTGTAGAGAAATACTTAAAAGAAAACAACATGTTCTTCAATGCTGAAAATGTAGAACCAACATACACAGATGTTGTTAATCTAGATTTATCAACAGTTGAAGCATCATTATCTGGTCCTAAACGTCCACAAGATTTAATCAAATTAAGCGACATGAAAAAATCATTTGTTGAATCAGTGACTGCACCAGCAGGTAACCAAGGTCATGGTTTCGATAAATCAGAATTTGATAAATCTGTAGATATTGAATTACAAGATGGTACGAAGACTTCAATGAAGACTGGTGACATCGCAATTGCAGCCATTACTTCATGTACAAACACTTCTAACCCATATGTAATGTTAGGTGCAGGTTTAGTTGCGAAAAAAGCAATCGAAAAAGGCTTAAAAGTACCAGATTACGTTAAGACTTCATTAGCACCTGGTTCAAAAGTTGTTACAGGCTATTTACGTGACGCTGGATTACAAGAGTATTTAGATGATCTTGGATTCAACTTAGTTGGTTATGGTTGTACAACTTGTATCGGTAACTCAGGTCCATTATTACCTGAAATTGAAAAAGCGATTGCTGACGAAGATTTACTTGTTACTTCAGTATTATCTGGTAACCGTAACTTCGAAGGTCGTATTCATCCATTAGTTAAAGCGAACTACTTAGCATCACCACAATTAGTTGTTGCTTATGCATTAGCTGGTACTGTTGATATCGACTTACAAAATGATCCAATCGGTAAAGGATCTAATGGTGAAGATGTATTCTTAAAAGACATCTGGCCATCAATTGAAGAAGTTAGAGACACTGTATTATCAGTTGTTACACCTGAATTATTCAGAGAAGAATACAAAACAGTATTTGAATCTAATGAAGTTTGGAATCAAATTGAAACGACAGATCAACCATTATATGACTTTGATCCTAATTCAACATATATCCAAAACCCTACATTCTTCCAAGGTTTATCTAAAGAACCACAAGATATTCAACCTTTAAGTGATTTAAGAGTAATGGGTAAATTTGGTGACTCAGTTACAACTGACCATATTTCTCCTGCAGGTGCAATCGGTAAAGATACACCAGCTGGTAAATACTTGCAAGACCATGATGTAGCAATTAGAGACTTTAACTCATACGGTTCTCGTCGTGGTAACCATGAAGTTATGATGAGAGGTACTTTTGCGAACATTCGTATTAAGAACCAATTAGCACCTGGAACTGAAGGTGGATTCACAACTTACTGGCCAACAGAAGAAGTAATGCCTATCTTTGATGCTTCAATGAAATATCAAGAAAATGGTATTGGTTTATGTGTACTTGCTGGTAATGACTACGGAATGGGTTCTTCTCGTGACTGGGCAGCTAAAGGTACAAATCTTTTAGGTGTTAAAACAGTTATTGCTCAAAGTTACGAACGTATTCACCGTTCTAACCTAGTTATGATGGGTGTATTACCTTTACAATTCAAAAAAGGTGAATCAGCAGATAGCTTAGGTTTAACTGGTAGAGAAGCCATTTCAGTAGATATTCATGAAGGTGTTAAACCACGTGATATTCTTAAAGTAACTGCTACTAGCGAAGATGGTAAAGTTACAGAATTTGAAGCTTTAGCTAGATTCGACTCAGAAGTAGAAATTGACTACTACAGACACGGTGGTATTCTACAAATGGTATTAAGAAACAAATTAGCACAATAATATAAAGCTAATTCATATACGAGCAGTAGATATTCTTTGTAAATTGAATGTCTACTGCTTTTTATATGAAAATTAAATATATGTATTTAAAAGAATATAATCACAGGCGTAATTATATTTATGTTATGATTAGGTTAAGGAATTTAGAAAGAGGGATTGAATCATGATTTATAGTGAAACACCAATAGATGTTAGATATGCAGAGACGGATAAAATGGGCGTTGTTTATCACGCAAATTATGCGATTTGGTTCGAAGTAGCGAGAACAGATTACATTTATAAAGCGGGATTTAGTTACGCAGATATGGAGAATGCGGGGATTATATCTCCTGTAGTTGATTTGAATATTACTTATAAAAAGTCTATAACATACCCTGAAAAAGTTATCATTAAAACGTGGATTTCTCATTATTCACCTATAAGATCAATTTATTCTTATGAGATATTAAATGAACAACGAGAAGTTGTATCAACAGGATCAACAACGCATGTATGCTTGAAAAAAGGTTCAAACAGACCAATTAGATTAGATAAGAGTTTCCCTGAATGGCATAAAGCATATTTAAAAATTCATGAAGAAACTGAACAAGGTGTAGATCGTAAACTATAATAAATAAGCAGATGTGTTTCGCTAAATACACGAAATACATCTGCTTTTATAGTTTATCTTGAAGCTTTGACTTCATATTTAATTTCTCCATTATCATTTAAATCAATTACTAAGTCATTATCATCAAAGTACCATAAATCTTTTTCATCAATAAAAAATGGAATATCGTTTTTCTCGTCTTTAAAACCAACTTCAGAAGAACTTAATTCTTCTACAGTAAATGCGGGTGAGAAGCCTTGTTTTAACTGAAATTCACCGCCATAACGAACGAAAAATCGTAAGGCTTGATCATCATTGAATTCTAATTCGTCTTTAAACCATTCGATAGCTTTTTCAGTAATTTCTAGATTCATAGTGCATTCTCCTTTACATCCATTTGATTTTTGGTTCTTGTCCTTTGAATATTCTTACGATATTTGATTGGTGTCTGACGAGCAGTATAACCAATATTGCAATAGATACGATTAAGAAAGGTATATCACCAATGATAATTGCACCTATAAAACAACTTATACCCGCTACAATACTAGATAATGATACATATTTAGTTAAATATAGAATTACAAAGAATATAATAGCTAGTATAATTAATAGTATCGGATGTACACCTAGAACAGCACCTGCACTTGTTGCAACGGCTTTTCCACCTTTGAATTTCAAAAATATTGGAAATACATGTCCGACTACTGCACAAATACCTACAAATATGCTAGGAATATCTACATTAAACCATATTGGGAAGAAAACTACAATAAATCCTTTGAAGATATCTAAAAACATCACGATAAATCCAGCTTTTTTTCCTAATACTCTAAATGTATTTGTAGCACCTAGGTTGCCACTTCCAAATTGTCGAATATCTTTTTTATAAAATAACTTACCTAACACAAGGCCACTTGGGAAACATCCAACTAAGTAGCTAAGTATAATAACAACAAATGTCATTATTGAAACACTCCTTTGATAGCAGGTACTAATAGTTTACCATAACTGTATATCGGTTACTATTTAAAAATATGATATTGTCTGTACAATGTAAAGGGAAATTGTACCACAATTAGGGATAGGGCTTGCATTTTCTAGGGATTTATAACAAAATAACTATTGTAAAGTAAAAGAAACGAACGTACGTTTGTAGGAGGAGAAATATTGAATAAACAAGCAAAAGTTCAATATGGTGAAGATTCAATACAAGTACTCGAAGGTTTAGAAGCAGTAAGAAAAAGACCTGGTATGTACATTGGTTCAACAGATGTCCGCGGACTTCACCATTTAGTATATGAAATAGTAGATAACTCTGTTGATGAAATTTTAAATGGCTTCGGTACGGAAATCGAAGTAACAATTCATAAAGATAATAGTATTTCTGTTCATGATAACGGTAGGGGGATGCCTACAGGACTACATAAGACTGGTAAACCGACACCTGAAGTAATATTTACTGTCCTTCATGCCGGCGGTAAATTCGGTCAAGGTGGCTATAAAACATCTGGAGGACTACACGGTGTAGGTGCTTCAGTTGTTAATGCTTTGAGTGAATGGTTAGAAGTAACGATTTATAGAGAAGGTCATATTTATAAACAAAAGTTCAAAAACGGTGGTGTACCTGTTACAACATTAGAGAAAAAGGGGAAAACACGTAAAACGGGTACAACGGTTCATTTCAAACCAGATTCTAAAATATTTAAAGCTTCAACACATTTTAACTTTGAAACGTTATGTGAAAGACTTCAAGAATCAGCATTTTTACTGAAAGCACTTAAGATAAAAGTAACGGATTTAAGGGGAGAAGAACCTAGAGAAGTATTTTATCATTATGAAGATGGTATTAAAGAATTTGTAAATTATTTAAATGAAGGCAAAGACGTGTTACATGACGTTGCTATGTTTAGTGGCGAATCAAATGGAATTGAAGTAGATATTAGTTTTCAATTTAATGACCAATATTCTGAAACGATTCTAAGTTTCGTAAATAACGTCCGTACTAAAGACGGAGGTACACATGAAACTGCCTTAAAGACAGCATTTACTCGTGTATTTAATGAATATGCGCGTAAAATTGGTGAACTTAAACAAAAAGATAAAAATCTTGATGGTAGTGACATTCGTGAAGGTTTGACAGCTATAATTTCTGTAAGAATTCCAGAAGATTTATTACAGTTCGAAGGTCAAACTAAGTCTAAATTAGGTACAACAGAAGCACGTGCAGCTGTTGATTCCGTTATGTCAGATCAACTGCCTTTCTACCTAGAAGAGAAAGGTCAATTATCAAAGGCATTACTTAAAAAAGCGATTAAAGCATCTCAAGCACGTGAAGCAGCAAGAAAAGCACGTGAAGAAGCTAGAAATGGTAAGAAAAACAAACGTAAAGAAACTATATTATCTGGTAAATTAACGCCAGCACAAAGTAAAAATACAGAGAAAAACGAACTTTATTTAGTCGAAGGGGATTCTGCCGGAGGATCAGCTAAATTAGGGCGTGATCGTAAATTCCAAGCAATTTTACCGTTAAGAGGTAAAGTTATTAATACAGAAAAAGCTAAACTTGAAGATATCTTTAAAAATGAAGAAATCAATACGATTATTCATACAATAGGTGCAGGTGTTGGTGCAGACTTTAATATTGAAGATAGTAATTACAACAAAGTGATTATTATGACAGATGCCGATACAGATGGTGCACATATTCAAGTATTATTATTAACTTTCTTCTTCAAATATATGAGACCGCTATTAGAAGCAGGTAGAGTATATATTGCGTTACCACCTTTATATAAATTAGAAAAAGGTAAAGGTAAATCAAAACAAGTTGAATATGCATGGACTGATGAAGATTTAGAAGTATTAATGAAGAAAATTGGTAAAGGTTTCACACTTCAACGTTATAAAGGTTTAGGTGAAATGAATGCCGATCAACTATGGGAAACAACAATGGATCCTGAAACAAGAACGTTAATTCGAGTAAGTATTGATGATGAAGTACGTTCACAACGAAGAGTGACTACATTAATGGGTGACAAAGTTGAACCACGTAGAGAATGGATTGAAAGACACGTTCAATTTGGTATGCAAGAAGATCAAAGTATACTTGAAAGTGATGACATTCAAGTACTTGATGATGAAGTAGAAACATTAGAGGAGGAAGTTAAATAATGGTTGAACAAATTCAAAACCTTCCTTTAGAAGATGTAATTGGAGATAGATTCGGTAGATATAGTAAATATATCATTCAAGATCGTGCACTACCTGATGTACGAGATGGATTAAAACCTGTACAACGTAGAATATTATTTGCGATGTATAAAGACGGTAATACGTATGACAGAAACTTTAGAAAAAGTGCTAAAACGGTTGGTAACGTAATCGGTAATTATCATCCACATGGTGATTCTTCTGTATACGATGCAATGGTTCGTATGAGTCAAGATTGGAAATTGAGACACGTACTAATAGAAATGCATGGTAATAACGGTAGTATTGATAATGACCCTCCTGCAGCAATGCGTTATACTGAGGCAAAATTAAGTAAATTAGCTGAAGTGTTATTACAAGATATTGATAAAGAAACAGTTGAACATGTACAAAACTTTGATGATACTGCGATGGAGCCGATGGTATTACCAGCTAGGTATCCTAACTTATTAGTCAATGGAGCTACAGGTATTTCTGCTGGTTATGCAACTGATATTCCACCGCATAATCTAGGAGAAGTCATTGATGCGACATTAAAGCTTATCGATAAGCCAAGTACATCTGTAGATGAATTAATTGAACATATAAAAGGACCAGATTTCCCAACAGGCGGTATTATTCAAGGGTTAGATGGCATTAAGAAAGCCTATAAAACAGGTAAAGGTAAAATCGTTGTTAGAAGTAAAGTAGAAATAGAAAAAATTAGAGGCGGAAGAGAACAAATCGTCGTAACTGAAGTACCATTTGAAGTTAACAAAGGTACGCTAGTTAAGAAAATTGATGAACTTAGAGCTGATAAGAAAATTGAAGGTATTGTAGAAGTTCGTGATGAAACAGATAGAGAAGGTTTACGAATTGCGATTGAACTTAAGAAAGATATTAATAGTGAAGGTGTTCTGAATTACCTTTATAAGAATACAGACTTACAAGTGCTTTATCATTTTAATATGGTAGCAATAAATAATAGAAGACCTGAATTATTAGGCCTTAAACAAATTCTTGAAAGTTATATTGAACATCAAAAAGAAGTCGTAACAAGACGTTCTCAATATGAATTAGCTCAAGCACAAAAACGTATGCACATCGTTGAAGGTTTAATTAAAGCATTGTCTATTTTAGACGAAGTTATTGAAACGATTAGAGCTTCTAAAAACAAACGTGATGCGAAAGAAAATTTAATTGCGAAATATGAATTTACTGAAGAACAAGCTGAAGCAATCGTAATGTTACAACTTTATAGATTAACAAATACAGATATTGTTTCATTAGAAAATGAATTTGATGAACTTAAACAAACTATCGAACGCTTAAAAGATATTTTACAAAATGAAAAATCATTATTTAAAGTGATTAAAAATGAGCTTAGAGCAGTTCGAAAAGAATTTGCAGATGAACGTTTAACTGAAATCGAAGAAAAAATTGAAGAAATAAAAATTGAAAAAGAAATTTTAGTTCCAAGTGAAGAAACTATCGTTTCTGTTACGCATGATGGATACATTAAACGTACTTCTAATAGAAGTTATATCGCAAGTGGTGTTGAAGAAGTAGGACTTAAAGACGGCGACTACTTATTAATGCACGAAAAAATGAATACGCAAGATACTTTAATTGTATTCACAAATAAAGGTAATTACTTATTTATACCTGTACATGAAATTGTGGACTTAAAGTGGAAAGATCTTGGTAAACATATTTCACAAATGATTCCAATTGATGATGACGAACGTGTTATTTCTGTTAATAAAGAAACTGATTTCAAACCATCGTCTAATTATATTATCGCAACGAAAAACGGCATGATCAAAAAGTCTACAAATGATAAATTTAAAGCTAGCAGAATTACAAAACCACTCGTTGCCATTAAACTTAAAGGTGACGATGAAGTTGTGTCCGTACTGAAAATAGTAAATGATGAACTTATAACAGTGATTACTGAAAAAGGTATGAGCTTAACTTATGATACGGATGAATTATCCGACATTGGTTTGAAAGCAGCTGGTGTTAAATCTATCAACTTGAAAGATAATGATAAAGTTGTGATGACAGATAAATTACCAAATGATCAATCTGTCTTTATTGTGACAGATCGTGGTTCAGTTAAAAGAATGAAAGCAGAACAATTTGTACCTGCTAAAAGATCTCAACGCGGCTTAATGATCTTGAAAGAACTAAAATCAAAAGCGCATAGAATTGTATTTGCTAGAACCGTTTCAGAGGATGAAACATGCGTTATTATTTCAGAAAAAGATCAAGTCAAAGTGAATACTAAAGACTTTAACTTTAGTGAACGTTATACAAATGGTCGATTTGTTGTTGACGAGAATGACTTTGGTCAAGTTATTGATGCATATTTTGAAGAAAAAGCTATAGATTAAAAAAATATAGTCATAATGAATGGCACATGGTAAAATCATGATAGCAATTTATTATGACTATATTATTAGAATTGAGGGATTTATTTGAAAGATTTTGATAGTTATATCCCAGATTGGTTTCATAATTTTGTCCAATGGGGTAATGATTTAATTTGGACTCAAAACTTAATTTTCCTATTACTATTAGCTGGTGTATTCTTTACAATAAGTTCTAGAGTAGTACAACTTAGATGGCTACCAGAAATGTTTAGAGTCATTTTCGAAAAACCTGAAACGTTAGAAGATGGAAGAAAAGGTATATCTTCTTTCCAAGCATTTGCTATAAGTGCTGCTTCTCGTGTTGGTACTGGTAATATCGCAGGTGTTGCAACAGCGATTGTACTAGGTGGCCCAGGTGCAGTATTTTGGATGTGGGTTATTGCATTCATTGGTGCAGCAAGTGCATTCTTTGAAGCAACATTAGCACAAGTATATAAAGTTAAAGATAAAGAAGGTGGGTTCCGTGGTGGACCAGCTTATTACATAGAACGTGGTTTAGGTCAGAAATGGCTTGGTGTTGTGTTTGCAATACTTATAACTGTAACGTTTGCATTTGTATTTAACACAGTTCAATCTAATACGATTGCAGCTTCTTTAAATGAACAATATGAATTTTCAAATGTGATAACTGGAGTTATCTTGGCTATTATTACAGCATTAGTTATTTTTGGTGGTGTAAGAAGTATCGCAACAGTATCTTCATTTATCGTGCCAATTATGGCAGTTGGATATATTGGTTTAGTTGGTTATATCTTATTTATGAATGCTGATCAAATTTGGCCAATGATTCAAAATATCGTAAGAAGTGCATTTGGTTTACATCCTGCATTTGGTGGGGCAATGGGATTTGCAATTATGCAAGGTATTAAACGTGGCTTATTCTCTAACGAAGCTGGTATGGGTTCTGCAGCAAACGCAGCAGCAACAGCAGCCGTAAGTCACCCAGTTAAACAAGGTTTAATCCAAGCGTTAGGTGTATTCTTTGATACTATGATTATCTGTTCAGCAACAGCAATCATGTTATTACTTTATACTGACTTACAATTTGGAGCAGATGCGCCTCAAGGTGTGGCTGTAACGCAACAAGCACTTACAACACATGTAGGTGAATTCGGTGGTATATTCTTAACATTAGCTGTATTTATGTTCGCATTCTCTTCAATTATTGGTAACTATTACTACGGTCAATCAAATATTGAATACTTAACAAAAAATAAAATCGTAATGTTTATCTTTAGAGCATTAGTAGTAGCTATGGTCTTTGTAGGATCAGTTGTACAAGTACAAACAGTATGGGATACAGCAGACTTATTTATGGGATTAATGGCAATCATCAATATCGTAGCACTATTCGGACTTGCAACAGTTGTATTTGAAGTTGCTAAAGATTATCGTGCACAAAGAAAGCGTAAGTTAAACCCAGTATTTAAAATTGAAAACTTAAAAGTTAACTATAATAATATCGAAGCATGGGGCGATAACCCTTATACAACATTAAACAAAAAAGAAACAACAGAACAATCATCAGAAGTAAATACAAAGTATGAAGAACCTAAACAAGATACTTTTGACATTATTAAAGATGATGATAAAGATGAAGATAAATAATATAAGAAAAACGCCATGGGCACGAGCCCATGGCGTTTTCAATTTATTTAAATAAGTTTGCAATTGAATTGAAGATATCTTTGATGGCATTTACGATTTTATCCCAGAAACCTTCGTCTTGAAGTTTGTCTTTAATATCGTTACCTAAGTCTTCTGCTTTTTTCTTTGCATCTTTAAATTCATCTGATTTAACTAAATCATTAACATAATCTTTTGAGTTATTAATAAAGTCTTTTGCATTTTCACCGCTAAAGACACCGTCTTTTTGTGCTTTATCAATAACATTAACAATCATATTAATTTGGTTATCATTAATAACATTTGTTAAACCATTGTCTTCAATCTTCTGATTGACGATATTTGTGATTTCATTGATTGTTACATTACCAGATTTTTCAGCTACAGCTTGTTTAGATTCTGCAATTGTTTTGTTTAATTGTGATTGAGAAAAACCTTCTTGACCTTTATTTTCTTCAGTAATTTGGTTAATTGTAGATAATTCTTCTTGAGCGACTTGTGTTCTGCTTGAATCTACTTCTTCACCTTGTTCTTCAAATGCTTTGTATACACCAGCTAAGGCACTTTCGCCAGTTACATCTTCACTTGATGCAATTGTAACATCTGCATCTTGAATACCTGCTGTCATTAAAGCATTTTTATATGTGTCTTTAGTTACTTTTGTAATTTGACCTTGGTCTTGATTGATCGTTAAGTTAAGACCACTGCCTTTAGAAGTCTTTGTAATACGGATACTTGATTTTAAGACATCATTTGATGATTGCATATTTAAGTATTTATTTAAGTCATCAGCCGTAACGTAAGTTGTCTTGTCACTGTTTTTAGTGCCTAATAAGTTAGAAGTTGTATCTTTAGCACTTGAATTGTTTTGTAATGCTGCACCATAAACAGTAACGGCATTATCCCAAGCCTCTTCAGTTACCGCATGGGCTTGATGTTTCGGATATAAAATTGTAGATAATAATAAAACAGCAAGAACACTTATTATATATAGTTTCGTCTTTTTCATATGTTTGCACATCCTCGTATTTATTGATATAAAATATATCTATCATTATATTATCATCAAATGTATAATATGTAATAGGTCTTCAGAATGAGGTTTTAGATATGGGAAAATACATTATCGAAAAAGCATTAAACAATAATGTGTTAGTTGCTAATTATTATGATAAAGAAGTTATATTAGTTGGTAAGGGGATTGGTTTCGGAAAAAAACAAGGTGAAGAAATTAATACAGATTTAATCGAAAAGGTATATTTATTAGAATCTGAAAATGATAAAAATAAATATAAGCAATTATTAGATGGTACTAATGATGAAGTGTTTAATATCGTATTAGAAGTTGTAAATGGTATCGATAAACAGTTAGGTGGAAGTGTTAGTGAAAAGACATTAATATCTTTAACAGACCATATGTTATTTGCGATCAAGCGTATTAAAGAAGGTATACATGTTCATAATCCTTTTTTAAAAGAGACTGAACTGCTTTATCCGAGAGAATATCAAATAGCAGAAAAAGCTGTTAAAGCATTAAATGAAAAATTAAACTTACAGTTTATTGAATCAGAAGCTGGATTTATTGCATTACATATCCACTCTGCTGAAGTAAACCATTCAATTCATGATATACACAATATAAAAGCGATTATTCAAAAAGCAATCATTATAATAGAAGAAGGCCTAGAAGTTGATATTAACAAAAATAGTATTAATTATAGTCGTTTTGTTCGGCACCTTCACTTTGCGATTCAAAGAGTATTGGCAGATGAACGAATTCCAGATGCAACTAATATCGAAACACTATTGAAAGCGCAATATCCATTGTGCTATAATATTTCTGTAAAGATAGTGAAGATGATGCAAACACAGTTGAAGAAGCCGGTATATCAATCTGAATTGGCATATTTAACGATGCATATTCAACACTTTAATAATAACTTATAAATTGCGTGTTACTGATACGATCAGGCATGAGCAAATAGACTTTACCGTAATGGTAAGTTTCTTTGCTCATGCCTTTTTTCATGCCGTGATTTATAAAGTTAAACAATTAGGAGGGTATTAATTATGTTTAAAAAGTTCTTTGGACAATTGCAACGTATTGGTAAAGCATTAATGTTACCAGTTGCGATTTTACCAGCAGCAGGTATTTTACTTGCGTTTGGTAATGCAATGCAAAACGATCAATTCGTTGAAATTGCACCTTGGTTAAAATCTGATGTTATTGTCATGATAGCTTCAGTAATGGAATCATCAGGTCAAATTATCTTTGATAATTTACCATTACTTTTCGCACTCGGGACAGCATTAGGTTTAGCTGGAGGAGATGGTGTTGCAGCATTAGCAGCATTAGTTGGTTACCTTATTATGAATACAACAATGGGTGTTGTTAAAGGTATTTCAATTGATGATATTTATAGCTACGCTGAAGGCGCTAAAACTTTAGGACAAACTGCTAAAGATCCAGCAAACGCATTAGTTCTTGGTATTCCAACACTTCAAACAGGGGTGTTTGGTGGTATTATAATGGGTGCTCTTGCAGCATGGTGTTACAACAAATATTATAATATCAACTTACCACCATTCTTAGGATTCTTTGCTGGTAAAAGATTTGTACCAATTATCACATCTGTAGTTGCAATTATTGCAGGTATTATTCTTTCATTTGCATGGCCACCAATTCAAGATGGCTTAAATAACTTATCTACATTCTTATTAGATAAGAACTTAGCTTTAACGACATTTATATTTGGTATTATTGAACGTGCTTTAATTCCATTTGGATTGCATCACATTTTCTACTCACCATTCTGGTTCGAATTTGGTAACTATGTAAATTCTGCTGGTGAATTAGTTCGTGGTGACCAAAGAATATTCATGGCACAAGTTAAAGACGGTGTACCATTTACAGCTGGTGCATTCACAACTGGTAAATATCCATTTATGATGTTTGGTTTACCAGCTGCAGCATATGCAATCTATCGTCAAGCTCGTCCAGAGCGTAAAAAAGTTGTCGGTGGTTTAATGTTATCTGCAGGTTTAACATCATTCCTAACAGGTATTACTGAACCATTAGAATTCTCATTCTTATTCGTAGCACCAATATTATACGGTATTCATGTTATTTTAGCAGGTACATCATTCTTAGTGATGCATCTTCTACATATCCAAATCGGTATGACATTCTCTGGTGGATTTATCGATTACGTTTTATACGGATTATTAAACTGGGATCGTACTAATGCACTACTTGTTATTCCAGTAGGTATTATTTATGCGTTAGTTTATTACTTCTTATTCACATTTGCGATTAAGAAATTTAACTTAAAAACACCTGGTCGTGAAGATAAAGAATCTGAAACACGCAACAGTTCAGTAGCTGAACTTCCATTCGATGTATTAGATGCAATGGGTGGTAAAGAAAACATCAAACATTTAGATGCATGTATTACGCGTTTACGTGTTGAAGTATTAAATAAATCTGAAGTAAACAAAGATGAACTGAAAAGTTTAGGTGCTTCAGGTGTACTTGAAGTTGGTAATAATATTCAAGCTATTTTCGGACCTAAATCAGATCAAATTAAACACGATATGGCACGTATCATTTCAGGAGAAATTACAAAACCTGATGAAACAACTGTTACTGAAGAAGGCGATCAAGAAAGTGCAACTATTTTAGCTGAAGGTGGCGCAACAATTTATGCACCTATTAAAGGTGAGGTTGTTAACATCTCTGAAGTACCAGATAAAGTATTCTCTGAAAAAATGATGGGTGATGGCGTTGCAATTATTCCTGAAACTGGTGAAGTAGTTGCACCATTTGATGGTAAATTGAAAATGACATTCCCAACAAAACATGCAATCGGTTTAGAATCTAATGACGGTGTTGAATTATTAATCCACTTTGGTTTAGAAACAGTTAAATTAGAAGGTAAAGGATTTGAAATTTTAGCGGAAGCTGATACAGATATCGTTAAAGGTCAACCGTTAATGAAAGTAGATTTAGACTTCATTAAAGAAAATGCTGATAGTACTGTTACACCAATTGTTGTTACTAATCTTGGTGATGCTTCATTAGAAGTATTAACAACAGGTTCAGTTGAACAAGGCGATAAAATATTAGTCGTTAAATAAGACTTTTATGTTTTAGAAGATACACCTTCATGGTGTATCTTCTTTTTATATATTAAAAAAACGATTATAATATTATTATGTAGACTATAATTGTAAATTTTTGTTTTTAAAGTGAAACGATTAGGGTATAATAGATTATAAATCTTTAAGAGGAGGGCTTATTTTGGAAAAAGAAAAGCATTCCAATAATTCTTTAAATAAAACAACACGTTTTATGCAGTTTTTCGGTGGACGTGATATTTATTTCATTTTAGGATTATTGATTTTGATAGGGTTAACAATATTTATTTTCCAACATGTTTCATTTATATTTGAACCTATCGTTACGATTACGACAACTTTAATTGGCCCAATTATTGTTGCGTTTGTTGCATTCTATTTGTTTAATCCTTTAATTAATTTTATGGAAAGGTTTAACATCTCTAGATTATGGGGGATCATCATATTATTATGTGTAATTATCGCAGCATTTACACTAATTGTGACGTTATTAATACCTGTTGTGCAACATCAAGTTGAGAGTTTATCTAAAAATTTACCTACATATTTCGATGAATTTAGTGATAAATTAAAAGAGCTTTCTCAAAATTCATTTGTAGCGGATTACTATACACAAGCTCAAAATTGGTTCCAACAAAACTTTAGTGATATTCCAAAGAAAATATCTAATTCAGTAGGGGATTTCAGTAATAAGTTCCAATCATTTGTATCTACAATTACACATGTTGTTGTGATCATTATTACATTCCCATTTGTATTATTCTTCTTACTTAAAGATGGTGCGAAGTTTAGAAATTACTTTATTAGATTAATGCCACCAAAATTCAGAAAAGATACACACGATTTAATTGATAAAATGAACGTTCAAGTTGGTTCTTATATTCAAGGTCAAATGATTGTTGCTTTCTGTATTGGTGTATTACTATTTATTGGTTATTCAATCATTGGATTAGACTATGCACTAACTTTAGCAAGTATTGCTGCTGTGACAAGTGTTGTACCATATTTAGGACCAATAATTGCGATTTCACCAGCAATTATTTTAGCGGCAATTGATTCACCAATTATGTTATTGAAACTTGCAATCGTTTGGGCTGCAGTTCAATTTTTAGAAGGACATTTTATTTCGCCAAATATTATGGGGAAAACAATGCAAATTCATCCTTTAACAATTATCTTTGTATTGTTATGTGCAGGTAATTTAGCAGGTATACTTGGTGTTATTTTAGGTATTCCAGCATACGCTATTATTAAAGTAGCTGTGACACATCTCTTCACATTATTTAAACGTCGTTATAATAAATATTATCAAGATGACTCAGGTCCATACGAGTTTAAAGATGAAGAAGTTGTATACGAAAAAGAATAAACTATAAATATAGACTGCCTTTAACTTTTGAAGCTTAATGGCAGTCTTTTATTAAACATTTTAATTTATATATTTATATGGTATTATTTGGGAGTATTACAAAATTAAAGAAGGTTGGAATATGAGACTATTAAATCGAAAGAAAATTTTGCCAGTATTAAAGGCTTTATTTATATGTATCGTATTATGCATCGTTGTATTTGTATTGCATAATGAATTAGGGAAAATCGACTTTAAAAAGACAATCGTTCTTTTTAGAGAAATGAATACTTTTTATTTTGTAGGTATCATTATATTAGGTGTACTTTCCGTTTCTGTTTTATCATTATATGACATGATGTTAAAGCAATCTTTAAAGATCAGTTTGCCGATACACAAAGTACTATCTATTAGTTATATTATCAATACATTTAACAGTATTTTAGGCTTTGGTGGCTTAATAGGTGCTGGTTTAAGAATTTACTCTTATAGAAATGACGTTGAAGATAAGAAAGATTTAGTTAAAAGTGTTTCATTATTATTGTTATCCATGTTAAGTGGTTTAAGTTTATTATGTGCACTTATTGTATTTCGTGTTTTTAATGCGGATGCATTACTAGCTGATATTTCATGGGCTAAAATTGTCATTTATATTGGCAGTTTGTTTCTTCCATTATTTATAGTTGTGTCGTATTTAAAACCTTCTATAAGTCGAGATAGATTGCTTGGATTTAAATTTACAATTGTATCTGCACTCGAATGGATCGCGGCGAGCTACTTATTATTTGTTATTTTAAAAGCATTACATATTCACGTAGACTTCGCACACTTAGTCGGTATATTTGTCGTTGCAGCCTTATCAGGGTTAATTAGTATGATACCTGGGGGCTTTGGTGCGTTTGATTTAGTGATCTTATTAGGTATTAAGTCACTTGGCGTACCTGAAGAAAAAGTATTATTAGCGTTGTTACTTTATCGAGTTGCTTATTATTTCTTCCCATTTATAATCGCACTTGGTTTATCTACATTTGAATTTGGTAGTATTGCTAAAAAATATATCGAAGAAAGTAAATTCTATACACCAGCTGTTGATACAACATCGTTTATCAAGTCTGTGCAAAGTGACTTTATGAACAAAGTACCAACATTAGCACTAGGGCTATTATCTGGTATTACAGGATTTGTTCTTTATTTTAATCACATTTTAATTTTATATGATGCTATTTATTCACATCATTATACTTTTTATTCAATTTTATTAGCATTACATACAGCATCTACACTTATGTTACTGATTTGCGCGAAAGGCGTTATGTCTGGTACGATGCGTTCTATACTCATGAGCATTATTTCCGTCATCGTAATGTTAGTTGTATCCATATTAACGAATAGCACAATCATTGCATTTTTATGGCTAGCGATACTTTTAGTATTATTATTTATCGGCTACAAAAATGCACTTGTTGTCAAAAAGATTGTGACACCTATGAAAATAGTTTTAAGTGGTGTATTAATATTAACAATGTTTATTTTCAATAGAATTGTCACTAAAAATTATTTGAATTTATATCCACATGAAGTTACGAAATTTGATAAATATGCTGTTTTTACAATGTTCTTAATTGCTCTTGCGATATTATGTTTAATCGGTATGTGCATAACCTATATTCTTTCAAAAAGATTCCAAAAAAGTTTGTATACAAATGCTACATATGAAACGATACAGAACATTATCGATCAAAATCAAGGTTCTTATGTGAGTCACTTAGCATTTACAGGAGATAAATCATTTTATGTTAATAAAGATGAAGATGTCTTTATTATGTATCGACATAAGATGAATGCAGTTATCGTGTTAGGTGATCCAGTCGGTAACTCAGATAAATATCATGAAGTATTAAAAGAATTTTATGATCAAATGCATTTTTTAGGCCATGATATTATTTTCTATCAAGTACAAAGTAAATTACTATCTTTATATCATGATTACGGAAATGTCTTTTTCAAATTAGGAGAAGAAGCGCTCATAGACCTCGAAACATTCAGTTTATCTGGTAAGAAAAAACGTGGTATGCGTGCAACACATAATAAAATGGCATCAGAAGGCTATCAATTTGAAATCATAGAAGCACCGTATACACAAGATGACATCGATATGTTGAAATCTATTAGTGACGGCTGGTTAGGTGATAAGAGAGAAATGAGCTTCTCAGTTGGATCATTTGATGAAGATTATTTAAATAAAGCACCAATTGCAGTTATAAGAAATGATAATAAAGAAATAGTAGGTTTCTGTTCATTAATGTATACGAACTATAATGAATCCATATCCGTAGATCTAATTAGATGGAACAAGGAAGTAGAACTACCGATGATGGATGCTTTATATATCCATATGTTATTATGGGCACAAGAACAAGGCTATAAACAATTTAATATGGGAATGGCTACATTATCCAATGTAGGGCATAATCAATATGCATATTTAAGAGAAAAATTTGCAGCAAAAGTATTTGAAAATATGAATGGATTATATAGTTTTCAAGGATTACGAAATTATAAACAAAAATTTTATCCAGAATGGGAACCAAGATATTTAGTATATCGTAAATATAGTTCGCTATTATGGAATTTAATAAGAGTATCTTTAACAATTAATCATAAATAAAACAGACTGAGGCATAACACAATGTCTCAGTCTGTTTTTTTATTTTAACCTCACTTTTATTCATTAATAAAAAATGCTTAATGCGGAATAAAGGATTAATAATGACATAACAGTATTAAATATATAATGATATTTATTGAGATATCTTTTTAAATAGTGTCCTAATACGCCCCATACAATAAGGCAAGCCCAACCAATAATAATTGTTAATACCATATATATAAATGGTTTGTTATTAGAATTAGGGATAATAAAGACACCTAGTAACGTGATGTAAAATAATAATGTTTTCATATTTAAAATTTGTAATAAAAATCCTGCTTTAAAAGTAGAATATACATCACCAATTTCATCGTTTTTACTAGCAGTAAACGTTTTATAGGATAGATACAATAAATATACAAATCCAAATATTTTCAGTGTTTGTTCAACTGCTTCTATATATTCTTCAAATAAGTATAAACAAATAGAAGCTAAAATAGCTAAAAATAAAAAACCTGCTAATATACCAAGTATAAATTTTTTTGCACCTAATAAACCATGTTTTTTTGTAGAATTCATAATAAAAATATTACTTGGACCTGGCGTAATAGATGTTACAAAAACATAAATTAAAAACGCAGACATGTTCTTCACCTCTATATAAATTTTAATGTCTTTTTGGTTATAAGTGAAATTAATGTTATTATTAATACATTAATAAAATTAATAGGTGATTGAATGAATATAAAGCAGTTAAAGATTTTAAAGACACTTATAGAAACGAAGAGTTATACAAGAACAGCAGAAATACTAAACTATACGCAATCAAATGTATCTCAACAAATTAATCAGTTGGAAGCAGAATTGAAAAATGAATTATTTATATACTCAAATAAAAAATTGATTGAAAGTGAGTTTCTTTTAAAAATATTACCTTTAGTTAATGACTATATTTCGACACACGATCAAATTATTAAATTATCGAACGAGGACATGTCTCATAAATTAAAAATAGCAGCACCCGAATCACTAGTTACAACAGGATTAAGTGAAGTTATAAAAATATTTTTAGAAAAATTTCCAAATACAGAATTTGATTTGCTTAATAATACTTGTAGTAAAAATCAAGCATTACTTATGAATGGTGAAGTAGATATAGCTTTTGTGATCAATACTGGAATCCAAAATAATGCAATAAAAAAACATAAATTAAGTGATGATGAAATTGTTATTGTGGCACATCATTCTGCTCCAGATACATTAGATGAGTTGTTAAGTAGTAAACGGTATAATCATTTTGTAATAAACGAAAAAGACAGTACTTATCGCACGATGTTTGAAGATTTTTTAAGTAGTAATTTAAAGGAAGTTTCTAAAACAACAGAATTATGGAGTATAGATGCAATTAAGACATTTTTAATAGATGATATGGGATTTAGTGTATTGCCATATAGAACTGTTGAGAAAGAATTAAATTCAAATAAGCTGAAAATCATAGAGGGAAATGATCAATTTCCTACTTTTTATTCATTCGCTTTAACAAGGAAGAAAAATTGGGATAACAATCTCATTGATTTATTTGTTCAAGAAGCAAAAATATATATGGGAAGAAATATGAAAAAGGAGGAGAAATAATGAAAATAGAAGGAATCGATCATATTGTTTTGACTGTTTCTAATATTGAAAAGACATTGGATTTTTATAGCAACATATTAGGAATGGAAATTATTGAATTTGGGGAAAATAGAAAAGCTTTAAAGTTTGGGAATCAAAAAATTAACTTGCATAGCGAACATAATATCATTAAACCTAGCGCTCATAACCCAATGGCAGGTTCAGCTGATATATGTTTAATAACTAAAACTAGTATTGAAGAAGTTGTATCTCATTTAAATAATCATAACGTTAACATTGAGTTAGGGCCAATCGATAAAGTTGGTGCCCTTGGTGAAATCAATTCTGTTTATTTAAGAGATCCTGATAATAATTTAATCGAAATTTCAAACTATAAAAACTAAAAATACATATTTATAGAATACAAAAAACTTTCATAACCAATCCATAAAAAAGGGGTTATGAAAGTTTTATTTTTTATTTAATTAACACGTGTTTCTTTAATGCGTTTATACCATAAGTATAAGACGTACAGTACTGCTATTGCGATAATCACGATAAACACTTTAGAATACATACCTACATATACGAGAATTTGATGCCAGTGATTACCAAGCATTTTACCGAGCATAATTAGAAATATATTCCACATACCTGTACCGATTGCTGTTAAAAGTATAAATACGGGTAAGTTCATTTTAGTTATACCAGCAGGTAATGAAATGAGCGTTCTGACGATTGGGATAAAGCGTCCTAAAAAGATAGCCCAATGTCCATATTTATCTAACCATTGAATGGTCTTATCTAAGTCTTGTGTTTTGATACCTATATATTTGCCTCGTTTATGTATAAATTTATATAAACGTTCTTCTCCTATAAATGCACCAATACTGTATAATACAAGTGCTCCGAGTACGGCTCCTAAAATTGTAAGTAAACATACAATTATGATATTCAACTCTGACTGTGATGTCATGAAGCCTGCAAATGTTAATATGATTTCAGAAGGGAAGGGGTGTATAACATATTCTAAAAATACGAGTATGAAGACACCGATATATCCATAATGCGTCATAAAATCAGTAATCCATTGTTCCATAATGTTCTCCTTTTATATCTTAAATACTGATAGATGTTATATAAAAATAACAGTATAGCATAATTGTATACGATACTGTTATGCTATACTTGTTTATTTTAAACTTTGTCTAATTGTTTGTTCTTCTTGATATCTTTCAGGATTCTTCTTATAGAAATCTTGATGATAATCTTCAGCTTTATAAAAAGGCTTATATGGTAATAGTTTTGTAACGACTGATTTTCCCTCTGGTAATTCTTTATTGAGTTGTTCGATATATTGTTCAGCAAGTTTCTTCTGATCATCATTTGTATAGAAAATAGCTGTTTCGTATTGCGTACCTCTGTCTTGGAATTGTCCATGAGCATCAGTAGGGTCAATAATTGCAAAATATATTTCTAGCAGTCTATTATATGAGAATAAAGCTACATCATATTGGATTTCGACAACTTCATAATGTCCGGTATCACCCTTTTTTACTTCTTCGTATGTTGGATTTTCAGTTGTTCCACCCATATAACCTGAAGTCACTTTATCTATTCCTTCATATTGGTCAAATGGCTTAACCATACACCAAAAGCATCCTCCTGCAAAATACGCTTTATTCATATTCATGATATTTTTACCATCCTTTATTCAGTCTCAAGTCTTATTTTTAAGTTAGCTTTGCAATTTTTCTTGATTTTTAGTATATAAATTGGTTAACTTAATGTATGAGTTTCATTATAATATAATTAGATTCAATTTTGAAGATAAAAGGTTGGTAACAATGACTTCGCATAATCAATCAGAAACTGAAGATAATCGTCAAACGAATATACCTATAAGAAGAAAAAAGCGTAGAATTAAAAAAAGACCTTTTATTTTCTTAGGTATCATCTTACTTTTAATTGGACTTGGATTTTACATTAATGCTTCTTATAAATCTGGTTTGAAAGTTTCATCAGATAACGGTAAAAAGCAACAATTACATAAATTCAATAGTACAACGCGGAATGATGGTAAAGTAAATGTGCTCGTATTAGGTGAGGACCGCAAAGTAGATAATTCACAACCTAGAACAGACTCAATTATGATTGTTCAATACGATTACTTGAAAAAAGATCTCAAAATTGTATCTGTCATGAGAGATATTTATTCAGAAATCCCAGGTGGCTATCGTAATTATAAGATTAATACTGCATATTCATTAGGCGGACCTGAATTATTACGTAAGACATTGAAGAAGAACCTTGATATTGATCCGGAATACTATGCAATTATCGATTTTGATGGATTTGAAGAAATGGTCGATGAAATTGCACCTAAAGGCGTTCCAATCGATGTTGAAAAAGATATGTCTGCAAAAATTGGTGTTACTTTAAAACAAGGGCAACATAATTTAAACGGGAAAGAATTATTAGGTTATGCGCGCTTTAGACACGATGAAGAAGGTGACTTTGGTCGTGTTAGAAGACAACAACAAGTTATGACTGCACTAAAATCAGAATTGATGAGTGTAGATTCAGTTGTTAAAGCACCTAAATTAGCTGGTATTGCTAGAGGTTATGTTAATACCAATTTAGATGATCAAACTATTTACAAAACGGGAGCTAGCTTCTTAGCTAGAGGCGATAAAGATATTAAGACGTTAACAGTCCCTGTTAAAGGTTCTTATACAAATGAGAATGATATTGAAAATGGGGCAGTATTAAAAATCGACAAAGAAAAAAATAAAGAAGCAATTAAGAAATTTCTTAACGATTAATCATTAAGGAAACTAAAAAAGCAATAAATGGTCACTTTGACCATTTATTGCTTTTTATATTGATATAGTTCTTATGAATCAGATTTACGAGTACCAGCAACACCGTAGTGTTCAGGTTTCATTTCTTCAATAATGACATGAATATTTTCTTTTGGTGCTTTTGCATTTTGATGAACAGCTTCTGTAACATCTTTTACAAGACCTTTCAATTGTTCATCAGATCTACCTTCAATTAATTTAATGTTTACGATTGGCATTATAAACGCTCCTTATTATATTGAATATTTGCTGAAGGACCACTATCTCCATTCCAGTCTGTTTGACCGTCATCTTCTATGAATTCAATGTTCACATCTTCAACATGAGATAAGTCTAACAATTTTAATATAATCCGTTTTCTGATATCTGACAACTCTTTAAGTGTATAATTGTGATTAACTTCTAATAAACATTCTATATGAAGTGCTTCTCCTTCTTTAATAACAGCGAGTCTTTTAATATCACTAATTGCTTTATCATCTAATATGACACGTGAAGCATGTATTTCAGATTCATGATCTGCAATACCAAGAACGCCTTGAGCATTTTCAATGAAGATAATACCCACAACGATAAACATCATCACACCAATGATGACTGAAGCAATACCTTCTAACATACCCAATCCTGTTAATCTTGCGATAACGATTGAAAGAACGGCAATAATACCACCACCAGTTGCAACAGTATCTTCCATGAATACTAATTTTGTTGCAGGTTTAGCTTTACCAATCATTAAATAACTTTTAGTAAATGGTGTCAGTAATCCTTTACTGCTTTCACCAGCTTCTTCCAAGATTTCTTTACCAGCTTTTCTTAAAACACTACCTTCTAAAATAATACCGATAGCTAGAACAGCGATATTAATCCAGAAGAATAATATTGGTCCATCAGTTTCATTGGGATGGACAATATGGCGAAATCCTTCTTTAACTGTCTCATAAGATAAAATACCTACAATAATAACAGCTATTAAACAGACGAGGTTAATTAATCTTCCGTATCCAAGTGGAAACTTCTCATTTGGACTTCTCTTAGAAAATGCTGATCCTAAAAATACGAAAAGTTGGTTTGCTGCATCACCGAAAGAGTGCATCATTTCAGCAAACATCGCGATGTTTCCTGTAAAGATAAAAGCGAATAACTTTAAACAACCTAAAATAAAGTTAACAATTGCAGCAGAAAGCGAAGACTTGCTTCCTTTTTTAAGTAAATTAATGAAAGCTTTCATAAAAAACTCCTTTAAAATATTTTTGTTTTGATTATACCACTATAATACCCAAATTTTTTATAATATAAGTATTTTTATGTAAATATCATAATAATATTATGTAAACTATAAATGTTAATAGAATTTTTTTAAACCTTCATTTAGGGAATGTGTTATACTATTTATATAGATATATTAATTAAGTTATACTAATTCTCGACTATTTTAATGTAACTTAATAATAAAATTAACTTATTACACATTGTGCACTTGTTGTCACTTTTTAAATGAAAGTATAAGGTTTATAATAGTAGTAATACATAGATTAATTCATACAAATTATTCATTTGTATATTTTTTATGGACATATATTTAGTCGAAATGGTTAATATTGAAAGGGGCTCTGTAGTTAATTATGAATGCTTTACATAAGAAAACAGATGTAATATTAATTGGTGGAGGCATTATGAGTGCTACTTTAGGTACAATGCTTAAAGAATTATCACCAAACTTAGAAATTAAATTATTTGAAAAATTATCAAAACCTGCTGAAGAAAGTTCTAACGAATGGAATAACGCGGGAACTGGTCATTCAGCATTATGTGAATTGAATTATACTAAAGAAGAGGCGGATGGTTCAGTTAATATTGATAAAGCAATTCAAATAAATGAACAATTTCAATTATCAAAGCAATTTTGGACATATTTAGTAAACAAAGGTAGTTTAACAGATCCACAATCATTTATTCGTCCTGTACCACATATGAGTTTTGTGTATGGAGACAAAAATGTACAATTTTTGAAAAATAGATGTGATGCATTATCAAAAAATCCATTATTCAATGGTATGACGTTTACAGATAATTTTGAAACGTTAAAGCATTGGATGCCACTTATGATGGAAGGGCGTTCTAAAGATGAAAGAATTGCCGCAACTAAAATTGAATCTGGTACGGATGTAAACTTTGGGAATTTAACGCGCTCATTATTAAGTGACTTAAAAGACCAAGGTGTTGAGTTAAATTATAATCATTCTGTTCAGAATATTCGAAGAAATGAAGACAATTCATGGCAATTAAAGATCTATAATGCCGAAACTAAAAAGGTCGAATATCACAATACTCAATTTGTGTTTATCGGTGCTGGTGGCGGTAGTTTACCACTTTTACAAAAGACAGGCATTAAGGAAGCTTCTAATATTGGAGGTTTCCCAGTTAGTGGTTTATTTATGGTAAGTAATAACGAAGAAATTATTGCTAAACATGATGCTAAAGTATACGGTAAAGCAAAAGTTGGTGCGCCACCAATGTCTGTGCCGCATCTAGATACTAGATATATTGAAGGTAAACGTTCATTATTATTTGGACCATTTGCTGGATTCTCACCTAAATTCTTGAAAACTGGCTCTAACTTAGATTTATTTGGCTCAGTGAAACCGAATAATATCTTTACGATGTTATCAGCTGGTTTAAAAGAAATGGGATTAACGAAATATTTAGTAGAACAAGTCTTATTGTCAGATGAAAAGCGTTTAGAAGAACTAAAAGAATTTATACCGACTGCTAAGTTAGAAGATTGGGATATCGTAATTGCTGGTCAACGTGTACAAGTCATTAAAGATACAAAAGAAGGCGGAAAGGGTACATTACAATTTGGTACTGAACTTGTAACAAGTGAAGATGGCTCTATTTCTGCATTATTAGGTGCCTCTCCAGGTGCTTCTACTGCTGTACATGTTATGTTGCAGTTACTTGAAAAATGTTTCCCTAATGAATTTGTAAACTGGGAAGATAAAATTAAACAAATGATTCCTTCATTTAGAACAAATTTATCTGATAATCCAGATTTATTTAATGAAATTAATACATCTACATCGAAAGCTTTAGGATTATATAAGTAAGTTTATGTTGAAAATTGACGTTTGTTAAAAAATATCAATTATAATTAAAAAAATCCTCTTTAATCACTTTAAATTTTAGTTTAATCGAGTTAAACTATCTTTAATGAAGATTAAGGGGGATTTGTATTATGTTTGAAAAGTTACTTACCTCTATAGGTGTCGGTAATCTAACAATCGATACGCGTTTAGAAAAAATGACTTTTAATGAAGAAGAGCCCATAAAAGGTAAAGTAATATTTAAAGGCGGTTCATGTGATTTAGAAGTTAAATATATTGAATTGTCACTTATTGAACGCGTCAATAATCAAAATGAGGATAGTGATTTTTCGGAATTTGATTATGAATTGCATAAGCATAAAGTTAATCAATCCTTCTTGATTAAGAAGAAAGACCATCAAGAATACGAATTTGAATTTAAATTAGAACAAATTGAATTCAAAGGCGAGCCAGAAGAAATATTTTTAAAGACACATGTTCATATTGATCAGTCAATTGGCGCTGACGACGAAGAAAAATTAAGTATAGTACGATAATTTATATTGCAGTCCTATAAAGTTGACCTATAAGAGGTTAATCTTTGTAGGACTTTTTTATTTAGATAAATAAATCTCTTGAAATAGAACATGTGTTCGTATATAATGATAATACAAACAAATGTTCTGGGAGGTGATGTGATGTACAATTACAGTGATTTCCAAGAGAGATATATTTTATGTTTAAGTCATCATAATTTTTTTGCAAATGTGTCGTCTGTTTCAAAAGGTATTAACCCCAATGAATATAAATTGGCTGTTATTTCCGATACGAAAAGGCAAGGTGCCATCGTTATTTCAGCTACTGAGCCATTACAAGAATTAGGAATCAAGACCGGTTCACGTCTATTTGAAATACCACACAGAAATGATATCTTTATCATTAATCCAAATATGAAACAATATATAAACTATGCAAATGCTATTTATAAAGTATTGCTTAATTATGTACATGCAGTTGATATCCAACAACATCGTGTAGACGAAATTTTTATTGATGTGACAGATTATTATAAACAGTATTGTGATAGTCCAAGTGAATTTGCTGCTATTATCCGAGCTGAAATTGAACAAGAAACACAATTGAATTGTCATATAGGTATTGGACCGAATATGTTGCTGAGCAAGTTGGCTTTAGATAACGAGTCTTACCAACATGATCAATCAATTGGAGTATTAAATTATAGCGATATAAGAGATAGAGTGTGGTCGATACATCCATTGCATAAAGTGTGGGGGATAAATGATCGATTAGAAAAGGAATTAAATGAGCTTGGTTTATATACTGTTGGAGATTTAGCACGCTATCCAGTTAATAAATTAACACAATTATATGGAACGATGGGTAAGGAATTGAATTTAATCAGCAATGGAATAGATACTAATACTGTACGAGAAGCACATAGTATTTATAATCCGAACATTAAATGTGAAGTCGCACTTGAGAAACAATACCAATATTATGAGATGAAAGAAATCATTCTTCAACAAGTGGAACGTTTAACAAAGCAATTAAGATCTAGAAATTTATTAGTTAAGACAATTGCTTTTTCACTCAAAAGTAATGCCAATACAATCTCTAAAACTTATACTTTAAAAGATGGCACGAATATTACGATGGATATATTTAGAGTAATCTGGAGTTTTACAGAACAATTATGTGATAAACATGAGAAGTATTCAGCATTAAATATTTCACTTACGCAACTCGTTCCAGAACGAGCTCGTGAACTGAATTTATTTATAGATACATTTGAGCGAGAACGTGATGAAGCATTAGCATTGCTTTCTAATGAAATGAGTGTCAATAACACATATAGTAGACAAAAAGAAAGTAATTATCATCTAGTTAATCATAAGTGAAATATAATAAATAATCATTTTGTGTTTAAAACGTAAATTTTATTAACATTTGACAAACTCTTTGCACATTTATATACTTATTTTGATTAACAATCAAATATGGGGAGTGGTGCATGGTGATTAAACAAGTTACACCTTATCTTTACTTTAACGGAACTTGCGAAGAAGCGTTAGCGTTTTATAGTGAAGCATTAGATGGAAGCGTAAGAGAATCACAAACTTATGGTGACGCAGGTGTAGATGCCTCCGAAGATCCTAATAGAATTATACATGCACAATTAGAAGTTAATGGTCATTTATTTATGTTTTCTGATATACCAAATGACGATGATTCACTTCATAAGAATCACAATATATATGTTGTTTTAGAATTTGAAACAGAAGAACAAATTAATGAAGTTTATAATATCTTTAAAGAAGGTGGACAAGTTCAAATGGAACTTGGACAAACTTTCTGGGGTCAGACATATGCAAAAGTAATAGATAAATTTGGTATAGGTTGGGATTTAACTTATACTCATCAATAAAATAAAGTATAAAGAAAAACCATAAACAATTTTTGAGTAAAGTTTATGGTTTTTTAATCTAGTCATTTAATGAATGAACAATTTCTCCCCACGCTCTTTTTCTGTGAGATTGCATAGCTAATCGTGCTGCATGCTTATCCTTAGCTTCAATACATGCAATAATTGCTTTATGTTCAACGATAGATTGATATGGAACAGGACGATCATTGATTGTGAATAATCTAGCTCTAAATAATTGGTCTGCATGAATATTAATAACGCTACTTAAGCGTGTATTATTTGCAAAACTAATTAAATCTGCATGGAATTGATCATCTAATATCGACCATTCGTATAAATTATTTTGTTCAAGTTGTTCTTGTTGTAATTCTATTAAATGCTTTAAATGTGCTATATTTTCTTCTGTCACTTTAGTTGTCGCTAATTCTACTGCCAAACCATCTAATGTTTCAGTAATTTCATAGATTTCCTTCAAATCATGCTTTTTTATCGGATTGATATGAAAGCCACGCCTCGGAATTAAGGTCAGTAATCCTTCAGTTTGTAGTCTCACTAACGCCTCTCTAACAGGTGTGCGACTCATTTCTAAAGCTTCAGCAATTTCTCTTTCTAAAATTGTTTGACCTGGCTCAAGTATTAAATTTTTAATCGCAATACGTAATATATTATAAGCACGAATAGGTAATCGCTGTTCATCTAACTGTTTAGCGATGTCTAGAAGTTTTCCTTTTAAAGAATCATACTCAATTTGATGCTCTTCTGACATGTCGTATCCTCCTCATTCAAATAATAAAAAATACACGTCTTTCTTAAAATGAGTTTCTCTCATTATAACAGAAAGACGTGCTGTTATATAAAATGATTACGAATAAAATTATTGCTTCACATTTGAATGTAAGTTCTCAATAATTGAATCTGCCATTTCTTTAGTTGTTGTATTGCCACCAATGTCTATTGTAAGTGCGCCAGAACCAGTCGCTTTCTTAATAGCTTCATTGACTTGATTTGCTTCTTCTTTTAATCCTAAATGATCTAACATTAATGCTGCACTACCAATAGCTCCAATAGGGTTTGCGATACCTTTACCAGCAATATCTGGTGCAGAACCATGAACTGATTCAAACATACTTGGATAACGACGATCTGGATTTAAGTTTGCACTTGCTGCAATACCTAAACTACCTGCTAATGCACTACCTAAGTCAGATAAAATATCTGCTAATAAGTTAGATGCAACTACGACTTCTAAATCTTCTGGATGTAACACAAAGTGTGCCGCCATAGCATCAACTAACCATTGATCAGTTTCCACATCAGGATATTCTTTGCTCACGCGCTTAAATACATCATCCCATAATACCATCCCATATTGTTGCGCATTACTTTTAGTAACACTTGTTACTTTTTTACGTTTACGTTTTCTTGCAGTTTCAAAAGCATATCTAATAACACGTTCACAGCCTTTTTCTGTAAATAGAGATGACTGAACAGCTACTTCATTTCCTTCACCTCTACCAGTAAAGTTACGACCACCAACACCTGAATATTCACCTTCAGAATTTTCACGGATGAGTACCCAATTTAAAGATTCAACATCAGGATGATTTAATTTACTTTCAACACCTGGTAAAAATTCAACTGGACGAATATTAGCCCACTGGTCAAATCCTTGGCATATTGCAATTCTCAATCCCCATAAGCTAATGTGATCGGGAACATTTGGGAACCCAACAGCACCAAAGTATATAGCATCATAGTCTTTTAATGTTTCTAGTCCATCTTCAGCCATCATGCGACCATTTTCTAAATAATACTCACAACCCCAAGGGAAGTAATCAAAATCAAATGAAAATTGATTATTGGATTGCTCTGCTAAATGATCTAATACACGAACCCCTTCGTTAATAACTTCTTTACCAATACCATCACCTGGAATGACAGCAATTTTAAATGTTTTTTGTTGTGACATGATAAATAACCTCCTGTTTCTTTGTGATACATCCATTATTAAATAATGTATACGTTAATGTCAACATATAACTTAAAAAGAAAAATATTTCACTAAATTATTGACTTAATGTATACGTTAATGTACGATGATTGAAATGAAAACGCTATCAAATTTTGGAATAAGGGGTGTTTAGTATGGATAGTTCAATAATTACTTTAATATTTTTAGTATTTGCAATAGTTATGTTCGCTTGGGAAAAGATACCGTTAGCAGTAACTGCGATGATCGTCGCAATTGGATTAGTCATTACAGGCGTACTTAAACCTGAAGAAGCTTTTGCAGGATTCGTTGATAGTAACGTACTATTATTTATGGCTATGTTTATTGTTGGTGGCGCGTTTTTCGAGACAGGAATGGCTCAAAAAATAGGGGGAATCTTCACAAAATTTGCTAAAACTGAAAGACAATTAATTATTTCTGTAATGTTAATAACTGGTTTAATGTCAGGGGTACTTTCTAATACAGGTACTGCAGCAGTTTTAATACCAGTTGTAATTGGTATTGCAGCAAAATCCGGTTTTTCAAGATCTACTTTACTATTACCATTAGTTTTTGCAGCTGCAATGGGTGGTAACTTAAGTTTAATTGGTGCACCTGGTAACATGATTGCACAATCAGCGCTTAAACAAATAGGTGATGGATTTGGATTTTTTGAATATGCAAAAGTAGGATTACCAATTCTGATTATCGGTATATTATATTTCACTTTAATTGGACATAAATTATTACCTAAAAGAGAAGAAGTCGATCTTGAAGAAGATTCAATATATGCACAGGAAGTTGATTATTCAAAGGTTCCAAAATGGAAACAAGTTATGTCTTTAGGCGTATTGATTTTAACCGTTATTGCAATGATTTTTGAACAGCAAATAGGTATTGCGTTACATGTTTCTGCATGGATCGGTGCTTTAGTATTAATAGCGACGAGAGTTATTCCTGAGAAAAAGGCAATGAGATCAATTGATATGAATACGATACTATTATTTGTAGGTTCACTTGCTTTAGCAAATGCTATTCAAGTATCTGGTGCAGGAAAGGTGATAGCCAGTTCATTAATGAGTACATTAGGTAAAGACCCATCACCGTATGTATTATTATTTGTTATACTCGTGTTATCTGCTACTATGACGAATTTTATGTCTAACACAGCAACAACTGCATTATTAGTTCCGATTAGTATTTCTATAGCAAATGGTATGGGAGCTGATCCTAGCGCTGTATTAATGGCGACTGTAATCGGTGGTTCACTAGCATTTGCAACACCAATTGGTATGCCTGCCAATACAATGGTTTATGGTCTTGGTGGATTTAAGTTTAAAGACTATGCTATAGCGGGTATCCCACTAATTATTTTATCTATCATTGTTTCAATGATTCTATTACCAATATTCTTCCCATTTTATTAATTAAATCTGTTAATTTTATAATTTTTCTGTAACATATAAATAGAACGAAATCTTAAGAAGGTGGCGTTATTCATGAAAGTATTAATTGCACCAGATTCCTTTAAAGGTAGTATAGATGCACTCAGTGCTGCGCAAGCGATAGAACGTGGCATTTTAACAGTAGATCCTGAAACTAAAACGTTTCTTCTTCCAATGGCAGATGGTGGAGAAGGTACGATGATTAATTTAGTGCAAGCAACTAAAGGAACAGTAATTGAAGTTAATAGTATAGATCCATTATCAAGACCAATACAATCAAGTTATGGTATAACTGGCGATGGAAAGACAGCTATTATCGAACTAGCAACAAGTTCAGGGATTGATTTACTAAAACAAGAAGAACTTAATCCATTACATACGACCACTTATGGAACAGGCTTACTTATTAAAGATGCCATTGAAAAAGGTATTAAACATTTTATTGTATGCTTGGGTGGAAGTGCTACAAATGATGCGGGAATTGGTTTGTTACAAGCATTAGGTTATCAATTTTTAGATAAAAATGGAGTAGATATACCTTTAGGTGCAGAACATATTCATAACATTGTTACGATAGATGAATCAAATGTGATGCCACAAATACATGATGTGAAATTTGAAATTGCTTGCGATGTGACGAATCCATTCGTTGGTAAACAAGGGGCGAGTTATATATTTGGTCCTCAAAAAGGTGCAACTCCAGAAATCGTTGAAAGGCTAGATCAATCATTTATTCATTTTGCAGATGTTATTAAGACAATTAAAGGCAAAGTAATAAGCAATATAGAAGGTGCTGGCGCTGCAGGTGGAACAGCAGGTGGCATGTTAGCGTTCTTAAATGCAGAATTAAAAAGAGGTATCGAACTTGTAGTAGATTTTGTGAATTTTAAAGATATTATTAAAGAAAATAAAATAGACTTGATTATCACTGGTGAAGGTAAAATTGATGGTCAAACTTCTGGTGGTAAAGTCATATCAGGAATTGCACAAATTGCAAAATCTTATCAAATACCTGTTATTGCAATTGGTGGTACGGTTGAGAGTCCTTTATCAGCACTTCATGAACAAGGTTTAACTGCGGCTTTTAGTATTACTAATGGTCCTATGTCTTTAGAAGAAGCTATGAATAATGGTGATAAACTCATTGAACAACAAACTGAACAAATTTTTAGAGCGCTTAAATGGAAATAATGAAAAGAGGTGGGAAAAATCCCACCTCTTTTTTAATGATTATACCGATATTTCTGAACTTGATTAATAATGAAGACGCCACAAATCATGAATAAGATAGCTAAAATAAGTGTGAATTTAAAATCAATCATACTTGTAATAAGTAGTGCAATTGTTGTTATGGTACCGTTAAAAATTGCAATCGGTACTTGGGTCTTGTTGTGATCTTTATGATCTGCACCAGCACCTGTAGATGATAATATGGTCGTATCTGATATTGGAGAACTGTGATCGCCGAAAATACCTCCAGAAATAACAGCTCCAATACAAACTGCTAACGAAATGTCTAAATGATACCCTAATGGAATTGCGAGTGGCAACATAATAGCAAATGTCCCCCAAGATGTTCCGTTTGCAAAAGACATACAAGCACCGACTAGGAATATTAAAGCAGGTATTATAGCAGGTGGTATCGTGCCATCAATAACTTGAACGATGTAGTTAGCCGTTCCTAATTTATCCAATACACTTCCTAATGACCATGCTAATACTAAAATAACTAAAATATCTGTCATGTTTTTCATACCAGAAGTATAAATATTTAATGATTGACTAATTGTTTTAACTTTATAAAATAACATTAATAAGATAATAGAAATAGCTGCAAAGAAATAAGATAAACTTAGAGCTATTCTGAAATCTTTTCCTTCCACACTTTGGAATGGAAAGCCTTTTGGTGCTAATAATGTAAACAATGAAACAATTAAGATGACGATAGGTAACCAAATTAAAATAGGTTTACTTTTATTTTCTACATCTTTATCGACTTCCACACTTTCTCTTAATGGTTTCGCATTGTCCCAATAAATTTGTCCAGTATTCATTATTCGATCCTCAGCTGCTTTCATAGGTCCGAAATCTAATTTTAATAAAACAATAAGAGGGACGATTAATACTGCAAGGACTGGATAAATAAAGTATGGTAATGAAACCATAAAGGCATCCCATGAGGACATATCTATACTTAATTGTTTAAATTCTGTATCAATTAACCCCATAATATAAACGCCCCAACCAATAAACGGTACCATTACAGAAACTGGCGATGCTGTTGAATCAATAATCCAAGCTAATTTTTCTCGAGATATCTTCGCTTTATCAAATAAACTTTCATAAATTGGTCCAACAATTAAAGGTGTGCCCATTTCTGAAAAGAATATTATAATACCACTAAACCAAGCAGCAAGTTGGATTTTGATACGACTTTTCGCACCAGATATAAATCGATTGGCAAATGCTTTTGCACCACCTGAATTCTCAAGCAACGCAACAAAGCACCCGATAAACACTAATAAAATAAGTATTCCAGCATTATATTCATCTGCAACTGTGCTGTACAAATAATCTCCAAGTAATTTTTTTAATGAAGAAATTGGATGGAAACTCGATAACAAGAGTATGCCTGAAAATAATCCTAAAAATAATGAAACAATAACACTTCTCGTAAGTAATACCATAATGATGGCTATAATTGGAGGAATAATCGACCAAAAGCCAAAATGATCCATAAAAATACCCCCTTCAAAATATTCTGAAATATGTAATTATTTAATCTTCACATATAATTACAAATAAGTAAATATGATTTTAATAAATTAACAAAGATATGCATTCTTATACATAGTAGTTGTGACAATTATATATAACAAAATGACAAGTATAGTTGTCATTTTGACTATAATCATGTATATTAAAAATGTAGGTGGTGGTCAAATGAGAAATAGGGTAAAAGAGTTAAGAGCTCGGGAAGGATTTAACCAAACTGAATTGGCTAAAAGAGCAGGGATTTCAAGACAAACAGTTTCTTTGATAGAACGGAATAACTTTATGCCATCTGTATTGACTGCTGTTAGAATAGCAAGAATACTCAAAGAAAATGTTGAAGATGTTTTCATATTCGAGGAGGATGAATTATGAAAAAGAATAAAATTATGTTAATAGGTAACTTAATATTATATATGTTGATCGGTGGTCTAGTAGGAGGATTACTAACAAGTATTTTTAAAAAAGGACATGACTTTTTAGAAATTGAACTTACGACCTTGCAAACTGATATTACAGCCATTATTCTAGCAATCGCATTTATCATTTTATTTATCATTTTATTAAACGTTTATAAAAAAGCTGAAAAATATAGAAAATATGAAACAAATCCAGAAAATGAAGATGAAATAGAAATACAGTTAGAAAAAACATTAATTTATCCACCCATATTGCTTGGTATCATTATGACAATAGCATTAACAATATTAAATATCGTCATTAATTTAACAAAAGAACCAAGTATGATGTCATTATTAATTGCGATGATTTCATTAATAGCAACAGCACCGATATCATATATGCATTTATCTAAATTGAGAAAATTATACCCAGAGCGAAACTATCCAAAAGCAGGAGATAAACAATTAAACGAAAAAATGATTGATATGATGGATAGTGGAGAACAATATATTACATTAATTGCACTACAAAAAACTTATACACTGAACCAACAATTAATAATAGGATGTATAGCACTAGCATCAATATTCTCGGTTTCTTCAGATAATAATCAATTCTTTAGTGTGTCATTATTAATCATTTTATATTTAGTCAACACAATGTATTTCTCTAAAAAAGTATCAGAAACAATATAAAAAACTGCCTATTATGGGCAGTTTTTTGTTTAAATATAGGGGGATGTACAATAGAAGGAATCCAAGTCATAGCTTAACGACTGAGTAAAGCCAAGAGATAGCCTAAGTCATGGCTTAACGTCCTAATTAAGCCAAGAGATAGGTCAAGTCATGGCTTAATACTCAACTTGAGCCAAGAGCTCATCCACAATCATTTCCTCAAATCAAAACAAAGCCAAGAGACCTTAAATCTCTTGGCTTTTTTCCCATTTCTCAATATTCAATATTACAATGTATACGTATCAAATGATTGTAAGGCTTCTATTGCGCGATCTCTGTCTGTGCTTGATTTGAAGCTTAATCTTAATGCACCCATAATATCTTCTCTTACTTCTAATATTCGGATGTTTGTAATAGAGATGTGATTTTGTCCGAGTATTCTTGTTACTTCACTAATCATACCTGGTTTATCTGGGATATCAACATATAAATCGAATGTTGAAGTTAAGGCACCTTGTTCTTTAATAGGGAGTTGGTCTCTATATGTTTTGGCTGATTGATAAAAATCATGAATTAATGCTGGATTTCCTTCTTCAATCATTTCTTTCGTATGTGTCATTTGTTCAATCCAATTTTCCATAAGTGTGACAAGATGTTCTTTATTTTCTAATGTGATGTCACGCCACATATCTGCATTACTACTCGCGATTCGTGTGATGTCACGGAAACCGCCTGCTGCTAGTGTTCTGACATATTCGGATATTTGTGTATTTTCTTCATTCATATGAATTAAACTTGATGCGATGACATGTGGAAAATGACTGACGACACCTGTTACATAGTCATGTTCTTTTGCTGACATTTTGATGAATTTTGCTTTAGTAGGTTCTAGCAAATGTTTAACTTCACTATAAGCCGCTTCATTTTCCGCTTGATCATATATCAATACATAATAAGCATTCTCGAATAAGTGCTTTTTAGAATTTGTGACACCTGACTTATGACTACCTGCCATTGGATGTCCGCCGATTAAATGAATATCCTGTTCTAACAATTGTGATTCAAGTGAACTTAATCCTAATTTCGTACTACCTGTATCGGTAACGATTAATCCTGGTTTAGTATCAATTTCTAATAAGCGCTTACCGTACTCGATAGATTGTTGTACGGGTGTGGCTAATATAATTAAATCTGCTTGACGAGCACTAGAATCAAAGTCTGTTGCGATTTCATCTATAATTTTCATAGATAATGCGATTTCTGAATGTTTTTCAAAATAATCGTAACCTGTTATATGTAAATTTGGATGATAAAATTTAATATTTTGTATTAAACTCCCACCAATTAATCCTAGTCCAACTATAAATACGCGTTGCATAAAATCCCTCCAATACTTTAATAGTTTAAAGTAAGTTAGTGTGTGAAAGCAAGTGTTATTGATTTATTTTTTTAAAAGTATAGAATGATAATAAATGTATAAGGAGTGGTAATATGACAATTAACGTAAAAGAAACGATCGATACAATTAAAGAACTTGTTTACATTAATAGTCCGTCTGGATTTGCTGATCCAGCAGTTGAATATTGTAGAAAAGTTGCTGAGTCATTAAATTATGATACAAGTGTAACACACAAAGGTGGATTATTTATCAACGTACCAGGAAAAAATGATGATGCACAACGTCTGATTACAGCACACGTAGATACATTAGGTGCAATTGTTAAAGATATTAAAGAAGATGGTAGATTACAACTAGATTTAATTGGGGGATTTAGTTGGAATGCGATTGAAGGGGAATATTGTACCATCACAACTCAAAGTGGAAAAGAAATAACAGGTACCATTTGTTTACATGAAACAAGTGTCCATGTATATAAAAATAATACTGAAATTCCACGAAATGCCGAACATATGGAAGTCAGATTAGATGAAAAAACATTTAATCCAGAAGATACAAGAGTATTAGGCATTGAAATTGGAGATGCTGTGAGCTTTGATCCAAGATTTGTACATACAGAATCAGGATTTGTTAAATCTCGTCACCTTGATGATAAAGCAAGTGTTGCGATGATATTACAATTTTTGAAATACCTTAAAGAAGAAAATGTTGAACTTCCACATACGACACAATTTTATATTTCGAACAATGAGGAAATTGGATATGGTGCAAATTCAAGTATTTCTGATAAAGTTGTAGAATTTATCGCATTTGATATGGGTGCATTAGGAGATGGACAAGCTTCTGATGAATACACAGTATCTATTTGTGTGAAAGATGCTTCAGGACCGTATCATGTAGGTTTAAGAAATCATTTAGTCAATTTATGCAAAGAAAATGATATTGAATATAAATTAGATATATATCCTTATTATGGTTCTGATGCTTCTGCTGCGCTACATGCAGGCGCTGATATTCGACATGGATTATTCGGTGCAGGTATTGAATCTTCACATGCTTTAGAACGCACACATGAAGATTCTATTCTTGAAAGTGAAAAGTTATTAAGAGCTTATTGTTTATCAGAAATTAAAAACTAATCAGAATTTAAGGGTTGACATTTAAAATTTATTCTCGTATAGTGATATTTAATTAATCCGAAGAAATCATTCGGAATTTGAAAGATGAGTATCTCGTGTTGATAGTAGCAAATAGAAAGCTAATGGTTGATGTAAATTAGCACTACACACAAAGAGAGAATTGGGCTTTCAAATTATCAATTAAATGAAATTTAGAGTGAACATGAAATTCAATGTTAACTAAGGTGGCACCACGGTAACGCGTCCTTACAGATAGCGTATACTGTGGTGTCTTTTTGTATACCTAAATCAGTGGTCATAAGTATAAATTAAAACCTGTAGCAAACAGAAAGTTAGTGGTTGATGTAAACTAACACAGTTTAATTTAGAAATGGGGACCATGTAGAAATAATTAAATATTTAATGAGTGAATAAGTTTTATACTTATTAATGAAGGTGGTACCGCGCATAAGCGTCCTGTTTGATTAGGATGTTTATGCGCGGTTTTTTATTAAGGAGGATTAAGATGATTATTAAATTTAAAAAGTTAAATGCTGATATTACCCCAGAAACTTTAGGACAAATAAATCGTAAGAAAATGATTTTAGAAAGTGCCAGTACAGATCAAATGAAAGGTAGATTTTCGATTGTAGCTTTCGATGCAGTAGGAAAAGTGAACTTATTTGATGATTATTTACAAATATTCATAAATGAAGATGAACAACTTGTACATGAACATCCATATGAATCACTAGAGGATTTCATCAATAATATGAAAGTTGATGAAGTTCCAGAAGACTTAACGCATTTACCATTTATATCTGGGATGATCGGGTATTGTAGTTTCGATTTAATTAGATATCAAAATAAATTACTTAAACAAATTGAATTGCAATCAGATATCCCAGACGCTTCATTTAATCTCGTTGAATCAGTATATGTATTTGATCATTTTAAAGAAGAATTGTTTGTTATCGCATCGAACTTGTTTAGTCAGAATACGGAAACACAAGTTGAGCAAGAACTTAATAATATGATTGAAACATTAAAAGATATTTCACTATTTCAAAATAAAATTGATCACACATTAAGAGGTGAACTTGAAACAAATATAAGTGAAGAAGATTTCATGCAAGAAGTCGAATATTATAAATCACTGATTAGTAAAGGTGATATGTTCCAAGTCGTACCTTCAAGGATTTATAAATATAAACATTACTTTAACGAACAACATAAAGATACATTGAAACTTCAAATTTATAAAAACTTAAAAAGACAAAATCCAAGTCCATATATGTATTACATTGACGATGAAGAAAGAAGCATCATTGGATCTTCACCAGAAAGTTTCATTAAAAAACAAGGTGACATCATTACAACGAACCCAATAGCTGGTACTAACAAAAGGGGTCAAACAGAAGAAGAAGATAAACAAAATGAGATTGCACTGATTACAGATGAAAAAGAATTAGCTGAACATCGCATGCTTGTCGACCTTGGAAGAAATGATTTGAATATGATTGCTCAAACAGGTTCAGTTTATATGCCTAAGTTAATGACTGTTGAAAGATTTGAACATGTTATGCATATCGTCTCAATCGTCGAAGGTAAAATTAGACCAGACATTACACCGCTTCAAATGATTACAGCACTATTACCAGCAGGAACAGTATCAGGTGCACCTAAGACGAGAGCAATCACAAGAATTTATGAAAGCAGAAAAAGAAAACGCGGTATATATGCTGGTGGTGTTGGTTATATCAATTGCAACCATGATTTAGATTTTGCTTTAACAATTAGAACGATGGTTGTAGATAACGAATATGTAAATGTAGAAGCTGGCTGTGGTGTTGTATATGATTCAAACCCACAAAAAGAATTAAAAGAAACGATGATCAAAGCAAAAAGTTTATTGGAGGTTACACCATGATATTAGTAATTGATAATTATGATTCATTCACATATAACTTAGTAGATTTAATTAAGCAACATGATGATGTCGTGATCTATCATCCGGATGAGGCACCATTCAATTTAAATAATGATGGATTGGTTATATCTCCAGGACCTGGTCATCCTGATGATACAGAAGACTTAAAAAATTTAATAGAAGCATATAAAGATAAACCGATATTAGGTATTTGTTTAGGCGCTCAAGCATTAACGACATATTACGGTGGAGAAGTTGTCGTCGGGAAAGAAGTTAAACACGGTAAAGTAGATCAAATTGATATTATTGAAACTTCTAAATTGTATCAAGAATGCGAGCAGCATTTTAATATTATGAGATATCACTCATTAATTAGTGATGAAAAAACATTTCCTAACACTTTGAAAATTACAGGAAGAACGAAAGATTCCATACAATCATTTGAACATAAAATAAAACCACATTTCGGGATACAATTTCATCCTGAATCATTTGCTTCAGATCATGGAAATGAAATTATAAAAGCTTTTATCGACATAACAAAGGAAGGTGCAAATTATGAACACATTAAAACAACTCATTCAGTATCATGATTTATCGCAACAAGAAATGAAATCATTTGTAGATTTAATGATGGATGAACAAGCAGATGTATCATTGAAGGTTGCACATTTAGTGGCATTAAGTATGAAAGGTGAAACATCAGATGAATTATCGAACTTAAGTCAAAGTTTAATCGAAACAACATATAAAGAAAGACCATATTTAGAAGATAGTATTTGTGTTTGTGGCACAGGTGGTGACCATTCTGGCAGCTTTAATATTTCAACAACCGCTTCATTTGTTGTTGCGGCAGCTGGCTTAAAAGTTTTGAAACATGGTAATAAAAGTATTACATCTAAAACAGGTAGCATTGATATCTTATCTGCTTTAAATATTCAAACAACACCTATTAAAGATGCGACAGAAAAAGTAAACGAAACAAATTTAGCATTTTTAAGTGCAACTGAAACATATCCGATTATGAAAACTGTACAACCTGTTCGTAAATCAATACCAACACCGACAACATTTAATTTACTTGGACCAATGATTCATCCATATCATTTAGATTATCAAGTGATGGGCGTTTATGATGAAACGAAACTTAAAATTATTGCTGAAGCAATTTATAAATTAGGTAGAAAACGTGCCATTATCGTGCACGGTGCAGGTGGCATGGACGAAGCTACTTTATCTGGTGACAACATTATATATGAAGTGTCTCAAGATGAAGGCATTAAACATTATACTGTAAATGCTGAAGACTACGGATTACAATCAGCGCCAAACGAATCATTAAAAGGTGGAACACCTGAAGAAAATAAAGTTATTACTTTAGATATTTTAACAGGACAAGATCATGGTCCTAAAAGAGATGTCGTTGTATTAAATGCTGCTTTAGCGTTATATGCTGGTCAAAAAGTAGACTCTATCAAAGAGGGAATTACGTTAGCAGAGTCTTTAATAGATGAGAAACATGCATTAAATATATTAGAAGCTGTAGGAGGCAAAGTTTATGACAATATTGGATGAAATCGTAGAATATAAAAAAACATTACTAAATAATCAATATTATGAACAAAAATTAAATACATTGGAAAAAGTGGATGTACAACATAAAACTTCTTTCTTAAGTCGTACACAGCAAGATAATAAGTTAAATATTATTGCTGAATTAAAAGCAAAAAGCCCTACAGTATCAGATATTCCGAAACGAGATATGGCTACTCAAATAAAACTATATGAACAATACGGTGCATCTGCTATATCTATATTAACGGATGAAAAATATTTTGACGGTAGTTACGAAAGGTTACAAAGTTTAACGACAAAGACGACATTACCTGTATTATGTAAAGATTTTATTATTGATAAAAGACAAATTGACTTAGCACATCATGTTGGTGCCTCTATCGTATTATTAATCGTGAATATTTTGTCAAAAGAAGAACTCGAAACATTATACGCATATGCGACAGAAAAAGGTTTAGAAGTACTTGTAGAAGTGCATGATAAAGAAGAACTCGATATTGCACATGAAATTGGTGCACAATTAATTGGTGTTAATAATCGTGACTTAAAAAGATTTGTAACAGACGTTAAACACACGAATGAGATCTTAACACAAATTAAACCAGGTGTAACATACATTTCTGAAAGTGGTATTCGTACTTTAGATGATGTGAAAAGTATTATCGGTAGTGGTATAGATGGCGCATTAATTGGGGAGTCGCTAATGAAACATCCACACTTAGATGAATTTCTACCAAGTTTACGACTAGAAAAACAAGGTGAGCAACATGTTTATTAAATGTTGTGGCTTTCAAGATAAAGAGGCTATCGAAACAGCTGTCTTAAATCATGTCGATGCAATTGGATTTATCACGTATCCCAAAAGTAAACGATATGTATCTGTTGAAGAAATAAAGTCATTAAGTAAAGAAATTCCCCAAACGATTGATATCGTAGCTGTTGTTGTGAATTTAACAATGGTAGAAATTGATCAACTTATTCAAGAAACTTCTATTAATACACTTCAATTTCATGGTGATGAATCTGTATCATTTATACAAGTGGTTAAAGAAAAATATCCGCATATTAAGATTTATAAAGCTTTACCCGCTAATGATCAATTACTTGCTAATATAGAAGCTTTTAAAAATGATGTAGATTTATTTTTAATTGATACGCCTTCAAAAGATTATGGTGGTACAGGGGTATCTTATGACTGGTCCATATTAAATGAATTATCCAATATTCCGTATTTAATTGCCGGTGGTATTAATATAGATAAAATTAAACAAATCGAATCATTAAACTTTAATCATAATGGTTATGACATATCAAGTGGAATTGAAACGAACGGTCAAAAAGATAAAGAGAAAATTAAAGCATTACTAACATATGTAAAGGAATGATTGAATTGAATAAAAATATACAATTAGAAGCAGATGAATTAGGATTTTTCGGTGAATTTGGTGGCCAATATGTACCAGAAACATTAATGCCAGCTATACAAGAATTAAACGATACGTATCAACAATTAAAAAATGATCCGGAATTTCATAAAACATTAAATGCTTATTTAAAAGATTATGTAGGTAGAGAGACACCTTTAACATATGCTGAGCGTTATACAGAAGCACTTGGCGGCGCAAAAATATACTTAAAAAGAGAAGATTTAAATCATACTGGTGCTCACAAAATTAATAACGCATTGGGACAAGCACTAATTGCAAAGAAAATGGGTAAAAGGAAGCTCGTTGCTGAAACTGGTGCTGGTCAACATGGTGTAGCGAGTGCAACAATTGCAGCGTTGTTTGATATGGAACTTATAGTATTTATGGGTGAAGAAGATATTGAAAGACAAGCATTAAATGTGTTCAGAATGGAATTGTTAGGCGCTAAAGTTGTACCTGTAACAGACGGACAAGGTACATTATCAGATGCCGTAAATAAAGCATTACAATATTGGGTTTCACATGTTGAAGATACACATTATTTACTTGGATCAGCGCTAGGTCCTCATCCATTCCCAACTATCGTAAGAGATTTACAAAGTGTGATTGGTAAAGAAATTAAGAAACAAATATTAGAAAAAGAATCCCGATTACCAGATGCAGTTGTTGCATGTATAGGTGGCGGTTCAAACGCAATTGGTACATTCTATCCGTTTGTAAATGATGAATCTGTTAAATTATACGGCGTTGAAGCTGCAGGTGAAGGTGTAGATACTACTAAACATGCTTTAGCTATAGAAAAAGGGAAACCTGGCGTGTTGCATGGTTCTAGAATGTATTTAATTCAAGATGAAAATGGACAAGTCGAACTTGCGCACTCAATTTCAGCAGGATTAGATTATCCAGGTGTAGGTCCGGAACATAGTTATTATAACAATATAGGTCGTGTTCAATATCCGAATGCAAGTGATACTGAAGCGATGGATGCGCTTATTAAATTTACACAATTAGAAGGTATTATTCCAGCTATAGAAAGCGCGCATGCATTGAGTTACGTCGAGAAACTAGCGCCAACAATGGATAAAGACGAAATTATTGTTGTGACGGTTTCTGGTAGAGGAGATAAAGACATGGAAACAATTAGAAAGTATATGCAAGAGAAGGGGGATCATCATGCGTAAATTATTTATACCATATGTCATGGGAAACAAAGATTTTATAGATTCAGTCAAACTTATGGACGAAAATGGTGCAGATTATATTGAAATTGGCTTACCTTTCTCAGATCCTGTAGCTGATGGTCCAACGATTATGGCAGCCGGTCAAGAAGCGATTAAGCAAGGTATGTCTGTTAATAAAATCATTGATCAACTAATCGAACATAAAGATGAAATCAATACACCTTACTTATTTATGACTTATTATAATTTAATTGATGCATACGGTGTCGACGCTTTTATAGAACGAATTGCTGAAGCGAATGTTTATGGGTTAATCATTCCAGATTTACCATTTGAACTTGGACAAAGATTTAAAAAACATTTACAGCCTAAAAACATTAAATTAATTTCTTTAATTGCGATGACTTCTAGTGATGAACGAATTAAGCAAATAGCTGAGCACGCGGAAGGATTCATTTACACAGTGACAATGAATGCGACGACTGGTGATGGCAGAGGTTTCCATGAATCTTTAAAAGATAAAATTAAATTTATACAACAACACGCTAATGTACCTGTTGTTTGTGGATTTGGTATTAGAACTGAAGAACATGCTAAAGAAATAAAGTCATTTAGTGACGGCATTGTGATTGGTAGTGAAATTGTTAAAAGATTAAAAAATGATTCAATAGAACAAACTCAAGCATATTTGCAAAGTATTAGAAAAGCTTTAGATGAAGATTAAAAAAGCATAACCCTTAATAGAAGAAAAAGAAACACACTTCATGTATAATCGACATTAACAAATGAAAAGGAGTGTTTCTAATGAGCAAAAAAGTTCTCATAGTTGTTACAAATGCATCTCAATTTAAAGATGGAAAACCAACTGGGTTATGGCTAGAAGAAGCAGCAATTCCTTATAAAGTATTTATTAAAAATGGATTAGAAGTGGATATTGCATCTGTAAAAGGTGGTAGTGTTCCGATAGATCCAAATTCAACTCAAAATGACGAAGCTAAAGAATATCATGACGTATTAGAAAAGTTACAACAAACATATAGTATTAGAGACATCGTGTTTGAGAGTTATGATGGCATATTCTTACCTGGTGGTCACGGAACAGTATTCGACTTCCCAAATAATGAAGACTTGGAAGATATGCTAGCATATTATAGAAATAACGATAAGGTGATTGGTGCAGTTTGCCACGGTCCAAGTGCATTTGTTGGCGCTAAGCTTCCAAATGGGAACTATTTAGTGGATGGTGTTAAATTAACTGCTTTTACTGATAGTGAAGAAAAAGCAATGAATTTAGAGAATGATGTACCATTCTTGCTACAAACACAACTTGAAAAGCAAGGTGCTCGATTCGTTAAAGGTGCTGACTTTGAATCGCATACAGTTGCAGACGGTAAATTTGTCACAGGACAAAATCCAAATTCTAGTGAAGAGGTTGCCGAAAAATTTGTAAATGTATTAAAATAGTTTAGCAATATAAATAAAAACCTGCCATTTGGTAGGTTTTTATTTATGAAATAATGGTATAGTAATGAGTATTATTTTAGAATAAAGACAAAATATTGTATAATTGTAACAAATACATAAAAATGAGATTGGGAGTATTGTATAAATGAAATTTACAAATTTAACAACTGGTGAATTTGAAGCTTTTACAAATAAAATGCCGTACGCGCATTTTACACAAGCAGTAGGTAATTATGAATTAAAAACATCTGAAGGTACTTCAACACATTTAGTAGGGGTCAAAGATAATCAAGGTGAAGTATTAGCTGCATGCTTGTTAACAAGTGTACCAGTTATGAAGAAGTTTAATTACTTTTACTCAAATAGAGGACCAGTAATGGATTATGACAACAAAGAACTTGTTGACTTTTTCTTTAAAGAAATCGTGAGCTATTTAAAAAGTTATAAAGGATTATTCTTTAGAATCGATCCTTACTTGCCATATCAACTAAGAGATCATGATGGCAATATTAAGAAATCATTCAACCGTGATGGTTTAATTAAACAATTTGAATCATTAGGCTATGAACACCAAGGCTTCACAACTGGTTTCCACCCAATACATCAAATTAGATGGCATTCTGTACTTGATTTAGAAGGTATGGACGAAAAGACACTCATCAAGAACATGGATAGTTTGAGAAAAAGAAATACTAAAAAAGTTCAAAAAAATGGTGTTAAAGTACGTTACTTATCAAAAGATGAAATGCCGATATTCCGTCAATTTATGGAAGATACAACAGAGAAGAAAGATTTCAACGATCGTGGCGATGACTTCTATTACAACAGATTAAAATACTTTGAAAATGTAAAGATTCCTTTAGCTTATATAGACTTTGAAACTTACATTCCACAATTAGAAAAAGACCATGAACAATACAACAAAGATATTGCGAAAGCTGAAAAAGATTTAGAAAAGAAACCAGATAATCAAAAAACGATTAATAAAATAGACAACTTAAAACAACAAAGAGAAGCAAATGAAGCTAAATTAGAAGAAGCACGTCAATTACAACAAGAACATGGTGATACATTACCAATAGCAGCAGGTTTCTTCATTATCAATCCATTTGAAGTTGTATATTATGCAGGTGGTTCATCTAATGAATATCGTCACTTTGCAGGTAGTTATGCAATTCAGTGGGAAATGATTAAATACGCTTTAGATCACAATATTGACCGTTATAACTTCTATGGTATCAGTGGAGACTTCTCAGAAGATGCACCTGATGTTGGCGTTATTAAATTTAAAAAAGGTTACAATGCAGATGTTTATGAATATATTGGTGATTTCGTTAAACCAATTAATAAACCAGCGTACAAAGCATATACAACACTAAAAAAAGTATTAAAAAAATAAATGATTTTCAGTAAGAGAGGAATTTAGATAATATGAAATTTACAGAATTAACGGTTACTGAATATGATGAGTTCGTATCTGATAGTCGATACGAAAGTCACTACTTTCAAGTAAAAGAAAACATCAAGACGAGGGAAAATGATGGTTTTCAAGTTGTATTATTAGGTGTTAAAGATGAGAATAACCAAGTCGTTGCAGCAAGTTTATTCTCTAAAATACCAACATTAGGTAGTTATGTGTATTATTCAAATCGTGGTCCGGTAATGGATTATAGCAATCTAGATTTAGTGACATATTACTTCAAAGCACTTGAAAAGTACTTAAAACAACATCAATGTCTATATGTTAAAGTCGACCCATACTGGATTTACAATATATACGATAAAGATATTAAACAAATTAAAGAAGATGGCGCAAATGACCAAATCGTTGATCTCATTAAATCACTAGGCTATGACCATCACGGCTTTACGACTAAATATGATCCATCAAGCCAAGTAAGATGGATGGGTGTCTTGAACTTAAAAGATAAAACATTAGCAGAAGTTAAAAAAGGATTCGACAGCCAAAGAAAACGTAACGTCAATAAAGCGCATAATTATGGTGTTAAAGTACGTTTCTTAGAACGCGATGAATTAGATATATTCTTTAAACTATATAGAGAAACAGAAGAAAGAGCTGGCTTTATTTCTAAGACAGATGAATATTTCTTAAACTTTATCGATACATATGGTTCTAAAGCATTAGTACCATTAGCATATATCGATTTAAACGAATATATTCAATCAACTCAAGAGAATTTAAACGAATTAGAAACAAAACGCGATCAAATGATGGCTAAAGAAAACAAATCTGAAAAACAATTAAAGAAAATTGCTGAAACAGATCGTTTAATCGACCATGCACAGAAAGAATTATTAGAAACTAGCGAACTTATTAAAACAGATGGCGAAATCTTAAACTTAGCATCTGGGGTATTTTTCGACAATGCATATGAAATCAATTATTTCTCAGGTGGCTCAAGTGAAAAATACAATCACTTTATGGGACCATATATGATGCACTGGCATATGATTAATTATTGTTTCGAAAATGGATTCGATAGATACAATTTCTATGGATTATCAGGAGATTTCACTGAAGATAGCGAAGATTACGGTGTATATCGATTTAAACGAGGATTTAACGTTCAAATCGAAGAATTAATCGGAGATTTCTATAAACCAATCAATAAGAAAAAATATTTCTTACACAATGTAATCCAAAAAGTACGATCTAAAATTAAAAAGTAATCAAAAAAAGCTGAAATTCATTTTTCAGCTTTTTTGTGTTAAATATGGGGTTAATAGCATATATCATATTTATTTTATTAATTAGTTTACATAATATATATTATAGGAAGTTGAGTATATTGTCTTAGGGGACGCCTATTCTACATATATATCTAACTATTTTATATTGTTACATGTTTAACTTGTAACGCTTTATCAATTGCATATAGATCTGGATTCTTTAAAGCTTTCCATTCATCAAAGCCAAATTGTTTGTCGAAATGATTTAGTAATAATGACATGATGTTTCCATGTGTTACGATTAATGCATTTTCATTTACTGGTATTGACTTAAATACTTCTAAAATTCGCTGTTGAGCTTCTAAACTTGGTTCGCCATTATGTATACGATAATTAAAGTCACTGAAAGTCATTTTAAGCTCAGTTAGCCAATTATCTATTGGTAAGTCACTTAAAATGCGCTCATTTAAACGGATATCATAAGTTAACGGTGTTTGGTATTTTGCTAAATATGGTTTAATTGATTCATAAGTACGATTCATTTCACTGACATATATATGGTCAATATTGAGTTTAGCTAATACAGGTACTAATTGTTGTGCTGACTTAATGCCATCTGCTGTTAAAGCTGCATCAAAGTCTTGTCCATTAGCTTTGCAATGTCTTAATACATAAATCATACAATCACTCCAAATAGATTTTAGGAAAGCATATCATACATCATTATAAATAAAAACCACTATAAATCGAAATAAATACGATTTATAGTGGTTTATGCTATTGATTCATTTTGACATAACTTGCAATTGCTTTACTTGCAAATTGTGCGGTACCGTCACCAAATTTATTGATATTTTTAGTAAATCTTTCATCACTTACATACATATCACCAATACTACCAAACACTTCTAAACTATACTCGCAATCAATATTAGAATTTAAATATGTGTACCATCTTTGTACAATTGATTGAGCAATTTCTGAGTCTGGAGATTCATTTCTGTTAGCTGCAAATGCTCTAAAGATATCATTCATTTCTTCTTCTTTTGAAGCTTTTTCTTCTTTAGACCAACTATTAATACGATTGTTCGCTTTATCTACAGTTTTATTCCCCCACTTTTCACGTGCTTCATCTTCATATTCATTCTGATTAAACTCAAAGCCTATAAATTTATCTTCATTCGTCATGTTAATTTCTCCTTTCATATGTTTCGTCGTTTGATCTATCGTTTGAATCATTTGATCAATTCTTGTTCTTTTATTGATGAGCATCTTTTTATGCATATTTAATGCTTCTTCTTTATCAAACGAAGGATCATCAAGAATTTCTTTTATCTTTTTTAGAGGAAAATCAAGTTCTTTAAAAAATAAAATTTGCTGTAATCTGTCTACATTCTCGTCTGAATACAATCGATAACCAGATGATGATACATTAGACGGATTCAGTAAATTAATTTCATCATAATGGTGAAGCGTGCGCACACTTATACCCACTAATTGAGCAATTTCTTTAACAGTCATTTCCATTTACTTAACCTCCTCATAACCCTACTATAAAGTCTTACGTTACGTTAGAGTCAACTATATAATCAAAAAAATAAATAAAGTCAATTTCGTACATGTTATAATACATATAGAATATCATGTAAGTCAGGAGTTTTATAATGAATAAAGAGATACAACTTGAATTAAAATTAGAAACATCTCGTTTAATACTACTAGCTGGAGAACAAGTTTTTTCATACAAAGAAACAATAAAGGACGAAATGCTGAACTCAGTAGATACGTTAAAAGATTGGGTAGCGTTCTTCAACTATCAATTTGACGAATATAAAGTGACTGATTTTCTTAATAAATCAACTGACACACAGTATAACAAAGAATATTTTAGATACTTTATCTTTGAAAAAGACACGATGCAATTTGTAGGATCAGTTGTCCTTCAAGATATCGATCTAAGATTACCATCATGTGAAATTGGTTATTGGGCAGTCAATTCAGGTTTAGGCAAAGGTTATATAACAGAAGCTATTCAATATATTACGCAACATGTTATAGAAAACCATGGCTTTGTAAGAATAGAAGCATACATAGATGTTAAAAATACAAGAAGTATTAATACCATTGAAAGATGTGGATATGAACGAGAAGGAACATTAAAGAACTCAGATTTAAGCGCAGACCAACAAAGTATTATTAACGAAGCACTCTATGCAATCACTACACCTGTTTATTTTAAATAAAGAAAGATCGAGCGACTGGGATATATAAGAAATATCTCAGTCGTTATTTGCAAGTTTGGTGAGAAGTGCAAATACTGGTGTCGTTATTAGCAAGTTTGGCAAGAAGTGCAAATACTGAGGTCGTTATTAGCAGTTTTGGTAAGAAGTGCAAATACTGGTGTTGTTATTAGCAGTTTTGGCAAGAAGTGCAAATAACGAGTGTGTTAGTAACACTTCGGCCTAGTTTTGTAACTATAGCGGTCCATAATAACAGTTCAACCGAGTTTTGTAAATAACGCCCCCGTTACGAACAAGTTTGGCGAAAAGTGTTCACAAGAGCCCCGTTACGAACAAGTTTGGTCAGAAGTGTTCCTAACGCCCGACTAAGCAATCAAAAAACGACTAAGATATAGAACTATCTTAGTCGTTTCACTATTTATTACGTCTTTTTAATTCATTAAATTGACGTTCATCTTCTATTGTTTCATCTTGACTATGTTTTTCAGCTAATCTTTTTTGATTCTTTCTCATTAAGTACCATGTTAATAAGCATACAAATAAACTTACGATTGCCATAAATGCTGCATAGCCTAATAATGGTTCGTATGTAATATCATAAAAATTAGGTAATATAAATGCGATCATACCTAATACGACAAATGTCAAAATTGCACTGATGACGTGTTTTTTAAGTATTAATGATGATAATACAGAAAAAACAATAACGACGACAAATGAAATCCATAAGTAGTTTGGGAAATCAAAAATGTTCAAGATGCACGCCTCCTTTATCTAGTTGTACTGGTCTATACCCCTTTTATTTATGTTTAATTACGATATAGATAGAAATTTGATTATATCATATAAATTTAAATGTACATTTGCAATTTTGTTTAAATTTTACGGACATTAGCGCACAAATGTGACCATGATGCGCGAGATGAATTGTTCGAATAATCCGTTGTATCATATGACGTAGAAGATGTTTATATGTATAATATGTACATAAGTACATAAATAAGTAAATTTTAAAAAAGGGTGATTTGATGGGACAATTATTAAGAAGCGAAGTTCCAGTTCAAGAAACATGGGATCTTTCAAGTTTGTATCAAGACAATGATGCATTTTATAGTGCATTAAAAGAATTAGTTGAGAACGTTACAGCATTTAATGAAAAATATGTGAATCAGTTAAATGAAATATCAACGATTGAATCTGCTTTACGTGAACAAGCTGACCTTATTGTAAGTATTATTCACTTAAGTACATATGCAGAATTACTTTATTCGACTGATACGACAGATGAACAAAGTCAAAAAGTAGCTGCACAATTTTCTACTACATATGGAAAAGTAGCTGGTTTATTGTCATTTGTAGAGTCAGAAATTTTGCAATTAGATGATGAAGCATTCAATGCTTTAATTAAACAATCTGAGTATCCTAAATATTTAACATTGTTAAAACGTCAAAAAGAACATACATTACATCCTGAAGTAGAAAAAGCGTTAGCAACCTTCTCACCTACTTTTGGTGCGCCGTATGAATTATATGGTATTACGAAGATGTTAGATATTGAGTTTGGTACTTTTGAAGCGAATGGAGAAGAAATACCTTTAGATTATGTATCATTTGAAGGTGATTACGAAGTTGACTCTAATACGGAAGTTAGACGCAATGCATTTAAGAAATTTAGTGATGCGTTACGCCGTTATGAAAATACAACTGCAGCAACATACAACGCTCATGTTCAAAAAGAAAAAATTGAATCTGAATTACGTGGTTACGATTCTGTAATTGATTTCTTATTAGAATCACAAGATGTAACGAGAGAAATGTATGATCGTCAAATTGATGTTATTTCAGAAGAATTAGCACCACATATGAGAAGATATGCGCAATTACTTAAACGTACAAATAATCTAGATAAATTGAAATTTGAAGATTTACGTATATCATTAGACCCTACTTATGAACCAGATGTATCAATTGAAGGCTCTAAAGAATATATTAAAGAAGCATTAAGTGTACTTGGTGAAGATTATATGCAAATGGTCAATGATAGTTATGATAAACGCTGGATTGACTTCCCTCAAAACAAAGGGAAACAAACAGGTGCTTATTGTGCAAGCCCATACGGTGTTAATCCATTCATATTTATTTCATGGACAAGTAAAATGACTGAAGTATTTGTATTAGCACATGAACTTGGTCATGCAGGACACTTTAATTTAGCAAATGCACATCAAAATGTATATCAAGCTGATTGTTCAATGTACTTTGTTGAAGCACCATCAACAATGAACGAAATGTTAATGGCTAATAGTTTATTGAAAAAATCAGATGATCCGAAATTTAAACGTTGGGTTATTAGTTCAATTATTTCAAGAACGTATTATCATAATATGGTGACACATTTATTAGAAGCTAAATATCAAAGAGAAGTTTATAGACACGTTGATAAAGGTGAAGCACTCACTGCCCCACTTTTAAATAGTATTAAGAAACAAGTTATTTCTGATTTCTGGGGAGACGAAGTTGAAATAACTGAAGGTGCAGAATTAACATGGATGCGCCAACCGCATTATTATATGGGCTTATATCCTTATACGTATTCAGCAGGTTTAACAATCGGAACTGCTATGAGTCAAAGAATTGAAAAAGAAGGACAACCTGCTGTTGAAGATTGGTTAAATGTCTTAAAAGCTGGTGGCTCTAAATCTCCTGTTGAACTTGCTCAAATGGCAGGAATTGATATTACGACAGATAAACCACTTAAAGAAACAATCGCGTATATCGGTCACTTAATCGACGAGCTTGAATCACTAACAAACGAAATTGAATAATATCTTATCTAATATTAATGTAGAGACTGGTACATCTTATGGTGTGTGAGTCTCTATATTTTTATATAAACATACCTTATTAAATAACCGCATTATATATTATTCTAATTTTAATATTATTTGTGTTACAATATAATCAAACAAATTCGAACTTATTAAAAAGTTAATATATAGGAGGATCACAAGTGAAATTAAAAGTTGATAGGCACCGTTTTATAATGGATGAACTTAAAAATAATATGTCTGTGAAAGTATCTTCCCTTTCAGAGAAGATGAACGTTGCTGAAATGACAATTAGAAGAGATTTACAAGAACTAGAAAACAATGGTTTGTTAAATAGAATTCATGGTGGCGCTAAATTAATTGAAGATAATTTATATAATGAAAAGTCACATAAAGAAAAGCAAACTATTAATGTATCTAATAAAATGAAAATTGCTCAAAAGTGTGGAGAACTCATTCATAATGAAGATATTATATTTATCGGTTCAGGTTCTACAAATGAACTTATATTTGATTTTATAAAAGACAAGAACTTAAGCATATTTACGAATTCGCTTGATATATTCTTACAATATAAAGATTTATCAAACATTGATGTATTACTCGTAGGTGGTCGATTCAGATCTAAAACGGGTACATTTATCGGACACTTTGCGAATAAAATGATGGAAGACTTTCATGTAGCAAAAGCATTTGTCGGAGTTAACGGTATATATGGTCAAAAATTAACAACTGCTAATGAAGAAGAAGGTAAAGGTATTCATATCATTTTAGAAAATGCAAAGCTTAAATACATCACAGCAGACAGTACAAAATTCGGTGTTCAAGCATTATATAACTTCTATAATATTAACGATGTCGATGCTGTTATATCAGATGATGATGTAAGTGAAGAAATATTAAACACATATCCAAACAAGATTAAATAGTTATCAAAATGAATATTAAAAGAAACGCAATATAGAATAGCATATCGCTATTTTATATTGCGTTTTTTATTGACAGAAAGTATGTTTGATTTTATATTATAATTAACAAAAACGAACAATTACAAACATAGGAGGAAGTATATGAAAGTTTTTATTAATTGTATTCGTAAATCTAGCCCTTTAAAAGACAAGATTATTCAGGAACTATCTCATTCTAACATTGAATGGATCGATTTGTATGATGAAACACTTGAAGATGATGTGTTTGCAGTAACTGTAAATACTATAGAAAAAGTTAAAAATAATGAAGATGCTAAAGCTTTAATCATTGATGATTATGGCATTGCACCATTCATTATTGCGAACAAACATAAAAATATAATCGCTGCTTCAGTTTCAGATGACCGTTCTGCTTATATGACAGCACGTCACAACAATACAAAAATTATGATTCTTGCTTCTGAAATCGTTGGCCCTACTCTAGCGGTTAATTGCGCTAAAGCATTTGGAGAATCATCTTATGATGCTGGCCGACATCAAATCAGAATAGATATGTTAAATAGTTTGTGTTAAGGAGGAAGTTAAATGAAGATAGCTATTGGATGCGATCATATCGTTACGGATGAAAAAATCAAAGTATCAGATTTTATTAAAAGTATTGGTCATGAAGTGATAGATGTTGGAACTTATGATCATCAAAGAACACACTACCCTATTTATGGTGTAAATGTCGCAAAAGCTGTTACAGAAGGAAAAGCTGCCTTAGGTGTTGTACTTTGTGGTACAGGTGTAGGTATTAGTGTTTCAGCAAATAAAGTGCCTAATGCGAGAGTTGCACTCGTACGAGACATTACAAGTGCTCGTTTAGCGAAAGAGAAATATAATTGCAATATTATTGGTGTTGGTGGAACAATTTCAGGCATTGATTTAATAACTGATATCGTTGAAACCTTTATAAATGCTGAGTATATCCAAACAACGGAATCAGATCAATTAATAGAACGCATGAATCAATTGTTAACAGACGACCAAGCTCATTATGATTCCAATCAGTTTAACAAATATATTGATAAATGGAATAAAGGAGAATATGTGGATGAGGTGAAACATTGAAATTATTAACAATTACATTAAATACTTCAGTGGATATCGCCTATCAACTAGATTATTTTGAATTGAACCAAACGAACCGGGTTAAAAATGTTATTAAAACAGCTGGTGGCAAAGGATTGAATGTTACGAGAGTGGCAAACATTTTAGGTATTGATCATTTAGCTACTGGCATTATCGGCGGAACTACAGGCACTTTTATTAAGTGTGATTTAGATAAAGATCATATTAAACATGATTTTTATGAAACAAATATTGAATCGAGACAGTGTATAGCGATTTTAAATGGAGCACATCAAACAGAATTACTTGAACCAGGAGATCCAATTACGCAAGAAGATATTCAGGCATTTATTCAACATGTGACTGAACTTATTCAAGCGCACGACATTATTGCGATATCAGGTAGTGCTTTACCAGGCATGAATGTTGAAACTTATCAAATGCTTATTGATATTGCTGCTAGATACGGTAAGAAAGTATTGTTGGATGTTAATGGTCATACTTTAAAAGATTTTCTAAATCATGAAGGTCAAAGCTTACCTTATTTAATTAAACCTAATATCGAGGAACTAAATCAGCTATTTAATGTGAAAGATCATGATAATCATCAAGAGATTATCGAAGCATTGAAATCCCCTCTTTTAAGCCAAATTCCATGTGTGATGATTTCACTTGGTTCTAATGGTGCACTTTATAAATATCAGCATCAAATTTATAAAGTAAATATTCCTAAAATTAAAGCTGTTAACGCAGTTGGTTCTGGTGATAGTTCTATAGCAGGCTTTAGTTATGGACTCATACATAAACAAGATGTTCACTATGCTGTTAAATCAGCCATGGCTGCTGGAATTGCGAATGCTTTAGAACAGAAAACAGGATTCTTAACGAAAGAGAATTTTGAGTATTATTTATCAAAAATAAAAATTGAACAATTGGAGTGTTTTTAAATGGTTAAAAATTTATCAAAGCTCACAAACGATTTAGGACAAATTGCTGCACTTGCCATTGATCAACGCGGTGCATTAAAGAAAATGCTTGGTGAAAATGTAGCATCAGAAACGATAGAAGATTTTAAAGTCCAAATTTCTAAGACATTAACGAAATTTTCTTCAAGTATATTATTAGATCCTGAGTATGGATTACCCGCTTCAAAAGAAAGACATCCTAACTGCGGTTTAATCTTAGCTTACGAAAAGACAGGCTATGATAAAGCAACACCAGGTCGATTACCCGATTTATTAAATACATGGTCTGTACATGCACTGAAAGAACAAGGTGCAGACGCCATTAAATTACTCGTATATTTTGATATTGATGAATCACAAGAAATCAACGCACAAAAAGAAGCATTTGTAGAAAGAGTCGGTGCTGAGTGTGTCGCATTGGATATTCCATTTTTCTTAGAAATCGTATCATATGACGCAACAAATGATGATAATTTAAGCGAAACATACGCAAAAGTTAAACCTCATAAAGTTATTGAAGCAATGAAATTATTCTCAGAAGACCGATTTAAAGTAGACGTATTAAAAGTGGAAGTGCCAGTTAATATGAATTTTGTAGAAGGATTTGGCGATCATCCAGTATATACGAAAGCACAAGCTAGGCAGTATTTCTTAGAACAATCAGATGCAACACATTTACCATTTATCTTTTTAAGTGCAGGCGTATCACCTACTTTATTCCAAGAAACATTGAAATTTGCTTATGAATCAAAATCTAAATTTAACGGTGTATTATGTGGAAGAGCAACATGGGCAGGTGCAACTCAAGCATATGTTAAAGATGGTGAACAAGGATGCAAAGCTTGGTTAAATGATGAAGGTATTAGTAATATACAAAATTTAAATAAAGTGATTGAACAATATGCAACAGCTATAAGTTAATTAAATACCCCGCTTCTATTTATTCTAGAAGCGGGGTTTAGTTTGCTTTTTATTTTGTTTTATTCTCTAATGACTCAGATAGTGCTTTATACCATAGTGCACTTTTCTTGATATATCTTTTTTGTGTTTCAAAGTCTATATAGAATAATCCGTATCGCTTATTATAACCATTAGACCAACTAAACATATCTTGCAATGACCAAACAAAATAACCTGTTACATTAGCACCATCTTTAATCGCATCACTAATGCTTTCTAAATGTGTAGCTATATAGTCTATACGTGGTTGATCATCGATGATTGTTTGTTCATCTATAAATTGATCTTTATACCCTAGTCCATTCTCAGTGATCAGCAGCTTTTTATAATTTGGATAGTCTGCTTTAATACGCATAATCATATCATATAAACCTTTAGGATAAATATACCAATCCCAGTCAGTCGTTGGAACGTCATGGTTTTTAACAATTTCAGCTATTTGTTTAAGTCTAAAAATCGAACTACCTTTGTCCCCTGTACCATTATGATGTATTAAGCTATCCGCTTCGTTTGCTTTCACCCAATTACTTTGATAATAATTGATGCCTAAGAAATCTTGTAACTGACTAGCTTCTTTAATGATTGCCATTTCCGATTCTGTTATATCTAATGAACCATCATATATATTAAGTAAATGATTAATTACATCCATTTTCTCACTAGAATATGCGCCTAAAAATGTACCATCTAATAAAAATCCATTGATAAATGTATCTTGTACTTTAGCAGCGTTCACATTTTCTGGTTGTTCATCAATTGGATAAATTTGAGTTAAAGCATGTATAATACCGATTTCTCCGTCATAACCTTTCTCTTTATAGAGTTTAACTACTTTACTATGCGCAACAATAAGATTATGTTGAGCTTGGAGACACTTGACGACTTGATATTGTTCACCAGGTGGAAACGCGCCTGTTACATATTGACCTAAAGTATATGCGATAGGTTCGTTAATCGTCATCCAATATTGAACATCATCTTTAAATGTCTCAAAGCAATATGCTGCATAGTTCTCAAAATGTGTGATGTTCTTCTTACATAACCAATCCCCTTGTTTGAATAGTTCTTCAGGCGTATCAAAATGATGTAATGTCACATATGGTTCAATATTATATTTTCGACACGTCGCAAATACATTTTTATAATATGTTACCCCTTTTTGATTAACATCCCCATATCCTTTTGGAAATATGCGAGACCAAGCAATAGAAATTCTTAACGCTTTAACACCATGTTCTGAAGCTAATTTAATATCTTCTTCATATCGATTGTAAAAATCGCTTGCTGGATCTGGGCTGAATCTTCCTTGTTTCTCTAAAAATTCATCCCAAAGCACACGTCCCTTTCCATCTACTTTGCTTGACCCTTCTACTTGATATGCTGCAGTTGCAGCGCCTAGTACAAAAGTTTTTGGTAATTCTAACATGCTTATACTCCTTTAGTTTATTTTTCTTCTGATAGTAGTTTGTATATCTTCTCTATTGCCGCTTCTCCATCTCTTGTAAGTGCAATATATTCTTTACCTGTTGTTGTCATAAGAAGAGCATTATGTTGATCAGTATATTTCTTCATTTCATTTTTCATTGAATCCATTTGAGGGGCTAATATAACAATGTTCATATCTTTAATTAAATCCATATCTTGACCATATGCTCTCGCAGTAGCATTTAAATGAATGTTTTGTTCTTTAGCAGCTTTGTTTAACGAATTAGCGAGTATACCACTTGTACCACCACCAGCACATACGACTAATACGTTGACGTGATCTTTAATGTCATATTGAACTTTAGTATCAGTAGTTTCTACCTGACTATTTTCGTTTGACTCTACGTTTGATTGAGGCTGCACAATATTTTGACTTTCAATCGTACCGCGTTCTTCACTCACTTTAATGCGATCATATGCTTTAATAAATGGCATCCAAATCACAAAATCGAGTATCATGATAACGGCAATTAATAATAATGATAATGGCGCGAAGTTAGATGCCATATAAATACCTATAGGTCCTGGTGTCGGCCATGGTAAGAAATGCATGAAACCATTCATACCTAAATTCTCTACGAAGAATTTCAATACCCATGAGTTAAGAATTGGTGTCACAATAAAAGGTATCATGAATACAGGGTTTAAAATAATTGGCGCACCAAATAGTAAAGGTTCATTTACAGCAAACGTTGTAGGAATAAATGACGCTTTACCAACAGCTTTAAGTTCTTTAGACTTACACAAGAATATAAATATATATGGAACTAAGAATGTGGCACCTGTACCTCCAATCAGTGCTACAAAGTCTTGCGTACTTTGTGTTAATGCAATATGTGCATGTTGACCTTCTCTAAATAATCTTAAGTTTTCAACTTGGTTGTTATACATAATCGCAATAACAGCAGGACCTACTACAGATGGTCCATGTACACCTATAAACCAGAAGAATGCAATAAATCCGAATATAATCGCAAACCCTAAGTAACCATTTGCAGCAGTAAACAGTGGTGACAGTATAATTGTCGCCAATTCTGCTAAGTTACCATTGGCAATTTGACGAATCGCGATATCGATAATCCAGAATAAACCGACAGAAGCGGCAAACGGGATCATATCTTTAAACGCTTGTGCGATATTACCGGGTACTTGAGGTGGCATCTTGATTGTGATATTTCTACCAATAAAGAATTTATAAATGTTTGGTATTACAAATGCTACAATAAATGACGCGATAAGTCCTTTAGTACCAAGCATGTCAATACTTATACCGTCTTTAACGGGGTTCATCGCTACAATTAGTAATGAAGATTCAGCAGCTACGAATGTTGAAATGACATTGATTTGGTTCGTTTTAGGTAATTTTAAGTTTTTATTGTCAGTTAATGATTTCGTAACGGTTCCTGCCATATAAAGTGCTAACATACCCATCGTGAATTGATAAACTTTCATAATGGTTGTTTCGATATTTTTTGGCCAATGGAATCCCCACACGTTTGGTACGTAAGCAACTAAAATAAATAATGATGAAAATAAAATAACTGGCATTAATGCAACGAAGCCATCTCTAATTGCTGTTAAGTATGGATTAGAAGCCACTTTTTCAAAAAATGGTTTCATCTTTTCAATAAATTTAATTATCTTATTCACATGTATCACCCATTTTGTTTTAAAGTTTGAAGTTGTTCATAAATATCAATGATGTAATTTACAGAATCACGTAATGCCATCGTTGTCATTAAGTGATCTTGACCGTGTACCATAATAAAACTTAATTCAGATGATTCACCACTTGCTTCTTGAGCTAAACATTGGGTTTGTTCTTTATGTGCTTCCGTTATATATGTATTTGCACTTTCAATATGACTACGCGCTTCTTCGAATAGTCCATTTTTAGCTTTTTCCATAGCTGCCATAACTTCTCTTCTTGCATCCCCAGCTATCGCAACAATAGTGAAACCTACCATCATATTTTCTTCTCTACTCATCTCTTGTTGTGCCTCCTTTTTGTGATGATAATATGCGTTCTATATGCAATTGAAAATAGAACAAGTGATGTTGATTAATAACAATATTGAACTTTCTTGATATGGCATGATATAAGTCTTTTGCATACAAATAAGAATTTGGATAGTGTGTTTTTAAATGCTGTTGGAATGATATATCAATTTGTTGAGATAAGTCTTCAGAATAATCAAGAATGTGTTCTGTTAAATACTTTAAGTGCTGGATGAATCTATCATAATAATATTCATTGGACTTATTCCGAGTGATACCAATTTGATTTAAGCAATTGATTAAATCGTTCAGTTGAATATTTTTATTCTTATAAGCAGTTTGATTTTCGATACCCTCAGGTTGCTCAGCATTGATAAAATGTAATGCTAGATTATTGGCTTCATATGCTGGGAAAGAAATATTTAAATTTCGTTTAATAATCGTCAATGCGTATAAACTAGATTCAAATGCACGAGGATGAATGCTTTTAACATCAATAGAAAATGTCTGTATCTTTTGATTGTTTTGATGAATATTAACAGCGTGATGCAAATGGTGTGTTAACGTGACATAAATATAATCTTGAAACGTAAAATCAAATTTATGTTGAACATCATTTATGATTTCACAACATGTCGTAATAATAGGTACGGGTACATCATTAATTAAAGACTGTAAATGAAATCTCACTTCTTGATTATCGAGTCTAAAGATTTTCTCGGGTGTTTGATGAGATAAGAAATCACCTTTCTTTTTTGAGAACACGATTCCTTTCCCCATAGCGATAACTTCTTCACCATTTTCAGTGATGGCAATAGCAACATTATTGTTAAGGACTTGTTTGATTATCATAGGCAGCAATACCTCCAATCATTTGAAATAAAAAATACCACAAGACTTAGAGGTGATTGATGCACCTCAAGAATTGTGGTTTTCGCCTAATTGAATAGTCACGATCCAAATATTTAATTGTTTATTAATGTTCGATATTGTTACATTTATAATTTACAACGCTTTTTAAATTATGTCAATATTGTAATTAAATGGCATATAATCGTAATAAAAAAACCAAACTTAACTTCATTTAGAAGTGTCAGTTTGGTTTTATGATTAGTCTTCTTTTTTAACTTGAGCCCAACCTTTTTTAGTGATGGTAATTTTACCAGTCTCGATCGTGATCAATTTTTGTTTATATAATCTACCGATAGCACGTTTGAAACTTGCTTTACTCATATTAAAGACTTCTTTAATCGCTTCTGGGTTTGATTTATCCCAGAATGGTAATTCTCCGTCATATTCTACAAGTAAATCAAATATTACTTGACCATCTTCATCAAGTCTTTCATGTGCCAATGGTAAGAATGAACCATTTAATTCACCGTTTTCTTTTACGCCGATGATTCTAACGTCCATTTCTTCGCCTAGTCTTGGTTCATGTTTACGTTCTGATTCGTGTACAAATATTTTATAACCTTCTTCAGATAATAGGAAAGTACCTACTCTTAATAAGCGATATGGTCTTGCTGTTACATGTTGATGTAATAAAGATTCTTCAGCTGATTTGTACATCGTATCGACGATTGTTTCTGTTGCTAATCTCGCAAACATTTGACTATTACTATCTATTCTAAGTGTACAGAATATCATGTCACCGTTTTGTGGCCATAGTTCTTTAACTTTAGGTAGATCTTCCCATGGAATGAGTACTTCTCTAGGTAATCCTACATCTACTGCAGCACCATCACGGTCTACTCTCAATACTTTTACCCAATCATAACGGTCTTTTGTAATAGTTGGCATGTTTTGTGTAGCAAATAATTCTCCAGATCGGCTTGGATATACAAAGAAACTATAATCTTCACCGATTTCTAATTGATCGTCATCTTCGACTTCTGAAGCATTCATTTTAATAGGTTCGCTATTTGGTCCAAGTAAATGATAAGTTGAACCTTCCAATCTATCCACTTTTAAAAAGTCTATGCGACCTACAAGCGTATCTTTTTCGTGTGCCATGTCATTCTCCATTCATATGTTTTTCGTTTATTCATTATAACATGCATTTTGCTTCGTGTAACGACTGTTCAAACTCTTGCCCATTTTTGTTTTATTTATGATATAATTCATCGGTAGAAGTATTAATGAAAAGGAGTCATTTAATGTTACAAGTTACGAATGTAAGTTTACGTTTCGGTGATCGTAAGCTTTTTGAAGATGTAAATATTAAGTTCACACCAGGTAACTGTTACGGACTTATCGGTGCTAATGGAGCTGGGAAATCAACGTTCTTAAAAGTATTATCAGGCGAATTAGATTCTCAATCAGGTCACGTTTCACTTGGTAAAGATGAACGTTTAGCAGTATTAAAACAGGATCACTTTGCGCACGAAGATGAAAAAGTGATAGATGTTGTATTAAAAGGTCATGAAAAATTATGGCAAGTTATGACTGAGAAAAACGAAATTTATATGAAACCAGATTTCTCAGATGAAGATGGTATGCGTGCAGCAGAACTTGAAGGTGAGTTTGCGGAAATGAACGGATGGAATGCAGAAGCGGATGCATCTGTTTTACTTTCAGGTTTAGGTATTAAAGACGAATTACATGACAAAATGATGTCTGAATTAGAAAACAACCAAAAAGTAAAAGTACTTCTTGCTCAAAGTTTATTCGGTGAGCCAGATGTTCTATTACTCGATGAGCCTACAAACGGTTTAGATATTAAAGCGATTGCTTGGTTAGAAGATTTCTTAATTAATTTTGAGAATACAGTTATCGTCGTATCACATGATAGACATTTCTTAAACAATGTATGTACACATATAGCTGACTTAGACTACGGCAAAATCAAACTATTTGTCGGAAACTATGACTTCTGGTATCAATCAAGTCAACTTGCTACTCAAATGGCTCAAGATCAAAACAAGAAAAAAGAAGAACGTATTAAAGAATTACAAGACTTTATCGCAAGATTTAGTGCGAATGCTTCTAAATCTAAACAAGCAACAAGCCGTAAGAAAATGCTTGAAAAAATTGAACTCGATGATATTCAACCATCATCAAGACGTTATCCATTCGTTAATTTCACAATTGAACGAGAAATCGGTAACGACTTATTACAAGTTCAAGGTGTTTCAAAAACAATTGACGGTCAAAAAGTATTAAATAACGTTTCATTTACAATGAATCCTAATGATAAAGCTGTATTAATCGGAGAAAGTGAGATTGCTAAAACTACCCTACTTCGTATTTTAGCTGGTGAAATTGAACCAGATGAAGGAACAGTTAAATGGGGCGTTACAACTACACAATCATACTTGCCAAAAGATAACTCAGATTATTTTGAAGGTATTGAAATGAACTTAGTTGACTGGTTAAGACAGTATGCACCACCAGAAGAACAAACAGAAACATTCTTAAGAGGATTCCTTGGACGTATGTTATTTAGTGGTGAAGAAGTTAAGAAAAAAGCAAGTGTCCTTTCAGGTGGAGAAAAAGTGAGATGTATGTTAAGTAAAATGATGTTATCAAACTCTAACGTATTATTACTAGATGAACCAACAAACCACTTAGACTTAGAAAGTATCACTGCAGTCAATGATGGATTGAAGAACTTCAAAGGATCATTAATTTTTACTTCATATGACTTTGAATTTATCAATACAATCGCTAACCGCGTAATTGAAATCAAAGAAGACGGCGCAATTTCTAAAGAAATCAGTTATGAAGAGTACTTGAGAGATCAAGGTGTTTATAACTAATTAGCATATATGGAACTGAGACATGAGGACATGTCTCAGTTTTTTTGTTTTTGGGGAAAATGAGGGGGTGATGAGTTGTTTTTGGTGTTCAATGTTGCAAGTGAGCGTCAACTAGCAATGTTCAGGCGTTCAATGTTGCAAGTGAGGTTTGACTAGCAATGTTCAGGTGTTCAATGTTGCAAGTGAGGGCCGACTAGCAATGTTCAGGCGTTCAATGTTGCAAGTGAGAGTCCACTAGCAATGTTCAGGCGTTCAATGTTGCAAGTGAGCGCCGACTAGCAATGCTCAGGTGTTCAATGTTGCAAGTGAGCGCCGACTAGCAATGTTCGAGAGTTCAATGTTGCAAGACAGAGCAAACAAGCAACATAGATATCCTCTATTTATCAAGACATGCCAAACAAGATAAATACTGCCTCTCTATTTATCAAGACTGACCAAACAAGATAAATACACCCCCTCTATTTATCAAGACTGACCAAACAAGATAAATACAGCCCTTCTATTTATCAAGACATGCCAAACAAGATAAATACAGCCCTTCTATTTATCAAGACATGCCAAACAAGATAAATACACCCCCTCTATTTATCAAGACATGCCAAACAAGATAAATACACCCCCTCTATTTATCAAGACATGCCAAACAAGATAAATACATCTCCACTTTTTATAAATACACCACCCATTTCTTACCAACCCCACCCCATTCCTAAAAACTCCCTCCATCTCCTCCACACTCATCTAAAATGAATATGAATGAATATTAATATTCTAAAAGGATCAACCAAATAGTAAGAACTTTTTGAAATTATCAGTTTTCTCTCTTTACATCAATATTCTTTGTATGTATAATGAATGCATACCAATTGAATATGTTTTTGATGAGGCGCATCAATCATTAGTAACTCCCCTATTGGACTGCAATCTTAAAGGAGTGAAAGGGTGCGATGCCGAAACATTATATTTTTGCAGAAATATGGTGTTGGACATTTAGGTTAAGAGCTAGTTGTCTGTCATTATCTTAAGAATAATGGAGTGCATCACTTGTATATATAAATTAAAACAAGTTCGAATGCCGAACTTGTTTTTTTATTTATATTACAGCGTTCGTCTCCGATTTATAGGAGGAATTATTTTGAGTCAGAGTGTTTTAAAATTTGGCGGTACGTCCGTTGGTGATTTTGACAAAATTAAAAATATCGCACATATGTTGAAATCACGTGTTGATAATGGAGAACAATTAGTAGTGGTTGTGAGTGCTATGGGTAAGACGACAGATTCTTTACTTGAAAATATTAGCTCACTTACGACGCAACCTAAAGATGAGCATTTAGCGATGCTTTTAACGACGGGTGAACAACAAACCATTTCATACTTATCAATGGTATTGAATGATATTGGTGTTCAAACGAAAGCAATGACAGGTTATCAAGCTGGTATCAAGACGATTGGTCATCATCTGAAAAGTAAAATTGCAGAAATTGATGCACTACGTTTTGAAGAAGCTTTTGAAACAAATGACATTCTTGTCGTTGCAGGATTTCAAGGTGTAAATGATCATCTGGAAATTACGACTTTAGGACGCGGCGGTTCTGATACAACTGCAGTAGCCATTGCAGCAAGTATAGATACATCTTGTGAAATATATACAGATGTTGATGGTGTATATGGAACAGACCCTAGAATCTATAAAGAAGCAAAGTTACTCAATGAAGTTTCATATGAAGAAATGATGGAAATGAGTGCTTTAGGTGCTGGCGTATTAGAATCTAGAAGTGTCGAAATTGCAAAAAATTATAACATACCATTATATCTTGGTAGAACATTATCAAACGTGAAAGGAACATGGATTATGCCACAAACAGAGATATTAGAGAAAAAAGCAGTTACAGGAGTCGCACTTGATACACATATGATTCATGTTACTTTAACTTATCCGATGCAAAATTTTGCATTATTACAGAAATTATTTGATTCATTAGAAGCACAATCAATGAATGTTGATATGATATCTCAAATTGAAAATCAACAAGGATTACAGCTTTCGTTTACGATTAAAGATTCAGACGTATATCAAATCGAACAAATCATTGAACAACTTACTGAGGAATACCCTCACTTACGTTACAAAATGAGAGATAACTACGCTAAACTTTCAGTAATCGGAACTGGCATGAGAGATATGTCAGGAATAGCTTCAAAAGCATTCCGCACTTTAATTAGTCATGACATCAACTTCTATCAAACAACAACTTCTGAAATTAGTATTTCTTATGTTGTTGATCGTGAATTAGGAGAAACTGCCGTTCGAACTTTAAGTGAAGCATTTAATATATAATGAATGATGGAGTGAACAAAATGACAAAATTAGCAGTTGTAGGCGCAACAGGTTTAGTAGGAGAAAAAGTATTAGAAGTATTAGATAGAAGAAATGTACCATTTGATGAACTTGTATTATTTTCATCACCTAGATCAGCAGGTAAACAAATCGAATTCCAAGGAAAAACTTATACTGTTGAAGCATTGACAGAAGAGAAAACAGATGGCAATTTCGATTACGTTATTATGAGTGCTGGTGGCGGTACAAGCGAGAAATTCGCCCCACTATTTGAAAAACATGGTGCAATTGTAATCGATAATTCTAGTCAATGGCGTATGCATGAAGATATTGATTTAATCGTTCCGGAAGTGAATGTACCAAAATTAAATCGTAAAATTATTGCAAACCCTAACTGTTCAACAATTCAATCAGTTGTACCTTTAAAACCTTTATTAGATCAATTTGGATTGAAACGTGTTGCTTATACAACATATCAAGCTGTATCAGGATCTGGTTTAGCAGGTCGCGAAGATTTAGCTAATGGTGAAAAAGGAGAAGCACCAAAGAACTACCCTCACCCAATTTATAATAATGTGTTACCACATATAGATGTATTTTTAGAAGATGGTTATACAAAAGAAGAACAAAAAATGATCGACGAAACTAGAAAAATCTTAGATCAACCTTCTTTAAATGTAACAGCAACTTGTGTACGTGTACCTGTTCAAGACAGCCACAGTGTGCATATAAACGTAACTTTAGATAAAGAAGCGACTGTTGAAGATATTCGTAACTTATTTAATGAAGATGACCGTGTTGTCTTAGTAGATAACGTAGAAAATAATGAATATCCATTAGCGATTCATTCTACTGGTAAAGATGAAGTATTCGTTGGAAGAATTCGTAAAGATGATTCTTTAGACAATACATTCCACATCTGGTGTACTTCAGATAATTTATTAAAAGGTGCAAGTTTAAATGCCGTTCAAGTGCTAGAACAAGTATTAGAATTAAATAAAAAATAACGAGGAGTGTTCAGTATGTCACATATTTTTAACGGTGTGGGCGTTGCCCTTACGACACCATTCACAAATGAGGATGTAGACTACGAAGCCTTTGAAAATCATATAGAATTTTTAATAGATAATGGTGTTAAAAGTATTATTATTAACGGAACAACAGCAGAAAATCCTACCCTTACAACAGAAGAAAGAAATACGTTATTAGAATGTGGGATTAAAAAAGTAAATGGCCGTGTTCCAGTTATAGCAGGTACAGGTACAAACAATACGCAAGCTTCTATCGATGCTTCCATAAAAGCTAAAGAATTAGGTGCTGATGCGATTATGTTAATCACACCTTATTACAACAAGACGAGTCAACGTGGATTAATCGCGCATTTTACAAAAATTGCGGATGAAGTTGCATTACCTGTTGTACTTTATAATGTCCCATCAAGAACAAATATGACGATAGATATTGAAACGGTGCTTAAACTAAGTGAAAATCCATACATCGTAGCTTTAAAAGATGCGACTGGAGATTTAGAATATGCAAAAACTTTAAAACAACAATTACCAAGTGACTTTGCATTATATAGTGGTAACGATGACAATATGTTGGATTACTATCAATTAGGTGGAGCGGGATTAATTTCAGTTGTAGCAAATGCTATACCACAAGAAACACAACAATTATATGATTATGTCGTTAATGATCAATTAGAACAAGCAAACACTTTAAATCGTGATATTACCGAATTACTTGATCATTTAAGTGTAGATGTTAATCCAGTGCCGATTAAGTTATTAACGTCTGAATTAGGTTTCGGTCATTATGAAGTAAGATTACCGCTTGTTACATTGGAAGAACAAGAAAGAAACGTTTTAAGTGAAGCATTTACTAAGTTTAAAGATGGTGTAAAACAATGAAGATATTATTAATCGGATATGGCGCAATGAATGAACGCGTCGCAAGATTAGCAGAAGAAAGAGACAATGAAATTGTTGGTGTTGTCGTAAAGGATTCAACGAAATCTTATCCCTACCCTGCTTTTGAATCTATTTCAGAAGCACCAGAAGCGGATGTGGCGATAGACTTTTCAAATCCTGAATTATTATTGCCATTATTAGAAGAAGACTTTACATTACCTTTAGTTATCGCAACAACTGGTGAAAAAGAACAAATCATAGAAAAGTTAAAAGAAAAATCTCAGAACATGCCTGTATTTTTCAGCGCAAATATGAGTTATGGCGTGCATATACTCAAAGAAATTATTCAATATGCTGTACCATTATTGGAAGACTTTGATATTGAAATGTTAGAAAAGCATCATAATAAGAAAGTCGATGCACCAAGTGGTACACTAGTTCAATTATATGACGCGATTAAAGAAAAAAGAGCACAATCAGTACCAGTTTATGATAGACATGAATCAACTACTAAACGTGAACCTGCAGAAATTGGCATTAGTTCACAACGTGGTGGTACAATTGTTGGAGAACATCAAGTATTATTTGCTGGCCATGACGAAACGATTGAAATCACACATCGTGCGCAGTCTAAAGATATCTTCGCTAATGGCGCAATTAATGTAGCAGATGTTCTAGTTAATAAAGAAAACGGATATTACACATACAATAATTTAAATGAGGAGAGAATTTAACATGGTTAAAGATTTTACGGCAGAAGAAATTATACAATATATTAGTGAGGCAGAGAAAGTAACGCCTTTAAAGGTTTATGTAAACGGCACATTTGAAAATGTTGAATTCCCAGAGTCATTTAAAGTATTTGGTTCTGAAACATCTAAAACAATTTTCTGTGATGCTAAAGATTGGAAGAGCTTTTATGAAGCAAATCAATCAGCTATTACGGATTTAGAAATTGAACAGGATCGTCGCAATTCAGCAATTCCATTAAAAGACTTAACAAATACAAATGCAAGAATCGAACCAGGTGCTTTCATTAGAGAACATGCAGTTATTGAAGACGGTGCTGTTGTGATGATGGGTGCTACAATCAATATCGGTGCTGTTGTTGGTGAAGGTACAATGGTAGATATGAACGCTACTTTAGGTGGACGTGCAACAACTGGTAAAAATGTACACGTTGGTGCTGGATCAGTATTAGCGGGTGTTATCGAACCACCAAGTGCATCACCTGTTGTGATTGAAGATGACGTATTAATCGGTGCAAATGCTGTTATCCTTGAAGGCGTTAGAGTCGGCAAAGGTGCAATCGTTGCAGCTGGCGCTATTGTAACGAAAGATGTTCCAGCTGGTGCAGTGGTAGCTGGTACACCTGCTAAAGTTATTAAACAATCAGCAGATGTTCAAGATGGTAAAAAAGAAATTGTATCTGCTTTACGTAATTTAAATCAATAATATCATTTTAGTCGGGGCGGGACTGCGATATCATTTTCCTTAAATGAAATTTCTATCCCGCTCCCTCTTTCTATACATAATACAAAGGACTGAGTTAAATGTCTGAATTAGAATTTGTGAAAAATACAAGAAGGTACTTACATCAACATCCAGAGTTAAGTATGCAAGAATATGAAACAACAGCGTATATTGAAGACTTCTTAAAACAATTAAATATTCCATACGAACGCCCTATTCAAACAGGTGTCATTGGTTATTTAGAAGGCAATTCGAATCATACAATTGCGTATCGAGCGGATATCGATGCCTTACCTATTCAAGAAGTAAACGATGTACCTTATAAAAGTACGGTTGATCAAGTAATGCATGCATGTGGACATGATGGTCATACAACAGCGTTAATGCTTTTTACACAACGTTGTAAAGCTTTATATGATAAAGGTGAATTACCGCATAATGTCGTATTTATATTCCAACCTTCAGAAGAAACTGAAGCTGGTGCAAATCAATTAATCCAATCAAACGTGTTTGATAAATATAATATAGAGAAAATCTATGGCGTACATATTATGCCATTTGAAGATGTTGGCACAGTAGCCTTTAAAAATGATGAAATTACAGCTAGTGCAACAGAGTATCGATTTTACTTAAAAGGAAGTTCAAGTCATGTTGCCAGCAAAGAAGATGGTAAAGCAGCATCAGAAGCGATGATGCATGTACTATCTCAAGTTACACAAATTCAGCAATTTCATTTAAATGGTTTAAATCGCAATATTGTTCATGTTGGACAATTCAATGTTGGTGAAGCCATTAATACCGTGCCAGAGAATGGATACTTAGAAGGTACGATTCGCACATATGATACAAATGATCTTGAAATTGTTAAAAATCAAATGCAAAAAATCGCAGAAAGTGTTGAATTGTTATTTGGTGTTACATGTACAGTTGATTTTGCAGAAGGATATCCACCTACTACAAATGATGCACAATTATATGATGGCGTTAAAGAAGCTTTAACGAGCCTCGACTTAACATTACATGAACTTGAAAAGCCTTATTTATTTGGCGAAGACTTTAGTTTCTATCGTCAATTAGCACCAAGTTATTTTGTCTTTTTTGGAACACGTAATGTTGAAAAAGATTATATTTATGGTCTACATACAAATAGACTCAATTTCGATGAAGAAGTATTGATCAGTGTCGCTGATTACTATACAGCACTATTAAATCAAGGAGCGGACAAATAATGGTAGCACGTATTACGATTGATGAACAAAATTTTATAAAAAATGCTAAAAATGTTATTAAAGATAACAAAGTTATGGCTGTCGTGAAAAACGATGCTTATCATTTTGGATTAGAATTCGCAGTTAAATCCTTTATTCAGGCTGGTATTCAATCATTCAGTACGACATCACTTCATGAAGCGGTAAGAATTCGTGAAATAGATAAACAAGTGAATATCTTTTTGATGAATCCTTCAATCGAATTTGAAACATTAAAGGCACATAACATTGCGATGACGCTACCTTCATTGACGTTCTATCATGAACATTTAGAAGATTTAGCAGGCGTTAAATTACATTTAGAACTTGAAAATCTACTACACCGTTCTGGTTTGAAAGATCAAGATGAAATGTTGCAAGTACTTAAACATAATGAAAACTTACCTATTGCAGAGCAAGCGATTATCGAAGGTATTTGGACACATTTTGGATATGCAGATGAATTTGGTGGCGATGAATATGAAACAGAAAGACAAGCTTGGATTGATTGCTTATCATTTATATTAGACCATGGTTATGCCTTCAAATTTATTCACGCACAAAATAGTGCAAGTTATGTAAGAGAAGACGGATTGTTTAATCAACATACACATGCGCGTCTTGGTATTATACTTTATGGGTCAAGACCTTATAGTACCCTCCCTACTACACTTACTGAACAAAACTTTACAGTCACAGCTAATGTGATACAAGTTCGCCCTATTAAAAAAGGAGAAACTTGTGGTTATAGTTTCCAATATACAGCTGATAAAGATTGTAACATTGCTGTAGTTGATATTGGCTATGGAGACGGTATACTTAAGACAAGAGCGAAACATGATGCGCTTATTAATCAAAAGCGCTATCCAATTAGAGGATTGATGATGAGTCACATGTTCGTTGAAGTAGATGATACAATCCAAAGTGGTGATCAAGTCGTGATGTATAGTAACGATATAAGGATTGATGAATTTACATTTAAAGGTGTTGGTGCAAATTCTGAGCAAATCAGTGCATTAAACCATCATTCATTAATAAAGGAGATTAGATAATGACAGTTAAATATAATGACCAAGGTGTTCTTACAATGGGCAATGTATCATTACAAACGATAGCTGCAAGTTTTGGTACCCCTACTATCGTATATGATGAGGAACAAATTAGAACACAATGTAGAAGATTCCATGAAGCATTTAAAGAAAGTGGCTTATCATATAATATCTCTTATGCTTCTAAAGCATTTAGTAGTATTCAATTGTTTAAATTGATGGCAGAAGAAGATATGGGGCTAGATGTTGTATCTGAAGGTGAATTATATACAGCTTTAGCAAGTGGATTTGATCCAAGTAAAATTCATTTTCATGGTAACAATAAGACGAATGAAGAAATTGAATATGCGATTGAAAGCGGCGTTGAATATTTCGTCATTGATTCATTAGATGAAATCACACGTATTAATAGATTAGCTTCTAAGCCTATTAAAGCTGTATTAAGAGTTAATCCTGGTGTTGAAGCACATACACATGAATTTATCCAAACAGGTCAAGAAGATAGTAAATTTGGCTTGTCTATTAAACATGGTACCGCACTTGAAGGCGTTCGTGCTTTGCAAGCATCAGATAAAATAGACTTTAAAGGTATTCACTTCCATATTGGATCACAAATTTTTGAAGCAGATGGTACTATCAACACAATCCAAATCGTATTTGAATGGTTAAAGGAAAATGATATTGAGATTGAAATATTAAATCTAGGTGGCGGTTTTAGTATTAAATATACTGAAGCGGATAAAAGTTACCCTATTGAAGATGGTATTAAATTGATTACAGATGCCATTAAAGAAAATAGTCAAAAATATGATATGGCTATTCCAGAGATTTCTATAGAGCCAGGACGTTCAATTGTTGGTGAAGCGGGCGTTACGTTGTATCAAGTAGGAACGATTAAAGAGATTCCAAATGTTAATACGTATGTATCGATTGATGGTGGTATGAGTGATCATATTAGAACGGCACTTTATGATGCACAATATGAAGCGTTGTTAGTGAATAGAAATGATGAAGATACACATGAAGTCACAATTGCTGGTAAGTTATGTGAATCAGGTGACTTAATTGGTAGAGATATGAAACTTCCTAAATCTACAAAAATCGGTGATTATATAGCTGTTTTATCTACAGGTGCTTACCACTACTCTATGAGTTCAAATTATAATCAAATGCTTAAACCTTCAGTTCTATTTGTGAAAGATGGAAAAGCAAGAGAAGTTATTAAGAGACAAACATTAAAACAATTGATTATGAACGACGTAAAATAATCAGCTGAAATTATGAAATTTATTATTAAATAATAACAATATGATAACGCAAAAAGAAACCCTAACATCGTTAGGGTTTCTTTTTAGTCGTTCAAATTCATATATATTATAGTTTTACAACGTTTGCAGCTTGTGGGCCACGGTCGCCTTCAACTACTTCGAATTCTACTGCTTGACCTTCTTCTAAAGATTTGTAACCTTCTTGGTTAATTGCTGAGAAATGTACGAATACGTCATTTTCTCCTTCAATTTCGATGAAGCCAAATCCTTTTTCTGCGTTAAACCATTTAACTGTACCTTGTTTCATAATTGTGAAACCTCCAAGACTAAAATTCAATATGCGATATTCGCATATTACAAAAAACACAATTAATTAATAATGTTATTTGCAATATGGAATAACGATATTGCTATTTCTTATTATACGTCACAGAATATTCAAATGCAATACCATTTAAGATATTTTCAGAATTTATTATTTTGGTAATGGCGTATAAATTGAATTGTCATTTAATATAAGAATACTATAAAATATTTGCATATCTTCTTCGCAGTCTTCGCAATACGAAAGATCACAATTATTATAGAATGCATGTATATTATGTTTACCTACGAGTTCATTCGTAAACTTCGTTTGATATTGATTAAGTAGATTATGATATTGGCTAACCATTTCTTCATAGTCCTGACATTCAATTTCTTTAATGATATAGTCTTTCCAATCGTCAAACAGCCACCATCCCTCATAATCTGTTCGGATTGTTACGATTTTATACATCTTAAAATCTCCCCTATTTAGAAAATTGCCCTAGAGTTAATTTAAATCTTATTGAATATTAAATCAAGAAAATAGCTTGTGGATTTGTTTCTAATTATTAGTTTTTTTACACTGAGCCCTTTATAATAAAGATATGAGGTGATAAATATGAACGGAAAACATATTAAAGTTTTTGGACGTGTACAAGGTGTTGGGTTTCGATTTTTCACTGCTCAACTCGCTAAGAAACATAAAATAGTTGGTACCGTTGAAAATGTCAGCGATTATGTAGAAATATACGCAAGTGGTGAAGAAGATCAATTAGAACAATTTATTAATGGTGTTATCCAGGGAGTAGCGCCAGCTTCAGTTGTAGAAAATTATACAATCGAAGATACCACTTTAGACGAAAAAACTAAGCATTTCAAAACGTTATAAATTAGGAAGATGACAATGAAATATAATTTATCATATGTATTAGGTGCGTTATTAGCAGTACCTATATCATTTATTGCTTTTTTATTTAGTGTTTTTCAATTAGATTTAAATTTTCTTATAGATATGGCTGTATTTGCAGGTACTTACATTATTAGCTTTTTACCCATACAATGGTATAGTTCAAGACGTTATTTAAAAGAAATGGGTTTAACGCGCCGAGAATTCCATTTTATTAGAAAGCAATTAAACGAAGCGCAGCCTAAATTGAAAAGACTTTATAAAAATTATATGCGAATAAGATCATATAAAGAATTCAAGAACTTAAACGAAGTTGCTAAATTGGCACGTACAATTTATAACACGGTTAAACAGTCACCTGAGAAATTTTATAAAGTAGAAAGCTTCTTCTACTCTCACTTAGATAATACTGTGAATTTAATTGATAATTACACGCTATTACAACGTATGCCAAATAAATCTAAAGAAGAAAAAGCTAAACTTAAACAAACAAAGCTCACGATTGATGAAAATAAACGAACACTCGTTGCCGATTTAAAAGAGTTAAATGAATCAAGTTATCATCAATTAGATATTGAAATGGAACTTGCTGATATTGCTAAACAAAGAAATAACTATAGAAAAGGCATTCCAGAATCAACGAAAGAAAAAGTAAATTTAACAAAAACTCATAAAAAATATGAATATGAAATGGAGCGTAACAATGACTGAAACGAATAAGAACTTATTTGACGACCTTATTGATGACCCATTTAAAGATTCATCAGAAGCGTTAACACCACAAACTTCAGAAATTACAGAACAGCAAAACCCTTCTGATGTCACATCAACTTACGAAAAGACATTCTCAGATGAAGATCAAAGAAGAATTGACGAAATTGCTAAGCAGATTAAACCTTTAGATAATGATGGTCTTCTACTTTATGGTCAACAAGCTCAAAATAAATTATCACAGTTCTCACATCAAATGCTAACACAAGTACAATCTAAAGATGTAGGTCCTATTGGTAATTCGTTAAGAAATTTAATGAATAAATTAAAAGAAGTAAATCCAGATGAATTACAAAAACAAAATCAATCTAGATTGAAACGTATTTTTAGAAGAGCTGAGCGTTCTGTAAATGAAATGTTTAGTAAATATCAATCTGTTGGTGCACAAGTCGATCGAATATCTGTAGAACTTCAGAAATCTCAAAATATGCTAATGAAAGATGTTGGCTTATTAGATCAATTATATGAAGAAAATAAAGCCTACTTTGATGCATTAAATATTTATATCGCCGCAGCAGAAAAGAAACGCGACGAGTTGAAACAACATAATCTTGTAGAATTAGAACAAAAAGTTAAAGCATCTAATAACCAAATGGATGTACAAGAACTGGCAGATTTACAACAATATATTAATCGACTAGAAAAGAGAATTTATGACTTACAACTTTCTAGACAAATTACATTACAATCTGCCCCACAAATTAGAATGATACAAAACATTAACCAAACATTAGCTGAAAAAATTCAAAGTTCTATTTTAACGAGTATTCCATTATGGAAAAATCAAATGGCAATCGCGTTAACACTTTTAAGACAACAAGGCGCGTCAGAAGCTCAGAAAAAAGTAACAGATACAACTAATGAATTATTGCTGAAGAACTCTGAAATGTTGAAACAGAATGCGATTAGAACAGCTGAAGAAAATGAACGAGGCATCGTTGATATTGAAACATTGAAGACGACTCAAACTAATATAGTAGATACAATTCAAGAAACATTGCGCATACAAGAAGACGGCACACGTAAACGTCAGCAAGCAGAACAAGAATTACAAAGCTTAGAACAAGACTTAAAAACAAAATTATTACAACTCAAAGACGAACAGCAGCAATTGAGAAACACATTTAAATCATAAATAATAGACCCACCAACAAACTTTGCATTTGTTGGTGGGATTTTTGTTGTGTGGATTTGTGGATGTAAGTATGAGAGTATTCGAGGTGTGCGTTGTGAAGGCTTAGTTAAGTGAATAGATTGCCTATGTCTTGGCTTAAGTGTTGAATAAAGCCAAGAGATGGCTCAAGTCATGGCTTAAGTGCTGAATAAAGCCAAGAGATGGACCAAGTCATAGCTTAAGTGTTGAATAAAGCCAAGAGATGAGCGAAGTCATGGCTTAAGTACTGAATAAAGCCAAGAGATGGACCAAGTCATGGCTTAAGTGTTGAATAAAGCCAAGAGATGGACCAAGTCATGGCTTAAGTACCGAATAAAGCCAAGAGATGGACCAAGTCATGGCTTAAGTGTTGAATAAAGCCAAGAGATGGACCAAGTCATGGCTTAAGTATTGAATAAAGCCATGACTTGGTTATAAATCTGAGTTATACCCAACAAACTCACACCTCCTACACCGCCTACTCATCCATACACCCCTCTTACATAAATTGGCCTAAGAAATACCCCATTAATGTTCCGACGTAATTTCCGATTACATAACCTAAAGTACCGATGATTAAAATAGGTCCGACTAATCCGTGCCAACCTTTAGATATTGCTAACGCTGCTGCTGTTGTTGGTCCTCCGGCATTAGCGTTACTAGCTAGTAACATTTCCTCTATATTGAATTTGAACAATTTTCCGAAGAACAGTGTTATAGATAAATTGAAAATCAAAATAACGGCAACGAAAATAAATAATAATGGTGCTGTTTTGATAATGATTGGTATTGATGCTGGTACACCTATTACGACAAAGAAAATATATATTAAAAATGTACCGAGTTCATCAGAAGCATTTAAATTCTCGAAGAATTTACTAAATAGTGCCACTGTAACAAGTGTTAATGTTGTTAACAATAAAAATTGGTCACCTATAATACTCACTAATATTTCCATAAAGTGATTGTTTTTAGGAATGTATTCATTAACAAGTTCTGAAATTTTAAAACTTATCGCAACTAACGCAAATGCTATTGAAATCGAATAAGCAATATCTTTTAAACTTATTTCGTTTCGTTTCCAATATGCTTCTGCTTGATTACTGTTCGTATCATCATTTGATGTATAAAGTCTTTTAAAATATTTTTTAACAAATTTCATATTCGGTAGCGTAATCAATACAATGAAGTAGAACGCCATTACACTATTATCGGCTACAACTGTTGCGGAAACTAATTCTCCTGGTGTTTGGAATTTCGTGCTAAGTGCTGCAAAATTTACACCACCACCTATGTAACTACCAGTCATCATAGCACCTATTTTATCTAGTTCAGGTATAAATTGGTGAAGTAATAAAAATCCTATTGTAACACCTACTACAGTACCTACTGAACTGATAAGAAATATAAATAAAAGTCTTCTACTTTCTTTCCATATTTTAAATATGTTTGATCTAAATAAAAGTAAAGGAATGGCTAATGGAATAACATATTCCCATACTTGATCATAAACTGGAGATTCAATCGGAATGATATTGAGATTGGATAATATCATCGCACCAATTAATGCAATGATAGCGCCTGTTAGTTTTGCTGCAAATTGATACCTTTGTTCTAAAAAGATACTTAGCGCTGCAATACCCACTAGAATTGCCCATAATAACCATGTTTCATCTTTGTTTATAAATGCATTTAATATCATGAAAACCAACCCCTTTTTATCTTGTTATCAATATGATGACATAAAAAATAAGAATCTTCAAAATAATTTTGAAGATTCTTATACAACTTACGAATATGTGATTGGTGCTTGATTCTTAACTTTACCAATTATAAATCCAATAATGAATCCAACGATTGAAAATGGAATCCATTCCATTTGGTAAGTTGATAATGGTAATTGTTGAATAAATCCAATTTTAGCCCAACCCATTTGGTTTACAACTGATATTAATGAAATAATTGTTACAAGTGCTACTGATAATTGCTGTGCGATTGGTGGTGTACCAACGTACTTAGCAAGAACAATTAATAATACAGCTGTAATTGCGATTGGATATAACACTAATAATACTGGTAGTGAACCTTTAATTACTGTAGTTAAACCTTGGTTTGAAAGGATGAAACTAACTAATGTAAAGATTGTTACAAACCATTTGTATGAAATTTTAGGTATAATCTCGTGGAAGAATTCACTCACTGATACGATTAAACCTGTAGCTGTTGTTAAACAAGCTAATGCAACGATAATACCGATTAAATATTTACCAAACTCACCGAATGCTAATTGAGCGGCTGTTGTTAAGAGATAAGTACCGATATTTTGACCGTTATCGTTTAATTCTTTAAGTGTCTCAGCTGAAACGTTCATGTGATTTCCGATCCAACCTAATGAGATGTAAATAAATCCAAGTGCAATTGCTGCAATAACACCTGCATAAATTGTTTGTTTGAATAATCCTGTTTCTCTCGTTACACCTTTACTCTTAATTGCTGTAATAACAATTAGTGAGAAAGCAATAGCTGCGATAGCATCCATTGTTAAGTAACCTTCAACGAAACCTTTACCAAAGCTTGTTCCAGCACTACTATATACTGCAGTATCACCTGCAACAGGTGCTTCTCCACCTAATGAGAAGAATGCTTTAATAATTAATGCTGTAATTGAAATTAATAATAATGGTGTTAAAATCGCACCGACTTTATCGACCATTTTACTTGAGTTGAAACTTAAGTAAAAGACAATGACAAAGTAAATCAGTGAGAAAATAAATAAAGCCATTGAACTATTTGTATCAAAAATTGGTGTAATACCCATTTCGAAAGATGTTGCTGCTGTACGTGGTATTGCGAATAATGGTCCTATTGTTAAAGAAATTGCAACTAATAATACAATTGCAAAGACTGGATGAATTTTACTTAATGAAACTCTGTATCCCTTTTCCTCAATTGAACCTGCGATTACACCAATAAGTGGCAAACCGATTCCCGTAATGACAAAACCAAATATTGCTGGCCAGAAGAAATGACCGCTCGATAATCCTAATGCTGGAGGAAAAATTAAGTTCCCGGCACCAAAGAATATCGCAAATAACATAAACCCTACTACAAAAATATTCTTGTTCATATATTTTACTCCTTTTACGTCTTACAATAATTAATATTCTATCATTGGAGTTAGTTTTCGTCTATATGAAATTTCTGAAAATTTAAAAAAGAATGTTATTATTTAAGTTTGTTAATTATATAGATTGCAACAGTAATTTTTTCAATAACGGTGCCAACTGGTATGGTAAATTTTCAACACCTTCTACAAATAAACTTTGTTTACCATAGATGTTATGAACAGTCTTTTTCGTTGCTTCATCAATCACGTCTTGATTAAGGAATACATTAAAGACATAAATCCCTTGTTTATCAGCTTCTATTACAGCTTCATGTGTATCTATAATGCCATCTTCTGCATAATCAAATGCTGAAGGTTCACCATCAGAAAATACAATTAAGAATTTTTGAGACTCAGATCTTTGAAGTAAATGTTGAGTTGCAACTCTTAAAGCGACACCATCTCTATTATCATCTTGAGGTTCTAGCGTCATAATTCTTGCGTCATTCTGTTTAAGTGTTGATTCATTATATAAGATAAGTTCTTCAATAGTATTAGGTTGATTTAATTTATCAGCTTCAAAAGCATCTTCACTAAAACCAAGAATTTCATGTTTTATATCTAAATTTTTCAGTGTTTCATGGAATAAGACGACACCTTTTTTAGTTTCTTCCATTTTGTCGTGCATACTTGCTGATGCATCAACTAATAATGTAAATGTTGCATCTAATTTTCTACTAAATGCATCTTTTTTGAAGAATAATTTATATTGATCATCGATAAACCAATTTAGAAGATTTTTTTGTAAGCGACCTTTAGTTAAGTTCTCTCTTATATCACTATATTGATGATTCATTGATTTTTGGATTATGCTTGTTAAATCTTTAATTTCAAACTGAACACTATCGACAGCTTCTTTATAAGCTTCCATATGCGTTGGTAAAATATCTGGTCGATTGAAAGTTAGAGAAACATTTTGGTTAATACCTTTAAGTTGATATTGCTGATTAAGACCTTGGGCACCGCCCTCTTCATCATCTAAAGTATTGTTAGAGCTCTTACCTTTTTTCTCCATCATATCCGTCATATCATCGCCAGCGTCACCTTCTCTATCATTATCTGTCAAAATGTCGCTATTTTCACCTTCGTGAAGTTCCATTTCTAAATAAGATTTGCTGTCAGTTTGACTATCGTTCGTCTTTGTTTCAGCATCTGCAGATTCAATGTCGTCTGGATCATGATCTTGTTCATGACTTTGATCAGTGTTAGCCGCATCTTGACGTTTTAAATCTTCTAAAGTCCACTCTTCTTCATAAGAACGATAAATACGCTCTGGAATATGATAATACTGGTTAAGCATATCTTCTTTTAATAAATAATCTACTAAAATCATAATACTTACAGCTAAATCATAACTGTCTTCTGATGATTGCAAGTTGAATATTTGCGTTAATCGATTAAACACTTGTACGAGTGCATCATCAAAATCATCATTTATTGAAATATTGTTGATGAAATTTTCATTTAAAATAGCATGTTCTATTGCTAAAAATAATAAGTCTGTATAAGTTGTCTTCGTTTGATAAACATGAATTTGACTATTATTTTGTTTGATTTTGACGTTCAATCTATGCTTAAACAACTTTTTAGTGACTGGACGTTTAGACATAATCAAATTTGAAAGACGGTATTCTTCAATAAGCATAAATAATTGTTTAAAAAAGCTCATATGATCAAATGACTCATCTAATACTTCTTTATATATAGCTGGATCTGTATGTTTAAATCCTAAAGTATCTAACATGATGTCGGATTTTAACCCTGCATTTATAATGTGTTCAGGTCGATGTAACCAAGTGAAACTAACATTACATGTATTGTTGATAGGATCATAGTGTTGGAATTTTTGGAAAGAAACTTTAACGTTTGGATCTTCAAGTAATAATTTAGCTAAATCAGTTAACATCATTATTTGTTGTGCATCGATTTGTTCGTCATTAAATAATATAAAACGATCACTCATGATATTCTCCTTACTCGAAAATTAATTCAATTGCATTTTGTATAGCTTGTTGTTCTCTTTCGTCGTCTATTTTGTCTATAATAGCGCGTTTAATTGCACGTCTTACTGGAATGACAGTTGCTAAATCAGCTAAGTCAATCAATGCTCTTATACTCGCTGACTCTTCTGAAATTTGACCTTGGCTCGACATAATGCGTAAATCCTTATTAAATTGAACGATTGAATCGATGATTTCATCATCTTGTAATGCACTTTGTTCTTTAATAATCATTTTTAATGTTTCGCCATCTATATAATCAATATCCAAGACAACGAATCTGTTTTTTAATGCTTCGTTCATTGGTAATGTTCCGATATAGCCTACATTGATTGCGGCAATAACTGAAAATCCTTCTTTAGCTTGTACGACTTCACCAGTAAATGGATTCGTTAATGCTCTTCTAAAGTCTAATACACCATTTAAAATAGGTAACGTTTCTGGTTTCGCCATATTGATTTCATCGATATATAAAATATCACCATTCTTCATCGCTTTAATAACAGGTCCATCGATAAATACGATTTGTTGATGACCTTGTTCATTTGTTTCAATTGTTTTGAAACCTAATAAACTTTCTGCATCTAAATCTACAGAACAGTTTACAGAATGCATCGGTTTGTTTAAATCTCTCGCAAGTGTTTCAGCGAGTTTCGTTTTACCTGAACCAGTCGGTCCTTTTAAAAGTATATTCTTATTAAGCTTTATCATAGACAAAGCGTCATCATATATTGTTTCATCGTTGTTTAAATATTTATTAAAATTAGCCATTGTGTTCTCCTTTAGTACATTTTATAAACTTAAAAAAGAGTCCGGAACATATAGATGTATCAGACTCTTATCGTATATTTATACTTCTTTAAAGTATGTTTTGTAGTAGCCGCCAACATGACCAGAATTATCAATGATTTGATAATATTCTTCTGTTTCATTAACGACATCGTATGTTTTACCTACTGTTAACATATCAGATACTTTAAATTTTTGTGCATCTGTATGTGTAACTTCTACTTGTTTAATAACGTGATTTTCTTTCCAAGTTTCATGTAACATAAATAAACCGCTCCTTTAATTCACTGTGTCATATGTAATTGTAATGATGATGCCAGTTAAGTCACGCACATATAACGAAATTAAGCCGGCTTCATGTTGAATAATATGATGATCCATTTCAATTCCTTTAACGTGATTAACAATTTTTTCAAAATGATCGATATCATCAATGGAGATTGCTACTCTTTCGATAGGTGGATTCAATGACTCAATCGCATCTGGATAATCAATCAAATGTAACTCTCCGCCATTTCCACCAGCACCGACTTTAAATACGATAGCTGACTCATCATCTATTGTCTTGTATTCAGCAAACAATTGCAACTCAAAAATATTATTTAATAATGAGCCAGTTGCTTGAGTCTCAGGTGATTTAACCATGACCGGCCCAATTCCTTGAATTTGATGAATAGGACTAATTGGACCACCATCATATGCAGTTCCAAGAGGTACACCAGAATTTTGTTCATCAGAAATAAGATGTAACGCATGTCCATTATTATCATAAAATTTAAACAGATGCTTACCATTTAATTGTTGTACAGACTCATATTTAACTTGATGATCATCAAATTGTTGTTTATATTCATATAATGCGTAATCAGTCGGTACACGTAAAGCAATCCCGTGAAAATGCGAATCTAGTTCTTCTGAATCACCAGAATATTGCTTGAAAATCAGTCTCGTACCAGGTGCAAGATTTGCATCACCGATATGTAAGATATTCTTTTCATGGTTCATCAAGGTATTAAGCCCTAAAATATCTTTATAAAATGACTCTGTTTCTTTAATATCAAAAGTCCATAATGTAACACTTCTTAGTCCATTCATGAATATCTCTCCTATATATGAATTCCTATAAATTATATCAAATAAATTCAAAGTATGACAAATCAATCAAATTGAGAATAATGAAAAATATATTTTTGGGTTGTATGGGTGTCGTTACGAACAAGTTTGGCTGAAAGTGTTCATAAGATCCGCGTTACGAACAAGTTTAGTCGAAAGTGTTCATAAGAGCCCTAGTATTTACACTTCTTACGAGTTTTGTAAATAAAGACCCCGTTATTAGCAGTTCTGGCCCAAAGTGCAAATACTGATACTGTTATTAGCAGTTCTGGCCCAAAGTGCAAATACTGATACTGTTATTAGCAGTTCTGGCTCAAAGTGCAAATACTGATACCGTTATTAGCAGTTCTAGCTCAAAGTGCAAATACTAGTATCGTTATTAGCAGTTCTGGCCCAAGGTGCAAATACTGCCCCCATTATTAGCAGTTCTAGCTCAAAGTGTAAATACTGCCCGCGTTATTAGCAGTTCTGGCTAAAAGTGCAAATAACCTCAATCCATATTAACTTTTATATAATAAAAGCCACCAATCCCCCATGAAATTGGTGGCAAAATCCTTTATCTATTTTTCTTACTCAATCGTTCTTCCATTTGTTTAATTTTATCCTGATTGACTTTCAAGTTTGCTTTGATTTGTTCCATTTTCTTCTTTGCTCGTTCCCTGCTGCCCTCATCTTCTGCAGCACGTTTTTCATAGTAATACGCGTCTTCTTTCCAACGTTCATGTATCGATTTACCCATATTATCCCCCATTTAAAATTATTGTTTTAATTAAATACTTTCTTTATAGTAAGCCATTTTTAACTAAAAATAAAACCCCAACTCAGAATTGAGATGATTCATAAAACGAAAAAATACAACGACGATTTCCGTCGTTGTATTTTCCCTTAATCCGATATTAAGATTCCAATAATAAATCTTCTGGATTTTCAATTAAATCTTTAATTGTTTTTAAGAATCCTACTGCTTGTTTTCCATCAATAATTCTGTGGTCATAGCTTAACGCGATGTACATCATCGGTCTATTTTCCATACGATCTTTATCAATTGCAATTGGTCTTGTAACAATTGAGTGCATACCTAAAATAGCAGCTTGTGTACCATTGATAATTGGTGTAGACATTAATGAACCAAATACACCACCATTAGTTATAGTGAATGATCCACCCATCATGTCATCTAAGCCTAATTTTTTGTCTTTAGCTTTAACAGCTAAGTCTACGATATCTTGTTCGATTTCAGCGAAGTTTTTCTTGTCACAATCTTTAACGATTGGTACTACTAAACCTTCTTCTGTAGAAACGGCAATACCGATATCATAGAATTGTTTAAGTACTAAATCAGTACCATCAATTTCAGCATTTACATCAGGATATTTCTTCAATGCTGCAACTGCTGCTTTAGTGAAGAATGACATGAATCCTAAACGAGTACCGTTATGGTCTTCTTGGAATTTTTCTTTCTTACGTTTACGTAATTCCATTACGTTAGTCATATCAACTTCATTAAATGTTGTTAACATAGCTGTATTATTAGATACTTCTAATAATTTCTTAGCTATTGTTTGACGTCTACGTGATAATTTCTCACGAACAACAGGTTTAGAAGGATTGTCATTAGATTTAGCTTGTGCTGGTTGGCTTTTCTCAGCTGGTTTAGCTTGTGGTTGAGGTTTAGCTGCACTTTCAACGTCTTCTGGACGAATAACGTCTCCTGCTTGAGTCTTAACCTTGCTTAAGTCGATACCTTTTTCACGTGCTAAACGACGTGCTGATGGTGTTGCTTGAATTCTTTCATTTGAAGATGCTGTTTCTTCTTTAGCTTCTGTAGCTTCTGGTTTACCTGCATCTTCTTTAGATGGTTCTTCTTGCTTTTCAGGTTTAGCATCGTTTGAAGCTGGTTGTGCTTCTCCGTCTGAAACGACAGCAATGACTGAACCTACTTCAACAGTATCGCCTTCTTCAGCTTTGATTTCAGTTAGAACACCTGCAACTTCTGAAATGACTTCAACATTTACTTTGTCAGTTTCAAGTTCGACGATATTTTCGCCCTTTTCAACTTGGTCACCAACTGATTTGAGCCATTCTGAAATTGTTCCTTCTGTAATTGATTCTGCTAATTCTGGTACTTTTACCTCTGACATGATTCTTTTCCCCCTAATTATGTTTTAAAGCTTCTTGGATTACTTTACTTTGTATAAGTTTGTATATTTCGCCGTCGCCTTCTGCAGTTGAAGAACGTACTTTACGACCGTGATATTCAAGCTCTACTTTGCGATCTTCTAGAATGTCTTGAAGTTTTAAGCTAACGAATGACCAAGCACCTTGGTTTTTCGCTTCTTCTTGAACCCAGCGAACTGTTTCTAGATTTCTGAATTCAGAAAGAACGTTCTTTATCTCTTCTTTAGGGAATGGATAAAGTTGTTCAAGTGCAATTAGACAAAGTTCATCGTTAGGATTTTTTTGTAATTCAGTTTTTAAGTCAATAAACATTTTTCCTGATGAAATAATAACTTTCTTAACTTTAGTCTTCTTATATGGTTCAACTAAAATTGGTTCAAATTGTCCTTTAGTGAATTCTTCAATTGGACGAGAAACAATTTTATTTCTTAATAAGCTTTTTGGTGACATTAAGACTAATGGTCTCATTTTATCTGTGTTAAGATATTTTGCATGTCTTCTTAATAAGTGATAATAGTTAGAAGCACTTGTTAAGTTAGCGATTGTCATGTTGTTTTCGCCAGCTAATTGTAAAAATCTTTCCAATCTTGCTGATGAATGTTCAGGACCTTGTCCTTCATTACTATGTGGTAAGAATAAAGCTAAACCACTCTTTTCTCCCCATTTAGCATTGCTGTTAGATAAGAAGTTATCGAATATCATTTGTGCCATATTTGCAAAGTCACCGTATTGCGCTTCCCAAATATTAAATGATTGTGGATGATCAACATTATAACCATATTCAAAACCAACTACTGCAGCTTCAGATAATGGTGAGTTATGAATATCGAATGATGCTTTACCATTCGGTACGTGATGTAATGGAATAAATAACTTACCATCTTTCTCATCATGTAACACAGCATGTCTATGCGCGAATGTTCCACGTTCTGAATCTTGTCCAGTTAATCGAATTGGTGTACCATTTTGTAAAATTGTCGCAAATGCAAGTTGTTCAGCATGTGCCCAGTCTACAAGACCGTCTTTTTCAAATGGTTCACGACGTCTATCTAATACTTTGTTTAACTTCTTGAAGACTGTGAAATCTTCTGGATAATCAAACATTGCATCATTGATCGCTTTTAATTCTTCATAAGTAGCGTTTGCTAACTCATAATCTTGTCCTTCACTGATGTTATCAGGTAAAGTCATTTCTGGATTATCCATTTCAGCATCTTTATCAATCTTGTCATGAGCAGCTCTTAGGCGTTTCGTTACATCTTCAAAAATTTCATTCATTTCAGCTTCTGTAATAATGCCTTCTTCGACAAGCTTTTTACCATAAATATGTTCAATAGATGGATGTTCTTTAATCGCTTTATACATCATTGGATTTGTAATAGATGGTTCGTCCATTTCGTTATGTCCATAACGTCTATAACCAACTAAATCGATGACGAAATCTTTATTGAATTTCTCTCTGAAGTCCATTGCCATTTCAATTGCTTTAACAGTAGCTTCAACATCATCTGCATTTACATGGATAATTGGTAAGTCATAACCTTTTGCAACATCAGTTGAGTATGTTGTTGAGCGTCCATCTTCTGCTTCAGTAGTGAAACCAATTCTGTTATTCGTAATAATGTGTAATGAACCACCAGTTGTGTAACCATCTAAGTTACTCAAGTTCATAGATTCAAAGTTAATACCTTGTCCAGGGAATGCAGCATCACCATGAATTAAGACTGCAAGTGATTTATTAACATCTTGACTTGGTCTTCCAGTATCAATTGTTGTATCTTGATTAGCTCTCGCTTTACCAAGAACGACTGGAGAAACGATTTCTAGGTGACTTGGGTTGTTTGCTAAAGTAATCGATTGTTCGATACCGTATTTACTTGTTGTCTTCGTACCACCTAAGTGATATTTAACATCGCCTGTCCAACCAGCTGTGATTTCTAAAGAACCATCTTTCGGTAAGAAAATAAGTGGGTTCTTATGCATAAATTCAGAAATCATCATTTCATATGGCTTTTCTAATACATGAGTTAAAACGTTTAATCTACCCCTATGCGCCATACCAATTTGGATGTTTGGTATATTTGCAGCATTCGTACGTTTTAAGACTCTTTGTAACATTGGTACTAAACTATCTACACCCTCGATTGAGAAGCGTTTAGCACCTACGAAATTCTTATGGATATATTTTTCAAAGCCTTCTACTTCAGCTAAACTTTTTAATAATTCGATTTTTTCTTCTTTAGAAATTTCAATTGTATGTGTTGATTCGATATATCTCTTCAACCATACGCGTTCTTCATTATTATTAATATGCGTGTACTCAAAAGCGATAGGACCTTGGTAACAAGAAGTCATATATTCTATTGCTTCATATGCATTGTTAAATTCTCCATCAAAGTGATCTGATACGATAACTGCTGGAAGTTTTTCCAAAGTTTCTTTTGAAAGTCCAAAGTCTTGATGTGTTAATTTTGGTACGTTTTTTCTTTCTGGACGGTACACTGGATAAATATCTGCAGTTAAATGTCCATACTGTCTGATATTATCAATTAAACGCATTACACGTTTTACACTTGAGTTGTCCACCCCAGTACTTGATTGTAGGCCAGCGCCTGTGTTGTTACTTGTTAATTCATCGAATAACACTTGCAAGTCTTCCGGTACTGACTCTGGATCATTAACGTAATTATCATACATTTCTAACATTAACCCTAAGTTAGTTCCAAATCTTACAGGTGCTTCGACATGATTATCATTCTTCATGTTCCACCCTCCAAGAAAATTATAAACCGTTTACATTTCCATTTTAGCACTTAACAGTATTGAGTTAAAGGCTAATTTGACAATATTGAACTTATTTGTTTATAAAAGATTCTTTGAATACAACTGATATTTTTGTGTACTCATTCACAACACTTTCAACTTTTACAATTCCATCATAAGAATTAACTAATTTCTTAGCAATTGAAAGGCCGAGTCCATTGCCGCCTTCTTTTCTAGAACGCGATTTATCAACTCTATAAAATCGGTCAAATATGAATTCTAAGTCTTTTTGAGGTATGCCCACACCATGGTCAATAATATCAATTGTAATATTTCTATTTTTTAAATTCGTCACAATTTCAATGTTTTTATTTTTCTTATCATATTTCATAGCGTTATCAATAAAGATTAATAACATTTGTTCAAAATGAAATCGATTGATATTCATTCTAATAGCGTTGTAATTTGATTCGAAATTGAATGTATAATCTGGATGTAATTTCTTTAATGATTTAATTCTAGAATTTATTTCATAGTTGATATCGACAATATCAATCTCATCACCTGTACTAGATCGAGCGTCTTTTGATAATAATAGAAGTTCTTCGACGAGTTTCGTAATGCGTGTCATTTCTTCTATAGAAATATCTAGAGATTCTTCTAATACTTCTGGATTGTTTTTACCCCATCTTTGAATGAGGTTTAAATGCCCTTGTATAATTTGCAGCGGTGTTCTCAATTCATGTGAAGCATCTTCGACGAATTGTTTCTGTTGGTCGAAAGAACTTTCCAATTGTTCCATCATTCTATTAAATGTTTGGATCATATCGTCTGTTTCTTCATAGTTTGTGGGTACTTCAAGCTTTTCTTGGAAACCGTCTCTACGAATTTGTTTCATTTTATCGGATAATATCGTAATAGGTTTCGTGATTTGTGACGAGAATACATAACTGATTAATGCAATTAAGAACAATGCCGTTAATCCAAATACAGTTGCTAGTATAATCATAAATTTAATAATGGCATCATAATTTGCTAGTGGATGGACAACAGCTTCATAACCACTGAAATAACTTGTGTTTACAGGTGTATAAACGACAATATATGATTTATTATTTTGTTTCGTTTCATAAACTTTAAGTTGACTCACACGTTCAAATTTAGGCGTATAATCTAAATCATTATTATGTGTTTCTTCAAAAATTGGTTTACCAAATCTATCATATAGCACAAGCTTTTGATTATCCGTTATCGTCGCATTAATATCAGTTGAAGTAATTTGACCAAGTGTCTTCGTCTTCAATAAATTAATAGTGTCGTATGTACTTCTTGTTGCTGTGCTTGTTTCTTGGTCTTTTAAATATAAACTAATGAAATAAATGATAAACATACTGAACAAAGCAAATATAATAAACGTAATCGTCGTAGTGAGCATCATCCATTTAGTCTTTAATGATTGTTGTTTCATGATCTAATCACGTATCCCACTCCTCTAACAGTTTCGATAATATTCTCTTTCTTGAATGGTTTTAGTTTGTTACGTAAATAACGAATATATACGTCCACAACATTTGTCTCAACTTCTGACTCATAACCCCATACATGATTTAAAATCTGCTCTCTTTGTAAGACGAAATTTTGATTTTCAGCCAATAATAATAACAATTCGTATTCAGTCTTCGTTAAATCAACAGATTCACCATGGATAGATACAGAAAAAGCATTTTTATCAATTGTTAAATCATTAACAGTAATTGTGTGACTTACTGGTTCAACTGTTACATTTCTTCTAATAATAACGCGAATTCTCGCTAATAATTCTTCAATATCAAATGGTTTAACGATATAATCATCTGCGCCATAATCAAGACCAATAACTTTATCATATGTATCGCCCTTAGCCGTTATCATAATAATCGGCGTATCTTTCTCACGACGAACACGTCTACATACTTCAAGACCATTCATTTTTGGTAACATGAGATCTAATAATATACAATTGTAATCTTCAGCTAGAGCTTGGTTTAATCCACTCTCACCATCATTACATATTTCCACTTCATAGTCCTCATGCTTAAGTTCTAATTCTATAAATCTTGCTAAATTTTGTTCATCTTCTATGATGAGTATCTTTTTCATAGTGCCACCTCGTAATAAAATTATAAAAGTTTTCAATTTTTAATTGACAATGATTCTCAGTTAGTTATAATAGTAATTGAAAATGATTATCAATGAAAGAGTTCCCCCTCTAGTAAAAGATAACATTTTCGAGTTTAACATGTTCATTATATATGAGCATTACTATTTTATCATTTAAAATAGTAAAAAATTTAAATAACTAATTGACATTCATTCTCAATTGGTTATAATAGTAATTGAAAATGATTATCAATCAAATAAAAGAGTTCCCCCTCTAAGTATGGATTGAACATTTTCTATAACCCCCTTTTATGCCCATAAAAGTAAAACAGCCGCAGTGATTCTGTCCAAATCACTGTGGCTGTTTTTTGTTTGGATTTAATAGAGGATAGGAGCGTTATTTGCAGTTCGTGTGAGAACTGCTCATAACGGTATCAGTATTAGCACTTTTGGCGAGAACTGCAAATAACGGTATCAGTATTAGCACTTTTGGCCAGAACTGCAAATAACGGTACCAGTATTAGCACTTTTGGTAAGAACTGCAAATAACGCGGTTCTTATGAACACTTTCGGCTAAACTTGTTCATAACGGGTGTCTTATGAACACTTCTCGTCAAACTTGTTCATATCGACGCTACCATATTCACCTCGCCCAACTTAACTCACTCACATCCCATATTTAATCCAAAAAAAGTATGGAACAGCTCATCCTGTTCCATACTCATCTATAATTTCTTTCGTAACATACTTTGAGTTAGCATTATGCAAATGACGCCGCCGATTATACCAGCAATGATATCAGTTGGATAGTGTACGCCTAAATATACGCGTGATGATGATATCATTGCGATACAAATGACACATAACCCCATCAAATAAGGTCGAATAGATTTGTTCGCCACTCTAAATATAATGAATATTAGTGATCCGAAAAATGCCGTGGATCCCATTGCATGTCCGCTTGGAAAACTAAATCCAGATATATCTATCAGTCTAAGTAAAGTTGGTCTTTCTCTGTCGAATATATTTTTAAGAAGTGGATTTAATGTACCTGATAAAATCATCGTAACTGCAAAAAATAATGTTTCAATGTTATATTTTTTAAGTTTTAAGTAACAAATCACAATGAGTGATAAGGCAATCATTGCCCAAACTTCTCCTAGTTTTGTGAAACCAAGCATTATAGAAGTCGTTATAAAGCTTTCAGTTGAATATATAAAGTTATAAACTTCATTATCAATCCATTTACCGAGTCTTGATTCATGGAAAAATGCAATGACTCCAAATATCAAACTAAATATTAGTATGAGTAAAGTACGGTTTGCTTGGCTCATTCGATTGCCCCCTTTACTTTATGTCTGATTCAATTTTGTTGAATAGTGTTTCTTTAGTATAACTTTCTTTGAAATGTGACATTTTGTCAATAATAGCTTCACGTTCATTTTCTAATTTATCAAGTTGACTGATCAGATTAGATTGGTCGACATCTTTTTCTTGTAATACTTTAGCATATCCATTTTTCTCGAAAATTTTAGCGTTATCAATTTGGTCTCCTCTAGATTGATCTAAACCAAGTGGAATTAATAACATAGGTAATTTCAATGTCGCAAATTCATATATAGCGTTAGCGCCTGCTCTACTAATGACAGTGTCCGTAATCGCATAGAAGTGCATTAATTCATTTGAAACAAACTCATATTGGACATAGTTGTCGTTTTTAATACTATGATCCACGTGACCTTTACCAGTTAAATGAATAATTTGATATTTCTTTGTTAAATAGTCTAAGTTATCTCTAATCGCTTTATTTAAAGCTTTAGAACCTAAGCTACCACCCATTACAAGTAATACAGGTAATTGATCATTAAAGCCCGTTAATTGATAACCTTCTTCTTTAGAGCCATCTCTTAAATCTTCTCTAATAATCGCACCAATATAATCTGATTTTTCTTTAGGTACATATTTTAAAGTTTCTTCAAAAGTTGTATACATTTTATTAGCGAATTTCATTGAAATTTTATTTGCTAAACCAGGTGTAACATCTGATTCATGTACAATCGATGGAATTTTTAATGATTTGGCAGCGATAATTACTGGAACACTCACAAATCCACCTTTAGAAAAGACTAAATCCGGTTTTTCTTTCTTTAATACTTTTCTAGCATCTAATATACCTTTTAAAACTTTAAAGACGTCTTTTAAATTCTCAAAAGATAAATATCGACGTAACTTACCACTTGATATCGGAATATATTTCGTATCTTTGGCAGAGTCAGTAATCATTTCTTTTTCTATACCGTTTTTAGATCCAATATATATTGTTTCGATATCACGTTTTTGTGCTTCAGGAATCAGTGCTAAATTTACTGCAACATGTCCTATCGTACCGCCACCGGTAAATGCTATCTTCTTCATGTTTATTTCTCCTCGTTCTCTATCAATTTATAATATGCATAAAATGGTGCGTTTTTATCAAATGGAAACTCATCTGTTTCATATTCACCTATTTTAATAAAATCAAATTTTTCAAACAGTCTTTGTGCACGTTTATTAAGTGAAAATGTATCCGTTATGATAATAGGCGTGCCTGCTTCAGTAGCAATATCAATAGCAAATTGCATCATCTTCATTGCGATACCTTTATATTCAGGATTTGTAGCCATTCTATGAATGACATATGCGGCGTCAGTATTAGCTGGCCAGTCGAATTGTTTATACCATTCAGCTTGTACTTGATTGACACATATATAGCCTGCAATGTCATTGTTTTCTTCATATAGATATAAGTCTCCGTTATCTATATCTTCGTAAAAGTGCTTCTCTAAAGGATAACGATGATCCCATTGAGGATTCTGGTCGTTCTCCATAATCGATTTAGCCATTTCTGTTAATTGATTAATATGTTGAATATCTGATCTTGTTGCTTTTCTCAAACTAGTTTCCCCCATTTACTTATGCATATATTGAATTGCTTCATCAAGTTGTTTATCTTCACTACGGATTTTCTTGCGTAAAAGTTCAATAAATTTCTTAGTTGTATCATCTGTGAAAATACCATTTGCTGTTAAATCATGGTCACTTTGGAATGATTTAACTTGTGATGTCAGTTGGGCATCAAATTTGTCATTTTCATTGTTAATATTATACCCTAAAGCGTTCAAACCAATCTTAATTGATTTAATTTCTTTAGATTGATCGCCTTCTTGGTAAGTTTTACTTGGATCGATTATTTCAATTTCTTCATATTTAGGTGCTTTAATGGTTTTATCTGGTTGAATACCTTTTTTATGAATATAAGATTTATTAGGTGTTAACCATCTCATGTTTGTATATTTTAAAATGCTAGAATCGCTAAATTCTTTATGAACTTGTCCGATGCCTTTACCAAAAGTCGTTGTTCCTAGTACGTCTGCAATTTTATAATCTTGTAATGCGCCTGCGAATATTTCTGCAGCACTTGCAGATCCTTTATTAACGAGAACTGTGTAATCCATATCATCGATACCAGACATTTTGTCGTTTTCAGTTTCAACTGCTTGTGGTTTATCACCTTTCGTTTCTAGATATATAACAGGTTTATTTTTATCAACAAACAAGTTAACGCTTGTCACAACTTCATCTAATAGACCACCTGGATTGTTTCTTAAATCTAAAACGACATGTTTCACTTTGTCTTTTTTAGCTTGTTTCAATGCAGATTGTAATTCTTTTGTTGTTTTATTTTGGAACTTAGAAATTGCAATGACGCCAGTGTCATTTTTCTTCGTATAATCGACACTTGTAAGATGGATTTTGTCACGTTTAATTTTCACATCGAAAGGTTCTTTACCTTCTCGTTTAATTGTTAACGTAACAGTAGTACCTTTTTTACCTCTTACTTTTTTGACGATTTCATTTAAAGATTTATTTTTAATCGATTCATCGTCAACTTTCGTAATAACGTCTAAAGATTTTACGCCAGCTTTTTCAGCAGGAGAATCTTTCATAGGACTCGTAATTCTAACGTAGCCATCGTGCATTTCCATCTCTGCACCAATTCCAACAAAATCACCAGAAATTTCTTCGTTATAGCTTGTTGTATCTTTAGCGGATATGTATTCACTGTAAGGATCATCTAAAGATTTGATCATACCATCAATAGCGCCTTGCGTTAATTTGTCGTCATCAACATCTTTGTAATAGTCGTTATTAATTTGTTTATAAGCCTCTTCAATTTTGTTAAGTTCTTTTTGTTGATCATTCCCAAAGTATAAACCGAATTTATACGAAGCAAACGATACAACAGCCGTTAATAAGACCGTAACAAATAATATAATGAATAACTTATATAAAGGTAGCGTTATTTGCCGACTTTGTTTCTTTTTAAAAGGTTTCATTTACTCACAACTTTCTTGTCAAATATAATTTATTTTAACAGTTAAATCATATAAATAAAAACACTTTGGTGTGGGAAACAGCAAAGTGAACGAATTAATAAGGAAAAATGTTCATATCGTGAGTGTAACGGGAGTTGTTAGGGACAGAATTCTGAGAAATGTCCGTAAGAGATGTTGTTAGGGACAGAATTCCGAGAAGTGTCAGTAAGAAGTGTTGTTAGGGACAGAATTCCGAGAAATGTCCGTAAGAGGTGTTGTTAGGGACAGAATTCTGAGAAATGTCCGTAAGAGTTGTTGTTAGGGACAGAATTCTGAGAAATGTCCGTAAGAGGTGTTGTTAGGGACAGAATTCTGAGAAATCTCCGTAAAAGGTGCTGTTAGGGACATAATTCCGAGAAATGTCCGTAAGAAGTGTTGTTAGGGACAGAATTCTGAGAAATGTCCTCAAAATGAGCGCACTCATAATTACCAGAATTCAGAATAATGGAAGTTACAACGTTCTAATTACCAGAATTCAGAATAATGGAAGTTACAGCATTCTAATTACCAGAATTCAGAATAATGATAGTTAGCGGTCTCTAATTACCACAATCTCGAATTGTGGTAATTAGCACCCCATCACCCAAATCTACAAACGAAAAAACACCTCATTTCCGCTTGAAAATGAGGTGTTTTATTTTACCTTAGAATTTCAACCATTCTTCGTAAGATTCGAATAAGTCATCGAAGACGCTCATTGGTTGTGTGAACATGGCTTCTGTTTCTAAGTAATCTGAAAGTGTATGGTAATCGTTTGTGAATTTAGGGAATGATAAGTCTTGGAAGATTAAATCTGCCAACTTACCTACTTCGCTTTTTTCACTTCGCTTTGTTAGTGCGTATTGATAGAAAGAATATTGTTTCATTTATTTCATTTTCACATCAATAGCCTTAGTTTCACCTTTAACTAGACTTTCTAATTTTTCGATATTAATTTCTTCAGCGTCATCTGTGTTTGTAATAATTACAGGGCTGATTACTGATTTTACTTTTGATTCGATTGTTTCGATGTCGAATTTTAATAACTCATCGCCTTGTTTAACTGTATCACCAGTATTAACAAGTGCTTCAAAGCCTTCTCCACCTAATTGAACAGTTTCTAAACCTACGTGTACCAATACTTCTAATCCGTTAGCTGCTTTAATACCTACAGCGTGATTTGAAGGTTTGAATACATTCACAACTTCTCCATCAAATGGTGCAACTACTACACCTTCTGTTGGTTTAATACCGAATCCTTCACCCATCATTTTTTGAGCAAATACTGGATCTGGAATATCTTCAATTGCTACATATTCACCTGAAATTGGTGCAAATACTTCAACATTTGTATCTTTTGATTTGTTACCGCCAAATAATTTTTTAAACATTACAATCGACTCCTCTAATTTTTAAAATGATTTACTAATTCTCCATACCCTAAATCTTCTAATTTATCATATGGAATAAATTGTACAGCAGCTGAATTAATACAATATCTTAAGCCACCAGATTCTTTAGGACCGTCATTAAAGACATGACCTAAATGACTATCTGAATCTTCAGAGCGTACTTCAGTTCTGATCATACCATGTGTTTTATCAACAAGTTCGATGATATCTTCATCATCTAACGCTTTTGAAAAACTTGGCCAACCACAATCAGATTCAAATTTTTCTTCTGAAGTGAATAATGGTTTACCAGATAATTTATCTACATAAATACCTTTTTCAAAGTGATTCCAATATTCATTTTGAAAAGGTGGTTCTGTACCATTTTGTTGTGTTACGAGATATTCCATTTCATTTAATTCTTCTTTACTTTTTTTAAGCATTTTAACGCCCCCAATACTTTTCTATAAATGCTTTACGTCCAGAACCTTGTTGATACCCTTGATAATGTGCGGGATTCTTCAAGTAATAATCTTGATGATATTCTTCCGCAGGGTAAAAGTTCTTGTACGGTTTAACTGGCGTAATGACTGGTTTATCAAAAATATTTTGTTCATTTAATTGATTGATTTTGTTATGTGCTATTTCTTCTTGTTCTTTGTCGTGGTAGAAAATAACAGGTTCGTAACTTTCGCCTCTATCATAGAACTGACCTTTATTATCTGTTGGATCAAAAGTCTTAAAGTATATATCTAAAATAGCTTCAAAGTCTGTTTCATCTTCATTGTATTCAATTTGAACAGCTTCAACATGACCAGTTTGATTTGTACAAACTTCTTCATAAGTTGGATTTTCAACATGACCACCACTATATCCGGAAGTCACTTCAATAATACCAGGGAATTCATTGAAAGGTTTAACTAAACACCAAAAACATCCCCCAGCTAACGTTGCATATGCCATAGTTGTACCTCCTTTAATGATGTTAAGTTACTTTAACTTAATATCAAAGTACCATTTTTTGTCTGAAATATCTAATGTTTGAATTTGTATAGACTCAACATTATCAATCTCCAACTGATTTAAAGATAAATTGAAGGATTCATCTTTAGGATTTACATGAATATATGGTGGAAGTTCACTATATTTTTTGATTTGAGATAGAATAAATGGATTTGAAATATTTAATTTACCAATATCTATCGATTGAATTTTGAAATAGATTGTATCGTTATTTAACTTTTTAGGTTTCGTTTGAAGTGTTATATCAATATCTTTGCCTAAAATTTTAGTACGAGTATCAAATGACAATGATTTCTTAGTGATGCGTGATTGAATATCATAATCTTTCATAGAAGCATTCATTAACGATTCTAATTGTGCATTATCAAAAGAAATGGTGAAATCTTTCTTAGTTTGTTCTGTATTTATGGTTGGATGGTTTGTACCGTCTGAAATTTGAGACCATACATAAGCTAGAGCACCAAGTATTAGAATAATTAATATAATAAAAGCATAAAACCAAGCTCTATGATTCATCCAATGTTTATTTTCCATAGAAGAACACGCCAATAGCACCTTCACCAGTATGTGTTGAAACGACTGGTGTCGTTACTGCAGTATCAAACAAGTGGAAATTTTTCTTCTCTTTAATTGTATTCATCAATTTCGTCATCAATTGTTCTGCATTCGCATCTGCAATACCAATTTTAATAAGTTCTTTCTTCTCTAAGAAGACATCTAATTCTTTCATTAAATATTTAACGATAGCATTTTGCGTTCTTGCGTTATGCATCATTTCGATTTTTCCGTTAATCAATTCGCCAATTGGTTTAATATTCATCAATGAACCGAGTAAGCCTTTCGCTTTACCGATTCTACCACCTTTAATTAAGTTGTCGATATTACCAATGACCACAAATAGTCTTAAATTATTTTTAATCACTTCAATTTCTTCGACGATTTCTTCAACAGTTTTACCTGCGTTGATCATCTTCACGACTTCTTCAATTTGGAACCCGTAAGCTAATGAAATGAATTGACTATCCACAACTGTAACTTTACTTTCTGTCATTTGTGCTGCTTGTTGAGCTGCGCTAAATGTACCTGATAACTCAGAAGTCATATGAATACTAATAATTTCAGAACCATCTGCTCCTAATGCGTCATATGTTTCAACAATTTTACCAATTGGTGGCTGACTTGTTTTAGGTAGTTCTTTAGCGTCTTTCATTTTTTCTAGAAATTCTGTTGAGCTAATATCCTCTTGGTCTACGTACGTAACACCATCGATTAGTATATTTAGGGGTACGACAGTAATGTTATTTTCTTCTAAAAAGTCTGCTGATAAATCTGTCGTCGAATCAACAACTATTTTAATTTTTGACATAATGATTCTCCTTTAATGATTGAACAGTATTACTAATTTTTCCTTGTACAAATTGACTTACTTCTTGCATGGTCTTATCTTCAAAAATAGAAGGCTCAATTGGGTCTAGAATGTGTACATAAACATCACCAGGGACCATTTTTTTAGAATCTTGAGCTTCCATGATTTTAGATGTCCCATAAATCGCAATAGGTACAATTTTAACTTTAGCTGATTTAGCTAATTTAAAAGAACCTGCTTTAAATTCTTTCATTTCTCCGCCTTTACTTCTACTACCTTCAGGAAAAATTAATAAAGAGTGTTGTTCTTTTAATTTGTTAATACCATCTTTTATCATTTGTAAACTTGCGCGTCTATTTGAACGATCTAAATATATACAATTCATTTCTTCCATCCATGGACTTAAAAACGGAATTTTTTGAACTTCAGTCTTTGATATAAAGCCAAATGGTTGTGGTAAATGATTAATTAATACAGGAATATCAAAATTACCTTCATGATTTGAAATGTATAATACAGGCTCATCAAATGATTCTGTATTGCCAGACAAGTGTGTTGTAACACCAGCTGAATCTAGAATGCGTGAAGCCCATCTTTTTGCATATAAAAAGATCATTTCATCTTGTTTACGGACATCATTAATCAATGTCTTCTTATGCTTAACTTTGTTTAATTGTGAAGACACAAGTGCTGCATAACCTATAATATAACCGATTGTTTTCGTCGTTCTTAACATACTATTTTTTCCTTTCCAAATGCATATAAGTGTGTGGTAAAGTGTTTTTTTCATCGAGTTCGCCTGATTCAGATGAAAGAACCGTCCAATCTTTGAAGTCGTATGGAGGGAAAAAGGCATCACCTTGAAACTTATCTTCTATTACTGTTACATACATATCGTCAACGCGGTCCATCATTTGTTCATAAAGTCCTTGACCACCAAAGATAAAGATATGTCCATCAAGTTGATCGATTTCATCTAAAGAATGAATCACATCGACACCTTCATGTTCAAAAGATGGATTTGTCGTTAATACAACATTACGTCTATTCGGTAATGGCTTACCTAAAGAATCAAATGTTTTTCTTCCCATAACGATCGTATTTCCAGTCGTCAATGCTTTAACTCTTTTTAAGTCATTTGGTAAATGCCATGGCATCTTGTTGTCTAAGCCAATTACGCGATTTTGATCATGACAAACTATAATTGATTTCATTTAAATTACTCCTTTTTAAACTGCAATAGGTGCTTTAATACTTGGATGTGATTCGTAACCGTCAATTTCTAAATCTTCGTATTCAATATCAAACAATGATTTATCTGTGTTGATATTAAGTTTAGGTGCATCGTAAGAATCTCTTGAAAGTTGTTCATTTATTGCGTCTATATGGTTTTTATAAATATGCGCGTCTCCAAATGTATGGACAAACTCGCCTACTTCTAATCCACATTCTTTTGCAATTAAATGTGTTAATAAACTATAACTCGCAATATTAAAAGGTACACCTAAGAATATATCTGCACTTCGTTGATATAATTGACAGCTTAATTTTCCGTCTTTCACATAGAATTGGAATAATGTATGACAAGGTGGTAACGCCATCGTATCTATTTCAGTTGGGTTCCAAGCAGAAATAATATGGCGTCTTGAATTAGGATTTTGTTTAATATTTTCAATTAAAGTCTTAAGTTGGTCAAATCGTTTACCATCTTGATCTTTCCAATCTCTCCATTGTTTACCATAAACATTGCCTAAGTCACCGTATTTTATCATAAAATCATCATCATTTAGAATCTTATCTTTGAATATCGCAAGTTGCGCTTTATATTGTTCATTAAATTCATCATCTACTAAAGAACGACGACCAAAGTCTGTCATATCAGGACCATCATAGTCATTACTTTCAACCCATTTCTTGAAAGCCCACTCGTTCCAAATGTTATTCTTATATTGTAATAAATATCTTATATTTGTATCGCCTTTAATAAACCATAAAAGCTCAGTTGCAATTAATTTAAAAGAAACCTTTTTAGTTGTTAATAACGGAAAACCTTCAGATAAATCAAATCTCATTTGGTGACCAAATATAGAAATCGTACCCGTACCCGTTCTATCGTCCTTATTTTCGCCTTCTTCTAATACCCTTTTGCATAAATCGTGATACGCTTTATCAAAGTTATTCATTTGAGCACCTCTTTTTCATATTCTCCTGTTACTATATTAACGAAATTATCGGTAATTTACTACTGATATAATATAGAAAATTTCCAGATTATTAGGTATAATGGATATAAATTAACAAAGTGCTAACAAAACGAAGGAGGCTATTTCAATGAATGAAATTTTTGCTACTTTAGGGTTCTTCTTATTATTATGCTATATGATTAGTATGTGCATTACAGAATAGTATCAATAAGGGGTAATATACAAAAACTGGGACAAGAGATTGCCCCAGTTTTTTGCATTTTTAAATGATTACGTCCATCACTCAAATTTATAACCCTGATTTATTTTCAATCCGTAATGTGTTTTAGTGCTTTTCCTTATGCATTGTATCGTATTAAACTTTTTGAAAATCTCGCTTTTATAATGTGCTTTTACGATTAAATATTTGAACCCTGATACACTTTTGATTTCTGAAGGTATTTCAATATTACGTGAAAGTTCCCCCATTCTATCGTCTTCATCAAGTGTTTGTTCAAACATATGATCTAAATATAAGATGTCAACCAATTCTGGATGTCGTTCGATCCAATTGTGATAATCATCATTTATATAATGGATGCGTCTTAATTCATCTTCTGTTAAATAGCGTTCCATGCCTTCAGAAATAACATAATGGATAAGTGGATTTTGTTCTATTGCATATACATGTGCTTGTTGATAATGCTTTAATATTAAATACGTATCTCGCCCAAAGCCCATCGTGCCATCTATAAAATTAAATGTTGTAAAATCTGTTGTTATTTCATCTAACATTTCAATTAGTACAGGCATCTTACGTTGTTTCATCATATGCAATTTAACTTTAACTGTATCTAAATGAAAATATATCGGTGTATCTGGCTTGAAATAAAGTTTAGGTCCACTGCTTTCAAATACAATTAATGGTGTCGAATCTCGTTGAAACAATTGATTAATCGTTAATTTTCTTCGTTTAATGATTTGAACATTCTGAATGGATTCTAATTTAGATAACACAGAAAATGCATCTTCTACTTGTTTGTAGAGAGATGCATTTGTCTTAACGGCAGTTGTGATACGAATATTAGTCACAGTATTCATCAAAAGCGTCTTTAATATCCAAACAGATTTCTTGGATATCTCTTCCTTCAATATGTTCACGTGGCATAAAGTATTTAAGCTCATTACCTTTAAATAATGCCATTGATGGACTTGATGGTACTTGTGCGATATATTCTCTCATTGTTTCAGTTGCTTCTTTATCTTGTCCAGCAAATACTGTAGCGATTCTAGAAGGTTTTTTATCATTTTGTTGAGCTACTGTAACAGCTGCAGGACGTGCTAAACCAGCTGCACATCCACATACAGAGTTTACGACGATAAATGTTGTTTCGTTCGGTTGTGCGTTCTCCATATATTCTTTAACAGATTCTGCTGATTCTAAACTTTCAAAGCCTTGTCCTGTTAATTCACTTCTCATTGGTTGAGCAAGTTCTTTCATGTATTGTTCATATGCATTCATATTTTATCCCTCTTTCTTTCTATTAGCCATTTGTTTCCAAACAGAACCTAATGCTTCTTCACCATTTTCGATTCTTTCAATTGCCATTTGTACTTGCAACTTAACATCGAATGCTGGGTCGTCTTGTCTTTTCTTCAATGCTTCTAAAGCAGTTTCATCACCTTCATCAAATATAAACATAGCTGCACGCCATCTTACAATTTTCTGAGGGTCTTCTAATGCTTCTATCATTACTGGTAATGCTTCTTTAAAACCTAAATCACTTAAACAGTCACCAGCTGTTCTTCTAACAGAAACAACTTTATCTTTCATACCTTTATATAAATAAGGTAATGTTTCTTTTGATTCGATCATACCTAATAGTACGATTGCCATTCTGCGTACTTGTGGCTTTTCATCATTTAACGCTACATCTAACAATGGATAATCGTCTTCTGTTGGTGTTGGAAAGTCATTTAACATTCTTAATTTTACTTTCCAATCCTCTTCTTGTTCAAACGTTTCTTTATCAACATGTATAAATTGCTTTTCAGGAATGGTAATGTCACTTGTTAAAGCTTCTTCAACTAAAGCCTCTAATTTCTCTTTAGGGTACAAAGCTAATATTTCTTCTTGAACGGTTGCTAATACTTCCTCTACTTCGCCGTAACGTACACCTAAATCTTCCCATTTTCTTAAAAAGACAACGTTATCTGAGTCTTTCGTTGCTTTTAGCATACTATCAATATAAATTTCAGGAAGTTGTTTACGTTTCTCTTCTTCTTGTGTTGTTAATTTAATTTGATAAGGTATACCTTTAAACTTTAAGACTTCAGCTTTTACTTCACCGAAATGTTCATTTACTTGATTTTCAGCAAAGTCCCCTTCTTGATCTGAACCTGAGATGGCTGCTGTAACGTCTTTAAGTAAAGTATCCCAGTTTTCTTTTGGACGTTTATCTACAGCGATAAAGTCCATAACATGGAATACAGATTTAATACCATCTAATTGAAGAATACGGTTAATGAATTCTGGATTATGATCATTCACTTCAGTATAAGTATTTGAAGACCTATCTTCTTTCTTAAATGATAAAACGATTTTCATCGTATTTGGGCTTGGTGTCGGTTCAACTCTAACAATTTCCATAATATCCTCCTTATTGCAACTTGTTACCTAATTGTTTAATGCGTATACCGATAGAACATTCCGATATACAATACTGATGTGCTTGGTGTTTACCTTTAGTTTCCCTATAATGTGTCTTTAATAAACACCCTTTACAGTATGTTTCCATCAATTGATCTATTTGTTTAATTGCTTGTTTCTCTTCTTGAGCTAAAATGAGTGTCACTCCCTTACTAGACCGTTATTATAACATTCATCATACAAATTGTTTACGATAAAGCTTATTGATTTTTATAACTTTGAGCCGTATAATAGATAAGTTCGATTATCGCGGTTTCTAAACACCCGCTATATCAAAATTTAGGAGGAACAAAGTTATGTATAATGAATTAATAGGTATTGGAACTTTCTTCGTTACGTTTATATTGATGCTCGTTCTATACCGATTTTTTGGAAAAACAGGCCTGTTCGTTTGGGTTGCTATAGGTACTATTATAGCAAATATACAGGTTATTAAAACAGTAGAACTGTTTTCAGTTAGTGCAACACTTGGAAATGTTATGTTCGCATCAATATATCTTGCAACAGATATATTAAACGATATCTATGGTAGAAAACAAGCACGAAAAGCAGTTTGGCTTGGATTTTCTTCAGTAATCGTCATGGTTATATTATTACAGTGCTCTTTAACATTTATTCCTGCACAGGAAGATATCTCTCAAGAAGCGCTAGAAACAATCTTTAATATTGTACCAAGAATTGCACTTGGATCCATCATTGCGTATATCATTGGTCAACATTTAGATGTATTATTATTCACATTAATTAAGAAGAAATTCTCTTCAGATAGAACTTTCTATATAAGAGCTTACGGAAGTACAGTTGTCAGTTCAATAGTCGATACTGCAATCTTTGTATTGATTGCGTTCTATGGTAACTTACCGAACAATGTTGTATTTGAAATATTCTTTACGACATACTTCTTAAAACTCATCACAACATTATCTAACGTACCGTTTGGTTACATTGCTAAATCAATGTACAGAAATGATAAGATTAGCGAATAATTTCATACAAATCCAATAAAAATCCTACCTACTCCATTTCGATGGAAAAGGTAGGATTTTCTTATTGATTGAATACTTTCAAATACTCTACATAACTCGTTAAGTAATGTTCGATATCATCTATCTCTACACGATAACCTTCATGTTTAATATAGAATGCCTCTAATATGCGCTCTGGATTTTGGAAATACATTGCAACTTCAGGATAAAAATAACCTGTTCTCATATAATCTGCTCTTCTATGAATCGTATCAACTAATAAATCAACGTCAAAATATTGTTTAATCAACTCAGATTGGTCATGTTGTTTCGCACTTTCTACTATATTATATGTAGCCATTAACATGCCTAGTAATAATGGATCTGTAGATTGACGGTTTTGTACGTTATTCAAATGTTCTCCTAAATTTTGAAAAGCAAATTGATTATATTTTTCTGCTGGTTCTATTTGAATCAATACTTCTGCACTATAACTTAACCAGTAGTCATGATGTTTCCAATATGATTTTTGAATAAATTTTTCATAAAGTAATTTGGCAGCATTTAACCATTCTTCATTTTGATCAAGTTGATATAATTTTAATAACGCTAATGCTGCTTGACCTTCATAATAAATGACTCTAAATGAATCTTTAACAGTTAAATCTGGATAATTCAACACATGTGTTGTTTCTCCGTTCTCATCAATCATGTTTAATAAGCCTTTCGCAACACTTTGAGCTGCTTTTAAATACTTCTTATTCGAACGACCGTATTGTATATAACCACATACAGCTAGTATAAATGCGGCGTTCTGACCTAATTTAATCTCATTAATATAGTTTGTATCATCAAATACATATGTTGCACCGTCGTGTTTATATAAATAATGATTGATAATGTAATCTATCGATTTCTTAGCAATACTCACATTCTTTTTCAAATATGATAATGACTTGATAAATGCATAAGTTGTTGAACTATGACATAAATTGTTATAAGCATTGATATTGATATTAAAGTGTGGGAAAAATCCATAATGATACTTACCATTATCTTGTATAAGATTCATCAAATAATCTGTATTCGTTTGAATCATACGATCAATTTCAACTGGAAGATTATCTACTGGCCTTAACCCTTTCTTGTAACCTTCTTGTTCTAAATTTATAACCTGTTCACCTTCAATAAAGAAACTCTTTGTATAGAATCTCTTAACTACTTTGCCTTCATAATCTTTGTGTAAATACAAATTGTAATTCTTCTTATACTTTCTTAAATAATGATTGATATTTTTCTCAGAAAGTATGAATATCCCTTTCTCATTTGTTGGTCTAATAAAAGCATTACTGTTTATCTCTTCTGGTAAAAATGCAAGATGCCAATTGGAATCTAATACAAAACCATACTCAACATGATTTCTAGTTGTATGAATCAAATCTTCTTTTAATTCATCAAATGGAATGTCTTCAATAGATGTTACAATATCAATTTTAATCCATTTAGCCGCTTTACCACTCTTCTTACGATATGTTTCGATAAATTTAAATATTTGATTACTGTTCGATAATTTAAAGCTTTTAACAACGGCTTTAACTTTAGGATGGCCAATACTTATAAATAATCTTTCACAATCAGAATGTTCATTTATAATACTTTTAATTTGCTGTTTAGCATTCACGCTCTTTCAGTCCTTTCATTTTCAATATATGTATATAAATCTTTTTTAATCTAAATTCAAATATGTATAGACAAAAATGAAAATAATCATTTTATTTAAAATAAAATTAAAAATGAAGAGTCTGGAACATTAATGTTCCAGACCCTCATTACTCATTATATTTTATTGTTCTTCTTCTTCTTTTTTACGACGACCGAATAAGAATAATGAGCCAAGCCCTGCGAATAAGCTTCCGAATAAAGTAGCATTTTCAGCAGGTGTTTCACCAGTGTCTGGTAATACTTTTGCTTGTTCTTTGTTATCTTTATTCATCATGTTATCTTTAGAACTTTCCATACCATTAGTGCTTTGTTGTTGTTCATTTTGTGCCATATGTCCAGCATGATCAGCAGCTTTGCTATCCATACCTTTCATATTGCTAGAACCAGCATCTGTGTTATCAGAAGCTTTTTCAACTACAACACCAACAGTTACAGTTTGTTTAGAACCATCAGGGTAAGTAACAGTTACTGGAATATCAACTTTAGTACCAGGTGTTACATCTTTAGGTGGAACAACTGTAATGTCACCAGTGTTAGGATCTACAGTTACAGTCCATCCACTTGGAACTTTGTCTGAAGGTACTTCAAACTTCGTACCAGGTGGTAACTCTTTATCGCCAGTTTGTGGGATATGAGTAGATGTACCAGGTTTAACTGGAGTTGGACCTTGATCTTTAGAACCATATCCAGGTGTATTGTCATCAGCTTGAGTCTTACCAGCAGGTTTGTCAGCAGGTTTTTCGACTACAACTTTAACAGGAAGTTCTTTAGTAGAACCATCTGGGTAAGTAACAGTTACTGGAATTTCAACTTCAGTACCAGGTGTAACATCTTTCGGTGGAACGATTGTTAAGTCACCAGTATTAGGGTCTATAGTTACAGTCCATCCACTTGGAACTTTGTCAGCTGGAACTTCGAACTTCGTACCAGGTGGTAACTCTTTATCACCAGTTTGTGGAATCTTAACTTCAGTACCAGGTTTAACTGGAGTTGGACCTTGGTCTTTAGAACCATAACCAGGTGAATTGTCGTCAGCTTGAGAATTTTCAGTAGCTTTTTCAACTACAACTTTAACCGGAAGTTCTTTAGTAGAACCATCTGGGTAAGTAACAGTTACTGGAATTTCAACTTCAGTACCAGGTGTAACATCTTTCGGTGGAACAACTGTTAAGTCACCAGTATTAGGATCAACTTCTACAGTCCAACCACTTGGAACTTTGTCCGCAGGAACGTCAAACTTCGTACCAGGTGGTAACTCTTTATCACCAGTTTGTGGAATATGAGTTTCAGAACCAGGTTTAACTTGAGTAGAACCTTGATCTTTAGAATCATATCCAGGTGAATTATCGTCAGCGTTAGACTTATCAGCTGGTTTGTCAGTTGATTTTTCAACTACAACTTTAACCGGAAATTCTTCAGTAGAACCATCTGGGTAAGTCACTGTAACTGGAATATCAACTTCAGTACCAGGCGTTACATCCTTCGGTGGAACGATTGTTAAATCACCAGTGTTAGGATCAACTTCTACAGTCCAACCACTTGGAACTTTGTCCGCAGGAACTTCAAACTTCGTACCAGGTGGTAATTCTTTATCACCAGTTTGTGGAATATGAGTTTCAGAACCAGGTTTAACTGGAGTTGGACTTTGGTCTTTAGAATCATATCCAGGTGTATTCGATGCAGATTGACTAGGTGTAGTAATATCAGGTTTACCATCACCGTCTTTATCTGTTGGTGAATCAGATTTAGGATCAGATTCATCTTTGTTTGGAATACCATCTTTGTCGTGGTCTTCGTCACCATCAGGAATACCATTACCATCAGTATCGGCTTTAGTTGGGTCAGTACCAATAAGTTCTTCGTCTTTATTGCTTACACCATCACCATCGATGTCATTGTCATCTTTGTCAGGTGTTCCATCACCATCAGTATCCTTCGGAGTTGAGATGTCAGGTTTACCGTCGCCATCTTTATCAGTTGGCGTATCTGATTTAGGATCAGATTCATCTTTGTTTGGAATACCATCTTTATCGTGGTCTTCGTCACCATCAGGAATGCCATTACCATCAGTATCAGCTTTAGTTGGGTCAGTACCAATAAGTTCTTCGTCTTTATTGCTTACACCATCACCATCGATGTCGTTGTCATCTTTGTCAGGTGTACCATCACCATCAGTATCCTTCGGAGTTGAGATGTCAGGTTTACCGTCACCGTCTTTATCTGTTACATCAAATGAATTTGGATTAGATTCGTCTTTATTTGGAATACCATCACCGTCGTAATCCTCGTCACCGTCATTGATACCATTACCATTAGTGTCTGGATTTAATGGATCAGTGCCAATTACAATCTCATCGTAGTCGTTGATACCATCACCATCAACATCAGTATCATCTTTGTCGATAATACCATCGCCATCAGTATCAGCTGGAGTCGTGATATCAGGTTTGCCGTCACCATCTCTATCCGTTGGTTTATCAGATTTACGATTAGATTCAGTTTTGTTCGAGTAACCATCTCCATCGTAATCCTCATCACCATCATCGATACCATTACCGTCAGTATCAACTTTAGTTGGATCAGTACCAATTAGTTTTTCATCTTCGTTGTTAACGCCATCGCCATCAATATCATTGTCATCTTTATCAGGGATGCCATCACCATCAGTATCCTTCGGAGTTGAGATGTCAGGTTTACCGTCGCCATCTTTATCAGTTACATCAAATGAGTTTGGATCAGATTCATCTTTATTTGGAATACCATCTCCATCGTGATCTTCGTCACCATCAGGGATACCATTACCATTAGTATCTGGATTTAATGGATCAGTACCAATTTCTATCTCATCGTAATCATTGATACCATCACCATCGATATCAGGATCATCTAAGTCGATAATACCATCACCATCTGTATCAGTAGGTGTTGAGATGTCAGGCTTACCATCACCATCTTTATCAGTTGGTTTGTCAGATTTAGGATTAGATTCGTGTTTGTTTGAGTAACCATCATTATCGTAATCCTCATCACCATCATTCACACCATTACCGTCAGTATCAGGATTTAATGGATCAGTACCGATAAGTTTTTCATCTTCATTGTTAACGCCGTCACCATCGATGTCATTATCATTTCTGTCAGGTTTACCATCGCCATCAGTATCTTTATTAGGATCAGTTGGCGTAGATACATCTGGTTTTCCATCATAATCCTTATCAGTTGGTTTATCTGAATTTGGATTAGATTCATCTTTATTTGGAATACCATCGCCATCATGGTCTTCATCACCATCAGGGATACCATCATGATCAGTGTCTGGATTATTCGGATTAGTACCAATTAATTTTTCATCTTCATTATTGATACCATCACCATCGATGTCAGTATCTTCTTTATCAGGAATACCGTCACCATCAGTATCTTGTGGAGTCGTGATATCAGGTTTACCATTACCATCTTTATCAGTTACTTTATCTTTATTTGGATTAGATTCGTCTTTGTTTGGTATACCATCACTATCATAATCCTCATCTCCATCACTTACACCATTACCGTCAGTGTCTGGGTTAGTTGGGTCAGTACCGATAAGTTTTTCATCTTCATTGTTAACACCGTCACCATCGATGTCTTCATCATCAATATCAGGAATTCCATCACTATCAGTATCATGAGGAGTAGTGATATCCGGTTTACCATCACCATCTTTATCCGTTGGTGTAGCAGAATTCGGATCAGATTCTTCTTTATTAGGTATACCGTCACCATCATGATCTTCGTCTCCATCATTTACGCCATCACCATTAGTATCTGGATCTAACGGATCAGTTCCAATAAGGATTTCATCTTCATCGTTAATGCCGTCGCCATCCTTATCAGTGTCATCTTTGTCAAGAATGCCATCACCATCTGTATCATCTGGAGTAGTAATATCAGGTTTACCGTCACCATTTTCATCTGTTGGTTTATTAGATTCAGGATCAGATTCATTTTGGTTTGTTACACCATCACTATCAAAGTCTTCTTCTCCATCATTCTTGCCGTTACCATCAGTGTCAGGATTTGTAGGATCAGTACCGATAAGTTTTTCATCCTCATTGTTTACACCATCGCCATCAATGTCAGTGTCATCTTTATCTGGGATGCCATCTCCATCAGTATCTTTTGGAGTCTCAATATCAGGTTTACCATCGCCATCTTTATCCGTTGGTGTAGCAGAATTTGGATCAGATTCATCTTTGTTCGGAATACCATCACCATCATGATCTTCATCACCATCAGAAATACCATCGTGATCAGTATCAGGATTTGTAGGATCAGTACCGATAAGTTTTTCATCTTCGTTACTTATACCGTCACCATCGATATCAGTATCGTCTTTATCTGTGATGCCATCTCCATCAGTATCTTTTGGAGTCTCAATATCAGGTTTACCATCGCCATCTTTATCCGTTGGTGTAGCAGAATTTGGATCAGATTCATCTTTGTTCGGAATACCATCACCATCATGATCTTCATCACCATCAGAAATACCATCGTGATCAGTATCAGGATTTGTAGGATCAGTACCGATAAGTTTTTCATCTTCGTTACTTATACCGTCACCATCGATATCAGTATCGTCTTTATCTGTGATGCCATCTCCATCAGTATCTTTGTCTGAATCAGAATCAGAGCTAGAATTTGAAGTACTGTTAGAGTCAGAGCTACTGTCATTAGCAGAGTTAGAATCTTTATCAGATTGACTATCAGAACTGCTATCAGTGTTAGAACCAGAATTATTAGCGTCTGAATCAGAAGAACTATCAGTAGCAGAATCAGATCCGCTATTTGAGTTAGAGTCAGAGCTGCTATCAGTGTTAGAACCTGAGTTGTTGTTTGAGTCAGAGTTCATGTCAGATCCACTGTTTGCGTTAGAATCTGAGTTGCTATCATAAGCTGAATTAGAATCTTTATCAGATTGACTATCAAAGCTGCTGTCTGTATTAGAACCTGAGTTATTAGCGTCTGAATCAGAAGAACTATCAGTAGTAGAATCAGAACCACTATTTGAGTTAGAGCCAGAACTGCTGTCATTAGCTGAATTAGAATCTTTGTCAGATTGACTATCAGAACTGCTGTCTGTGTTAGAACCTGAGTTATTAGCGTCTGAATCGGAAGAACTATCAGTAGCAGAATCAGATCCGCTATTTGAGTTAGAGTCAGAGCTGCTATCAGTGTTAGAACCTGAGTTGTTGTTTGAGTCAGAGTTCATGTCAGAGCCACTATTAGAGTTAGAGTCAGAGCTGCTATCAGTGTTAGAACCTGAGTTGTTGTTTAAGTCAGAGTTCATGTCAGAACCACTATTAGAGTTAGAGTCTGAATCAGATGTGTTGTTAGCATCTGAAGTTGAGTTACTATCAGAACCACTATTAGAGTTAGAGTCTGAGTCAGAGTTGCTATCATTAGCAGAGTTAGAATCTTTATCAGATTGGCTATCAGAGCTGCTATCTGTATTAGAAGCAGAATCATTGTTAGAACCTGAGTTCATGTCAGAACCATTATCCTTCGGAGTTGTGATATCAGGTTTACCGTCACCATCTTTGTCAGTTGGTTGATCTGAAGATGGATCAGACTCATCTTTATTTGGAATACCGTCGCTATCGTGGTCTTCGTCACCGTCACTTACACCATTACCATCAGTATCAGGGTTGTTTGGATCAGTACCGATGACTTTTTCATCTTCGTTACTTACACCATCACCATCAATGTCGTTGTCATCTTTATCTGTGATGCCATCGCCATCAGTATCTTTCGGTGTTTCAATATCAGGTTTACCATCACCATCTTTGTCAGTTGGTTGATCTGAAGATGGATCAGATTCATCTTTATTTGGAATACCGTCGCTATCGTGGTCTTCGTCACCATCACTTACGCCATTACCATCAGTATCAGGGTTGTTTGGATCAGTACCGATGACTTTTTCATCTTCGTTACTTACACCATCACCATCGATATCTTTGTCATCTTTATCAGGTGTACCATCTCCATCAGTATCTTTGTCTGAATCAGAATCAGAGCTAGAATTTGAAGTACTGTTAGAGTCAGAGCTGCTGTCATTAGCAGAATTAGAATCTTTATCAGATTGACTATCAGAGCTGCTGTCTGTGTTAGAACCAGAATTATTAGCGTCTGAATCAGAAGAACTATCAGTAGCAGAATCAGAACCGCTATTTGAGTTAGAGTCAGAACTACTATCAGTGTTGCTATCTGATGTTGAGTTCGAATTACTGTCACTATCAGAACTGCTATCAGTATTAGAACCGCTATTAGAGTTCGAATCTGAATCAGAAGAACTGTCAGTAGCTGAATTGCTATCTGTAGCAGAATCAGAACCACTGTTCGCATTAGAGTCAGAGCCACTGTCGTTAGCAGAGTTAGAATCTGAACTGCTATCAGTATTAGAACCTGAGTTGTTATTAGAATCAGAGTTCATATCAGAACCACTGTTTGAGTTAGAGTCAGAGTTGCTGTCATTACCAGAGTTAGATCCGCTATTTGAGTTAGAGTCAGAACTGCTATCAGTGTTAGAACCAGAATCGTTGTTAGAGTCAGAGTTCATATCAGAACCACTGTTTGAGTTAGAGTCAGAGTTGCTGTCATTAGCAGAGTTAGAATCTTTATCAGATTGACTATTAGAGCTACTGTCTGTGTTAGAACCTGAATTATTAGCGTCTGAATCAGAACTACTATCAGTGTTAGAACCAGAATCGTTATTAGAATCAGAGTTCATGTCAGATCCACTATTAGAGTTAGAGTCAGAGTTGCTGTCATTAGCAGAGTTAGAATCTTTATCAGATTGGCTATCAGAGCTGCTATCTGTATTAGAAGCAGAATCATTGTTAGAACCTGAGTTCATATCAGAACCATTATCCTTCGGAGTTGTGATATCAGGTTTACCGTCACCATCTTTGTCCGTTGGTTGATCTGAAGATGGATCAGACTCATCTTTATTTGGAATACCGTCGCTATCGTGGTCTTCGTCACCGTCACTTACACCATTACCGTCAGTATCAGGGTTGTTTGGATCAGTACCGATGACTTTTTCATCTTCGTTACTTACACCATCACCATCGATGTCGTTGTCATCTTTATCTGTGATGCCATCGCCATCAGTATCTTTCGGTGTTTCAATATCAGGTTTACCATCACCATCCTTGTCAGTTGGTTGATCTGAAGATGGATCAGACTCATCTTTATTTGGAATACCATCGCTATCGTGGTCTTCGTCACCATCACTTACGCCATTACCGTCAGTATCAGGGTTGTTTGGATCAGTACCAATAAGTTTTTCGTCTTCGTTACTTACACCATCACCATCGATGTCATTGTCATCTTTATCTGTGATGCCATCGCTATCAGTATCCTTCGGAGTTGAGATATCAGGTTTACCGTCACCGTCTTTATCAGTAGGTGTATCAGATTTAGGATCAGATTCATCTTTGTTCGGAACACCATCACTATCGTGGTCTTCGTCACCATCACTTACACCGTTACCGTCAGTATCAGGGTTGTTTGGATCAGTACCAATAAGTTTTTCATCTTCGTTACTTACACCATCACCATCGATGTCAGTGTCATCTTTGTCAGCAATTCCATCTCCATCAGTATCTTTGTCTGAATCAGAATCAGAGCTAGAATTTGAAGTACTGTTAGAGTCAGAGCTGCTATCAGTGTTGCTATCTGAAGTTGAACCTGAATTACTGTCGCTATCAGAAGAACTGTTGTCATCTGAAGTTGAGTTACTATCAGAGCTGCTGTCTGTAGCTGAATCAGAACCATTGTTAGTGTTAGAGTCAGTACTGCTGTCATTTGCTGAATTAGAATCTTTATCAGATTGACTATCAAAGCTACTGTCTGTATTAGAACCTGAATTATTAGCGTCTGAATCAGAAGAACTATCAGTAGCAGAATCAGATCCGCTATTTGAGTTAGAGTCAGAGCCACTGTCATTAGCAGAGTTAGAATCTTTATCAGATTGACTGTCAGAACTACTATCAGTGTTAGAACCAGAATCGTTATTAGAATCAGAGTTCATGTCAGATCCACTGTTTGAGTTAGAGTCTGAGTCAGAGCTACTGTCATTAGCTGAATTAGAATCTTTATCAGATTGACTGTCAGAGCTGCTGTCTGTGTTAGAACCTGAATTATTAGCGTCTGAATCAGAACTACTATCAGTGTTAGAACCTGAGTTGTTGTTTGAATCAGAGTTCATGTCAGATCCACTATTAGAGTTAGAGTCTGAGTTAGATGTACTATTGTCACCTGAAGTTGAGTTACTATCAGAGCTGCTGTCTGTAGCTGAATCAGAACCGCTATTTGAATTAGAGTCAGAGCCGCTGTCTGTATTAGAACCTGAGTTATTGTTAGAATCAGAGTTCATGTTAGATCCACTGTTTGAGTTAGAGTCAGAGCTATTGTCAGAACCACTGTTAGTGTTAGAGTCAGAACCGCTGTTTGAATTAGAGTCAGAATTACTGTTAGCATCTGAAGTTGAGTTCGCGTCAGAACCGCTGTTTGAATTAGAGTCAGAATTACTGTTAGCATCTGAAGTTGAGTTCGCGTCAGAACTGCTGTCTGTAGCTGAGTTACTATCATTAGCAGAACCACTGTTAGTGTTAGAGTCAGAACTACTATCAGTAGCTGAGTTACTGTCAGTATCAGAGTTAGAATCTTTGTCAGATTGACTATCAGAACCGCTGTTAGTGTTACTATCTGAGTTGCTATCTGTAGCAGAACTAGAACCATTGTTTGAATCAGGATTTGCATCAGATCCAGTGTTGTCATTAGAGTCCGAACTGCTGTCATTAGCAGAGTTAGAATCTTTATCAGATTGGCTATCAGAACTGCTATCAGTGTTAGAACCTGAATTATTACTGTCTGAATCAGAAGAATTATCAGTAGCAGAATCAGAACCACTATTTGAGTTAGAGTCTGAGTCAGAGCTGCTGTCATTAGCTGAATTAGAATCTTTGTCAGATTGACTATCAGAACCGTTGTTAGTGTTACTATCTGAGTTGCTATCTGTAGCAGAACTAGAACCATTATTTGAATCAGGATTTACATCAGATCCAGTGTTATCATTAGTATCAGAACCACCGTGTACATCAGAACCTGAGTTGTTGTTAGAATCAGAATTCATGTCAGAACCACTGTTACTGTTAGAGTCTGAGTTGCTGTCATTAGCAGAGTTAGAATCTTTATCAGAGCTGCTATCTGTATTAGAACCTGAATTATTAGCGTCTAAATCAGAAGAACTATCAGTAGCAGAATCAGAACCGCTATTTGAGTTAGAGTCAGAACTACTATCAGTGTTAGAACCAGATTCGTTATTAGAATCAGAGTTCGCGTTAGATCCGCTGTTGTTACTGTCAGAGCTGCTGTCATTAGCTGAGTTGCTGTCTGCAGCAGAGTCAGAACCATTGTTTGAATCAGGATTTGCATCAGATCCAGTGTTATTGTTAGTATCAGAACCACTGCCTGGATTATTATCTGGAGTTGAATCAGATTCAGTATCTTTTGGTTCAACACTTACTGTAATTTCTACATCATCTGAATCGAAAGGATTTTCATTAGGATCACGAGCTACACCTGGATATGTTATATGAACAGGAACTTTATATTCACCTGGTGCTGCATCACTAGGTGGTGTAATAGTAGCCGCTCCGTTATCATCAAATGTTACAACCCATCCTGGAGGAAGTGCTGGTCCAGTTGTATATTTTGTGTTATTAGGTAAGTTATCTGGAGAAGTTCTTTGAACAACCACAGGCTTACCAGGTTGAGTTATACCAGGATTATTATATTTAGGAGTATAGTAATCAGTATATTTATCTATAACTATTGTCACATTAAATTCTTTTGATGTTCCATCTGGAAAACTAGCAACAACAGGAAATACTTTTGTTTCACCAATATAAGAGCCGGCTGCTGGCGTAACTGTAGTGGTACCATTTTCATCAATTGAGACTCCCCATCCTGCAGGTATCTCAAAACCTTCTTTTAATTTATAAGTAGCAATTCCTGGTGCTGGTTTTGGACCCTTATACACCACATCTACTACTTTCGGTAATTCAGGTGCTGTATGTTGGTCAATTTCTTGTTTTTGTGGATTATAGCGTTCGTTATCAAAAGGCATAACTGTTAATATAGCTACCGTTTTATCAATTGTTTTGTCAGGATAAATAATATCCACATGTAAAGTTTTTTTCGTAGTAGTTCTCATGTCTCCAGGAGGATTTACCCTTATAGTACCATCTTCAGTAAGACTATAATTCCAAGTTCTTGGAATTGTTTTTAAATCTCGTTCATTAACTATAAATTTAGTACCTTCAGGAAGTGGTTTATCACTAACAATAGGCATTTCAACAGGATCACCAGGTCTACTTGTTTTTTCAAGATAGCTTGGATTATAAAGATTATTATCATAATCAATTATCTTAACTTTAGCAGTAGCAGTATCTTTAGTACCATCAGGATAAGTCACTTCAACTGGAATATCAGCAGTAGTACCTGATGCTGCATCAGCTGGAGGTGTTGCTGTTACATTACCATTATCTGGGTTAATAGTAGCCGTCCAACCAGCTGGTACGCGGTCACTAGGAATACTGAATTTAGTACCAGCAGGTAACTCTATATCATCATTTTGTGGTACATCAACAGCCTTACCAGGTTTAGTTTCTCTTGGTGTGTCACTGTATCCAGGAGTATTTAGGTCAGCATTTGTTCCAATACCACGCTTAACAATTTTTCTAGTTGGCTCTTTTGATATTTCTTCGTTAGTACTTGCTACTGTAGTTCTATTACCTGTTTCAGGATCAATATTATAAATAGTCGTAACAGTTTTCTTACCAGGAATACCTTCATTAGCGACTTCTTCAATGCCACTAGGTAAATTTGGATCATCTTCATATTCAACTGTAGGCTGAATATCTTCTGTTGTTACCTCTTTAGCCCCTACTTTAATAATTTTATCTTGCTTTTCTAAAAGAGTTTCTTCAGTTACAATAGGATTTGTTTGAGTACCATCTTCAGCTGTTTCAACAGTTTCAATTAACTCACCAGTTTCCTCATTCATTTTATATACAGTAGAAACTTTCTTTTTACCATTTATGCCTTCTTGGATTGTTTCATTTGGCTCTGTAGTCAATTTTATAGTATCAGCTTCATAAATTGTCTTGAATTCTATATCTTCTTCTGTTACTTCAAGTGTATTTACTTCTACATGTTTTTCAATAGGTGTAATAGGATTTCCATTTTTATCTCTGATATATGAAGAAGTAACATAACCATTACCCTCGTTGTTTTTTAATCTTGTAGTATATTTTGTACGAAGTCCGTCACGTCCTTCCTGAGTAATATTATGTTCGCCTTTTTGCTTAGATTCATCTTGTATTGCTGTAAATACTGTGTTTCTCTCTTCAATTGAAGTTAATTCTACATCATGCCCAATTAAAACAAATCTAGTAATATCACCAGCATTCATGCTTGAAATATTTTTATGATTTGAAGTATTACGATCGATATTACTTAAAGGTGTATTTCTACTACTTGCATCTGGGTTTTTAGGATCACTTAGTGATTCTACAGTAAGTTCATGATTATATAATCTTGCTGTAAAATTATTAATATTGTTCCATACATGATCAGGGTTTGAAGTATCGCCATTAACTAAGTTTTCATAAGTTTTGTTTTTATCACTTAAGTGGTTAGTATTCCACGTCATTACACGGTGGTCACCTTTCCATGTAATAATAGCCTTACCATCACCATAAATCATTGCAGTATTTTTATTTGGATGACGTGTTGTAGCAGTACGTTGAATATTCACGTATTTTGCAGTACCTTCGATTTTTAAACTTGTATCATTAGAAGATAAATTTGGTAAAACTAATACTTCAGAGTGGTCAAAATCAGTATTATCAGTACGTAAATCAAAAGTAGCGTTATTTTTAAGTATAATTTCAGATGCTGCGCCTCTCCATCCTTCCATTACGAAAAGCGCATTATGACTATGAACCTTACCAGTATTTGCATTTCTTAAATGGTTAATTGCATCTAATTTAAAAGTAGCATCTTCTTTAATTATTAGGCGGCTAATTGCTTTGAATCTAACTAAAGTATTGTCACGAGGACTTGGACGTCCTTGATTAATCTTACCGTTTGAAGTAGCTAAAAATTGAGTTCCTCTTCCTAATTCAAAATCCGAATTATCATGCATATTTATAATTTGACCATTACCTCTTTGATCAACATTTACAGTGTTATTTTCTCCAAAGGAAACCATAGCGTATTCGGAATCAAAATTAAAAATATCTTGTCCTTTTAAAGTGATTTTATTATTATCACCAAAAGTTATACGTGAACCTTTGCCTTCAACATAAAAGATATCTTGTGAATTATTACCGTAGTCATAGAACTTAGGATCGTAAGCTTCTATATTAACTTTAGTATTATCTCCAAAAGCAAGTATACCTTTCAGCTTATCCCTTTCGTTGCCTTCACGAGTTGTATAAAGTTTGAAGACTTTACCTTCACCTGTCATAGTCATGTTAATAGTACTACCGTTACTAATTCTTATTTCATTGGCTGCAATAGTTAAATTTTCATTAGCACCTAATTTCCCTGTCTGATGACTTGTAAATTCACCGGAAATATTAACTTTTAGATTTTCATCGTTTACTAATGTGACGCCAGTATGACTTATATCTCTAAAATTAATAATTTGGTCATGACTATTTGAACCGTATTGAATAAGTCCTCTTGGTCTTCTACCACTACCTGGTCGATTATCTTGTGTATTAATATGGCCATTACTAAATGTGATATTCCAACCTGGTTGGTTTTTACCATTCGTATCCATTTCAAAATAATTCTTGGCAGTATCAAATAAATGCTTATTTAAATCGATAGTAACTGCTCTAGCAGCATTTAGATTAAGTTTTTGAGAATCATTTTTTACGCCGAAAATATTTTTAGTTGGGTTAGGCATAGTAATATCATTATTAAATACAATTTTCCCTACATTTCTATCGTTGAGTGCAGCTAATAATTGGTTATAATTACTAACATTTCGCGTTTGTAACACTGCTGCTCTAAATACGCTGCTGTAATTTTCACCTGTTCTAGGTGCTTGTCTTGAAGGTTGTTCTAATGTTGTTGCTTCAACTTTGTCTTTGTTTTGGTTGTTAACGATATCTTCAAGTGATTTGGATGATACGCTGTTTGCATCTACATCAGAAATTGTATTTGTAACTGTTGCTTCAACTGTTGGTGTATCTACTGCAGGTGTTTCTTCAACACTTGATGGTTGTACTACATCTTCGGTATTACTTGTTGGAGCTGTAGTTTCTGCTGTTTCTTCAATACTTGTTTCTTCTTTAGCTACTTCGATTGATTCAGCTTTTGGTTGTTCTGCTTTTTCTACAGTTTCAACTTTAGCAGCTTCTGGTGCTACTGTATCAACTTGAGTTGCTTCTTCTGTTGATGCTGTTTCTGTAGTTGATTTATCTTCTGTTGTTGTTTCTTCGTTAGTTGTTGTATCTTGTGTTGTTTCATCAACTGTAGGTGCTTCGGTAATTGCTTCTTCTTTTGGTTGTTCTGCTGGTGTTTCAGCTGTACCGATTTCTTTAGTTCCTTCTACATTTGATGATTCTTCTATTGCAGATGCTTCATCAACTGGATCTGTTGAATTGTCTTCTGCTTTTTCTTCTTGTGCATGTTTTTGAATTACATTTTCCGATGCAAATGCATCATGAGTTGGTAAGCCTAAGAATATAAGCGTACCGATTAGTATCGAACACGTTCCTACTGTGTACTTACGGATACTAAATTTCTGTAATTTCCGTTGCTTATCCATTAGCAAGCCCCTTTACTATAAAATTTCATAAAAGGCAACTTTACTCATGGCTGAGTTCCCCCGTTACTATTTTGTCTCTATCTCATTAGTAATGTGTTCAGTATATATTCTATTAATGAATCTCAGATATATGAGTGAAGTGCACACTATTAATATGTGAATGGTCGTGCGTAATTAACTCTCCTTTCGTTATAATTATTCACACATAAGATATGAACAAAATTAAATTTCGTTCTGAAATAGTATATCACTTTTAATGTCAGTTTCAAATACTATTTATAATAAACTCTATAATTTTTATATACAATTTTTACAACTTACAATATTATGTACAATTTTGATGGAGAATTATTAAGTCGGAATGAAAAGTATTATAACCATTTATTGAAGTCTGTTTATCGTTCGTGTAAATTAGATGAGAAGGTAAATAATTTGAAAGAGTTGATTGAAATGCCGCAAATATATTTTGACGCCGCTTCTAAAGGCAATCCTGGAGAAAGTTGTTGTGCATGCGTCATTATTATGGATGATGCGAGACATCATTTCACATCTTATCTAGGTGAAATGGATAATCATCGTGCTGAATGGGAAGCATTAATCTTCTCTATTCAACATGCAATTGAATTAGAAGTTGGTAATGCATTGATTTATACAGATTCGAAATTAATAGCTGATAGTATTGATAAAGATTATGTCAAAAATCCTACGTTCAAACCCTACTTCGAGCTATTTAAAGAATTAGAACGTCAATTTGATTTAATATTTGTAAAGTGGATTCCACGAGCTCAAAATAAAGAAGCGAATCAATTGGCACAAACTGCCTTAAGAAAACAATTAAAACATAAATAAAAAGCATATCACGACGGCGCGTGATATGCTTTTTGCGTTTAATTATAAGAAGTTTGTTGTTAAATATTTACTTGATACGAATAATTCGTGTTCATTACAGATTTCGATTGATTGTTCGATTTCATGATGATATGTCATTTGATTCAGTAAATCTTCAGTTGCTAATGGTACATCTGTATGAATTTGTGCAAGTTGTTTCGACATAGCTAAGTCATCTCGATATGTGATGATTTTCTTTTGTTGACTTGCTGTTAATTCATTAATGTTTTCAAGAACATTTTCAACAGATTGATATTGTTGTATCAATTTAATCGCCGTTTTCTCACCGATACCTTTAACACCTGGATAACCATCAGCTGTGTCACCCATAAATGCTTTAACATCAACTAATTGATGAGGCTCTAAACCATATTCTTCTCTAAATTTATGAATATCATATTTATTGTAAATATTGAATCCTTTTTTCGTCAGCCATATATTCACATCTGTATTAATACATTGTAATAAGTCACGATCACCACTCACAACATATGTTTCGTGTCCTTTTTCTTGAGCGCGTTTACTAATTGTCCCGATAACATCATCCGCTTCATAATTCGTAATACCTAAATTGAGTAGTCCTAATTTCTCAGCGATTTCTTTCGCTCTATCAAATTGTGGAATCATTTCTTCAGGTGGTGCAACTCTATTTGATTTATATGCTTCAAACATATCATTTCTGAAAGTCTTAGATCCCATATCCCAACATACAGCAACATGTGTCGGTTTAATATCATTGAGCACTGTATAAGAATGTCTAATAAATCCTTGTACAGCATTCGTCGGAATCCCTTTAGAATCTCTCATAAATTGTTTATGAATGCTTGTAGCATAAAAATGTCTAAATAATAAAGCCATACCATCTATTAATAATATTTTGTTACTCATATTGTGCTCCTTTATATCTCTTTTAAGACGTTTTCGATTTTTTCTATGACATCATTATCAATATTTACAGATAAGTAATCTTCAATAAGATGAATCGTCTCTTGATTATATTGATCGATGTACGACTCACCTATTGTATCATAATGTGCCAAATTTTTAGTTAACGCTTCATTAAACGTCACGATTGGATGGTCGATAAGCTTCATTGTATCATTTAAAATTGCATTTTGCGTTTCTTTTACTTTAGATGTCTTAATTAAATCTTTCTTACTCACTGAACTAATCGTTTGTTTCGCAATATCTTGAACTTGAATGCTAATCGGTTCTGGATTGATTTCATTTTCAAAGTCATGTTTAAACTTAGAGATTAAAATAGAAGCATCATTTAATTCAACAATTGTTGGTGTTAATAAATCATCAAATGTTCTCGCATAAAAATTCTTCAATCTTTCTACGATAAGCGAGCTTTCTAGACTTAATTTCTGATTTAAATCATCTACATAATATTTCGTACTCATTTGAAGAGATTGTTTAAATTGATCCGTTACAGTTGATGTATTGAAATGTTTTTTGACGATATCATTAAGTTGAATATTCAATCTGTCTTTCAAGTAATACAGTTGATCGTGAATTTCTTTTTCAAGTTGATGATGTGATTTAATCACAATTTGATTAGTGAAGTTCTGTTTATCTTTATAACTGAGTAAAGTTGATTTTCTCTTTTCAAGTTGTGCTTTATCTTGTCTATACGTATGCACCATTTGTTCTAATTCATTCGTCAGTTGTTTAATTCTAGATTCTACTTGCGACTTTAGAACTTGCTTACTTTCAACTTTAACAAAGTGGTCTAACGCGTCCATAAGTCGTTTGAACTCGTCATCATGTGATTTTAGTGCTTGTTTACTTGAAACTGGATAACACTCTGGCTTAATGTTCAATGCATCTAATGATGATTCTACATAAGATATAACAGCTTGTTTATCTTCTTCAGATTCTGCTAAATCAATGGCGTTAATAACAAATTTCAAACCTTGTGATTGTTGTAAATTATTCATATCACGCATGTAAGTTAAGAACTCACCGTCTTTATCAGTAAAGGCGTGATTATAATAACTTACATAAATAATTAAGTCACTTGATGCAATAATTTGTTCAGTCTCTCTCGTATGTCTTTGGTTATTTGAATTAAGTCCTGGTGAATCGATTATAATCTTGTCTTTTAACCATGCTTCTTCAAGTCTTAAATTAATTTTGTGTACAAATGCAGCATGTGTATCATCTGCTGTTAACTTTTCTAATTCTTCTATATCGAAAGTGACAGATTTGCCTTCTTTTAAGATATCTTTGTAATGATTAAAGTTCGTCTCAATTGCTTCAAAGAATGCTAAATGATTACTAGATAATGAAGGATGTTGTTTAATATCTTTATCGTCAATAAACGATTCAATTGTTGAGTACTGTTTATTGGCGAACTCTGTTATATGGTTAATCTCTTCTAATAATTGCTCATAAGTCTTAAATGTCACTTCTTGTTCAGTACCGTAACTAATTTCAGTAATACTTGCCGTCGTTGGATTCGGTGAACTTAGTAGCACGGGCTTTTGCAAGATAGCATTAATTAAACTACTCTTACCTGCACTAAATGTTCCGAATACAGCAATCTTTGTGATGTTATGCTCTATTCTTTCGACTTGACTTTCGATATTATGCACTTCACCTTCAAATAAAGGTAGTTTCTTTAAATGATTGATTTGTTCTTTAAGTTGTTGCAGATTATTTTCTTGATGTTCCGATTGAACTTCTTTGAATTGTTGTTTCGTTTCTTTCTTATCTTCTAGGTCAAGGTCATTTATATGAATAAAATGTCTATCTATTAGTTTATCGATAGATTCATCAAGATGAATATAATAATGTTGATAATTGTTTGTGATAAGTGATGTTTTTAAATTCTTAAATTCAACATATGTTTCATATTCATTTAATTGATTTGTTTCTTCATTAGACTCGTTATGCACTTCACTCGAATTAACGATTTCCTCTATTAATTGATTTGTTTCATTGCGTATTTTTCGATTAATCATTTCTGTAATGCCTTTAGAATAAATTAACACGTAATCATTTGTAATCGATGTTTGCTCTTGTACTTGACCACTTAATTCTTCTTTACTAATCGTATATTGCTGGTTGATGATTTTCTCGAATAAGTCTGCATCTTGAATGTATTTGTTTAAGTTCTCTAATGATTTAATCCAAACTTTCGTAATTTCATCATGAATTTTGATGTCTAAAGCTTCTTTCACTTGTTCAAGCGTTTCATCTTGAATCATCGCTTTCTTCTTATCTTTATTAAATAGCCCTTTCACTTTATAGTCTTTAGCAGTTGTTTCTAAATAATGTCGAATCGTTTCTCGCATTTCATAAGGCATCAAATAAGCGTTATCTAAAATCTCTTTGCGCTTTTCTTTTAAATTTGAAGTGAATTGATCTTTATCTTGAATTAATGATTGTTCACTTTGGACGTTGAATTTTTCTTTATAAGCTTGATAATCGTCATCGAATGTTTCTTCAGTAGAATCAATATCAGAAAGAATCGTTTCCATATGTTGATTAATATATTTCAGCTGTTCTTGTTTAATGTAATTCGTCACACGGTCAATAAATACTTGGTGTTCCGTACGTTGTTGATCAAGCTGATGGATATATTGATTAAATAACTGCTTCTCATTGTTCGGCGTATCATATTTAGATACATAAAATATCTTCTCTAAATTCAGTTTCCAATCTGTAACGGCTTTGTTGACACGATTTTTATAAGTTTCAAACGAGATTTCATCTTCATCATGTTTATCGACTTGGTTCACAACCAATATCACCGGAATATCCAGCTTGTTTAAGGATTTAATAAAATTAAAATTCATATCCGACTGCACATGGTTATAGTCGACTGTATAAAATACATAATTAGATGTCAGCAAATATTGAAAAGCACTTTCTCTATGATTGTCACTCATTGAATCGACACCAGGTGTATCTTGGAAAGTAAAGCCTTTATTGAATTTATCTGATGTAAATTCAATTTCAATAGATTCCACTTCTCTATCTTCAGTATTAAGCCTTTTAACATCTTCTTGATTATCTACGACTGTATATTGATTGTTGTTTAAATTAACGGAAATGCTGTTTTTGTCTGAAGAAATCAGTTGCGCTGTGTTACTGGTTGTAGGAACAGGAGAACTTGGTAATATATTTTGTCCGATAACATTGTTAATTAATGTAGATTTCCCTGCTGAAAAATGTCCGACAAAACTCACTGTATATTGTTCGTTATATATTTTTTTAATCATTTCATTGATTTGTTTAATTAATGGTTGGTTAGATGACTTTTCAATTTCTTTTTTTAATTTGTAAAGTAAATCTAATGATGCTTGATTACGATCCATTTTAATTCCCCTTTATTTTTACACAAATAATTTAAATAGTGTGATTTACATCACATTAATTTTTTAATCTCTATTCTATTATAAATAATGAAGAGAATATAAGAAAGGATGAATAAAATGACAGTCCAAAATAATGACCTAAACAAGAAGACTGATGACCACTCTCATGATGATCTGGATTTAAGAGGAACACTGTATTCAGTTTTCACATTGGGAGGCATCTTTGCAGTATTATGGGTAATTTGTTTTATTTTATTTTTAGTAAGAATTTAAGGGGTGAAATCTGTGCATAAATACGAAAAGTTATGGCTAAAAGTCGGCATTAGCTCATTAGTCATTTTCTTAACAATTTTGATGATTACAGGTTTGCATAATGGACATACGCCAGCCGCTTCTGGTAGAGACTATGTTAATCCTGATAAAGTCGATCAAATCGAACCTTTCAACAAACCAGGTTTACATAAAGTTAGCGGCAAAGATTACGACTATGAATTAGTTATTCTTGCTTCAGCTTTCAATTATCAACCAGGTAAAGTCGAAATTCCTAAAGGTTCAAAAGTAAAAATCATTGCGACAAGTAAAGATACTTTGCATGGATTTAGTTTACCAGGCACAAACGTCAACATGATGTTAGAACCTGGACATATTAGTGAATATTACAAGACATTCAATGAGAAACGCGAATATTTAATCATCTGTAATGAATATTGTGGTATCGGACATGCAGATATGAAGTCGATGATAAAGGTTGTGGATAAAAAATGATAACACGATTAAATAAGAATGATAGCAGACTTGTAATGGCGCATATGTATGTAGCTATTGGTTGTTTAGTCCTTGGGGGATTAGCAGGTTTGTTACAAACATTAGTAAGATCAGGATATTTACAATTACCTAAACAAATTTCTTATTATCAAATCTTAACAGTACACGGTATCGTATTAGCATTGGTACTGACAACTTTCTTTATCTTAGGCTTTCAATTTTCTGCAGTAGCTAAGACATCTGGACATTTAACGTCTGTTCAAAGAAAGTTCGGTTGGGTTGGATTTTGGGTAATGATTATTGGTACGCTCATGGCAGCAACAATGGTTCTATTAAACAAAGCCACTGTTTTATATACTTTTTATGCACCATTAAAAGCACATGCTATTTTCTATATTGGTATGGCGCTTGTTGTTGTAGGTAGTTGGATTTCTACAGTTGGACAAATTTTAAAATATGTAGAGTTTAAGAAGAAGAATCCAGGTAAGAAATCTCCCCTACTAAGCTATATGGTAGCTATTAATGGGGTAATGTGGATTGTATGTTCATTAGGTGTTGCTGCAACAGTACTCCTTCAGTTAATTCCTTGGTCATTAGGCTTAGTTGAAAGAGTAGACGTAACATTAAGTAGAACATTATTTTGGTATTTTGGTCATGCACTTGTTTATTTTTGGTTATTACCAGCATATATGTGTTGGTATGCAATTATCCCGAAAATTATTGGTGCAAAAGCATTCTCAGACAATTTAGCAAGAATGTCATTTATGCTATTCTTATTCTTCAGTATTCCTGTTGGGATACATCACCAATTAGTTGAACCAGGTATTGATGATACATGGAAATACTTACAAGTTGTATTAACGTTTATGGTTGTCATTCCTTCATTGATGACAGCATTTAGTTTGTTTGCAACATTTGAAAATTACGGTCGTTCTAAAGGCTATAAAGGATTGTTTACATGGTTTAAATCTTTACCATGGAATGACGCAAGATTCGTATTACCATTCTTAGGTATGTTAGCCTTTATCCCAGGTGGTGCAGGTGGTTTAGTAAACGCATCTGCACAAATGAACGGATTAATTCACAATACAATTTGGGTAACTGGACACTTCCATTTAACAATCGCTTCAGCGGTCATCATGACATTCTTCGGAATTATGTACTGGTTAATACCTCATTGTACAGGTAGAAAACTAACTAAATTCACAAATAAATTAGCACTTATGCAAGGTTATACTTGGGCAATCGGTATGACAATTATGAGTGGCGCGATGCACTACGTTGGATTAGTAAAAGGCGCACCAAGAAGATCAACATATTCAGAATATGGCGGTGCTAAACAAGCTGCTGAATGGATACCATATCAAGTACTACAAGCAGTTGGGGGAACAATTTTATTTATTTCTATAATATTAGTCGTAATGGTGTTTATACACTTAGCCTTCTTATCACCTAAAGGCGAAGAAGAATATCCAGTATCAGAAGCATTGGACGAAGAACAACCAGTTATTAAATTTGTTGAGAACTGGAGATTCTTAATCATCGTGACAGTATTGCTTATCTTAATCGCATATACTGTCCCTATCGGACAAATGTTCACAGATCCAGCACCAGGAGCCAAAGGATTAGGAGAAGGCAAACTTTGGTAATACTAAATTAATATATTTAACTTAGAACCTTCATACAATGATGAATAATAGGAAGACTGGCAACAAATCTTTAGAAGATGCGTTGCCAGTCTTTTTTGTTGTGTGGGGGTTGGGTGGTTATTTAATTTAAATTATAAGAAGAAATTTAAAAGATGTGAGTTAAATATGCATTAAACACACATCTATGTAAAACTCGTGAGTTAAAGAAGCAGTAAACTCACATCTTTGAGAAACTCGTGAGTTAAAGAAGCAATAAACTCACATCTTTGAGAAACTCGTGAGTTAAATAGGCAGTAAACTCACATCTTTATGAAACTCGTGAGTTAAAAAGGAAGTAAACACACATCTTTGCGAAACTTGTGAGTTAAATATGCATTAAACACACATCTATGTAAAACTCGTGAGTTAAAGAAGCAATAAACTCACACCTTTGCGAAACTTGTGAGTTAAATAGACAGTAAACTCACATCTTTCTAAAACTCGTGAGTTAAAGACTCAGTAAACTCACATCTTTATGAAACTCGTGAGTTAAAAAGGAAGTAAACTCACATCTTTGTAAAACTCGTGAGTTAAACAATCAATAAACTCACATCTTTATGAAACTCGTGAGTTAAATAGCCAATAAACTCACATCTCACCAATTTCAACCTACTCACCTTCTTCGCACCCTTTCTCCAAACAAAAAAACCACCTGCTCTGCAGGTGGTTTCCTCTTTCCTACTATACTATTTATTTCGTTTGCCCCAATATTGATAGTACGTACATTCAATATAGCCATTAAAGAGTTTTCTTCTTTTTGTGGCTTTTTTACCTACTAATGGTTCAAATTCTTTATAGCTTGTAAGCATATATAATGATGCTTGGTCATTTTGTTTCATGATTTCGCCTAAGTGTTTGTACATTGCTTCTACTTCACTTCGTTCACCGATACGTTCGCCATATGGTGGGTTCCCGATTATTGAAACGGGTCCTTCTGGTACTTCTAGGTTATGAACATCTTGAACTTTAAATTGAATGATGTCCCCTAACCCAACTTCTGTTGCGTTGTCTTTCGCAATTTCAACCATTTTAGGATCGATATCGCTTGCTATGATATTAATTTCTTTATCATATAATGCCGCTTCATCTGCTTCTTGTCTTAATTGGTCATACAACCCTTCTGGTATGATATCCCAATCTTCACTCGCAAACTCACGGTTAAATCCTGGTGCAATATTTTGAGCGATGAGTGCTGCTTCTATTGCAAGTGTACCTGAACCACAGAATGGATCTATAAATGGTGTTTCACCGCTCCAATTTGTTAATCTAACAAGTGCTGCAGCTAATGTTTCTTTCATAGGTGCGTCACCTTGTGCTAAACGGTAACCTCTTTTATGAAGTCCTGAACCTGAAGTGTCGATTGTTAATAAAGCTTCGTCTTTCAGCAATGATACTTCAACTTGGTATTTACTACCTGTTTCATCGATCCAACCTTTAATTTGATACGCATGTTTCAATCTCTCAACTATCGCTTTTTTAACGATTGCTTGACAGTCGGATACGCTGAATAATTTAGATTTAACACTTTTACCTTGAACTGGGAACATACCTTGAGCGCCGATTACATCTTCCCATGGTAATGATTTCGTCTTTTCGAATAATTCATCAAAAGTTGTTGCATGGAATCGTCCTACTACGATTTTGACTCTGTCAGCAGTTCTTAACCATAAATTTGATTTAACGATTGCTGTTTCATCACCTTCGAAAAGTACGCGACCGTTTTCTACTTTTGTTTCATATCCTAATTCTTGAACTTCTTTAGCAACAATTGATTCTAATCCCATTGGACTAGTAGCGAGTAATTGATACATGCATATACTCCTTTATATTTAAATTATCATTATTTACAAATAAAAAGCTCTCCTACTTGGGAGAGCGACACTAGTAAGTGATAAATCTGTAAGCCATGTTTTGTCCTTTAGTACTGCTAACGTGTACTAGTTACACTCGTACGCCAGTGATAATCATCTGTCTGTATGATTACATACCTTCTTATTCCGTTCATTTCCGTCAAAGAAGTGCTCCTACCAATTTTGGATTGCTCACTCGAGGGGTTTACCGCGTTCCACCTTTTACATTTCTGTAAAAGCTACGTCACTGTGGCACTTTCAAACTACTTTAACCATATTATTACTAACTTAGGTTATTTCATTGCCGTCAATTATTTGCCCTGGCTTATTGTTTCGCCAAGCACGAACACTACATTCATCTCAGAATGTGTGAGCATGGACTTTCCTCTACTTAACGTAGCGATTATCCGAAATACCACTCAACAAAGAATTATAGCATAAACAGCGTTAAATAACTATCATTTATTCGCCAAATACTGCTTTTTCAAGATTAGAAATTCGTTTCAAGATATCTACATTATTAGAATTGTATTGTTGAGAGCCTTGTGGTCTGCCTGACGCGACACGGATTCTTAACTGTTCGATTTCTTTTTTAAGTTTAGAATTTTCTTCTGTCAATTTGATGACTTCATTATTTAAATCAGCCATTTTTTGATAGTCTGAAATAATGTCATCTAAAAAAGCATCTACTTCTTCAGTTTTGAAACCTCTTAAACCTCTTTCGAATTCTTTTTCATAAATATCTTTTGCAGATAGCTTTAATGCTACATCAGCCATTTTTACACCTCATTTAATATGATTCGTTGTCATTATTATAATTAAATTCCATAAAGTCTTGTAAATCCATGAATGTAATAACATTATAAGTATAGTTTGTCTTTTCAGCAAAATCAACTAACTTACTTTTGAAGTATTTAGGTGATGCTTCTTGTTCATCATCATAAAATAATATCGTCTTATCGGTATTATCGAGTATAAATTCATTGGCTTGTTGAAATTGGAACCCACCTTGATACTCACTTTGATGAATCGCATTAACATAATCTGCATGTGCAACAATATTTTGATAAGCTTGCTGGTTTGTTTCGTTCCATTTATTATAATGATTTAAAAATGGCGTCAATATCGCAAGTTTCAATTGAGGGAATTTATTTTTCATTTCAATTGTTACTTCTGCTGCCCAAAGTTCAAATCCTAATTGTCCTGAAATAATGACCCACTCCATACCTTCTTCTATTTCTTGCTCAATGATTTCTTTAAGATATGCTTTGATGACTTTCACTTCTGGTTGATCATTTTTAAAAATATTCAGTTCAAACGGTTTGTATCCCGTAAAATATACAGACGTCATGATAAATCACCTATATGGGTATAAATATAATTTAAATCATGTTGTACGGCTTTATGCTTTTCAAAGAAGAGTTTCTTACTTGTACGTTTATAATGGCATTCTACAGACAACTCTTTGTAGTTACTAATTAAGAGTTGGAATTTCTGTTCATTCATATATTGTAATTTCAATACGGCATCTTGATGAACAGCAAGTTTGTCTAGCAGAACATCGACTTGTTCTACAAATGATACGACATCTTTATAAAAGTCGTATTCATGATCGTCTTTTGCGTGTTGAAATATATCTAACATGTTATTTAATTTATTTAAAAGTTCTTGTATCATCGCTACACCTACTATTAATGAAGTTTGTATTTTAAATGTGCTCACGATAAAATGATAACATAACTAGAAAAGTTCTAGAATATTTATGTATCATAAAAAACTTTTGTAACTTATAATGAAATAAGGTATAATATTTAGAGTTTTATGATATGAAACTAGGTGATGAATTTGAATTATCCAAACGGAAAAAAAGTAACAAAAAATACTTCTAAAGTCTCAATCCAAGATGACCCTAAATATAGTAGAATACAATATGGTAAACGGGGTATGAGATTAGAGGAGGAAATTGATAAATCCAATGAATACTTCAGATTAGAAAATATAGCAGTTATTCATAAGAAACCGACACCTATTCAAATCGTTGATGTTGACTACCCTAAAAGACAAAAAGCTGTCATTAAAGAAGCTTATTTTAGAAAGCCTTCAACAACAGATTATAACGGTGTTTATAATGGATACTATATTGATTTTGAAGCTAAGGAAACGAAAAATAAAACAAGTTTCCCTTTAAATAATATCCACGATCACCAAGTATCACATATGGAACAAGTATTAAACCAAAAAGGTATATGTTTTTTGTTGATAAAATTTAGCTATCATGATAGCGTATTTTTATTGCCTTTTAGGAAGTTTATGGTATATTGGGACAGATATAAATCTGGAGGCAAGAAGTCCATCACGCTTAAAGAGATTGAAAATGATGGTTACTTAATACCAATCCAATTTAAACCAAGAATTAACTACATAACAATAGTTGATCAATTGATAAAAACAGAAAGTGAGGCGCTCAAATGAGTCAATCAAAAGCTTCTAATAGTAAAAATGGTAAAGAACAACCTAAGAAGAAGAGGAATATCAAAAGGACGATAATTAAGGTGTTCGGTATTCTCGTGCTAGCATTCTTAGCAATGGTAATCATAGGTGTTCTCGTATTTGCATATTATGCTTGGAAAGCTCCTGCTTTCAATGAAAGTGCGCTTAAAGACCAATTACCAACTAAAATTTATGACAAAAATAATAAACTTGTCACGACCCTCTATATGGGACAAAAGAGAGAACATGTTAAATTTGACGATGTTCCAGATCAAATGAAAGATGCTGTACTTGCAACTGAAGATAATCGCTTCTACGATCATGGTGCATTAGACTACAAACGTTTATCTGGAGCAGTTATGAAGAACTTTACAGGTGGCTTTGGTTCACAAGGTGCATCTACATTAACACAACAAGTTGTAAAACGTTCATTCTTAACAGATAAGAAATCCATCGAAAGAAAAGCACAAGAAGCTTACCTTTCATATAGATTAGAACAAGAATATTCTAAAGATGAAATCTTTGAAATGTACTTAAACAAAATCTATTACTCAGATGGTATTTACGGTTCTCAAACAGCAGCTAAATATTACTTCAATAAGAAATTAAAAGATTTAAACTTAGCTGAAACAGCTTACTTAGCAGGTTTACCACAAGTGCCAAACCAATATAACATTTATGATAATCCTGAAGCGGCTGAAAAACGTAAAGACACAGTTCTTTATTTAATGGAAAGACACGGTAGAATTACTAAGAAAGAAATGAAAGAAGCACAAGATACACCTATCGATAAGAACTTAGTTAAACGTACAGTTGAAGAAAGAAATGACGCTATGACTGATACGCCTGACAATGAGTACGCTTCTTATATTAACTACGTTAAACAAGAAATTACTCAGAACAAAGCGTTCAAAGGTCAATCATTAAATGATATTATGACGAGCGGTCTTAAAATCTACACAAACATGGATAAAGATGTTCAAAAAACATTACAAGAGTCAGTTGATAACGGTACATTCTACAAGAATAAAGACCAAATTACTGGTTCATCTATAGTAGATACGAAGACTGGTAAATTAGTCGGTATCAGTGGTGGTAAAGATTACAAAGATGTAGTTGATAGAAACCAAGCAACAGACGTTCATCCTACAGGTTCATCACTTAAACCGATATTAGCTTATGGTCCAGCAATTGAGAATATGCAATATGCGACAAACCATAAGTTCCAAGATGAAAGTCAATATAATATCAATGGTAGTATCTTCAAGAACTATGATGGTCAAGGTCACGGCTCAGTTACAATGGCTGATGCATTAGCAAGATCATACAACATTCCAGCATTGAAATCTTGGCAAGAAACAAACCAAAACGCTGGTGAAAAAGCAGTTAAAGACTTTGCTTCTAAAGTGAACTTAAATTATAAAGAAGAAATTGGACCTTCAGAAGTACTTGGTGGTTCACAATCAGAATTCTCCCCTACTCAATTAGCATCAGCATTTGCGACTATGGGTAATGGCGGAACATATAACGAAGCAAAATCAATTAGAAAAGTTGTCACTCAAGATGATGAAACAATCAAATTCTCAAGCGAAAGCCATAAAGCTATGGAAGATTACACAGCATACATGTTAACTGAAATGCTGAAAGGAACATTCCAAGCATACGGTTCAGCTTATGGATATGGCATTAACGGTGTGAACGTAGCAGCTAAAACGGGTACTGGTACTTATGGTGATGAAGTATATAGTGAATATCAATTACCTGAAAATGCAGCGAAAGACGTTTGGATTACAGGTTATACACCACAATACACTATGTCAGTATGGATGGGCTTCAACAAAGTTAAAGAATACGGTGAGAACTCATTCTTAGGACATGATGAACAAATTAAACCACAAATATTATTCAATGAAGTTATGTCAGAAATCTCTAATTATGACGGTGCAGACTTCGAAAGACCTGATTCAGTAACAGGAAGCGGTAAAAGCTTAAGTGTTGCAGGTAACGAAGACAATAATACAACATCAAGCTCAGCACCTAGCTCTGGTAATAGTCGTAATCAGCAAAATAATTATAACTTCTCAAACAATAATAATAATGTAACAACAAACGAACCACAGACAAATTCAAATACATCTAGAACGCAACAAAACAATACACAACAACAGTCATCTACAAATCAAAACGTAACAACTGAAGAACAAACGACAGAAACACCAACAACAGAAGAATCAGATTCAGACTCTGACAATAGTAGTTCAACCTCAGATGCAGCAAAACAAGCTGCCAAAGAAGAGAAAGATGACTAAGATATAGAAAAAGCATCACATCCCGCAAAGGATGTGATGCTTTTTTTGGTTATAATAATTTCTATTCTTCGCTTTCACGTTGTGCGGCTCTTTTAAGTTGAATCTGATATCTCGCATTCATTCTAATTAATTCTTCTTTCAATGTTACCATTTGTCTATATCCCATAAAGTGATATATTCTCTCGTTTATATAGTGGTATCGTTCTTCGAAATTCATTGGTATAACTGGATATTCTTCGATATGCGATATATCAAACGTTTCTATTTGATTGATTTGTTCTATATAAGCAATGATCAAATGATAATATTGATCTAACAATTGGTGCGCTTCATTTGTTTTAAGCTTTTTATTTTTAACAAGTGGCTCTATTTGTTGTTCAAGTTCTATGAAATCATTTTTTTGTATCATGCGCCCTCAACCTTTACTAACCCAGCTTTTAAGCGTTTTTGCCCTTCTCTACAATCTGCAAATAATGGACATACTTCGCATTTCGGTTTACGCGCTACACAGTGATAGCGTCCAAAGAATATAAGCTGATGGTGACTTTTTGTCCATCTTTCTCTTGGAATGATGCTACATAAACGATCTTCAACTTGGCGCACATTGTCTTTAATTCTACAAATTGCAAGGCGTTTAGATACGCGCTCTACGTGTGTGTCTACTGCTAATGATGGTTCCCCGAATGCGACACTCATCACAACATTCGCTGTTTTACGCCCTACACCAGCTAAAGATTCTAATTCTTGATGTGTACTTGGTACGACACCATCAAAATTATCTAACAATGACTGACAAAGTTTTTGAATATTTTTAGCTTTATTGCGGTATAAACCGATTGAGCGAATGTCATTTTGAAGTTCTTCTAAACTTACATTTAAATAATCTTCAGGTGTTTTATACTTTTCAAAAAGCGATTTAGTCACTTTGTTGACGAGTACGTCTGTACACTGTGCAGAAAGTAATACTGCGATTGTCAGTTCAAATGGATTGTCATGAACGAGTTCACATTCAGCATCTGGAAACATTTCATCAATAACATCCATCATTTCTAATGCTTTCTTTTTACTTATCATAAGGATTCTCCCCATTTACCCAATCAAAAGTCGGGATTAAATTAACATTGTGTTTTACTTTTTTAGTTTGATTAAACTTTTCACTTTCTTCTTTGGAAGATTCCACAGTCGTGATGTTCTTCTTCTTCCAGTTTAATAAAATGCGGTCGATATATTTGATGCTGAGTTTGTCTAAACTATGCGCTTCGTTAAGCGCGCTCATGATGAGTTCGTTTGAATGTTTATCAGTATCAATCCAGTGGTTTAATGTTTGTACTTCTAATGGTGTTAATGGTCGACCGAAAGTGGATTCGAATTCTTGGAATAATTTCTTGAATTTTAAGTTTTGATCTTCTACTGTACCTTGTTGCATTGCTTCATTTTTAATTAATGCGAGTTGTTCATACATAGGATCAAATGATATGAATTCATTATATTTATGCTGGTCATCTTTTTCAATTTTAATGTCTATAATTTTTAATTGAGAGAGTTGATTGATGATATGACTCACTTCTTGTATAGATAATGTCGTGCCACGTTGGATATCTTCTAATGGAGGCTGTAAGTTACGATCATTCTCTTGGTCCAGCAATTTAATAAGGATAACGAATTGTTTTTCATTTAATCCTAAATTGGCATAATGATCAAACAAAGCTCTTTGAACAACGACTGGCTTTTCTTTTAACATATCACTTGTATACATTTTTTCACCTACTTCATTATAAAAATATAGAGTCTGGGATCACTATTCAGCTCCCAGACTCGCATATTATTATGGATATAATCGATTTAATAAACGTGGGAATGGTGCAGTTTCTCTAACGTGTTCTACGCCACTTAACCATGCTACTGTTCTTTCAAGTCCTAAGCCAAATCCACTATGTGGTACACTTCCGTATTTTCTTAAGTCAGTGTAATAACTATATGCTTCAGGATCTAAACCATGTTCATTAATTCTTTGATTAATTAAATCTAAATCACTAATTCTTTCAGAACCACCAATGATTTCTCCGTAACCTTCTGGTGCGATTAAATCTGCACATAATACAGTGTCTGGATTTTCAGGGTTTGGTTCCATATAGAATGGTTTAATTTTTGTTGGATAATTAATGATAAATACTGGTTTATCATAATGGTTTGCAATTGCAGTTTCATGAGGAGAACCGAAATCGTCGCCCCATTCAATATCATCGAATCCTTCTTGATGTAAGAATTTAATGGCATCATCGTAAGTGATTCTTGGGAATGGTGTTGAAACTTGTTCTAACTTAGAAGTATCTCTTTCAAGAAGTTCTAATTCTAATTTACAATTTGCCAACACAGCTTTAACGATGTGATGAACGTAATTTTCTTGAACTTCTAAGCTTTGGTCATGTTTCATAAATGCCATTTCGCCTTCAATCATCCAGAATTCAATTAAATGTCTTCTTGTTTTTGATTTTTCAGCTCTGAAAGTTGGACCGAAACTAAATACTCTATTGTGCGCCATAGCTGCAGCTTCTAAGTATAATTGACCACTTTGAGATAAGAATGCATCTTCGTCGAAATATTTCGTATGGAACAATTCACTTGTACCTTCAGGAGCACTACCTGTTAAAATTGGTGGATCAATTTTAGTGAATCCACTTTCGTTAAAGAATTCATATGTCGCACGAATAATTTCGTTTCTAATTTTCATAACAGCATGCTGACGTTTAGAACGTAACCATAAATGTCTGTGATCCATTAAGAATTCTGTACCATGATTTTTTGGTGTGATTGGATAATCATGTGATTCTGAAATGACTTCTACACCACTTACTTGCATTTCATAGCCAAATTTAGAACGGTCATCTTCTGTAATTGTACCCGTAACATAAACAGATGTTTCTTGTGTTAATGATTTAGCTAATTGGAAGATGTCTTCTGATACTTCAGCTTTCACAACGACACCTTGCATAAATCCTGTTCCATCTCTTAATTGTAAAAATGCTATTTTCCCACTTGATCGCTTGTTTGCAATCCAAGCACCGATTGTCACTTCTTGATTGACATAATCTTTAGCTTGTTTAATCGTAATATTCATTATTATTTCTCCTATTCAAATAAATTACCTATAGTTATTTTATCAAATTATGCATACAACTGCTATCTGTTTGGATATTTTCTTAGTTTATCTTGGAATTTATTTAAATCGCCTTCGATAACAGGTATTTCACCTAATGCATTAATAAAGTATTTACTGTAATTACTATCTAGTATTCTTCTATCAAAACAAATTAATAAACCTTGGTCATGCTTGTTTCGAATTAATCGACCAATGCCTTGTCTGAACTTAGTTACTGCGTCTGGTAAGACAAAGTCTTTAAAGGGATTGTCAAATTCATCTTTCATTAAATGGTATCGTGGATCATCTTGATGTATAAACGGTAATTTCGTCATCATGACACATTTAATACCTGAAGATTGATAATCAAATCCTTCAAAGAATGATAAAGTACCCAGTAAAATCGTTTTATCAAATTGGTTAAACTGTTGTACGAGTTTGTATACGTGTGAATGTTGTTGCTGCATTAATACGACATAATCATCAAAGATTTCAAGTTCTTCCATGTATCGATATGCTTGATACAACATCGCATAATTCGTAAACAGTACTAAACATTTTTGATTTGTTTCACTCACAAATGTTGATAAATAACTAATAATCGTTTCAATATAGTCATCTTGTTGATGATATTGATAAGTCGGCATATTTTGCGGTACAAAACATGTTGCTTGATTTTTCAAGTCGTAAATATCATTTAAATAATAAGTGTTAAATTGAATGTCTTCAGGAAACATGGATTTAAATGATGTAAATGAATGATTAACGGTTAATGTCCCTGAAATGAAAATATTACTATTGAATTGTTCAATAAACACTTCATTCAGTAAATCTTTAACTTCTGATTTTTTAACAAAAAGTGAAAGTGTAGATTTCTGAGAAATTTTCTTAATGGAAACGAATGGCACTTGACCAGACTTAATCATGTTATAAATTTTAGTATATTGATGATAAATATAAATTAACTCTTTCTTGAATGCTTTAACATGTGCGTGTGAGTATGATTTAAATCTAGATAATATTTGATTGATTGTACTAATTTGTCGTTTAAATATTTCAGATATATTTGCAACATCAATATCATAGAAGTAATGAATTTGTTTGTCATCTTCATGTGATTCTTGATGCTTATCTGAAATTTGAGCCATTAAATCATCAAATAATTGTTCGTTTTGTTCGTGCAGTAAATCAATATCACGTTTCAGTTGATATATATCGATTGGTTCAATTGGATATTGTTCAATGACTCTTCTGTTTTCTAATTTATCTAATCGTTTAAATAATTTTTCTTGCTCATTTTTACCTAATAAACCGAGATGATATTTAATATGTTGGTAACTTAAATCATCTGTCACTTGATTAAGTGCGTAATCTTGAATACGATGTGCTTCATCAACGATGATATGTTTGAACAATTGGTATACGGTATCTTCTGTACTATGTTGTAACAAGTGCGCGTGATTTGTTATACCAATCTCTACATGCTGCGCACTCTCTTTAATAAATTGATAGTAATGTATATCATTTTTAAACGGTACATAAGTCGTGCGTTTTTGTTCAAAGAAGACTTTTTGACCACCTTTAAGATGGAGTTCTTCAATGTCACCTGTTTCCGTTTCAAGAATCCATACAAGCAACTGCATTTTTAAAATAGTCGCTTCATAGTTGTCTGTATCATCTTGTAATATATTTAAGATTAAACCAAGCGAAATATAATGATCTTTACTTTTAATAATCATCGCTTTTAAATCTAAATCTAATGCATTTAAGACTTTATTAAATTCTTGTTCTAGAAGTTGATTTTGCAGTAACTTCGTATGTGTTGAAACGAGAATATGTTCACCAGTTTCTAAATAATACAATAATGCAGCGAGCACAAAGCTCATCGATTTCCCACTACCAAGTGGTGCTTCAATTAAAGCATTCTCGTTGTGCATTAATGAATCGAACAATTGTTGAACAAGTTGATATTGTTCTTTACGATAATCGAAGTTAAATGTTTTAAGAATTCTATCATAAGCTTCATCGAGTGTAATTGATGTACGGTCACTAGAATGACGTATAGGCATTTGCTTTAAATAATGGATGTTTTGGTACTTTTTAATATTGCGATTATGCGTTTTGGCACCTTGATGTGTTCTTACAATTTCAAATAGAACGTCTTTTAAATCATGCTTTAAAGATTTAGATAAATAATAAAGTTGCTTAATCGTATCAATCGGAAGACCATTTATTTTTTCAATGGCTTTGATAAACAATAGTGCAGTTGCTTTAGCATCTTCATAAGCACTATGCGCTTGGTTTAAATCAACTTGTAACGATTGACTCAATTCACTTAACTGATAACTTTCTTCGTTTGGAAATGCGATTTTAAACAATTCCATCGTATCAATTGTTAATTTAGGTTCAAATTGTATTTGATGCTTTTCGAAATGGGATTTGAGAAAGTTTAAATCAAATAGAACATTATGCGCGACAAATACACAATCTTTCAACAAGTTAAATAATGATTGACTGATTTCTTCGAAGTACGGAGCTTCTTCTAAGTCTAATTCATTAATATTGGTTAATGCTTGAATGAAAGATGGAATTTCCAAATCCGTTTTGACATATGAATGATATGTATCGGTAATTTGGTTATTTTCTATAAATGTTATCCCAATTTGAATAATTTCATCATATTGAATTTGGTTTCCGGTTGTTTCTAAATCTACAACAGCGTAACTTTGCGCCATATTATCTCTCCTATATTTCGATATCTGCACTCATAAATTGGTGTAATTGACCATCATCAGATATCACGGTTAAGAACCCATTATCTTGTATATCAATTGCTCGACCAAATACTTGTTTTTTACCTTCTGTATAAGTTAATTTTTTGTCCCAAATCATACTTTTACTTTTATATAAATCTTTAATGTCACTGAATGGCAATTCTAAAAATTGATCATATCTCAGTTCAATAGCTTCTATTAATAATTTCAAAAATTGATAAGGTTCTATAGATTGTTCATTTTCTATTTTTAAACTTGTCGCACGTGATTGACCAGCTTGATCGAAGTCTTCTTGTGTTTGGTTTAAATTAATACCAATGCCACAAATAATCGCATTGACGCCATCAGTATCTGCAATCATTTCTGTTAAAAAGCCACAAACTTTTTTATCACCAATATAAATATCATTTGGCCATTTAATTTTACTTTGAATGCCATAATGTTGTTCGATCACTTCTTGAATGGCAAGACTTATAAATAAATTAAATGTTGACATTCTTTGAATTGGAATATCTGGACGTAATACAACTGACATCCAAAGTCCTTTACTTTTAAGAGATGACCATTCTCTTTGGAAACGCCCTCTCCCATTTGTTTGTTCATCACTCAAAACAATAAAGTCATGATCAATGTCATTAACACGAGACTTGGCTAACAATTGTGTTGAATCTACTTGCGTTTGAACAATTGCGTGATTCAATATATTTTGATCTTGAAGTGTAATGTTCACAATGTCTTCTTGCCAAGTTGTAGGGATTTCTGAGATTTTATACCCTTTATTAGAAATAGACTCAATTTCAAAGCCTTCTTTTCTCAATTGATCGATGACTTTTTTAACTGTTACACGTGAACAATTTAACGTTTCAGCTATATGTTGTCCTGACAAATATTCATTATTTTGATATAAATATTTAATAATTTCACGTTTATATTTTGACATTCTCTCGCACCCATTCTATTAAATCATTTTCTGTATTATCCACTTTATGGTTAATAACAGCTTGTTCAACTTTATTTAAAATATCTTTGATCCATGGTCCACCATTTTTATTAAATGTAGCCATCAATATTTGACCGTTAATTTGTAATTCTGATTTATCATATATAGGTAGTTTATCATATATTTCATCAATTACACGGTCATTCATAATTGTAGGATGGATAGAGATATTCAGTTCTGCATTATGCTCAGAAATAAAGTGAATGATTTCTTTCATTTTATCACGATGAAACGTATATACGAGATGAATCATATCTTGCTTTGAAATTTTATTATCAGAAAGTGATATCAATAATTGAACGTATGATGAGATATCACGCTTTTCTTGATTACTGATTTTCAAACTGTTCAAGCTTGTTAAATCTAATTCGTATAAATAACATAATGCAGCCACCCATAAATTGAAATGGGCATGTTCTGGCATGAAGATACTAATTTGGTTGATTTCTTTGAAAAATGGAATATATTTAAATATTTCTAGTTCATGAGCGGTCGTTTTTGTATCATGAATATATTTGCCTTGAATCATTTTTTTTAGTTCAACAACAATTCTTTCAATTGCAATGGCATTTAAAGAATGTGCTGTTTGATGCATGGCGTCTTTAGTATCATGATCAAGTGCAAAACCTGTCTGAGCTTGGAATCTGACACCTCTCATAATACGTAATGCGTCTTCTTCCATGCGATCAATAGGTGTTCCGACAGCTTTTATAATTTTGGATTGTATATCGTTTAACCCATTGAAATAATCATGGAGTTGATACGACTTATCCATAGCGATAGCATTCATTGTGAAATCTCTTCTCGCCACATCTTCATATAAATCCGTTACAAATTGAACAGATGTAGGTCTTCTATGATCAACATAATCTCCATCTTTTCTAAATGTTGTCACTTCAAACTGTTGATTTTCACCCATGACAATCATCGTGCCGTGCTCTTTTCCTATAGGTAAAGTCTTATCAAATAATTGTTCAACTTCATCGGGTAATGCACTCGTTGTGATATCAACGTCTGAAATTTCTTTCTCCATTAAATAGTCTCTTACTGAACCACCGACAAAATATGCTTGATGCCCATTACGTTCAAGTGTTTCAATTATCCATTTCGCATCTTCAAATACTTGATATTCACGCATATTATTCTCCTAACATATCGTTGTAGCAAGATTCGTACTGATCAGCTATCACCTTAGATGAGAATCTTTCACGTACATCTTGAATCATAGCGTTTTGCATTTTGCGATAAAGTTCTGAATCTGTTAATAATTTGACCGCATATTCACTCGCTTTATCCGTATCACCGACATCAACCGTATAACCTGTTTCACCGTTTTTAATGACTTCTTTTATGCCACCTGCATTTGTACCAATCGGCACGACACCTGTAAGCATAGCTTCAAGTAATACAAGTCCAAAGCTTTCTTTTTCACTTAATAACAACGTTAAATCAGACATTTGATAGAAGATATTCACTTCATCTTGTTTACCTAAAAATAGAACTTGGTCTTCTATATTAAGTTGTTTAATTTGTTCTCTGGCCACTTGTAACTCTGGACCATCACCGATGAGTAATAATTTAGATTTAATTTGTTTGTTAATTTTGTAGAACGTATCTACGACATCAGGCACACGCTTGACTTTTCTAAAATTTGATACAAACGTGATGACTTTTTCATCTTCTTCTATGCCATAACGGCTTCTTAAATCTGTATTATAAATTTGTGGGAAACTTTCTTCTTGAACAAAATTGTATATTGTTTTGATTTCTTTATCAGGCTCTATAATGTCATATGTTTCTTGTTTAAGACTATCACTGACACTTGTTACAACGTCACTCTTTTCAATTCCGAATCGAATGGCACTTTGTAATGACGTATCATAACCTAATACTGTAATATCTGTTCCATGCAACGTCGTCATGATTTTGACATCTTTTCCGGATATTTGACGTGCTAAAATACCACAAATTGCATGCGGTACAGCATAGTGCATATGTAATATATCCAAGTCGTAATCGTTAATGACATCTGCAATTTTAGCACTTAATGTAATATCATATGGTGGATATTGGAATACAGAATATTGATTTACGTCAACTTGATGAAATGTTACGTTTGGAACAGGCTCTCTCATTCTAAAAGGCATATTAGAAGTTATAAAGTGAATTTCATGACCTCTTTTCGCCATTTCCAAACCAAGCTCAGTTGCAACAATACCTGAGCCCCCCATTGATGGATAACAAGTTATACCGATTTTCATATTAATCCTCCATTATGACTTATTTACGTTCAAATCTATCTTTATCTCTTGCATTGAATTTATTCATCGTATCTTGGAAACTTTTATTTAAATCTATGTCTAAAGAATTTGCTAAACAAATTAAGACGAATAAATTATCGCCTAATTCAGCTTCAATTGTATTGTCTTCTTCAGTTGGTTTCTTTTTCTTTTCACCATGACTATGATTAATTTCTCTAGCTAGTTCTCCAACTTCTTCTGTTAATCTCGCTAAATTTGCTAAAGGCGAAAAATAACCTGCTTTAAACTGAGAAATATATTGATCAACTTCATGTTGCATCTCTTTCATGTCCATAAAATTTCCTCCCTACATATCTTTTATATCTTTATATAAAAGAACTCACATAATAAAATTATATATGATAATCATGCATAATGACAACGTAATAAGCTTATATCTACAAACCTCATATATATTTAAAAATAAAAAATACCAACAAAGTCAAAAGACTTTATTGGTATTAAAATGTTTTCATTAATTATTACGTGCCATTAGAATAAATCTTGCTAATTCAGCTACGGCTACAGCTGTTGCTGCAACGTATGTCATAGCAGCTGCAGATAATACTTTTTTAGCATGTCTATATTCTTGTTGGTTAACGATATTTAATTTTTCAATTTGTCGCATTGCCCGTTTACTTGCATCGAATTCAACTGGTAATGTGATGATTGAGAATAATACAGCGAATGACATAAATACGATACCAACCCATAATAATGTTGTACCGAATGTACTACTCATTGCTGTTAATACGATACCAGCTAAAATGATAATGTATGATAACGAACTTCCTAAATTAGCAAGCGGTAAAAGCGCTGATCTAAATTTAAGGAATCCATATCCTTGAGCATGTTGAATAGCATGTCCTACTTCATGTGCTGCAATTGCTGTACCCGCAACACTTGGTTGTTGATAGTTTGCTGGTGATAATACAACACGTTTCTTAGTTGGATCAAAATGATCTGATAAGAATCCTTCACCTTGTAACACTTCTACATCATGAATTCCATTTGCAGCTAAAATTTCTTCTGCAACTTGTTTACCCGTCTTCCCACTTGTTGAACGTACTCTTGAGTATTTATTGTATGTTGATTTTACTCTAAATTGGAAGTACATAGGGACAATCATAATGATAATAAAATATATGATATATGAAAACAAATAACTTCCTCCTTTTTATCCCTGTTATTTATTATATTACGGAGTGACGGCTCTTACGTCAAATATTTTGAACGTAATTTGATGTTTTTTTGGAAATATAGTAATAACAGAAAAGCGATAACGCTTAGCCAAAAAGCAAAGTATCCTATATGTGACTCATACTGACTTAACATACTATATACGGGATATTGATGATACACATAATCAATAACATCATTGTGAAATACCCAAATCATTGTTACAACAATATGCCACTTTTTAATATTGAATAAAGGATAGAACATCAATGCTTGAATAGCCATAATGCCGTGTGAAGTCATCAGCATAATTGCCATTGGAACAAGTTGATCGAAATGAATCATTACAAATATATTCATAACAACCGCCCATACACCATATTTAATTAATGTAATAAATGCTAAACATTCAAACAAACCTAAATGTTTATTGAAATAGATTGCAGCTATCGCAATCACTAAGAATAATGTTGCTGTTGGACTGTCGGGTATTAATGGCCAAAAGTACCATTTGCTATCAAGTAATTGACTGCCATACCATATGTAACCATAAATGGTGCCGAGAAGATTTGCGATAAATAGCGTAATGAGAATAGATTTCTGTCCCATTACATATCTCCAAAATTCCATTTTATTACTCCTTTGAAAAGAGCCCAGGGCACGTCATATGCCCCAGGCTCAAATTTAATTATTTTTTCAATTCTTTACCGTTTGCATCTGTTTCATGTAAATCTGCAACGTATTTAGCAACTTTGTCAATTTCATCTTTAGAAAGTGTATCTTTGAAGCTAGGCATTTTACCTGCACCATTTTCTACGAATCCTTTAACGCCCTCTTTAGGTAATTTCGATTCAACTAAGTTTGGACCTTGTCCACCCGTTAACTCACCACCGTGACAACTTGTACAGTTTGACTTGATGATGTCAGTATAAACTGGGTCTGACTTGTCTAAGTTAGAGAAGACGATTTCACCTTGTTTAGCTTGTTGTTTCCAATCATGGTAATAACTTGATTCCCATGTTGTATAGAATAAGATTGCAATTGCGATTAACATAAATCCAGAAGCAAATGGTCTCTTTGTCCATTTACGTTCAGGGCCTCTATCTAACCAAGGTGCTAATAATAAAGCACCGAATGCGATACCTGGTAAGATAATTGCTCCGAATGTGTTATAAGGACCAGATGCGAATGAATATTTAAGTATTTGATATAAGAATAAGAAATACCAGTCTGGTAATGGTGTATAACCAGTATCAGATGGATCTGCCACACGTTCAAGTGGCGATGGATGAGCGACTGTTAAACATAAGTAAGCGATTAAGAATACCGCACCAGTCATCCATTCTTTTAGTAGAAAGTCAGGCCAGAAACTTTCTGTACGACCTGGAAATTCTGAATAATCTCGATTTAATTTCGGTTTGTCGTATGACTTTATTCTTGAATCACCAACAAACTTCATCCCTTTACCGCGATGCATGTCGCATGACCTCCTTTTTCATTTATTCACGTTAATTTTATAGTGGACCTGAAATACCTTGTTTTCTGATCATTATAAAGTGTGCTGCTAATAACGCGAATAGTGCAGCTGGTAGGAAGAATACATGTATCGCAAAGAAACGAGTTAGAGTTTGTGCACCAACTATCTCTGCATCCCCTGCTAGTAATGTCTTAACCCACGGCCCAATGATAGGAACAGATTCTGCAATTTGTAAACCTACTTTTGTTGCGAATAGTGCTTTCATATCCCATGGTAATAAATAACCAGTAAAACTTAATCCAAGCATTACGAAGAATATTAATACACCGACAACCCAGTTTAATTCTCTAGGTTGTTTATAAGATCCTGTAAAGAATACACGAAGTGTATGTAAAAACATCATTACTACTACTAAACTTGCTCCCCAATGGTGCATACCACGTACGATAACACCAGCAGCTACATCGTGTTGTAGATAGTAAACTGATTTCCATGCATTAACGATATCTGGAACATAGTACATCGTTAAAAACATACCTGATAAAACTTGTATTACTGTAATGAAAAACGTTAGACCACCAAAACAATAAACGAAAGCTGAAAAGTGATAAGCAGGGTTAACATGCTCTGGCACCTCATGATCAGCAATATCTCGCCAAATTGGTGTAATATCAAGTCTGTCATCGACCCAATCATAGATTTTATCTATCATTGTTAATCCCTCCTTATTTAGCTAATTCGTTCTCGTGCTTTTTACCGATTTGAATAATGCCACCTTTAACTTTTACTTCGTATTGATCAAGTGGTGCTAATGGCGGCGTACCTGGAATATTCTTACCGTTCTTTTCATAACGACCGTTATGACATGGACAATAGAATTGATTAGGATTTGATTTATCGCCATTCCACTGTACTGTACATCCTAAATGTTTACAGACTGGTGATAATGCTACGATTTCATTTCCATCTTTGTACACCCAAGCAAATTCTGTAACTTCACTTGTGTACCAAGCATCTTCTTGCTCGAATTTAAAGTCCACTTTAATAGGCTCTTTACCAAGTTCTGACTCCTTTACGCCTGTAGCAATCAAATCGCCTTGTGCATCAGCTTTGAATACAGGATCAAGCGCAAATCTACCCATAGGTAAAATCATACCAGCAGCCATAAATGACCCAACACCCATCAATGAATAGTTTAAAAATTGGCGTCGTGTGACACGTTGGCTCATTTAGATTCCCCCCTCTATTAATCGTTCTTTTATAACTAGGACAACTTAATTTTAGCCTATTATTTCAAGACGGTCAACGCTTTGTCACAATTTAAATGTTTATTTATTAACCTTTTATCTAGGAATTTTTTAAAAAATGAAAAGGCTTTATTATAATGGCGAAAATATTGATAAAAAACTGTGAAAATAACCCTATTTTCCACATAGAAAGGACAATTGTATTTTGGAAATAAAAAAACCGCAACAAATCTTATTGAGTTAAGATTTGTTACGGATATACATCTACCTACTATTTATTCCATGTTCTAATGATAAACTTCATAAATTGTTTGACTTCGTCTTCGATGAGTGTGCGTTTCATATCATCGTCTAAGTCACCCATTGGAATCGTGTTTACTTTATACAGTTCGTGATCGACACTAAGTTCTACTTGATCACTGCTTAAAATAATTATATTGTTCAAGCCATACTCTTTTAAACTTTGTATAAAAGATACGACGTGATCGTATTGATTACCACTTGTGAAAAATGTTGGTGTAAGTAGTAATCTACCTTTAAATTGTTTTTCTGCTAACATACCAACAAGTTGAACTGTTTCATTTTGGTCGCATGATGTTAATAATTGATGATTCATATCAATATTTGATACAGGAATGATGGCTGTATCGATATATTCTAAGTTGTTTTTTAATTCTTTTAAGTCAACATGATTAAATAACATTATCGATGTTCCTCCAACTCATTAATGAATTGTAATATTTTAGACATTTCTATAAACATGTCTTGGTCGTTATTATCTAAAGATTTATCTATTTCATTACTGATGAGTTTACGCCAATGTCCTAGTCCGTGTGTATTGTTATTATTTAAAGCACGAATATCTTTGTCATCTCCATAATAATCAACAAGCATTTGTAACAACAGCAACTTATTCAGTCGATCATCATTTCTGTTCAAATATAAAAGTACATTTAAATGTGTATTATCGAGTCGAATATCGTGGAAGATTTGTCGACCATCTTCTATACAGAACCGATCTTTACAATAAAGTAAAGGCAGTTGTTTAGATTGTTCAGTACTAATGGACAGTATGCGTTCATCTGAAAATTCATTGACAAATGAAATGTTAGATAAATATTTAGGGCTAGTTTTTAATAAATTTAATATCCATACACTTTCAGCAATTTTAAAATCGTATTGATATAGAATATATTCAATAAATCGCTGTTTTTCATAGTTTAACCATGTATGATTCATAATTAACCCTACTTATAATAATCTTTCGTATTCTTGGTCCCAATATGGATTTTCAGGATCAAGTTTGCGAACAGATTCTAATATATTTTTAGCGTTATCGACATGACCGATCTCAATTAAGTAATGGTAATAGTCGTTTAAGAAATCAATATTTTGTGTTAAATCTGGATATGCTAATTCATAGAAGTGTTGAGCTTCTTTATCTCTTTCTTCTTCACCGAATGCATATGCAACGTGCCAAGCTACTACAGGGTCTATATCTTCATGATCAACATATGTTAATAAATTAATAAGACCTGTTATATTATCTTTTTCGCGATAATAATCAGCAAGTATAATGGCAGCTTCAGTATAAGAAGGATCAACTGTTAATGCATCTTGTAACAGTATTGCACCATGTTCATCGTTTGTTGTTAACATTAGTCTAGCAGTATCTGTCATAAGTTCTTTATAATATGCGTTTAAGCGTAGCCCTTCTTTACCGATTTCTATTGCTTTTTCATAATCTTTTTCTGATTCATAAATTTGCAATAAGTAATGGTAAGCTTGCATAAAGTCTGGGTCTTTTTGTAATAACTTTTCAAGTTGCTTAATTGCTTCTCTTGTTAAATCATTTTTTTGATAACTAATTGCTTGTTTGAAATAATCTTCAGCTGTCATATCCATTTCAGATACATTTTCATAATATTTGATTGCTTCTTCGTATGCACCACTTTGTAAACTTGCGTCTGCCATTCGTGCATAAATCGAAATACCATTAATAATATCTTCACCAGTTTGTGTGATTGTTTCATAGTTAGAAATTGCTTTTAAATATTGACCATCATAATAGTACATTTCAGCTAAAGCGAATGTAATCACAATATCATCTGGTTCCATTTCTTTTGCTTCAAGTAATTTCTCTATACCTACTTCAAATAAGCCTTGTTGTTGGTATAAATCAGCCTCAAGCATCAATTTCTCTGTAGAATGAGGGCTGTTATACAATACTTCATGCGCTTTATCTAAGTCGTTTTGGTCGATTAGCCCTTCTATATAATAAACAAGCAATTCATTTTCATCAGGATAAAGTAAATAAAGTTCTTCGAATATTTTAACGCCTTGATCGACAATACCATATTTATATAATGTTTCACCTAACATAAATAATGCGTCGTGGTCGTCAGATTGTAGAACTCTGTTTACTTTCTCATCTAAATGTTCGATATTCTTCATGTGAATATCGTCAATTACTTTATATACATCTTCCATGTTAAAGGACTCCTTCTATTCATTTATTAGAGATTTAAGTTCTTTAAATGCATCTAATACTTCTTCTTTAGAAACGGATTCAATTGTAAATGAAGCTTCACCATTTTGTAAAACCATTTGAATTGTTTGTCCAATATTCTTTTTGTCTTTTTTCATATATTCAAAAATTTGTTCAATATCAGCATGATTTAAGACGTTTAATGGGTAGCCTAATTCTTTTAAATAATTAATGAACAGATGCACACTTGATGTGTTATCGTACATATTTCTATTTTTATTTATCACTTTCTGGAAAAGAATACCGATCATCACAGCTTCACCATGAGCAATTTTTGTTAAGTATTCTAGACCGTGTCCAAAAGTGTGTCCTAAATTTAAATGTTTACGTACGCTACCTTCAAATTCATCTTCAATCACAATTTTTAATTTAGTTTCGATGCCCATTTTTAAATAATCTTCTATATTTTTCAATTGCGCTAATTCTTTTATAGAAGGATAAACATCCATTAAATGAAGTGTGTCGGCTTCACTATTTAAAATGGCATGTTTAAATATTTCACCATAACCACTTCGTATTTCAATATGCGGCAATGTTTCTAGGAAATTTATATCATATATAACAGCGCGTGGTCTATGAAATGCACCGATTAAATTTTTACCGACCGATGCATTAATGCCCACTTTTCCACCGATTGCTGAATCGTGTGCCAAAAGTGTTGTAGGAACTTGTATAAAATCAATGCCACGTAACAAAGTTGCAGCTAGAAAACCAACAAAGTCTCCAGTTGCGCCACCACCGATAGCGATAAGTTGAGATTGTCTTGTGATATTCATTGATAAGAGCTTTTCGCTGAGCGATTCAAAATATGACATTTGCTTACAAGCTTCACCACTCATAACCGTTAAAAATTTAATATCTTGATCTTTAAGATGCGACTTAATATAGTCTTTATGAAATCTATAAACATCTTGGTCAATTAATACAATATTTTGTTCATCTGCTTTAAGATATTGATTAAGTTCAGCTAGTGCGTTCTGCTTTAATATTATCGGATAGTTGTTGTTAGTATATGTTGTTTCAAAAATCATTTCATCACCTAGAAGTTTAAGTTCCAATTACGATGATTCTTAATAGCTTCTTGTAATTGGTCAATGTGATTAGATTGGTATTCTTCAGTTAAAGCTTTTGCAATTTCAAATGCGATAACATTTTCACAAACAACACTTGCAGCAGGAACAGCACAACTATCTGATCTTTCAATTGTCGCTTTAAAGCTATCTTTAGAATCGATATCTACAGAGTTTAATGGTTTATATAATGTAGGTATTGGCTTCATAACACCATTGATGACGATTGGCATACCATTTGACATACCGCCTTCAAGTCCACCTAAGTGATTTGATAAACGATGGTAGCCGATTTCGCTATCGTAAGCAATTTCGTCTTGTATTTCACTACCTGGTTTTTCAGCAGCTTTAAAGCCTTCACCGAAACTAACACCTTTAAATGCGTTAATACTTACGACTGCTTGTGCTAAACGACCATCAAGTTTACGGTCATAATGAACATAACTTCCAATTCCAGCAGGCATATTTTCAACGACTACTTCTACGATACCACCGATTGAATCACCATCTTTTTTAGCTTCATCAATACGATTTCTCATTTTTTCAGCTACGTCATCATTAATACAACGTACATCATTATGGTCAATATTTTGTTTGACTTCTTCAAGTGTGTATTCATAATCGTCTTTAACGCCACCGATTTCAATAACTCTTGAATAAATTTCAATATCTAAAGATTTTAATAAAATTTTAGAAACTGCACCAACAGCAACTCTTGCAGCTGTTTCACGTGCAGAAGAACGTTCAAGTACATTTCTTAAATCTCTATGATTATATTTCATACCACCAACAAGATCGGCATGGCCAGGTCTCGGTTTAGTGATAACTCTTTTCATATTTTCTAATTCTTCTTCAGTTAATGGGTCAGCGCCCATAATTTTTCTCCAATGTTTAAAATCATCATTCTTAACGATGAGTGTAATAGGGCTACCTAATGTATAACCATGTCTCACACCTGAAACGATTTCTACAGAATCTTTTTCAATTTGCATACGACGACCGCGTCCATATCCACCTTGACGTTTAAACATTTCTTCATTAATCTCGTTTACGTCAATTTTCAAGTTTGCTGGTACACCTTCTATAATGACAGTTAGTTGTGGTCCATGTGATTCACCAGATGTTAAGTAACGCATATTATCTCTCCCTACTGTTAATTAAATATAAAATTAATCATATCATATTTAGCGCGTTAAATTAACAAAAACAGACGAATAGTTTAACAAAGTTTTAGATTTTTTTGATTTTAAATAAGTGTGAATTATATGTTGTTCAGAGCATGTCGGTTGTGAGGTGGAAATACAGGTTTTTTTATTAGCTTGTATATTGTGCGGTGGTAATATTGGGTACCGTTATTAGCAAGTTTGGTGAGAAGTGCAAATACTGGGTGCGTTATTAGCAAGTTTGGCTAGAAGTGCAAATACTGGTGCCATTATTAGCAGATTTGGTGAGAAGTGCAAATAAGGAGACCAGTAATTACAATTCTCAGTAATTTTGTAATTAAGGTGGTCCATAGTAACACTTGAGCCGAGTTTTGTAACTAACGCCCTCGTTACGAACAAGTTTGGTCAAAAGTGTTCACAAGACCCTCGTTACGAATAAGTTTGGGCGAAAGTGTTCACAACGCCCGAGAATTTCAGTCAACGCCCCGAGAATACCCGTAAACACTCACGGCGTCACCCCACTTCCGCCTCCTAACAAAAAAGTAGTTCAACAAGAAATTGTTGAACTACTTCTCTATTGTATTTATTTTTCGTAAACCCAATTTTCATTGTTTAATTTATAATCATTTAGTTCTGATTGATTAAACCAGAGACCAATTTCACGTTCTGCTGATTCGTTTGAATCTGATCCATGAATAATGTTTCTGCCTAAATCGATACCATAATCCCCTCTTATCGTACCTGGCGCTGCTTTAGTAGGGTTTGTTTCACCAACAAGTGTTCTTGTTACTTCTACTACATTCTTACCTTCTACTACCATTGCAAATACTGGTCCTGATGTAATAAAGCTTACTAAATCATTGAAGAAAGGTTTCTCAACGTGTTCAGCATAATGTTCTTTAGCTAATTCTTCACTAGCTTGGAATAATTTAGCTGCAACTAATTTTAAGCCTTTTCTTTCTAATCGTGAAACGACTTCACCGATTAAGTTTCTTTGTACTGCATCAGGTTTAATCATTAAAAAAGTTCTTTCCATTGCGTAATCCCTACCTTTGTTTTATGTAAATCCAAGATAAGTTTATCATTGACTACGCATACTTGCAAGCGCTTTCTAGTGGTTTCTATCTCTTATTTTCACAATTATTTCCAATAGCATTTTTTTCCCTGATTCATTATTTAATGTATCAATTAAATTTTCTGCTTTTTGTAAATAATGGTTACTCACTTCTTTAGATTTTTGTAATTCTGGTGATTTGATAATTTCTTGAACTAACCCGTCAAATACTTCTGAAGGACTATCTGGTTGTAGTTCATTAATGCTTGCTTTAAAATCTTTAGAATTTTTCATTCTTAATAAGACTGGTAAAGTTAAATGTCCATTTCTTAAATCAGATCCAACTGGTTTACCGAGTTTCTTTTCAGTACTTGTAAAATCTAAGATATCATCTACTATTTGATAACTCATACCAATGTAATATCCAATTTTAGTTAACTTCTTCACAGTTTCATCATCTGCACGGGCAGCGTATGCACCTAGTTCTGTAGATAATGAAATAAGTAATGCGGTCTTACGTTTAATTCTGCGTAGATAATTTGTTATCGATTGATTTGATACGAATTGATCTTCAAATTGGAATAGTTCACCACGACACACTTCGATTATTCCATTTGCTAATTGTTCATGAAGCTTAGGATGTTCTATTTGGCTTACTGCATTTAAAGATTGAGATAATAAATAGTTACCCGTAATAACTGCAGTTTGCACATCCCACTTCTTTGCTATAGTTGGTTTACCTCTTCTTTTGTCACTTTTATCAATGACATCATCATGAACTAAACTGGCCATATGTATAAGTTCTAATGTAGTTGCTACAGTGATTACATCTCTTGAATAATGCTCGCCAAATTGACTTGCAATTAAAGTGAATAATGGTCGTATACGTTTACCACCAGAAGTTAATAAATATTGGCAAGCTTCGTTTATAGTGTTTTGATCACTATTTATATAACTATTCAATTGTTTTTCTATTTCTTTTACTTCTTTATTTATATGAATTTTAGTTTTGTCATACATGTAATCACCTTGTTATTTAGGTTTGTAAGCTAAATGCATTGCTGAAACGCCGCCAGTAAAGCTTTTCACTTTAATTCTTTCGTAACCAACATCAGCAAACATTTCTGCTAATTCTTTTTTGCCAGGGAAGTTTCCGGCAGATTCTTGTAACCAGTTGTATTCTTTTAAAGATTTCGCAAAAATTTTACCGAATAGTGGCATGATATTTTTGAAATAGAATCTATATAATTGTTTGAATACTGGCATTGTCGGTTGACTTGTTTCTAAACATACAACCATACCGCCTGGTTTAACGACTCTTTTAAGTTCGCTTAAGACATGTTTATAATCGGGTACGTTTCGTAAGCCGAATCCAATCGTTACATAATCAAATTCATTATCTTCGAATGGTAAGTTCATAGCATCACCATGAATTAAATGAATATTGGCCATGTTATCTGTTTTTTTCTTACCGACTTCTAGCATATTCTCACTAAAGTCGATACCAACTACTTCACCATATGGTCCAACAGCGTGACTTAATTGAATAGTCCAATCTGCAGTTCCGCAGCAAACATCTAAAGCTTTAGAACCTGGTTTAACATCCATTTGTTTCATTGTATATTTACGCCATCTTTTATGTTGCTCAAAGCTGATGATATTATTTAATGTATCATATTTACCTGATATATTTTGGAAAACTTCATGTACGTGTTCTGATTTCGATTTATTATCCACTAATTATTCATTCCTTTAAGTTTAAAAATGTAGTTATTCATTAATAATAATATGCATAAATTTGATCTTTCAAAGTTTCTTTATCCATATTAATTTTGTAGTAATCAATCACTGTTGTAATAAAGATTGATTCTATTTCTTTTATAATAGCTGTATCTTGATTTATTTTATCATGAGCCAACGTTTGTTTTAATTCATTTTGTTTACTAATTGCTTGAGTCATAATATCTAAAAATACGAGGTCTTTATTTAATGTAGCACATTTATAAAAATATGCACTAACAAGATCACCTATTAAGATATCTTGATTAGAAACATTTGGCTCGCCTATTCTATTTAAAAAGCGCATTGAGGCATCAATAGATAATGTAGCTAACTTAGCATTAGTATCGATGTTCATTTCATCTAATACGTCAGCTATGATTGGATTAACTACAGGTACATTACTATTCTCTACACCTTTTAACAAATTAGAAATATCTTTTTTATAAATTTTTTCAATTTTATCCATCTTATCACCTCAACAATATCACCTATATATCTTAACACTAAGTTAAATGAATTGAAAATGCATATATTCATTTCATATAAAGAAATAAGACAAATAAAAAAAGCCCTTAAAAAGGGCTTTGATACAATCAATTATTTAACTGCATCTTTTAATGCTTTACCTGCTTTAAAAGCTGGAACTTTGCTTGCAGGGATATCAATTTCTTTACCAGTTTGTGGGTTACGTCCTTTACGAGCAGCTCTTTCGCGTACTTCAAAGTTACCGAAACCAATTAATTGTACTTTTTCACCGTCAGATAAAGATTTTTGAATTGATTCGAACACTGCATCTACAGCAAGACCAGCTTCTTTTTTAGTTAAATTAGCTTTTTCACTTACTGAGTTGATTAATTCTGTTTTGTTCATTTCAATTTCACCTCCCAAAAGGTTATCTAATGATATGTATAAATACCATTATGATAAGACTTTAACACAACAACCAGTGCCACTGCAACGATTTACAAGCTATAAATGCATAATTTCTATATTTTTATTAATATTTTTTCACTTTTGATTTAAAAACAGGCTCATTTTTACTATTTATTGTAAATTCAGGCGAATATGCCGGTAATATCGGCGAATCTTTGTATAATAAATATCGAATATCTTCACCTGGTTTAGGAAGTGATTTTTCTTTTTTAATTGCTTTTGCTAAATCTAATCTATAATCAATAACAAAATCATTTCCGCCATTCATATAGACAGGTAATCTTTCATTACTATATGGACTTGGAACAGTTGGCTGTTTTTTGAATCCATACTTTTTGTATTCAAGTTCATATACATTAGGTGCAACTTTTTTACCTAATTGTAATGGTTTACCAGATGCATCTATTCGAATTCGAATATCCTTTAAAACTTCTGACGTTCTTAAATCGATTAAATGCACTTTAGGGTCTTTGTCGACATCCATGATTACATATTGATAAATACCGCCGTTCTCAAATGAATTACCTGGTAATTGTGATAAGAACTTTGGCTTTAATTTATTAAAGTCAACTGGGTGTTTTAAGTATAATGAATAACTATCATCTCTATCTTTGATAGGTAATAATCCACCACTTGCCTTTTTATATTCATCTACTGCTGTTTGAACCATACTTAATTGGTCTTTCGCTGGCACTTGGTTTTCTGTTTTCTCTTTATTAGGAAAAGCGCATGCTGACAAAATTAATGTACTCAATATTAATAAGATCGATATTTTTTTGTAATTATGCATGGCTCGATCCACCTAATACAACAATCATAAATATACCAGCTATAATAAGAGAAATGACTGCTAAAAACATTGTTATACTACTGATGATTTTATTTTTTAATTTAAATCTTGATAAATATACGAGTATAATTGCCAAAATCATAAAACCAATAGAATAAAATGACACCCACATTAAATCCATTCTTGATATATCAAACATTTAAATACCCCTCTTGCTTAAATATTCTCTGACTTTTTGTCACGTTCCATAAGATCTTTAACACCTTCAGAAACTGGATAATCTTCGAATAACACTTTATATAAACCTGATGTTATTGGCATTTCAACATCATATTCTTTCGCTAAGTTGTATGCAGCTTCTGTTGTTCTTACACCTTCAACGACCATATTCATTTCTTCTAATGCTTCGTCTAATGTAGCCCCTTTACCAAGCATATTTCCGCATTTCCAGTTTCGTGAATGTACAGATGTACAAGTAACGATTAAATCACCGATACCACCAAGTCCTAAGAATGTCATAGGATCAGCGCCCATTTTAACACCTAAACGTGTAATTTCAGCTAAACCTCTCGTCATAAGTGCTGCTTTAGCGTTGTCACCATATCCAATTCCGTCAGTAATGCCTGCAGCAAGTGCAATGATATTTTTTAACGCGCCACCTATTTCAATACCGACAAGATCATTGTTCGTATATACACGGAAGTAATCCGTCATAAATAAATCTTGAGCTAAACGAGCAACTTCTTCGTTTTCTGATGATACTGAAACTGTTGTTGGATGTTTTATCGCAACTTCTTCTGCATGACTTGGTCCTGATAATACAGCGATACCGCCATTTATTTTGCTATCGATTGATTCATCAATCATTTCAGAAATACGTTTGAAAGTACCAGGTTCGATACCTTTAGACACATGGATGAATACTTTTTTACCATAAGCGATTTCATTAATATTTTCACATACTTCGCGAATGGCTTTTGTAGGAACAGCAATAATAAAGATAGATGCATGATGGACAGCATCCTTTAAATCAGTTGTTGCTTTAATATTTTCATTTAAAATATTTTCATTTAAATACTTTGTATTCTTATGTTCTTTGTTGATTTCGTTAATTGTTGTTTCAGTCTTACCCCACATTAATACATTATGTTGGTTGTCTGCTAATACATTTGCTAAAGCAGTTCCCCAACTACCTGTACCAAACACAGTTATATTTGTCATAGTTATCAATCCTTTAATATTAGTTTCTTTTTCTTGAGATTAAATGAACTGGTGTACCTTCATACCCGAACGCATCTCTTATACGATTTTCTAAGAAACGTTTGTATGAGAAATGCATTAATTCAACATCGTTAACAAATATTACAAATGTTGGTGGTTGAATCGCTACTTGTGTTGCATAGAAAATATTTAACCTTCTACCATTATCAGTTGGCGTTGGATTCATCGCTACTGCATCTGTAATAACTTCATTAAGTGTAGAACTTTGTACACGTTTACGGTGGTTTTCATCTGCCATTGTAATTAATGGGAATAATGTTTTTAAGCGTGATTTTTCTAATGCTGATACGAAAGCAATTGGTGCATAGTCTAAGAATTGGAAGTTGTCTCTAACTTTTTCTTCAAACTTTTTCATTGTTTTCGAATCTTTTTCAACTGTATCCCACTTATTAACAACAATGACAATTGCTTTACCGGCTTCATGCGCATATCCAGCAACTTTTTTGTCTTGTTCAATAATGCCTTCTTCAGCATCAATCACAACAAGTACGACATTAGAACGTTCGATGGCTTTTAAAGCACGTAATACTGAATATTTTTCAGTACTTTCGTATACTTTACCTTTCTTTCTCATACCTGCAGTATCAATTAATACATATTCTTGATCATCATATGTGTATATTGTATCAATCGCATCTCTTGTTGTACCAGCAATTGGTGAAACGATAACACGTTCTTCTCCAAGAATGGCGTTGATTAAACTAGATTTACCAACGTTTGGTCGACCGATTAATGATAGTCTAATTGTTTCATCATCATAATCTGGTTCGTCATCTTCAGGGAAATGTTTAGCCGCTTCATCTAATAAGTCACCTAAACCTAGACCGTGTGAACCTGAGATTGGGAATGGCTCACCAAATCCTAATGAATAAAAGTCATAAATTTCACTACGCATTTCTGGATTATCAATTTTATTAACTGCTAATACGACAGGTTTATTTGATTTGTATAATATTTTAGCGACCATTTCATCAGCTTGTGTTACGCCTTCACGACCATTAACCATAAAGATAATAACATCCGCTTCATCAATCGCAACTTCAGCTTGTGCTCTTATTTGTTGTTGGAAAGGTTCATCACCTAAATCTATTCCGCCTGTATCTATTAAGTTGAAGTCATGTGTTAACCATTCTCCACTTGAATATATTCTATCTCTTGTTATACCAGGTGTATCTTCAACGATAGATACCCTCTCGCCTATAATTCTATTAAAAATTGTAGATTTCCCTACATTTGGTTTACCTACAATTGCTATAATGGGTTTCGTCATAAACCTACTTCCTCTCTTTCATAATCCTTTCTATTTTAACATATGATGACTATTTAGCCTATCGAATTAAAAAACTAAAAAAGACTGAAACATTTCATTATGTTCCAGTCTCTTATATACACACATATTATAATTTAAAATCTTTTAATTTATCTCCGAAGACATCTCCTAAAGTAGGATTGTCATCATCTGTATCTTGTTGGTTTAAATATGATTCATCAAAATCAGTTTCTTGTTCGATTGTATCTTTAATAGATAAAGAAATTCTTTCTTCATCTTTATCGACAGCAAGAATTTTCACTTGTACATCTTGTCCTTTTTCTAATACTTCATCAGGATTACCAATGTGCTCGTGACTAATTTGAGAAATATGAACTAAACCTTGTAAGCCAGGTGCGATTTCTACAAATGCTCCGAATTGAGCTAAACGCACGACTTTACCTGGTACGATATCACCAACAGTGAATTGTGAATCGATTTGTTCAAATGGGCTTGGTAACGTGTCTTTAATAGATAAAGAGATTCTTTCTGCTTCTCTATCAACAGCACGTACTTTAACTTTAACCGTATCGCCAACTTTTACAACTTCGTCAGGTGATTTAACATGATCGTGAGATAACTCAGATACATGTACAAGTCCATCTACGCCACCTAAGTCAATGAATGCACCAAAGTTCGCAATTCTAGCGACAGTACCTTCTAATACATCACCTTGTGAAATATTATTGAGTAAGTCTTCTTTTTTAGAACTTAATGCTTCTTGTTCAACTTTCTTGTGACTTAAAATGACTCTGTTATTTGTTTGATCTAATTCTTCAACTTTAAGTGTTAATACTTTACCTAAATAGTCAGAGAAATCATCAATATAATTTACAGAGATTAATGAAGCTGGAATAAAGCCTCTAATACCAGCATCAACAACTAATCCGCCTTTCACAACTTCAGTTACTTCAGCTTCGATTGTTGCGTCATCTTCTAAAATCTTTTGTAACTTTTCGTATGAAAGATTTTCATCTAATTTACGTTTCGATAATATATAATGTCCGCTTTCATCATTTTGTTCGATTTTAGTTACGAATGCTTCGATTTCATCACCAATATTGACGACTTCGTTAGCTGTTTCGATGTGTTGAGTTGACAGTTGGCTAATTGGAATGATGCCATCAAATTTACCACCCACTATATGCACAACTACGTGTTTATCTTCTACTTGTTGTACAGTACCCTTAACTTTGTCACCTTCTTGCACTTCATTTATCATGGATTCGTTGAATTCTTCCGTCATCAAAATTGCCTCCTTTAAATAAATATCATAATAATAACTTCTTATAAAGCGGCTTAATTGTCAAGAAATTCGAACTATTTAGACCATTTTACTTTTTGCAAGTTCGACTATCTTATTTGTCACTTCTTCAATTGACAATCCAGTCGTATCAATACTAATAGCATCTTCTGCTTTCACTAAAGGTGAGATTTCACGATTCATATCATATTGGTCACGACGTTCAATATCAATCTTTAATGATTCGATATCAGATTCGATGCCACGTAATTCATTATCTTTAAATCTTCTAATAGCACGTTCTTCAACAGATGCTATCATGTAAACTTTTAATTCTGCATCAGGCAATACTGTTGTACCAACATCTCTACCATCCATTACGACATTTTTCTCATCTGCTAATCTTTGTTGTTCTTCTACTAAAAATGTTCTAACAGGTTCTTTAGAGGCCACATATGAAACTTTTTCGGTTACATCATTTTCTCTGATTCTTTCTGAAACATCTTTACCGTTTAAAATAACACGTTGCCCGTTATCTAATACGATTTTTAAGTCAATTTCTTTAACAAGATGGTCAAAGTCTTCTGAACCTTGCTCAATATAATAAAGTGTAATCGCTCTATACATAGCGCCTGTATCCACATAAATCATATTAAAATGTTGCGCTACAAGTTTAGCGATTGTACTTTTACCAGCTGCTGCTGGACCATCTATTGCTATATTTATTTTTTTCATTTGTATAACCTCTCTTGTTCTTTAATCTTATATATTTTATCATAAATTATAATCATATGAATAGGAGGAAAGAAATGAAGAGAATATTAGTTATACATACTGGTGGAACAATTAGTATGTCTGAAGATAAAGATACAGGTAAAGTAGAAACAAATACTGAACATCCGATGCATAGACATCAAGCATTTATACAATCTCTAGGTGATATTACAGAAATAAATCCATTCCAAGTACCTTCCCCACATATGAATAATCAATATATTAATCAATTGAAAGATATTATTACAGAATCAATTGATAAAGATGAATATGATGCGTTTGTGATTACTCATGGAACAGATACTTTAGAAGAAACGGCGTATTTATTAGATTTAACAATAGATACGAAGTTACCTATTATTTTAACAGGTGCCATGAGATCTTCAAATGAAATAGGTTCAGATGGTCTATACAATTATGTTTCAGCTTTAAAAGTAGCATCTACAGATGATGCGCAAAATAAAGGGGTTATGGTTGTATTTAATGATGAAATTCATACAGCTAAAAATGTAACAAAAACACATACGTCAAACACAAGTACTTTCCAAAGTCCAAACTACGGACCAATTGGCAGTGTTACAAAGACGCATGTCATATTCCATCATCAACCTTTTCCATATAAAAAATATCCAAACATCAATCCAAATATCAAAATAGGTATTGTAAAAGCTCATATGGATCTATCAAGCGATTTATTAGATTTCTTTGTAGAAAAACAATATGATGGTCTAATTATAGAAGCCCTTGGTCAAGGCAACATGCCACCAACTGCATTACAAGGAATTCAGAACTTGCTCGATGCTGATATTCCAGTTGTAATGGTTTCACGTTCATTCAATGGAATTGTAGGCGGTATTTACGCATATGAAGGTGGCGGATACCAACTTCAACAAATGGGCATTATTTTATCAAACGGATTAAATGGACAAAAAGCACGTCTTAAACTACTTGTTGGTTTAAGTAATCATTTGTCTAAAGAAGATTTAGTTGAATATTTCGCTTAAAAAATAACCATGTTACTGGCTAATTGTCCAATAACATGGTTGTTTTTATGATTCTAAAGGTGTTTGCTTTTTTCTTTCAATATCTTGTGCAATTGTGCCACCGTGGAATTTACCATTTTCGATAAATATCGTGTTAGCATCGTTACCAGCAGCTATAACACCAGCGATATATAAATTCTCAACATTTGATTCCATTGTATCTCTATTATATGAAGGTGCAGTTCCAAATTCATTTGTAATTGTTTCTACACCACAAGATTCTAGGAATTTATAATCAGGGTGATAACCGATCATTGCAAAGACAAAGTCGTTTTTAATTGTATATGACTTACCTTCTTTATTAAATGTAAGTGTGTCTTCATCGATACGTTCTACTTCACTGTTAAAATGCATCGTGATTTTTTCGTGTTTTGCTAATGATTCAAAGTTAGGTAATATCCATGGTTTAATACTTTTAGAGTATTCTGATCCACGGTATAAGACTGTTACATTTGCGCCTGCTTTTTCTAATTCAATTGCTGCATCGACAGCTGAATTTTTCCCGCCAATAATCACAACATCTTGATTAAAATATGGATGTGCTTCTTTGAAATAATGCATTACTTTACTTAATTCTTGACCTTGCACTTCTAATTCGTTTGGTTGACCGTAGTAACCAGTTGCAATTGTTAAGAATCTCACTTTATACGTTTGTTTAGTTGTTGATACTAAAAATCTATTATCAACCTTTTTAACAGCTAATACTTCTTCAAAAGTTCTTACATCAAGTTGGTGATGTTTAACGACTTCTCTATAATAAACGAGTGCTTGATTTCTTTTAGGCTTTAAATCTTCAACGATAAATGGTACATCACCAATACCAAGTTTATCACTAGAAGAAAAGAATGTTTGATGAGTAGGATAATGATAAATAGCATCTACAACATTACCTTTTTCAATCACGACAGCATTAATACCTTTTCTCTTCTGTTCGATTGCTGCACTCAATCCACAAGGGCCACCACCGATTATTAAGCTTTCATATTCTTGCATGTACTTTCACTCCTTATAATATCCTCAATCATTATATCAATAATGCGAGATTAGTAAAATAAAATGAAACTGATTATATGAAAAGATTGGAATTGAAGCGTGGCTAGGTGTTATTAGCAGTTTTGGTGAGAAGTGCAAATACTGGGGTCGTTATTAGCAAGTTTGGTCAGAAGTGCAAATACTGGGGTCGTTATTAGCAAGTTTGGTGAGAAGTGCAAATACTGGGGTCGTTATGAACAAGTTTGGGCAGAAGTGTTCACAAGGCACCCGTTACGAACAAGTTTAGGAGAAAGTGTTCACAACAGCTGCCGAACCACCATATTCAACTCCATTAAAATGAAAAGAACCTGAACACATCACATGTTCAGGTTCTTTCTTAATTTATTCTTCTGATACATCAAGTACTTTGAATCCATTTTTGCCTAAATACTTAATGAATTTTTCTAAGTTGTTTGTTTTCTCAACTTTGATGATCATTCTGCGATACATTTTATCTGTTTCATCAAATGTTACAAATGATATTGTATTAAGTTTGAATTTAGCAATGATACTTGATAAACGTTTAATTCTGCCTTCAGCTTCTACAGAAGTAATCGCAATACGGATTCCTTTTTGTTTCATGCCGAATGCTGATTTAAATTGTTCCATTACATCATATCTTGTTACGATACCAAGAAAATCTTTTTCGTCATTTACAACTGCTAATATTGGAAAGTCTTGCAAGTTAAGTAGTGATTCTTCTACTACTTGGTTTGCATTTAATGAATGTAAATCTAACGTTAAGATTTCTTCAATTTTAGTACTTTCAATAAATTCATCCCTTGAGACATTTTCTTTTTTGAAGAAGTAATGTCTAAAAATACTATATCTCGTAATCATACCAATATACTTTCCATCAGCAACTACTGGTAACCCATCAATACCATGATGTTCTAATTTATCAAGTGCTGAGTGAATCGTATCTTTCGGATTCGCGATATAACATTTTTCCTTTGGTATCATAATATTCGTTAAATACATAAAGCCATCCCCTTTTGTTTATGTCTATGGTATTACTAAATTCTGACCTTGAGATATTTCATTGCCAGAAATACCATTTGCTTGTCTAATTTTTTCTACATTTTCTGGTGATCCACTACCATAATATTGAATCGCAATACGGTATAAGTTTTCTTTACCAGTTACAGTATGTGATTCTTGAGACTGATTTTGGTTTTGATTACTTTGTGTATTTTGATTTGTTTGGTTGTTAGCTGCATCATCAGCTGCATTTTGTACATCTTCATTACTTGAGCTATCACTATATTGATTTACGCTATCGTCACTGTTTTGATCTTGGTTGCTTTGGCTATCTTCATTGCTATTTGCATTTGAGTCTGAATCTGAATTACTTTCGTCTGAGCTATTTTCAGAAGCGTTATTTGAATCACTGTTTTTGTCAGAGTCTTCATTTGATTCTTTAGCTTTGTCATTCGCTTTATCTTCGTCTTCTTTTTTAGCTCTATCTTTTTCAGCTTGTTCATCAGCTTTTTTCTTAGCGTCACTATTAGTTTGCTCTGTTTTTTCAGCAATTTCTTTACCATTATCTTTATTTGCGCCATTTAAGTACATACCTAAGAATAAGGCAAGTGCACCAAGTATAAGAATTGCAGCTATTATAGGAACAAGTGCTTTCTTGAATTTATTAGAGTTGCCATCATCGCCGTTTTGTCCACTGCTACCATTACTTGGTGGTGTACCTCCACCGGCTGATCCGCCTCCTGCAGCTCCTGCTGCGCCAGCGCCAACAGCTCCGGCACCCGCTGCTGCGGCTGCACCTTTTTTGTTTTTAGATTGCTTTTCTTTGTTATCTTTGCTGTTTGATTCTTGTTTGTTGTTTTTATTTGATGAAGCAGATGCTGCTACACCAGCACCAACTGCACCAGCTCCGGCAGCGGCTGCTGCACCTTTTTTACCTTTTGACTTGTCTTTTTTGTTTTGATCTTTAGCATTATTCTGATTTGCAGAATTACTTGCGGCACTAGCGCCTGCACCAGTAGCAGCGGCAGCACCTGCAGCTTTTTTATGATCATTTTGATCTTTAGGTTGTTGATCCTTAGTTTCAGGTTTGTCTGTTAAAGATCTTTTTTGTTTTGGTTTATTATTTTGAGAGTTTTTATTTGCGTTAACTGCACTTGCACCTGCTGCTCCGGCACCAACTGCACCTGCAGCGTCAGCTGCTCCAGCTTTTTTAGAAGACTTATCTTCGTTGTTTGATGTTTCTGAAGCTTTAGGTGTTTCTTGTTTATGTTGTTCTTCTTTTGCTTTCTGTTTATTAGCTTCTTCTTTTCTACGTTGTCTTCTTAATGCGCCTCTTGGTGGATATTGTTGTTCTTGTTTACTTTGTTGTTTATCTTCTTTTTTGTTGTCTGTTTCTTTTCGATTTGGCTGACTTTTATCGTTTACCTCTTCGTTGTTGTTTTCTACTTCTTGTGTCTTGTCTTCAGGTCGTTCTATCTTTTGACGACTTTTTTCGAATTCGTCTTTAAAATTATCTTTAGACAATAAACTCACCTCATCATTATCTTTTTGTATATATTGAATTATACTTTATTATATCCTTGTTGAACTTATCAAGTAAAGCAATCCTATTAAAATATTGCATTTAATCTATTTTTATAAGAAGTTTTGAATTTGACTTCTTTTATATTTGGTAATTTTAATAAATTTGCATTCTTACAATTGTCACAACAATGATTATCTTGTGTAACATGTTCATTAAAATAATTCATTAAATACGTACGTCTACATGTATCGATTTGAATATAATTTCTCATAAAACTAAATGCATATTGTTTTTGATTCTGCTCAGCTTGAATTTTCTCTTTTAATTGATTAAGTGGATATAATTCAAGAAGATACTGGATATTTTTAGATATCTCCTCATTTAGTTGATACCCTTGTTCAAATAAATTAAGCATATCTATATCAATTCCATGCTCATTAGCTAAATGGCTTAAAATATGAATATCACTTGCTGTAAATAAACTAATTGCTTGAGAGGGTTCACCATCACGTCCTGCTCGGCCAACTTCTTGTACATATTTAGAAGGTGACGTAGGTAAATGGTAATGAATCACTGTTCTTACATCTTGTTTATTAATACCCATTCCAAAAGCACTTGTAGCGACAATGATTTTAATATCGTTATTGATAAACTGAGTTTGTACAGTTGTTCTTTCTTGATAATTTAAATCCCCATGATAAATCCCTGTTAAAAAGCCTTCTTTATAAATCATTTCAGCTAATTCATGACATTTCTTCTTAGATGACACATAAATAATGGTTGGTCCTGAGTCTTTTATGGTGTCTAATAGGTAATGATCTTTTTCTTCTTCGCTATCATAATTAACATGATGATACATAATATTTGAACGATTGAGTCCTTCTTTATGTATTTTAAAATGGCGCTTAGTAATGATTTCTATATCTTCCATCATTTTATTTGTCAATGTTGCTGACAGTGCGATAACTTGTGCTTGTTTAAAGTATTGTGTGACTTTTGAAATCAGTGCATAATGCGGTCTAAAATCAAATCCCCATTCACTTAAACAGTGTGCTTCATCTAAGACAATATATTTAAAACCTATAGATTTAAAGCGTTTAAAATTATGTTCTTCATATATAAATTCTGGGCTACAAAATATAAATTGATAGTTCGATAAATTTCTAAATATGTCTGACCGTTCATTTGGATCGATAGCAGAATGAATTGCGACAGCATTCTTCTCACCATTTAATTTCATTTGAACGACTTGATCATCCATTAAAGAAATAAGTGGAGAAATAATAAGCACTCTGCCACCAGTTATATATGCTGGCAATTGATAACATAAACTTTTTCCAGCGCCAGTTGAAAGTATACTTAACACATCATGTCCGTCTAATATATTTTGGACGGTTTCCTCTTGTCCACTTCTAAAATGATCATATCCAAAATACTTTTTAAGTTCTTGTTGTAGCATTTAATCCCTCCATTGCATAGCAAACATACATGAGTTTGATTTCGAAATACGTAAAATCATTTAACGCTTCATAATAAAATTTCAAATTTTGATTAGGTGTTTGTTGAATCACTTCTACAAATCTTGCGTATTGGTCATCACTAAAGTATAAATTCTTATCCTTTAAATAACCTTTAATATACATTTCAATAATATGGTCATGAATCGTATGCGTCTTAACACGTTTAATATTCGCTAGTTGATCCATATCATAAGTACGATTTAATAATTCATATGTTGTGAATGTTTGTTGGTTTAACAAAGGTTGATATTTAATCTGAGATAATATTGGATAACGTTCTTTATTTTGTATCGCAACTTGGATAAATTGATATTCTTCTACTAAATGTTCTCTTAAATCCATTATACCAATATCTTCAATCATTGAAATTTGTTCAATTGTATAAGGCGTTTCTCGAAAACCTGCTAATAAATAATGCATATATATTGTTTGAAAGTATGTATTCATATCTTCAAATAGCTGATATATTTCTTCTATAAATTTATCTTCGCCTACTTCTTTAATGTGTACGTAAATTTCTTTAGCTTTAAATTGTATCTCTTTATCATTGATGATTGGTTGATATGTTAAATGGTTATGCTTTTTTTGACTTATCATCTGAGTTAATAATAAGATTGTATTAACAGATTGAATGGCCTGACTATAGAAAAAGTCGCCTATGATAGGTTTATTAATATGTTCCACTGATTCGTTAATGATTTGTTCGAATTGTTCAAATTTCAAATTTGGCAAACAACCATAATACAATTTCAAATGTTCAATCGTTGCATCAAAATATGTTTGATGAGTCTTTTTACCGATTAAAATATTATAAATACTTTTATCAGTTTTGTTGTCATGCTTCATGGAAAGGGTTTTCAGTATAATCTGTTTCAAATAAGTCACCTCAAATAACATAAAAATGTTGAAATCTCTAAGTGTTATCACTAAAATAAGTATGTATAATAAGTGTAGCATGTTTTTTAAAGGAGGCGAAAATTTTGGCTAAATACACAATAGTAGATATGGATACATGTATAGCATGTGGCGCATGTGGAGCAGCTGCCCCTGATATATACGATTATGATGATGAGGGAATCGCCTACGTAATACTAGACGACAATAAGGGAATCGAAGCTGTCCCAGAAGAATTATTAGAAGATATGGAAGATGCTTTCGAAGGCTGTCCGACAGATTCAATTAAAATAGCAGATGAATCATTCGACGGAGATGCACTTAAATTCGAATAATATATATGAGAAAGGCTAGGACGTGAGGTCCTAGCCTTTCTTTATTTTATAATAGACTTAAGTTTATCAAATATTAAAATGTATATGACAGAAATGACAATACCTTTAATTAAATTAAATGGAATAATACCGGCAGATACGATTAATTTTAAATTATTTGCGATATCTGCAAGATTCATAATTTGTCCGTATAAAGGTAATAGAACAAAGTAATTCATTAAACTCATGAGAATTGTCATTAAGATTGTACCAACTGCTAATCCATATCCCATAAATAATTTTGATTTTTTCATGCGATAGAAATAATAAGTTGGAATGACGAGACATATTGACGCTAAAAAGTTAGCCGTATTTCCAATTGGTTCGTGTGACACAATTAAGAAATTCAATACGTTTTTAAATAATGCGACTAATATACCTGAAACTGGACCGAACGCAAATGTTGCGACAAGTACAGGAATATCACTGAAATCCATTGTTAAATATGGTGGTAAAAATGGCAATGGAAATTTCAAAAACATTAAAATAAAGCTGATTGCGATGAGCATACTTACAGTGAGTAAGCGTTTTGTTTTGTTATCGTTAGACATATAAACTCCTCCTATTCATCTCGTAAGAATAGGAGGAAAAATTATCGCAAAATAAACCTAGTCAAGACTAGATTTTTTCCTCCATCTTCTCCCATCCAGACTTTAACTGTCGGCCTTAGAATTTCACTAAGTCAGCCAATATACATACATATATTGGGTCGCGGGCTTTAACCGCCGGTATGGAATTACACCAAACCCCGAAGATGAATTTTTTTATTTAGTTTTAATTACAAAATATATATTAGCACATTGGTCAGGTATTTTCATCTATATAACTCAACAATTTAAACTTTTGGTAAAGTTATTGTAAATTGAGTGCCTTCACCCTCTTTACTATCAACTTTAATCGTACCATGATGTGCATCTATAATTTTTTGAACGATAAAGAGACCAAGTCCTGTTCCGTGTTTACCTCTTGTGCGAGAAGCGTCAACTTTATAGAAACGATCAAATATTTGATCTAAATGTTCCTTAGCGATACCTACGCCACTATCTTGAACTGTTATAACAAAGTCTTCTTCATTTGTATCATCAAAGACAACATTAATAGTATCATTTTGATGTGTGTATCTTATCGCGTTATCGATTAAATTCGTTAAAATTTGCTCAACTCGATCACTATCACCATACCAATTCGTAAGACTCCCAATATGTTTAACGGATAAATTCAATCCATTTTCTCTCGCTTGTGGTAAGAATTTAGTATCAATTTTGTTCATTAATGTAGAAATGTTAAAGTCATCTAAATGAACTTTAATGCCTTCAGCGTCCATTTTGGCAACTTCTAATAATTCATTAATTAATCTACTTAATCTCTTTGACTCATCTAAAATAATATATAAGAAATCATCAACGTCTTTCTTCTCAGTTACAATACCGTCAACAATTGCTTCAGTATAACCTTGTAACATAGAAATTGGTGTTCTTAATTCGTGTGAAACACTTGCGATAAAGTCTTTTTTCATTTGGTCCATATGGTGTTCATCGGTCATATCACGAATGATTACAACAATACCTGATGAACCATCATTTTGAATGCTATCGATATACGTTGATATAACGACATAATATTTATGTCCCAATTCGTATTCGAAAAACTGCGTATTCTTTTCTTTAAATGTGTCGTTTCTTTGTGTAGATATATCAACATGATCAAATTCTCTTACTTCTTTTAAGAATGTATCTGCTTTGGAGTTAGAAATAATGATTTCATTCTTGTCATTAATACCTAGCACACCATCGATCATCGAATTAATAAGTTTTTCTTGTATATTATTTTTCGATTTAACATCATCTATGTTTGTACGGATATCTTTACTCATTTTATTAAATGCTAAACCGAGTTCGCCAATTTCATCACGCGTATAAATCGGTACTTTTTCAGTATAATGACCTTTAGCAACTTTAAAGGCTGCATGTTTCAATTGAATTAAAGGTTTCGTAATTCTGTTTGAAAGGAAGAAGGCAAAGATCGTACTCACGATTAATAATATAATGGCTGAAACAAGTATACTCAATGTAACAACATTTTGAGCTTCTTTAATGGAGTTGATATCTTGGAATAAAAAGATACCTGCATCGTCTTCAGGAAAAGCTTGTGAAGGATAGCCTAATAAAATATATTGATGTTTCTCACCGTTATAAGTTAAATTGATTTCTTTTAATACGTGCTTATCTTCATTAAAGACTTTATCGAATGCATGATTAGTTCTGATCTCATTAAGCATGACTTCTTTTAACGGGTCTTCAGATCTTGCTGTCAAATCCTCACTATTTTTAACGATAATGAGTCCAGCAGGATCTTCAACAAGTGCTCTTGCATAATCGATTGCTGACTCTTTTTCGTGTGAACTCAGTAATAAACGTTCTATTTTACTTGCATTATTATATAAATTTTCACCTGTAGTAGATGTATTATTAGATTGTAAAAAAGTTATAAGAAATCCGCTTAATAAAAGTAAAACTGTCGTTACTATTAAAATAATAGATAACCACAGTTTTACAACAACACTATTTAATCGATTCATTATTCAGGAACCTCAAATTTATAACCGACGCCCCATACAGTATGAATCATTTGTGCAGCATCTTCAGAAACTCTATTTAACTTTTCACGCAATCTTTTAACGTGCGTATCAACTGTTCTTAAATCACCATAAAATTCATAGTGCCAAACTTCTTTCAACAGTTGTTCTCTATCAAATACTTTATCAGGTGATTTTGCTAAATATAATAATAATTCATACTCTTTAGGTGTTAAATTTACTTCTTTTTGATCTGCTAATACGCGATGTGCGTCATTATCAATGACTAAGTTTTCAAATACAATTAAATCTTTAGCTGTATTCGTTTGATTAACCATTGAATGATTCGTAGTACGTCTTAGTAATGCTTTTACGCGTAAGACAACTTCTCTAGGCGAAAATGGTTTGACGATATAATCATCTGCCCCAATTTCAAATCCTTCAACGCGATTATTTTCTTCACCTTTAGCTGTTAACATAATAATAGGTGTTGATTTTGTTTCTCTTACTCTCTTACATACTTCGATTCCATCTATTTCAGGTAACATTAAGTCTAACAATATGCAGTCATAATCTTCGTTTAAAGCTTTATCTAAGGCATCTTGGCCATTATCCGCTTCATCAGTTTCATAACCTTCTCTTTCGAGATACATTTTAACTAATTTTCGAATTCTATCTTCATCATCTACTACTAAAATACGATCTGTCATGCTTCGTTGACTCCCTTCTAGCATTTTTTAAGCATAAGAATGTAAACCAGCTACTATTAAGTTAACGGCAATAACATTAAATAGAATGATTGCAAGGCCACCAACAGCTAACCATGCTGATTTTCTGCCTTCCCAACCTTTACCTAATCTTAAATGTAAGAATATCGCATAATATAAGAATGTTATAAGCGCCCAAACTTCTTTAGGATCCCAGCCCCAATATCTACTCCAAGCCATTTGTGCCCAGATACTCGCGAATAATATACCGCCAAGTGCAAATAATGGGAAACCAATGATTACTGAACGATATCCTATTTCATCCATCAAGGATAGATTGACTTTTTTCGTAAGTGGTTTGATAAGACTAAACAAAGTCTTGCCTTTCAAAATCAATCTTAGTATACCATATAAGACTGTACCAACTACAATTGACCAAACAACTGTATTAAGTTTTTGAGCGTTGATAACAGCAGGTAATTCAATCTTGCTCCATTTTAAGATATCAGTTCTTTCTTTTGGTTCATAATCGCTACCAGAAACATGATCTACAAGTAAACTATCTTGTTGTGTCACAAATGCTGGAAGATGATAATGTTGAACAGAGTTATTATCGTTTTTATCGATAAAGAAATAAGTGTCATCGTAACCAACGATATCTTTCATAATGATCGTTGTTAATATAAATCCAATGACAATAACTATGAAATACATAATGACTTCTACAAAGAAACTATGTATCGATTTTTCTTCTGGACTAACAGCAGCGAATAAATAAATTAATCCTGCTATACAGCTGATTGATAAAATACCATATGAGATTGTTACTGTTATAACGTGAATTGCTAACCAACTAGATTGTAACGCAGGAATTAATGGCGAAACATCTCTAGAGAACATACTTGCATATGCAATTAACAACATCGCAATTGGTAATACGAATAGCGCTAAAATAGGTGTCTTATAAATAGAGTAAATAACAAGGAAGCCACCTACCATCATAATGCCAAACATCGTTAAGAATTCATACATATTACTTACCGGTGCATGTCCCGCTGCAATCCATCTTGTAATAAAGTATAGAATTTGTAACACAAAGCCGATGACAGTTAATGTCACCCCTACTTTTTCTGCTCTTTTCTTAGGTGAACGGATTGAGAATGAATATGGGACAATCGCAACTAAGTACAAAATAAAAGCAGAATATAAACTGATATTACTAATATTTAAAAACATATCTTTATCCATTGTTTGCCTCCTTACTTTCGTGAATGTTTTGTTTAGTATCTTCTATATGTGAAATATGATGTTTATCTAAGACTTGGTTAATCTCTTTAGAGAAACCATAATAATTCTTATTCGTATGTGCAGCGATATTAAACTCACCGTTATCTGTATTAATCCAAATACGTCTATGGTTAATATATGATCCGACTGCTAAACCTAATAAGAAAATAACGAAACCAGTAAATAATATTGGAAGTGTTAAGTCTTTCTTCACTGCCAACACTGTTGCCCATTGATTTGTTGCATTAGCAAATTTCACATCGTATTTATTATCTTTAGATATATCTTGTGATTCTTTAATTCTTAAGAAACTAAATTCTGATTGTTTACCTTTATCAGTTACCTCAAACACAAAAGCTGGATTATTTGGATTTGGAGATTTAGTTGCAAGTACACCATTTTCTATTTTTTCGTAATCTGGCGCATAACTTCTTAACTTAACTGTTAAATCATCTGTAATTTTATAAGTCTTTTTAGGACTTTCCAAATTAACTGTAAATGGTTTCCCGAGTGCCTTACCGTCTTTTGTTTTTAAGTTAAATGTCATATCTTTTAACAACGAGTTGTCGAAGCTACTTTGGTAAAATTGTAAGTGATCATATTTCAATGGATGATTGACTTTAATTGAACCAGAAGCGACTTCTTTTAAATTAGCATCTGAACCAATTACTTCTTCTTGACTGTTTTTATACAAAGTAGCTTTTGTTTCGTAGTTCTTAGCAATTTTGTTTAAACTTGGGTCAATTGATTCAGGGTTTGTATTAGATTGAGATTTTTGATCATATTCTTCATATATAAAGTCGTTATTTTTTATATAATAGCCTCTATCTGTACCCGGTACCGGCTTCGTTTCTCCTTCTTTCACATAGACCATATCATCTAAGTAAAAGCCTGGTAAGAATCTTAACATTGCCCCAAATAAAAGTATGATTAAACCAGTATGGTTGATATAAGGACCGTATCTTGATAAACGTCCTTTTTCAAGTAAGATATGATTCCCATCTTGTTTAACTTTATATCTTTTTTCTTTAAAAGATTGACTTATTTCATCTAGATTAACTTTATCATCTGAATGCAAGTTTAATCTTTGACGTTTATAGAATGAACTGTGCTTTTTCGTTCTTTGATTTTTCAAAGATTTATGTAAAGGTATCCCTCTATCAATACTTGATGTAATAATAGAGAACGCTACTAAACCTAACAGAATTAAGAACCACCATGAACTATATAAATTGTGGAATCCAAGTTTATAATATAGTAAGCCTAGTGAACCATAATGTTCATAATAATATTGTTCTGGATTCACATTCATTGGAATAAAATATTCTTGTGGGAATATTGTTCCAATTGAAGCTGCAATAACCGTTAATACGAGTAAAGTAACACCTGTTTTGATTGAAGCGAAGAAATTCCATATGCGATCTAAGATTGTTCTGTTTTTTGTTTTCGAACGTATCGCTTGCCCATCGTAACGCATAACGTCGGTTGTCTTTTTCTTATCATAGTCGTCATTTATTAAGCGACCACAGTTTAAGCATAATTGAGTTCCTTCTGGGTTCTTATGCCCGCACTCACAAACAATTTGCTTGTTGCTCACTTTAAATCCCCCTCTATTTCACTTTAACCTTTTCCATTTCTTCTATGATTTGCTTTTTAGAAAGTTCACCAGTATGCTTTGTTTTTATTTTACCATCTTTATCAACCGTTATCGTAGTTGGTAATGGATTGATACCGTATGCATCTGTTACTAAATTATCGTTATCCATTGCAACTGTGAATGTTGGTGTTTCTTTTAATGAACTTAAATATTGTTTGATTTGTTGAGGATTATTTCTGACATGTATCGCAACGACTTCAACACCTTTGTCTTTGTAGTTTTGATATTGTCTTTCTAACTCAGGCATTTCGCGTTTACATGGTTCACACCAAGTCCCCCAAAAGTTAATTAAAACACCTTTCCCACGTAAATCTTTTAAATTAACCTTTTTCCCATCAACTGTTTGGAGTTCAAAAAGTGGCGCATCATCTCCAACTTGCGCTACTTTATCCTTATCTTTCGTAAGACTGGACCATACTGTAAATACAATTGCAATTAAAATCACTGCAGTTATAACAATTTGGAGTACAGTCTTCTGTTTTTTCTTCATTTAAAATCCTCCCTAACACAATAAAAAAACCATACATATGCAATGTTATGGTGTTTTGTCTAGTATATCATGACTAAAAAGCAGATTAGTGGCATTATTGTGAACGTTTACAGATTATTTACCATCTTGTGCTAAATGTCTTAAAACTTTGATTTCATGAGGTGATAACGTTCTGCCCTGTCCAGCATTTAAGCCTTTTAAATTAAGTGGACCATATTCTACTCTCGTAAGTTTAACAACTTCATGTCCAAAATGACTAAACATTCTTCTAACCTGTCTATTTCTACCTTCCGTAATCGTAATTTCTACATGTGTTACATTACGCTCTCTGTCTTGACTTTTTACTTTTACAATTGCAGGTTGTGTCATGCCATCTTCTAACTGTATACCTTTTTCCAATTGTTTAACTTCTTCTCTTAGTAAATAGCCTTTTAATTTTGCTACATATTTCTTTTGAATTTTATAACGAGGATGTGTCATTAAGTTTGTAAACTCACCATCATTCGTTAAAATTAATAAACCTGATGTATCATAATCTAATCTACCAACTGGGAAAATTCTCGTCTTAATATCTTTAAAATAATCCGTTACAACCGCTCTTCCTTTATCGTCAGATACACTTGTAATTACTTTCGTTGGTTTATGGAATAAAATATATAGTTTATCCGGCATTTCTAATGGAATACCTTCTACTTCGATATAATCAGAATCTTTCACTTTCGTGCCAAGTTCTGTTACTTGTTTATGATTAACGTATACAAGCCCTTCTTCGATTAATTTTTCTGCTTTTCTACGTGACGTATAGCCACTTTTCGCAATAACTTTTTGTAATCTCTCTAATTCTTCACTCATTATGATTGCTCCTCATTGTTTTGTTTTTCGTTCATGCTACTAAAAAACAAATCCATTTCTTCTTGTTCATTTTCTTCATTTGTTGATTTCGGTAATTCGTCTAAAGAAGTCAGTCCAAATACATTTAGAAAGTAATCTGTCGTATACAATAATTGGCTTCTAGATTGATCGTTATGTTTTGATTCAACGACACCTTTCGCAATTAAAGTCTTAACAGAAGCGTCTGAATTTACACCACGAATCACTTCTATATCACTTCTCGTAACAGGTTGATTATATGCAATAATAGATAATGTTTCTAACGCAGCTTGTGATAATTTTGTATTCATATTATCTATCATTAATTTTTCAAGATATTGATGCATAATTGGCTTTGCTGTAAGAATGCATTTATTACCGTAAAAAATAATTTGTAATGTTTCGCGATCATATTCATTTGCTAAATCTTTTAATTGTGATGGCGTTAATTCTAATAACTCACATAACTGATTAACTTCAATGCCTTCATCACCTAATGAATATAATAATCCTTCTAATAATCCTAATTTACTCACTGACATAATTCACGCCTCGATTTATAGTTATTTCTCCAAATTGATATTGTTGAAATACATCAATTTGTCTTAATTTCATCATTTCCAATATTGCCAAGAACAACGTTACTAATACATTTGTAGATAAATCAGATGGCAATGTCTCGAAAAATTTATAACTCTTATGTTCGGCAAGTTGTGCTTGTATTGAAGCAGTTGCCATTTCAATCGTATAACTATCTTCGTTAACTGTGACATTCTGTGGTTTATTAAATCGTTGTCTACGTTTAGTACGTTGGTATGCAATAATTAAATCCGTCATATCTAAATCTAAAGGTGCACGTTTGTCATGAACGGCTTCAAATTTGGATAAATCTGCTGGCTTTTTGATGAATATTTGTTCTCTGTCTTGTTTTTTATGATTTAATAATTCAGCATATTCTTTATAATTTTGGTATTCGATTAATTGTCTAACTAAATCGTCCCTTGGATCATCTTCAAATTCATCAATATCTGATGGTTGTGTAGGTAGTAATAATTTGCTTTTGATCATCAATAACTCTGATGCCATCACTAAATATTCACTCGCTACATTTATTTCTAATATTTTCATTTGATGTATATAACTTAAGTATTGCTCGGTTAGTTCCTTCATTGGAATATCATAAATATCAATTTCGTATTTTTGTATTAAATGAAGTAATAAATCCAAAGGTCCTTCAAAGGCATCAAGTTTTACTTCATACATTTAAAACTTCCTCATTTCTATTCCTTTTACGTGCATAAATCTAAAAATTATTATACCATGATTACGTATAAATATTCTATGCTGAGAGGGATTTTAAATGGAAACACAAATAATGTCATTTCACTATCATTTCCATGTCTTAAGACATTATTTTGAATGTCACGATATATTAGAAGATCATTGGAAAGATCAAACTCAATTTAGTAAACATGATGCAATTGTAAGTTTAATATTGTTCTCTACAGCGTGTTACCACTATAGACGTGATAATACGAAAGGCGCTCTAAAAACTTATAAAAAAGCATTACAAATTGCAGAATTAAATGATGACTTTAGCCATTTAGGTATTGAAAAAGCATCGTTTCAATCTTTAATTCGTTCACAAATCATGCGCATTGAGCAAGGTCATCCATATGAAAATATACAACTCCCTTTAACAGATGCAAGCTATCGTGCTTTAGAAAGTACATTTGATGACTTTGAATTTAACTATAATACAGATGTATCAGATTATATTAAACACCATCATCTACTAAGAGATCGTTCTGAAGTGATAGAAAGTCGTATTTCAGCATATAAACAACGTCACGCTAGACAATAAATAACCAATAAATAAGACCCCAAGCAACAGCAAATGTTAATAAAATTGCTAAAGTGACATATTTTTTTGATTCATTTTGTTGTTGTTTATTGTTCTTCATTTTTCTTCTCCTTCTTGGCTCTAGGGTGATACGTTAAATACATCTCGCGTATTTGTTTCTTAGAGATGTGTGTGTAAAGTTGTGTTGTAGAAATGTCGGAATGTCCGAGCATTTCTTGCACTGCCCTCAAGTCCGCACCATTTTCAAGCAAATGCGTCGCAAAAGAATGCCTTAAAGTATGAGGTGTTAAAGTTTTCGTTATCCCTTTTTCTAAGCCGATTTTTTTTAATATTTTCCAAAATCCTTGTCGCGTTAAAGCTGTACCACGCGCATTTAAGAATAATATATCTGTAACATGTTTCTTCAATAAATTTGGTCGAACTTCTTGAATGTAATTTCTTAAAATGCCCATTAAATGTTCACCAAGCGGTACGATTCGTTCTTTATTTCCTTTACCAAACACTCTAATAAATCCCATCGTCAAATTGACGTCTTCCACATTTAATTGAATCAATTCACTTACACGAACGCCCGTACCATATAAAAATTCAAGCATCGTTCGGTCACGTTCATCTCTAGGATTTGTAATATGTGTAAATGTTAAGAGTTGGTTCACTTCATCTTCACTCAATACATCTGGAAGTTTCTGTTCGTATTTAGGTGTTTCAATCAATATGGTTGGATCTTTAACGGCGTATTTTTCTCTAATCGCAAATTGATGAAAGCTTCTAATCGTCGCTGCTAATCTCGCAATTGTTTTAGCTGATTTGCCTTCTTGTTTAAGATGCGCAAAATATTTTTGTATCACAATACGGTCAATATTGTCTATATGACTAATTTTATGTTCAGTTATGTATTGGTTATATTGCTTTAAATCTCTTTGATACGATTGGATTGTATTTTGACTCAAACCTTTTTCTAATCTTATAAAATCTATAAACTCATTTATGATTTGTTCCATGAATTCACCTCATTGTTGTCATTATTTTACCATAAAAAAAGACATCACTAAAATCAGTATAAAACTTCATTTAGTAACGTCCATTATAGATTTATTCTTCGTGACATCTATGACAAATACCATGAAAAGTTAATCGATGGTCTAAAATTTTAAAGTTAAATTCTTTTTCAACACGACGTTCTACGTCTTCTAATAAATCTTCTTCGATTTCATCAACTGCGCCACATTCCATGCATACCATATGGTGGTGAAAATGTTTTGCCCCTTCTTTTCTTAAATCGAATCTAGCAACACCATCGCCAAAGTTAATTTTGTCGACTACTTTTAATTCTGCTAATAGTTCTAACGTACGATAGACAGTTGCGAGACCAATCTCAGGTGCCTTATCTTTAACTTTTAGGTAAACGTCCTCTGCACTTAAATGATCGGCTTCATTCTCAAGTAATACTCTAACTGTCGCTTCTCTTTGCGGAGTTAGTTTGTAGGAAGCTTTGTGTAATTGTTCTTTCACACGTTGTATGCGTTCTTCCAACTTGACACCTTCTTTCTAAAAAATAATCATTATCAATTAGTAATGTATTCGTATACTAAAATACCAATAATCTTCTCAAAAAGCAAGAAAAAATATCTTTTTATTTAGAATGATTATAATTTAATAATAAGTATTGGAAGGCAATCATTGTTTTTGCATCTTCAATTTTATGTTCTGATAATAAAGACTGTATTTGATCAATTGGAATTTTAGTTAAATTCAAGAATTCATCCTCATCTAAATTTGCGTTTCCTTCTTTTAAATCTTTCGCGATATAAACACTTACTTTCTCGTTACAGAAGCCTGGACAGCCATATACTTCACCGATGAGTTCTAATTTGTCTGCAACGTATCCTGTTTCTTCTTCTAATTCTCTCAGTGCAGCTGACTCTCGTTCCTCCCCTATTTCTAATTTACCAGCAGGAATTTCGATTAATGTCTTTTCCATTGCTTTTCTATATTGTTCCACCACTAATACTTCATTGTCTGGTGTTATAGCTAATACAGATACTGCACCATTATGTAATACGACTTCGCGTTCGCTCGTTTGCCCATCTGGAAGTGTTACTTGATGTTTTTCCAGCTTAATAATACGACCATCATATATTGTTTCTTTCGAAATCGTTTCTTCAGTTAGTTTCATTATAAGTGTGCCTCTTTTCATTAAAATAATTTATCTGGTAAACTTAATAAATAAAGTGTAGCGAAAGGAGCTTCAATATGCAAAAGAATACATTGAAAAATGGCATTGAAATTTCAGAAGTCGGATTAGGTTGTATGAGTTTAGGAACAGATATCAACCATGCAGAAACAATTGTTGATGAAGCAATCAAACAAGGTATCACATATTTTGATACAGCTGATTTATATGATTACGGTGAGAATGAAAAAATCGTAGGACAACTTTTGAAAAAATATCAAAATCAACAAGATATTGTCATTGGATCAAAAGTCGGTAATCATTTTGATAAAGATAAACAAGAGCACTTTTGGGATCCTTCTAAAGAACACATTATGAAAAGCATTAAAGAATCATTACAAAGATTGGATCTTGAACAATTAGATTTATATATGTTACATGGCGGTACGATTGAAGATAACAAAGATGAAACAATAGAAGCATTCGAAAGATTAAAAGAACAAGGTCTTATAAAAGCATATGGTATTTCGTCAATTAGACCTAATGTGATCGATTATTACTTGAAAAACAGCAACATTGAAACAATTATGATGCAATTTAGTATTTTAGATAATCGCCCTGAAAGTCTTATTGAAAAAATTAACGAACATGGTGTCAAAATATTAGCGAGAGGTCCAGTTTCTAAAGGTTTATTAACTCATAAATCAAACGAAGTATTAGATCGTAAATTTAAAGATGGCTTACTAGAATATAATTATAATGATTTATCGGATACCATTTCTCAACTGAATAAAGAATATGATGACTTATCAAGTGTTACATTTAATTATTTGAAATCATTTGACGCACTTGGATCTATTATTACAGGTGCAAGTTCTCCAGAGCAATTAGCTGAGAGTATCCAAAGTTATAATGGAACATTATCAGAAGCTCAAATTAAGCACGCTCGTTCAATAGTAAAAAATATTGAATACACAAATCACTTAGTTTAAAAGTAAAGAGTCTGGGAGAAGATTAATTTTCCCAGACTCTATTTATATCTTTTTACTTAAAAAACTTTGTTTAAATAATTTTTCCAATGTACGAGGTGCTAATTGATAAAATCTCAATCCTAAATCCATCCATTTCGGTTCGTTTATTTCTATTTTTCTTTTAATCATACTTTTAACAATTTGTTCGCTTAAATCTTCTACATTAAGTTGTATTTGAGATGTGAGCTTTTCAAAGTGACCTGAAGGGTCTGCTTTAGCATGAAATTGTGATTTGAAAGGTCCTGGATTGACATTAAGTACATGTAAATCTTCGTGTTCAAGTCTTAAAGCATTTGTGAAACTACTCAAAGCTGCTTTTGACGCTGCATAATGACTGCCATATGGTGTTGTCACTTTAGAAGAAATCGATGAAATATTAACGATTGATGCCCCTCTTTTTAAATAAGGTAATATACGGTTCAATAGAATAATTAAATTGACGAGATTCGTATGATAAATGTCCTTAATTTCCTCATTTGTATGTGCCTCATTAGATTTAAAGTAACCTAACCCAGCATTATTAATAATCCCGTCATACGTATTGTTCTGTGCAAGATTAAATTGTTCGACTTGCGCGGTGTCATTCATATCTAATACAAATACTTCTTTAATATTTTTATATGCCGTCATTAAATGATTGGCTTTATCCACATTTCTAACAATTATTGAAACGTAAGCACCGTGATTATTCAATGATTGTATCAAGCTCTCCCCTAGTGAACCTGTGGCACCAGTTAATAAATAATGTTTACCGATCATTTAACTCATCCTTTATTCATTGTTATGTATAATGTATCATAACACTTCAAAAAAACTAAATACGATACAAGCAATTTTGACATAAGATTATATTTCTTTATAATTAAAATGAATTCATATGGAAGTGAGTGATTTTATTATGAAAATTGTGTTTTATGGATCTGGTAATATGGCAAACGCGATATTCACTGGAATTGTTAACAGTAAGTCGATTGAACCTGAAAATATTTATTTAACAAATAAGTCGAACCAAGAAGCATTGGAAAGTTATCATGAAGCTTTAGGCGTTAGCTATAGTTATGATGATGAAGAATTGTTAAAAGATGCAGATTATGTATTCTTAAGTACAAAACCTTATGATTTCTTAAAATTAGCTGAACGCATTAAACCTTTCATAACGAGTGATAATAAATTCATTTCAATTATGGCTGGTTTACCGATTAGTTATATTAGAGATAATTTACAAGTCGATAATCCAATTGCTAGAATAATGCCGAATACGAATGCGCACGTTGGGCATTCAGTAACGGGTATTAGTTTCTCTACAAACTTCGATCCTAATTCTAAGCAAGAAGTATTAACGCTTATTGAAGCTTTCGGTACAGCATTAGAAGTTAAAGAAGATCATTTACATCAAGTGACAGCTATTACTGGTAGTGGACCTGCATTCTTATATCATGTATTTGAACAATATGTAAATGCTGGTACTAAATTAGGGATTGAACAATCTCAAGTTGAAGAGTCTATTAAAGAGTTGATTATTGGTACAGGTAAAATGATCGAACGCTCTGATTTGAAAATGGATCAATTACGTAAAAATATTACGTCTAAAGGTGGTACAACGCAAGCTGGTTTAAATGCGTTAAGCAACCATGACATAGAAGCTATTTTCTTAGATTGTTTAAACGCAGCTGTTAAGAGAAGTATCGAACTTGCAGAAGCGGATGAAGATTAATTGAATAAGTTACAAAAAGGGACTGGGACATAATGTAATGTCTCAGTCTTTTTTATCATCTTGGCAGTAGCTGACTGAATTGAAAATGCGCTTGTACCAAGCTTTTTTCAACTCTAGTCATCCTTGCCGGGGCGGGACGACGAAATCTTTTTATACAAATTAGATTTCTGTCCCGCTCCCTTTTATATTTGAAATTGGTCATAATCTTTTACAAATTTAAAGTCATGATTTACAGTTGAACGCAATGTGGCTTCAACTGTTTGAATATCTTCTAATTCATATCGATTAGATAAATGTGTGAATAGACCTTTTTTTACATTAACATCAGTCATTAATTGAAAGACATCTTCAATATGACTATGATAATAAGAATTGGCTAATTTTTTATCGCCTTCGATATACGTTGTTTCATGAACAATAACGTCTGCATCTTGAGCAAGGATATGTTCATTTTGACATGGCATCGTATCACCAAAGATTGTAATCACTTTCCCCTTTTTCTTAGGACCTTTGAAATCTTTAGATTGATAAGTTTGATTTTCATATTCAAAAGTTTCGTTTGCTTTTACTTCTTGATATTTTGGTCCAGGCTCTATTCCGATTGCTTTAAGTTTTTCAACATCTAGCTTCCCTTCAATATCAGGTGCTGTGATACGATAACCGACAGATAATATACCATGTTTTAAAGGTAAAGCTTTAATTTGAAAGCCATCGATATTAAGTTCGGTTTCCGTGTTGAATTCATTTACAGTTATCGGGTAATTTAAATTTGATTGAGAAATTTCTAATGCCGTTTGTATAAACTTTGTTATACCTTTAGGGCCAATGATTGTTAAAGGTTTATCTTTACCACCTTGGAAGGAACGACTTGTTAATAATCCAGGTAATCCAAATATATGGTCACCATGTAAGTGCGTAATAAATATATGACTTATTTTGCCAAGTTTAATGCCAGTATGTAATATTCGATGTTGAGTTGCTTCACCAACATCAAATAACCATAGTTGATTGACGTGAGGTAGGCAATTAAAGGCAATTGATTGTGTATTTCTTTCTTTAGTCGGTAATCCGGCACTTGTGCCTAAAAATGTGAGTTCCATCGTCTTCCTCCTTACGTTATTATTATAACATGTATCGTACAATGATTTATAAAAATACATAAAAATGATGATGATTATACAACTTACTGAATAAATTGAAAATTTAACAGTTCAAATGGAAGAATATCAATCACTAACATGTTATAATAATTAATATTGTAAATTGTGAAAAAGTTAGAGAATCGAGGTAAATAAATGACAACCGAAACTAGAAATATTCCATGCTTAATTACAATATTTGGGGCTACAGGTGATTTAAGTCACCGTAAATTATTCCCATCTATTTTTCATTTATATCAACAAAATCAATTAGACGAGCACATCGCAATAATTGGTGTTGGTCGAAGAGATTGGACTACTGAAAAGTTCAGAAATGAAATTAAAGCTTCAGTAGAGAAACATGTACAGAATACAGACAAGTTAGATGAATTTATGGAACATGTGTTTTATCAATCGCACGATGTTAGTGACCCTTCTAGTTATGAAGAATTATTAGCTTTTTCAAATGAGTTAAATGAACAATATCAATTAGAAGGTAATCGATTATTTTATTTAGCAATGGCACCTCAATTCTTTGGAACTGTTACGGATTTCTTAAAATCTTCAGGTTTAACAGATACTGACGGTTTCAAACGTTTAATTATTGAAAAACCTTTCGGCACAGATTTAGCATCTGCTGAAGAATTAAATGAACAAATTAGACGTTCATTTAAAGAAGAAGAAATTTACAGAATCGACCATTATTTAGGTAAAGATATGGTACAGAACATTGAAGTGTTAAGATTTGCGAATGCGATGTTCGAACCATTATGGAATAATAAATATATTTCTAATATTCAAGTAACATCATCTGAAATATTAGGTGTAGAAGATCGTGGTGGATACTATGAAAATAGTGGTGCATTAAAAGATATGTTCCAAAACCATATGTTACAAATGGTTGCTTTATTAGCAATGGAACCGCCTATTAGTTTAAACAGTGAAGATGTTAGAAATGAAAAAGTAAAAGTATTGCGTTCAATTAGAGCTTTAGATGAGTCAGAAGTTAAACAGAACTTTGTTAGAGGACAATATGATAAAGGTCAAATTGAAGGCGAAGAAGTTAGAAGCTATAGAGAAGAAGATAAAGTAGCAGATGACTCTAATACCCCTACTTTCGTTGCAGGTAAAGTATTGATAGATAATTTCAGATGGGCTGGCGTACCATTCTTTATTAGAACTGGTAAAAGAATGAAGAAAAAAGGTATTCAAGTCGTTGTTGAATTCAAAGAAGTACCAATGAATTTATATTATCAACGTGATTCAGAATTAGAATCTAATTTACTTGTGATTAATATTCAACCTAATGAAGGTCTTTCACTACATTTAAATGCTAAAAAACAAGTTCAAGGCATAGAAACAGAACCTGTTCAATTATCATACGCAATGAGTGCACAAGATAAAATGAATACAGTTGATGCATATGAGAACTTAATCTTCGACTGTCTTAAAGGTGATTCAACAAACTTTACGCATTGGGAAGAATTAAAAGCAACTTGGAAATATGTAGATGTGATACAAAATGTGTGGGACAATGATAAAGCACCGTTCCCTAATTATAGAGCGGGTACCAATGGACCGATTAAGAGTCAATTATTATTGTCTATTGATGGATTTAAATGGTGGGACGATATTAACTAATCTTTCCGCCAACAGGAGTGACTGAACATTGGAAGTAATTAAAGATTTACAAAGAGCAATTGTGTACATTGAAGATCATCTATTGAGCGATATCGATTTACAAACTTTGAGCGATCACGTTGAAAAGTCCCCTTTTCACTTGAATCAATCATTTACGATGGTTATTGGTATGACACCTATTGAATATCAACTTGCTAGAAGAATGACTGAAGCTGCGTTTGATATTTTAAGTGGTCATACACGTATTTTAGATATCGCCTTAAAGTATGGATACAGAGATGCACATGCATTCGCTCATGATTTTAATGCATATCATGGCATAAGTCCGCTACAAACGAAGACACATCAATCTATGCTTAAAATTAAAAAAAGAGTCTCTATTAAATTAACTTCTACAGAAACAGAGCCGTTAAATTATTCATTACAGTACAAAGATGATTTAAAGTTAGTAGGAAAGAATCATCATTATCATTCAAATGAACTAGATAATCATTTTTTAATACCTGACTTATTAGAAATGTTATTAGAGAATAATTACATAGAAGACTTTATTAAATATAATGATGTTAAACCTAATCAACTATTCGTTATTCGAAGACCACTTGTAGATGGACTCGAAGTATTTGTAGGTGTTCCTAGTGAAAGATATCCAGGTCATTTAGATAATTACTATTTACCTGGACATCATTTCGCGACGTTTAATTTACAAGGTGAATTAGATTTTGTAGTGAGTGAAGCTTGGCACCATATTGAAAATCAATGGCAACTTAAAATGCCTTATTTACATGATGATTTTTATGTTGAGGTATACCCTCTTGATGTTAATTTTGATCAAGAAACTTCTAAAGTACAACTTTGGATACCTATTGATCATAAAAGTATGAATTAAAAAACAACCCGCTATCTCTTGGAGATAACGGGTTGTTTTGTTATATCAAATTATTTAGTCCATTCAGTATGGAAAATACCTTCTTTGTCTTTACGTTCATAAGTATGCGCACCAAAGTAATCGCGTTGTGCTTGAATTAAGTTGGCAGGTAAATCTTCTGAACGGTAACTATCAAAGTAATTGATTGCTGAAGAAAAACCAGGTGTTGCAATTCCTGCTTTGATTGCAGTCGCTGATACTTCTCTTAATGAACCTTGATATTTTGCAACGATATCGTTGAAGTAAGGATCTAATAATAAGTTTGTTAATGATGAATCATTATCGTAAGCGTCTTTGATTTTTTGTAAGAATTGCGCACGGATGATACAACCCTCTCTCCAAATCATAGCTAACTCACCTAATTTTAAGTTCCAGTTATTTGTTTCACTAGCAGTTTTCATTTGAGCAAATCCTTGTGCATAACTACAGATTTTACTCATATAAAGTGCTTGTCTGATTTGTTCTAAGAATGCTTCTTTGTCACCATCAAACTCAGTTACTTCTGGATTAAACGCTGTGCTTGCTTTAACTCTTTCATCTTTGAATGAAGAAATAAATCTAGCAAATACAGACTCAGTAATAATTGTTAATGGAATACCTAATTCTAAAGCATTGATCGAAGTCCATTTACCAGTACCTTTTTGTCCAGCTTTATCCATAATTTTTTCAACTAATGGTGTACCATCTTCGTCTAATTTATTAAAGATTTCGCCTGTGATTTCAATTAAATAACTTTCTAATTCGCCAGCGTTCCATGATTTAAACGTTTCAGCGATTTCTTTATGATCCATGTGTAATACACGTTTCATTAAGTCATAACTTTCAGCGATTAATTGCATATCTGCGTATTCAATACCGTTATGCACCATTTTTACATAGTGACCAGCACCGTCTGGACCAACATATGTTACACATGGAGAACCATCGCTAGCTTTTGCAGAAATGCTTTCTAAAATTGGTGCTACCAATTCATAAGCTTCTTTCTGACCACCAGGCATAATTGAAGGACCAGTTAAAGCACCTTCTTCTCCACCTGAAACACCTGTTCCAATGAAGTTTATTCCACTTTCATCTAAGTATTGATTTCTACGAATCGTATCTAAATAGTTAGTGTTTCCGCCATCGATAAGGATGTCGCCTTTATCTAATAATGGTAATAAGCTATCGATTGTTTTATCTGTTGCTTCACCAGCTTTTACCATAAGTAAAATTTTTCTTGGTTTTTCTAATGAATCTACAAACTCTTCGATTGAATAGTTTGGATGTATATTTTTACCTTGTGATTCTTCAACCATTTGGTCGACTTTCTCTTTTGAACGGTTATACACTGAAACTGAGTAACCACGTGATTCAATATTCCAAGCTAAGTTTTTACCCATTACAGCTAAACCAACTACACCTATTTGTTGTGTCATGAAATTAACCTCACTTTTTTTCATTTTCTAGTACATTTTAACATAGTTTGAATACATTTTTCGTCTATAAAGTCTTTAATTTCAAATGAATACGTTTACATACTGAATTTTTATGCAAGTTCAGCAATTGCAACGATTTGTTCTGTAATTTTTTGTAATTCTTCAACTGGCATACGTTCATTTGTTGTATGAATATATTCATATCCAACACCTAAAATAACAGTAGGAATTCCGAATCCACTAATAACATTTCCGTCAGATCCGCCACCTAGTTTAACAAGGTCTGCTTTACGTCCAATTTTTTCAGAAGATTTAACGGCTAATTGAACAACATCGTCTTCTTGAGTTAAGTTAAAGCTTGGGTACATAATTTGTACATTAACTTCAGCAGAACATCCGAATTCTTCAGCAGTTTTCTCGAATGCTTCTTTCATATGTGTAACTTGTTGATTCATTTTTTCGTCATCTAAAGATCTAGCTTCTGCTAAAATATATACATGATCGCTTACGATATTTGTTGCTGTTCCACCTTCGAATCTACCGATATTAGCAGTTGTTTCTTCATCGATACGTCCTAAGTTCATATGACTAACAGCTTTAGCAGCAATATTAATCGCAGAAACACCTTTTTCAGGTTCTAATCCAGCGTGTGCTGTTTTGCCTTTTATAATAGCCTCTATTTTAGCTTGTGTAGGAGCTGCTACAACAGTTGTACCTACTTTACCAGGCGCATCAATAGCAAAGCCATATTTCGCTTGAATATCATCAGGATTTAAAGCTTTAGCACCTACTAAACCAGATTCTTCACCAACTGTAATGATAAACTCAATATCACCATGTTGAATATTGTTATCTTTAATAACTTGAATAGCTTCTAAAATTGCAGCTAAACCAGCTTTATCATCAGAACCTAAGATTGTTTCTCCTTTAGAATAAATGTAACCATCTTCACGTAATTCAGGTTCAATATTATTACCAGGTGTAACAGTATCCATATGGCTTGTAAAATAAATCGGTGTCTTGCTAGAATCTTCACCTTTTAATTTACAAATTAAATTACCAGCACCATAACCAGTTTCACTTTGAGAGTCATCCTCTTTAACATCTAAACCTAAATCCGTAAACCTTTGCTTTAATAAGTCAGCAATCTTTCTTTCATTTTTAGATTCAGAATCTACCTTTACAAGTTCCATAAAAGTATTTAATAATCTTTCTTCATTAATCATGATTGTCCCTCTTTTCATTTATTTAAATATCTCATAATCTAGTGTATAATAGTTGATAAATATATACAAAACTAATGTTTAAAGAGAGGGTTATCATGGGAAATAAGAATGTACGTAAAATCATAATCATCGTAATGTTAGTAGCAATCGTAGCTGCACTTGTATTATCAGGTATCTTACCATTCCTATTAAATTAATAATATAATTCAAAAGCGCTAGCTCATGATGAGTAGCGCTTTTTTTGGGATGAGAGATACAAATTTTAATTAGGTAATATTAGAATACGTGGAACTCGTGAGTTAAAGACAGAATAAACTCACGAGATTGTGAAACATGTGAGTTAAAGACAAAGTAAACTCACGAGATTAGGAAACATGTGAGTTAAAGGCAATATTAACTTACGAGATTGTGAAAGATGTGAGTTAAAGACAACATTAACTCACGAGATTAGGAAACATGTGAGTTAAAGACAATATTAACTCACAAGATTAGGAAACATGTGAGTTAAAAGCAACATTAACTCACGAGATTAGGAAACATGTGGGTTAAATACCTCATTAACTCACGAGATTAAGAAACATGTGAGTTAAAGACAATATTAACTCACGAGATTAGAAAACATGTGAGTTAAAGCCCACATTAACTCACGAGATTGGGAAACATGTGGGTTAAATCCCACATTAACTCACGAGATTGGGAAACATGTGGGTTAAATCCCACATTAACTCACGAGATTGGAAAAGATGTGAGTTAAAGGCAATATTAACTCACAAGATTAGGAAACATGTGAGTTAAAGTCAACATTAACTCACGAGATTGGAAAAGATGTGAGTTAAATGCAACATAAACTCACGAGATTAGGAAAGATGTGAGTTAAATACCTCATTAACTCACGAGATTGGAAAAGATGTGAGTTAAAGCCAACATTAACTCACAAGATTAGGAAACATGTGAGTTAAAGACAATATTAACTCACGAGATTGGAAAAGATGTGAGTTAAAGGCAATATTAACTCACAAGATTGTGAAAGATGTGAGTTAAAGCCAACATTAACTCACGAGATTGAAAAACATGTGAGTTAAAGTCAACATAAACTCACGAGATTGTGAAAGATGTGAGTTAAAGTCAACATAAACTCACATCTCCCCCCACTATATACACAAAAAACGCAATGCCATATAGCATTGCGTTTTTACTTCTTAAGGCTACCGAATTGTGATTTGATTAGTAAGTATTCTTCTACTTCGTTTAATAGTTGAAATAGTGCTGCGATACTTTCTAATTCTTGATGTGATTTTGGTAGCTCGATAGATTGTAATTTTATTTTAATGTCATATAGATTATGCAATCTCATGAGTGAGTAATCGTTTCCTTGTACGTTTTGTGATACTTCTAATAACAATTGACTACATAAATGATGTGCATGCTGACTGTGCTGCATGGATTCGATTAATTTTTTCATTCTTTTTAATAAAGTTAATTGTTCTTCTCTCATATCAAAATAATGATAGTAAGAGTTCTCATTTCTCACAAAATGATTTTTAACTTCTCTAAATGCTAATGATTTAGCTTTTCTAATATTTTCTGAAACGATATCAAATGACGGTACATTAATTTTCTTATTTGGATCTTGTAAGCATTGACTATAAATAAAGGTTATTAATATAAAGTCGTCTTCTATTTTGCGTTTATAATTGTTAAGTTTATAATCTAAACTTGGCATAAACATATTCATGATTAAAGCTATACCTATACCAATTACAAGTAATAAAATTTCATTTACGACAACATTCATATCAATCGTTTTAGCCATATACAGATGAAGTATAATAACACAGCTTGTTACAATTCCTTCTTGTACACCAATCATGACTGTTACGGGTATAAATAAAAGCACCATAATACCAAGTATAATAGGTGTACTTCCTAAATAAGTGAAAAATACTGAACCTATCAAAATTGCTATAAAACATGCTACAAATCTATATATTGCAGCTTCAAATGATTTAACTCTTGTATCCTTAATGCATAATACAACAAGAATAGCACTGGATGCATAATTATCTAAGCCGATTAACCTAGAAAGGATGACAGCTAATGTCATCCCTAGGGCAGTTTTTAATGTTCTATATCCTATTCTGTACGGTTTTATTTGCATAAGAAATGAACCGTTCCTTTACACTTCTTCGCAATACTCTTCGAATAGTGCTTGAATGTTTGTAATAACACTCATTGGATCGTGACCTTCGATTTCATGTCTTTCAATCATTTTGACAATTTTGCCATCTTTTAGAAAAGCAAATGATGGACTTGATGGTGGATAACCTTCAAAATAATCACGTGCTGTTTCTGTTGCTTCTTTGTCTTGACCAGCAAATACAGTTACTAATTGATCTGGTAATTTATCATAGTGTAACGCATGTTGTGCTGCTGGTCTTGCGATACCGCCTGCACATCCACAAACTGAATTAACCATAACAAATGTTGTACCTGGTTTGTTGAAAGTTTCTTCAACTTCTTCTTTAGTTGTTAATTGTTTGTATCCAGCCGCTTCTATTTCATTTCTCGCAGAATTAACTACATCATTCATATATAAATTGAAATCCATTTCCATAAAAAAAGCCTCCTGTAATAATAGATAAGTCTATTTTACAGGAGATTTAAGGGTAAAACAATGACAAGGTTTTATTAATATATAGATGTGTTCTCGATTGTCATACTTTGTAATCTTTCTTTTACATATTTTAAGAATTCACCGGCCATTAAACCATCTAATATTCTATGATCAATTGATAATGATAAATTAACCATATCACGAATACCGATCATATCATTGACAACTACAGGTCGTTTCACAATAGATTCTACTTGTAAAATAGCAGCTTGTGGATGATTGATAATACCCATTGATGATACTGAGCCAAATGAACCTGTATTATTGACTGTGAATGTACCGCCTTGCATATCTTGAGAAGTTAACTTATGCTTTCTTCCTCTAGTTGCAAGATCATTAATTTCACGAGCAATACCTTTGATTGATTTATCATCAGCATTTTTAATAACAGGTACATATAATTTATCTTCACTTGCTACTGCGATTGAAATATTAATATCTTTATGAATTTTAATTTCATCGCCTGCCCAAGTACTATTTAACATCGGATATTTCTTCAATCCTTCTGCAACAGCTTTTACGAAAAATGCGAAGAATGTTAAGTTATATCCTTCATTTTGTTTGAAAGATGATTTATGATATTGTCTTGTTTTAACAAGATCTGTAGCATCAACTTCGACCATCATCCAAGCATGTGGAATTTCATGAACACTTTGCAACATTTTATTCGCAATTGCTCTTCTTACACCATTGACTGGAATTGAATCGCCAGGTAAAGAAGTTGTTTCTGGTTGAACTGTATTTTCATCCACTTCTTGAACTGGTGCATCTACTTGTTTAGATGATGCATCTTCAGTTGGCACACCATTTTCAATCGCATTTAAAATGTCTTTTTTAGTCACTCTTCCTAAATTACCAGTACCTTTAACTTTATTTAAATCAATATTATTTTCACTTGCTAATTTAAATACAACTGGTGAATATTGACCGTTATTCATTGGACCTACTTGTGGTTTATTAGAAACAGGTGTTTCAGCTTTTGCAGGTTGCTCTTCTTTAGTTACTTCTGGTTCAGTTTGTTCATCAGCACTATTATTGTTTTCCTCTGATGTTTCACCTTCAACTTCCATTGTACAAATAACTGTTCCAACATCTACTGTTTCACCGGCTTCTACAACAATTTCTTTAATTGTTCCATTAAATGTTGAAGGGACTTCAGCTGTTACTTTATCTGTTATCACTTCGCACAGTGCATCGTACTCTTCAATTGTGTCACCTGGTTTAACAAGCCATTGTTCGATTGTACCTTCATGAACACTTTCTCCAAGTTTCGGCATCTTCACGTCCATAATTTAACCTCCTAAAATTCAGCTAACGTTCTCATTTTTTCTTCTATTTTCACAGGATTCATCATAAAGAAATCTTCCATTGGTGGTGAAAATGGCATAGCTGGTACGTCTGGACCTGCAAGTCTTGCAATTGGTGCGTCTAAATCAAATAAGCAATTTTCTGCTATTATGGCAGATACTTCACTCATGACACTACCTTCTAAATTATCTTCAGTTACAACCAATACTTTGCCAGTCTTTTTCGCACAATTAATAATTGTTTCTTTGTCTAGTGGATATAATGAACGTAAATCTACTATTTCTGCATCTATACCTTCAGTTGATAATATTTCAGCTGCTTGAAGTGCATAATTTACACATAATCCATAAGTGAATACTGTAATATCTGAACCTTCTCGTTTAACATCTGCTTTATCGATTGGGACAGTATAATATTCTTCTGGAACTTCTTCTTTTAATAGTCTGTATGCTTTTTTATGTTCAAAGTATAATACAGGATCATTATCTTCAATTGCCGCAAGAAGTAATCCTTTAGCATCGTATGGTGATGATGGAATGACAACTCTTAAGCCTGGTGTTGAACAGAATATACTCTCAATACTTTGAGAATGATATAATGCGCCATGAATTCCGCCACCAAATGGACTTCTAATTGTTAAAGGACAATCCCAATCATTATTAGAACGGTATCTTATTTTAGCTGCTTCATTGATAATTTGGTTTGTTGCCGGAACGATGTACTCTGCAAATTGAATTTCAGATACAGGTCTTTTACCCATCATAGCTGCACCAATTGAAGCACCAACGATATTTGATTCTGCTAAAGGTGAATCGATCACGCGTCTTTCACCATATTTGTTGTATAAATTTTTAGTTGCGCCAAATACGCCGCCTTTTAGACCAACATCTTCGCCGATAACAAATACGTTATTATCTTTTTCCATCGCTTGGTCCATTGCTTGATTAATCGCGTCAAGATAGGATAACTTAGGCATTCTTTTCGCCTCCTTGATCATATACATGTGTTAAAGCTTCTTCCGGTAATGGATAAGGTGCTTTTTCTGCATTTTTAGTAGCAGTATTGATTTCTTGTTTAATTTCATCTTCAATTTGGCTGAACCATTCATCGTTTGTAACTTGATGTTCAACTAAATATTCTTTGAATTTAATCATACAATCATTGTCTTTTTCTTCTTTCATTTCTTCTGCCGGACGATAATTATCATCATCATCTGAAGAATGAGGTGTTAAACGACTACATAATGCTTCAATAAGTGTTGGTCCTTCACCATTTATTGCACGTTCTCTTGCACGTTTAACTGCTTCATAAACAGCTATAGGATCATTACCATCCACTTGTTCACCAAATGCACCGTAACCTGCAGCTCTAGATGATAAATCATCTGTTGCGTACTGTAAGTGACTTGGTACCGAAATGGCATATTTATTGTTTTCGATAATACAAATAAATGGCAACTTATGAACACCAGCAAAGTTCATTGCTTCGTGGAAATCACCTTGACTCGTACTACCTTCACCTAAAGTAGCAAGTGCAATCGCTTCTTTGCCATCCATTTTAAGTGATAAACTTGCGCCAACTGCATGTAACACTTGAGTTGTTACACAAGAACCTTGCGTTAAAATAGATAAATCTTTTTTACTAAAGTGAGATGGCATTTGCTTACCACCACTTGAAGTATCACCTTGTTTTGCAAATGCAGCTAACATAGATTCTTCAGCAGAAATACCACGAGCTGTAACTAAAGCTAAATCTCTATAGTAAGGCGCTAATACGTCTTCGTCTTTTAGTGCATAATATGTGCCAATTTGTGTTGCTTCTTGACCTTGACAACTAATAACAAACGGTAGTTTACCTGCTCGGTTAAGTAGCCACATTCTTTCGTCAATTTTTCTACCTAATAACATCCATTTATAAATTTCTTTTAAGTCTTCATGCGTTAATCCGACAGTCTTATAATCTAACATCTAATCTCTCCTCTTTAGACGTGAATAGCACGATTCTCAGATTTTAACCCTAGTTCCATGAGCACTTCTCCAATTGAAGGATGTGCATGTACAGTAGTTGCTAGTTCTTCAGTAGAGCCATTCATAAATGTAAATAGAGCTGCTTCATTAATTAATTCAGTCACTTTTGCACCAATCATATGAATGCCAAGCACTTTTTCATTGTCTATATCTTTAATTAATATACATTCACCAAGTCCATTATTTTCGATGACGGATTTGCCAATCGCTTTAAAAGGTACTTTGAACTTTTTGAAATTAATATTTTGCGCTTTTGCATCTTGTTCAGTCATCCCTATCGAAGCAATTTCAGGGTTTGTATATATACATCTCGGTACTGTTAAGTAATCTAATGTGATAGGATTTTGATCAAACATATGCTCTACAGCAATTGTGCCTTCTTTAGTTGCAACATGTGCTAATTGATAATTACCGATGACATCTCCAACCGCATAAATATGTTTATCATCAGTTTGATAAACATCATTTGTTAGTATATAGCCTTTATCATCGATCTTTATTTTTGTGTTGTTCAATCCTAAATCTTCAGTATTCGGTGTTCTACCAACTGCGACTAATACTTTTTCAAAAGTTTGTTGCTCATTTTGAAGTGTGACATCTACATGTTTATCATGTATGTTGACATCTTGTTCAGATAAAGGACATTTCTCATGAATGGTTATGCCATTTTCTTCAAAGCTACGTTTAATCGTTTTACTGATTTCTCGTTGTTCGTTAGGAATAATGGATTGCCCAGCTTCAACAACTGTTACTTTTACACCTAAATCATTTAATAAAGATGCAAATTCAAGTCCAATCACACCGCCACCGATAATTAACATGCTTTCAGGCAACGTTTCTAATTGCATCATATCATCACTTGAAATGATGGTTTGATGGTTAAACTTTAAGAATGGTAATTCAATTGGTCTTGACCCTGTTGCAATTAATACATGTTGATTAACGAATAGTTCTGATTCGCCATTTTCAAATTCAACAGATACAGTTCCAGCTTGAGGCGAGAACAATGAAGGTCCTAGAATTCTGCCATTACCTTCGTAAATGTCAATTTTGTATTTTTTCATCAAACTTTGTACACCATTGTACATCGTAGTAACTGTTTCATCTTTCTTAGCAACAACATCCGTCATTTCAAAATCAGCTGAAGCAGTTTTAATACCATATTCGTTTGAATGTTGTATGTATCTTAAAATTTCTGCAGTTTTTAAATATGATTTTGTAGGTATACAACCTTTATGTAAACAAGTTCCACCTAACTTAAATTTCTCTACAATTGCGACTTTTTTTCCTAGTTGTGAAGCACGAATTGCTGATACATAGCCTGCCGTACCGCCACCTAGAACGACTAAATCATATTCTTTAGACATAGTATTACTCCTTATTCATATGACTTGGTACTAATTTTACCGTGTAAGAGGTCCATTACGCCAATATTTAAGGCGTGCATTTCTTTTTCTCCTTTATATATAGTAACATTTTGTAGCCAAGATACATATTGTTTTACTTTATTTATGATATATTTTGAATAACTTAATCCGCCAGTTATGATAATTTGATCGATTTGACCTTCTAAAACGACCGCGCAAGACCCTATTGATTTAGCAATTTGATAACACATAGCATCTAAGACAAGTTTAGCAGTTTTATCGCCATTTTCCATCATTTGTTCTACTTTTAAACAATCATTTGTACCAAAATATGATAATAACCCAGAATTTTTACTTAATTCATTATTAGCTTCTTTAGCATTTAAATCGTGATCAATAACCCATTTAATTAACGCATCATTTGGAATGGAGCCAGCTCTTTCAGGACTAAATGGACCCTCGCCTAACAAGCCGTCATTAACTTCGATGACTCTTCCTTTTCTATGAGCACCTACACTTATACCTCCTCCAAGATGTGCGACGATGACATTAATATCTTCATATGCTTTGTTCGTATCAGCTGCATATTGTTTAGCGACTGATTTCTGGTTTAATGCATGGAAGATACTGCGTCTTTCAATACCTTTAATGCCAGTAATTCTTGCTTCTGGTATTAATTCATCTACGACGACTGGATCAACAATATAAGCCTGTATATTTAATTCTTTAGCAAATGTATAGCCGATAATACCACTTAAATTTGAGGCATGAAATCCATATTTAAAAGATTTCAAGTCTTGATACATGATGTTATTAACAAGATATGTTCCACCTTGTATAGGCTTTAAAACACCACCCCTACAAGCAATAGCATCTATTGCTTGTAGTGAGATATGATGTTGGTTTAATGAGTTCTTGATACTTTCAAGTCGAAATGGGACTTGATCAATTAATGGAAGATTAGTTTGATCGATATCATGTCTGATAACATCCTCAAATAACATATCATAGTTATTAAATACTGCAACTTTAGATGATGTGCTTCCTAAATTAAGTACAAGAATTTTTTTCATTATTTTTTACCTCTAGAAATGATAGATCTTTCAGTTTTTAAGAAATTACTTCTAACATTCATCAGTTGTTCAATGCGTTCTTCAGCTAAAATTTCAGCTGCACGTGCAGTAGTAATTTGATCTCGCTTACTAATTTCAAATACTTTATCCATTTGGTCATAGATTTTTTCAATGTTTGAGATAGCACGTACTTCATTGTATCCATCTAATTCATCCGCAACGTTGATAACACCACCAGAGTTAGCAACGAAGTCAGGCGCATATACAATACCTTTATCTTCTAATTGAGCACCGTGTACATCTATGTCTTGTAATTGGTTGTTTGCACTACCACATACGACTTTAACTTTTAAGCGTGCAATAGTATCGTCATTTAATACGCCACCTAAAGCACAAGGTGCAAAGATATCAGCATCTACATCATAAATATCATTAATACCGACACTTTGAGCGTTGAAGTCATTTACAACTCTATCAACAGCTTCTTGGTTAATATCCGTTACAACTAATTGAGCACCTGCTTCATGTAAATAACGACATAGTTCGTAAGCAACGTGTCCAACACCTTGTACAGCAACTGTTTTCCCGTTTAAGTCATCTGTTCCAAATGCTTCTTTAGCTGCGCGTTTCATAGAAACAAATACACCTAATGAAGTTTTAGGACTTGGGTTACCACTAGATTGGTGACTTTCAGATAAACCAACTACGTAATCAGTCTCTTCAAAGATAATATCCATATCGTCTTCAGTCGTTCCTACATCTTCAGCAGTAATATAACGACCATTTAAACTTTCTACATATCTACCTAAAGCTCTAAATAAAGCTTCTGATTTATCTTTTTTAGGATCACCAATAATAACTGTTTTACCGCCGCCTAAGTTTAAACCAGCTGCAGCATTTTTATATGTCATACCTCTTGATAAGCGTAATGCGTCATTAATAGCTTCTTCTTCACTTTCATATGGCCACATTCTACAACCGCCAAGTGCTGGTCCTAATGTTGTATCATGAATCGCAATGATTGCTTTTAATCCTGAACTTTTATCGTGACAAAATACTATTTGCTCATAGTCATATTTTTCTATCGTTTCAAATAACATAATAATCCCCTTTTCAACTTTAATATAATAACTTCATTTCTAATTTTACATGAAATGTTTTATTTATCAAATAAATTGACGAAAAATGATAGCGCTTACAAAAAGTAAAAATTTTTAGAAAATTCAATCTTTATTGATATAAAAGCATTGTAAGCTCTTTCAATACTTTGAAATAAAGAGTATAGTTATTAATTTGTTATTATAATATACTAAATAAGCATTAACGCACTACATATAGAATGAAATTTATCTCGTGATGAATCTGATCTAGAAGTTAAAATTATGGGTATTTTTGCACCAATTATAACAGATGCTACATCAGCGTTAGATAAATATACGAGAGATTTATATAAAATATTGCCACTTTCAATTTGAGGGACGATTAAACCATCAACGTTACCTGATATTTTTGAATCTATTTTTTTAATAATGGATGCCTTTTTATTAATTGCAGCATCAAATGCAATTGGACCTTCTATTTCAAGGTCTGGTTTTTCTTGATTGAGATAAGATACCACTTCTTTCGCATCAACCGACGACTGCATTTTCGGATTTACATTTTCAATTGCAGAAAGCACCCCTATTTTAGGTGAGTCGATACCAATTTTTTTGAGTGAATAAACTAAATTCGATGTGATTTCAATTTTTTGTTCGATATTTGGTGCAATGTTCATTGCAACATCTGATACGGTTAACATCTTGTGATACTCAGGTATATTAAATATTGCGATATGACTCATTCTATAGTTGGTCTTCAAGTTATATTTATCTTTTAAAACTTCTTTCAATAATTCTGAAGTTGAAATTAATCCTTTCATTATTAAGTCTGCTTTTCCATCTGCTACAGCTTGTACACATTGCGATACAGTATGTTCTTCGTTAAGTGTTTGAATAATTTCTATTCTATTTAATTCTTCATGTGTTAAATTAAATGACCTGATCAACTCATCTTGTGGTCGTTCATCAAACAACATGAATCTAGCTTTTGTATGTTTAATCGCTTTTACAATTGCTTTAATGACACCTTCATCATTTGATTTACATACAGCAATTGTAGCTGATATATTTTGACCATTTTTTATCATATCTTTAAAAAGCATTTAATCCCCTCCTATTACTATCATAATCAAATTGTACCGTTTATTCCATTTTTTTAATGTTTACTTTTACTCATTATCTCATATATAATATAAGTTATTAATTAATAGGAGTTTTAACTTATGCAAAAGTATATTGCATTACTCATTTTGGTCATACCAGGTATCATTGCAGGACTAGGTATTAAATGGATGAGAGATGCTGTTTTTGGACAACTTGTTCCACAATTACATTTTATTTGGTTACAGTTTTTATTAGGCTTTATCTTCTTTGTATTTGGTGTAGTGTTCATTGGGGGTTATATACTGCATCGTGAAAAGAAAAATAAACGCGCACAAGAACATTTTATGAAGAAACAAAATGCCAAAAAAAGAGACTAGGCTTACCTAGTCTCTTTTTTAAACTTTTCATATAGATGTAATAAAAACTCACCATTTGTAGGTCGTACATACAATTTTTCGCTATTATACCAATAGGACTTTAATTCTTTATCCCAAGCTAATTTAATAGCATGTCTGATAGACCTTTCCACATTATTCGCTTGAATATTATAATTTTGAGAAATTAAAGGATATAGTTCTTTAGTTAACGGCATCTTACGATTATATTGAAGCATAAGGTGTACACCATATTTAATATATTCGTACCCGTTTAAATTTGATGAAAATCCAATCTTCTCAAGTAATAAATCTAAAGCATCCATTTCTTCTATATTAGAATCTGTTGTCGTTAATACACGTTGTATCGTATCTAACAAGACATCAAACTCAACAGGTTTAATTAAGAAGTAATCTACTCCTAATGAAACAGATTCTTTTAAGACATCATCACTCACAAAAGCACTCATACATATCACTTTAAATTGCTTATTTTGTTTTATATATTTTTTAAGCAAAGTCATGCCATCTATATGTGGCAAGATTAAGTCTAATAGAAGAACATCGAAAACTTCTCCATTTAAAATGTCGAGTGCCTCTTTACCGTTGTATCCAATATTAACAATTTCAATATCGTGTTTCTTTAAATATTGTGCCATTTCACTAACATATGCTTTCGAGTCTTCTATTATTGCTACCTTAATTACCATGCTTAACACCCTAACGAATCATTCTATTTTAAATTTTTGTTTTGTATAATCATTTCTTTAGCGTGTTGTCGTGTTAATTCTGTAACTTCAACACCTGATATCATTCTTGCTATTTCATCTATCTTATCTTCACCATCTAATTGTTTGATAGAAGTCGTTGTTCTATCATTTACGGTTTCTTTAGCAATATACAAATGATTATCACTTATTGCAGCGACTTGAGGTAAATGCGAAATACATATCACTTGAAGTGTTTGCGCAATTTGATGCATTTTTTCAGCCATTTTTTGTGCGACTCTTCCAGATACACCTGTATCTACTTCATCGAATAAAATTGCTGTTTGTCCTTTTGAAGAAACAAATATACTTTTCAACGCAAGCATTATTCTTGATAGTTCGCCACCAGAAGCTATTTTATTTAAGCTTTTTAATGGTTCGCCTTTATTTGGACTGATTAAGAATTCTACTTCTTCTAAGCCATATTGTGTAGGTTTCGTTTTAGTGAAAGTAATTTCTATATTCGCATCTTGCATGTGCAAATTCTGTACTTCTTCAACTAATCTATCTCTAAGATTCAACGCAACTTGTCTTCTTTTAGCTGATAGTGCTTCACCATATTTTACAACGTTTGTATAAAGATCATTAATTTCTTCACGTAATTGAGAAGTACTTTGTTCGTAGTTCTCAATTTTATAAATTTCATCGTCAATTTTATCTCTATATTTGATTAATTCAGGTATGCTTTTGCCATATTTACGATTGAGGTCTGTGAGTACATTTAATCTAGACTCATACTCATTTAGTAAAGATTCATCAAAGTCATTAGACGTTAACTCATTATATAGTTCATGTTTGTAGTCTTCTAAAGTGTAATACATTTGATCTAATTCTTCACTAAAAGCAGTGTATTTATCCGGAATAATATCGTTAATATGTTGAATTTCTTGATTAAGCTCATAAATTTTATCAGTAATGTTTTCTTCACTACTCAATAACATATGCGCTTTATTAAGACTTTCGTTTATTTTTTCGTGATTTTGAAGTTTCTTAATTTCTTGATTCAAAAAGTCAATTTCGTCTTCTTTTAAATTCGCATCTTGTAATTCATCTCGTTGGAATTTTATTAAATCTAATCTTTGTAATAATGCTTGGTCTTGAGATTCTAACTTTTCAAGTTCTTGTTTCTTTAAGCGATAAGATTGAAAGGTCTCGTCGTATTGATCAATTTCAGCTTGATAAGTACCATCAGCATAATCATCTAACAATGATAAATGATATTTAGGTTTAAGTAATATTTGTGTTTCATGTTGCCCATGAATATCAAGTAATTCTTGCATGACAATTTTTAAATCAGATAGCGTTACATTCTGATTGTTTAATTTACATATGCTTTTCCCTGAAGCAAAGATTTCTCTTTTTACAAACAAGAAATCTTCGTCAAAGTCGATATCTAACTCACTTAAGATCTTATTGACGTTAGGTACATTATCAATATCAAATACGCCTTCAATTATCGCCTTCTGTTCGCCATGTCTCACGAAACTTTGTGAGGCTCTTGCACCTACTAACTGACCAATAGCATCTATAATAATAGATTTACCAGCACCAGTTTCACCGCTTAAAACAGTTAGTCCACCTGAAAAATTAATTTCTAAAGATTCAATTATAGCGAATTGTTTAATTGTAAGTGCTTGTAACATTGTATATTAAATCTCCTTTAAAGCATATTAAAAATTCTATCCGTAATCACTTCAGCTGCTTCAGTATCTTTACAAATAATTAAGCATGTGTCATCACCGCATATCGTCCCAATTACTTCTGTCCAATCGATTTGGTCAATAATTGCACCAATTGATTGCGCATTACCTGGTAATGTTTTAAGGACTAATAAATTATCTGCTCCGTCAATTTTTACAAATGAATCCATTAAATATCTACCTAATTTATCAATCGGGTGATATTTACGGTCTCTAGGTAAACTATAGATATACTGACCAGAAGGTGCTGGAACTTTAATTAATTGAAGTTCTTTAATATCACGAGATATAGTAGCTTGTGTGATATTCAAATCATATTCATTTAGTCTTTTGACTAATTCTTCTTGTGTTTCAATTTGTTCGTTAGAAATTATTTCTCTTATCTTAATCTGACGCATTGTTTTGTTCGCCATTACATACACCTCTGTTAATGAATATTTATACACTTATAATAGCATAAAATTGAAAAAAATAGTAATGTAAGCGCTATAAACATTTAAATGACGCTTTAGATATACTAAAGCGTCTTTTTCAACATAAATATTCATATATTTCTCTTAACTACTTAATTAAAGATTTGACGGTAGATATAATATTTGATTTAGAGATACCAATATCTTCTAATAATAAACCTACATCACCGTGCTCAATGTACGTGTCATTTATGCCTATTCTACGCATAGTATTATGATAATCATTGTCATTCATAAAAGTAGCAATTTGACTTCCTAAACCACCAGTCAACATAGCTTCTTCAACTGTCAGGATCGGTTTAGACGCTTTACCGAGATTATGAAGCATGTCATAGTCCATAGGTTTTATAAACCGAGCATTAACAATATTGATATGGATGTCTTCTTTTAATAGTTCGTCTGCTACATCTTTTACAAGTGATACTGTTGGCCCATAACTTATAATTGTTAAATCATCACCATTTCTTTCAACATTCCAAGATCCTATTTTTAGTCGTTCACTATTTTTATAATCATCAAGTAATGGCGCATTCCCTCTTGGATATCTGATCGCCATTGGACCATGGTCAGTTTCAAATGCAGTTTTGATCATATTTTTCGCTTCATTACCGTCTTTAGGCATCATGATTGTAAAATTAGGAAATTGACTTAAAAAGCCAACATCAAATACACCTTGGTGTGTCTCTCCATCAGCTCCAACAAGTCCTGCTCGATCAACGCCAAATAATACGTTTAAGTTTTGACGATCTACATCATGTAACAACTGATCGTAAGCACGTTGCATAAAAGTTGAATAGATTGCGACATATGGTTTCATGCCTTGTGTTGCTAGTCCTGCTGCCATCGTAACAGCATGCTGTTCAGCAATACCTACATCAAAAAATTGTTCGGGTAACATTTGTTGAAATTTAGTTAATTTTGATCCAACAGGCATTGCTGGCGTAATTGCAACAATTCGTTTATCTTGTTGCGCATAAGCTAATACTTCATCACTCATTAAAGCACTCCATGCAGGACCTTCAGCATTTCCTTTTATCACTTCACCAGTTTCAAGCTTATATGGTCCTAAACCATGCCAAGTCCCAATTATATCTTTCTCAGCAGGTTTATAACCTTTCCCTTTCTTAGTCACAACGTGTATGAGAACAGGTTTGTCCATTTGTTTAGAAACGGTGATCGCTTCATCTAATGCTTTAAAATTATGTCCATCTACAGGACCAATATATTTAATGCCGAGTTCTTCAAAGAAAATGCCATCTACGACTAAATATTTTAAACTGTCTTTAATTTTATCCGCAGAGTCTTTTAACAAATCTCCACCAGGCAATCTGTTAATCAAACTTTCAGCATCAAATTTAAAGCGATTATAATTTTGGTTTGATCGTATTCTTGCAAACATATTGTGCATTGCACCGACATTTGGTGCGATACTCATTTCGTTATCATTTAAAATAATCGTTAAATTTGTTTTGTCATGGCCTATGTGGTTTAACGCTTCTAGTGCCATACCACCTGTTAAAGCACCATCACCAATTACAGGTACAACATGATGATCTTGTCCTAATATATCTCTTGCTTTTGCCATCCCCACAGCAGCAGATAAAGAAGTTGAACTATGTCCAGCTTCCCACACATCATGTTCGGATTCTTTCATTTTAGGAAAACCACATAATCCTTTATATTGTCGCAAAGAATTAAATTCGTGGCCTCTTCCGGTTAATATTTTATGAATGTATGTTTGATGTCCAACATCCCATAATATCTTATCTACAGGGCTATTAAAATGTTTATGTAGACTCAATGTTAATTCAACCACACCTAAATTTGCCCCAATATGTCCACCAGTTACTGAACAAGTTTCTATTAAAAATTTTCTAATGTCACTGCTCAGTTGTTCAAGTTCTTGATGAGATAAACCTTTGAGGAAGGATGGGTTTTTTATTTTTGAAACATCCATTTTTTAACCACCTTTAGCCCGATTCTTGTGACCAGTCATCTAAATTATTAGATAGATTAATTTTCTCTATTTGCAAATAATTTTGTGAGAGACTTGAGTTCTTCAGTGTTATATTGATCTTCTAATTGTTCAAGTAAATATAACGCTTGATTCACATGTTGTTCTAATGCAACTTTAGTATTCGTCTTACCTAATAAAGACACATAAGTACTCTTATGATTCGCAACGTCACTACCAACTGACTTACCTATTTTATCGAAATCCCCTTCAATATCTAGCAAGTCATCTTTAATTTGGAATATTAATCCTAATTCTTGGCTAAATGAATCAAGTAATAAGAATGTCTTACTATTAACTTTAGAAATTGTGCAAGCTGCAACAACAGAAAAACGGATCAGTGCACCAGTTTTATATCTATGGATTTTTCGTAATGTATCTAGTGAAATTTCTTTGTTTTCACTTTCCATATCTAACACTTGTCCACCTACCATACCTTGATGGCCGGCTGATTCAGAAAGCAATCTGATCAATTTCACTTTGTCATCAGCTTCTATATATGTATCTTTGGTAATCAGTTCAAAAGCCTTTGTTAATAATGCATCACCAGCTAAGATTGCAGTCGCATCACCATAAATTTTATGATTCGTTTTCATTCCTCGTCTGTAATCATCGTTATCCATAGCTGGTAAATCATCATGTATAAGGGAATATGTATGTATCATTTCAAGTGCTTTTGCAGTTTCCATTCCTTTATTAATATCTGTCTTTAACATCGATAAAGTCATTAATAATAGTACAGGACGAATACGTTTACCACCTGCTAATAAAGAATAGCGCATACTTTCTTCTAATTGTGTATTTACAACTGAATCTAGTTTCGTTTGATTAAGTGATTCAGTGAACTTGTCTACATAACTATTCATGATTTGACTCATCTGAATCACCTTCTTTTTGAACAAGTTTATTTACTTTATCTTCAGCTGCTTTAAGTTTCGTTTCACATTTACTACTTAATTCAATACCTCTTTGATAAAGTTCAATTGATTCCTCAAGAGAAATATTTTCTTCGTCTAATTTACCGACGACTTTTTCTAATTCTTCCATCATTTCTTCAAAAGTTTGTTCTTTAGCCACATTTGTCACCTAATTTCCTTAACATTAGCATTTATTTTACCATCTTTTAAATTGATTGTAATATCATCGTCAATTTTTAAATCATTTTTGCTTGTAATGATTTTATCATCTTTTTCGATGATTGAATAACCTCTTAACATGATTTGAGTCGGACTCAACGCATCTAGTTGCGCTAACTTGCTTGTCAGTGCTTGTCTTTTTTGACTTATAATTCGATTAACGAGCTGTGTTTGAAGCATATTTAAACGATCAAAATCTTGTCTAAATTGAAAAGTCTTATTATAAATTGGTGTGATTCGCAATTTATTTTGTAAGATATCTAGTTTATGATTATTACGCGTAACAGTTTGTTCTAAATTTCGAGATAATTGTTTTTGTAATTCATCTAACTTCTGAGTTTCTTGATCATATAGCAACGAAGGCGTCTTCAATTTATAATATGATGAAAGTTGTTTTAATTTATGTTTATCTTGCTGTATAGATTGCGTGATATGTTTTGTTAAATACTGTCTAGCATTTGAAATCAGTTGATACAGCGCATTAATATCTGGTGTCGCAATAACTGCAGCTTGAGTTGGCGTTGCAGCTCTTACATCACTGACAAAATCACTTAATGTCGTATCCGTTTCATGACCAACTGCTGAAATAACAGGCGTCTTACAATGATAAATGGCTTCTACAACTTCTCTTTCATTGAAGCTCCATAAATCTTCAATAGATCCACCACCACGACCAACGATAATAACATCAACACCCATGGAATCAGCTTCTTTGATGTTGTTAATGATATTATCCTTAGCTCCTTTACCTTGAACTAAAGTGCTCATTAACACTTGTTCCGCAAGTGGATATCGCTTATCTAAAGTAGAACATATATCTCTTATTGCAGCGCCAGTCGATGCTGTCAACACAGCGATTTTCTTAGGATATTTAGGTATACTTAATTTATGCTCTTGGTCAAAGTAACCTTTTTCTGCTAATTCTTTTTTGAGTGCTTCAAATTTCTCATATAGAAGACCAACACCATCTAATTGCATAGATTGAACATAAATTTGGTAAGCACCTCTTGATTCATAAACCCCAATTCTACCTTCAACAAGTACTTGGTCACCTTCTTTAGGATTAAATGACAATTGATTCGCACTCGATTTAAACATCATTGCACTGAGTACACCTTTATCGTCTTTTAAGGCAAAGTAAAGATGACCACTTGAATGTCTTTTAAAGTTTGATATTTCACCTTTAATAAAGACATTAAGTAGATGTGGATCTTGATCAAATTTATATTTGATATATTTAGTTATTGCTGTAACTGATAAATACTTATCCATTTATATCACTCTTTAACTTTTTGATAAACTGCTTAATACACCATTAATAAATTTATAGTGATCATCATCACTGTATACTTTCGCAATTTCTACTGCTTCATTAAATATAACTTTCTCTGGTGTATCTGTATATTTCAATTCATAAGTTGCCATTCTTAAAATAATTCTATCTGTTTTAAGTAAACGGTCTAATGTCCAGTTTTTTAAATGTGGACTTACAATTTCATCTAATTCGTCTTTTTTCTCTATCACTTCTTTAACAAAGTTTTTCACGTATAAATATTGTTCACCTTTAAAATCTTCTACTAAATATTGAATCGCTTCTTCTACTGTTAAATCAGTTTTGTTATTTTCTAATTGATATAGTGATTTAAAGACAATCTCTCTTAGTTCTGTTCTTTTCATATTCTTCTCCTTCAAAGAATAAGAGGATGCACGCATCCTCTTAATTAATCATTTTATTATTGGAAATGTATATTAACGATATGTACATTAACTTCTTTTGGTGTTAATGCCGTCATCGTATTTAATGCTTGTTTAATTTCTGATTGTACTTTACGTGCTGTTTCAGAAATTTTTGTACCGTAGTCAAATGTACAGTAGACATTAATGTAGATGCCGTCTTCTTTAATATCGACTTTAATACCTTTACCAAAATTCTTTTTCCCGAATTTTTCTAAGGAATTCTTATTAAAAACGGATTGCATATGAGATACACCTTTAATGTCAGTAGTCGCAATGCTCGCAATGACCTCAATAACTTCTGGCGCAATCTCTATTTTACCTAAAGAAGGCTTTTTATTTTCAATTGTTTTAGCCATTTGAATCCCTCCCTATTTGTCTTCATTATTTATAATATCATGAATCTCTAGGAAATTGGTATTAAAATCACCTGATTCAAATACATCATTTTCTAACAATCTTAAATGGAATGGGATCGTTGTATCTATGCCAGCAACTAAAAATTCTGATAAAGCTCTTTTACCGATTTGAATCGCATCTGTTCTATCTTTACCGTGAACAATAAGCTTCGCAACCATTGAATCATAATAAGGTGGAATCGTATAACCTGTATAACATGCTGAATCAATACGCACGCCAAATCCACCTGGTGTTAAATATTGATTAATTTTCCCTGGTGATGGCATGAAATTCTTAAATGGACTTTCTGCGTTGATTCTGAATTCAATCGCGTGTCCACTCAAGTCAACTTCTTCTTGTGTAACTGGTAACGTTTCACCACTCGCCACTTTAAGTTGAAGTTTAACTAAATCCATTCCAGTAACCATCTCAGTAACAGGATGTTCTACTTGAATACGCGTATTCATTTCCATGAAATAGAATGTTTCAGCATCTAAATCATAAATAAATTCAATTGTACCAGCATTTTCATAATTAACGGCTTTAGCTGCTCTAATAGCCGCTTCACCCATTTCTTTACGCATTTCTTCAGAAAGGACTGGTGATGGCGATTCTTCTACTAATTTTTGCATACGTCTTTGGATCGTACAATCACGTTCACCAAGATGTATAACATTACCTTCTGAATCACCCATTACTTGAATTTCAATATGTCTAAAGTTTTCGATGAACTTTTCTAAATATAAACCTTTATTACCGAATGCTGTTTCAGCTTCTTGTTGTGTCATTCTAAAGCCTGTTACAAGTTCTTCTTCATTACGTGCAATTCGGATACCTTTACCACCACCACCGGCAGTAGCTTTAATAATAACGGGATATCCAATTTTCTTCGCACATTTCTTTGCAATTCTTACTGTATCTACTAAACCATCACTACCAGGCACAACAGGAACGTTCGCTTTGATCATTTCTTCTTTCGCAACGTCTTTAATACCCATCTTCTGGATAGACTGATAACTAGGTCCAATAAATTTAATTTGGCATGCTTCACACATTTCAGCAAAGTCACTATTTTCGGCTAAGAAACCATATCCAGGATGGATACCGTCACAACCTGTTGATTTTGCGATTGAAATAATATTAGGAACGTTAAGGTATGAATCTTTAGATTGTGTCGGTCCAACACAATAAGCTTCATCTGCTATTTGAGTATGTAATGCATCTTTATCAGCTTCTGAATAAATTGCGACCGTTTGTATGTCTAATTCTCTACAAGCTCTAATGATTCTTACTGCAATTTCCCCTCTATTTGCAATTAATACTTTTTTCATATTACTTCACCTTGAATAACGGTTGGCCATACTCTACCATTTGCCCGTCTTCAACTAATATTTCAGTGATTTCACCAGAAACTTCTGCTTGAATTTCATTAAATAATTTCATTGCTTCTAAAATACATACAGTTGTATCAGCTTCTACACGTGAACCTACTTGAACGTATGGACCTTCATCAGGAGATGGTGATTTATAGAATGTACCAACCATTGGCGCATTAATTGTTAAACCACTTGGTGCTTCTTGTTCAACATTTTGTTGTGGTGCAGCTTGAGTTGCTTGTTGTGGTTGTTCAGCTACAACATTTGTTGCCCCTTGGCTATAAATGACTTCTTGTTTAATATCTTTTTTTAAAGTTAGTTTAAAATCTTTATCATTAATATCAATTTCAGTTAAAGAAGAATTATCTAACACATCAACTAGTTCTTTAATTTGTTTTAAGTTCATTTGAAAAACTCCTTTTAAATTCTAATACGTTACACTTCATACATTTTACTTTAGTGGTCATACCAATTCAAGAGATTTTAATATTTAATTATAAATGTAAAAAAGATACATTCCTAATTTAACTAAAATGATTGAGGCCAGGACACAAGTTACTGTCCCGGCCTCATTTTAATGTTTAATATTAACCTCTTGATACGTAGCTTCCGTCAGTAGTGTTAATGACAAGTAAATCACCTTCATTAACAAATAACGGTACGTTTAAACTATAACCTGTTTCAACTGTAGCTTGTTTAGTTGCACCAGTTGCTGTATCACCTTTAATACCAGGTTCAGTTTCTGTTACTTGAAGTGTAACTGTATTTGGTAATTCAATACCAATTGTTTCACCTTCGTAAGATTGGATTTGAACTTCCATATTTTCTTTAATAAATTTAAGTTCATATTCTAGTTTATCACCAGGTAATTCTAGTTGATCGTAAGTTTCGTTATCCATGAACACATGGCTATCACCATTAGCATATAGATATTGCATACGACGATTATCGATTTGAGCTTTTTCAACTTTTTCACCGGCTCTAAAAGTTTTTTCTTGGATTGCACCAGTTCTTAAGTTTCTTAATTTAGAACGAACGAATGCCGCACCTTTACCTGGTTTTACATGTTGGAAGTCCATAACTTTCCAAATACCATTATCAACTTTAATTGTTAAACCTGTTTTAAAATCATTAACTGAAATCATTCATTTTCCTCCTATTTATACCTTCTTATAAAATAATAAGGTCTTTTGAAGATTTAGTAAAGCGCTGTAAGCCATTTTTTGTAACTAATACGTCATCTTCTATTCTAACGCCACCTAAACCATCTACATAAATACCTGGTTCTAATGTGATACACATATTTTCTTCAAGTACGATATCGGATTTTTGAGATAGTGCTGGACCTTCATGTACTTCTAACCCAATACCATGTCCTAATGAATGACCAAATTGTTCACCGTAGCCATAACTTTTAATAACATCTCTTGCAATTGTATCTGCTTCTTTACCTGTCATACCCGGTTTAATTTGTTCTAAAGCTGCTAATTGTGCTTCTAAAACAATATTATAGATTTTCTTCATTTCTTCTTTAGGTTCACCAATAGCAAATGTTCTCGTAACATCACTAACGTATCCTTCATATAGTGCACCGAAGTCTAATGTAATCATGTCTCCTTCTTCGATAACTTTATTACTTGCTACACCATGCGGTAATGCACCACGGTGGCCAGAAGCAACAATCGTATCAAATGAAGAACATGTTGCACCTTTACTTCTCATGAACATTTCCATTTCATTATTCACTTCATTTTCAGTCATGCCTGGTTTAACCCATTTTAAAATGTGTTCATATGTTTCATCTACAATGTCAGCTGCTTTTTGAATTTGTTTAATTTCAAATTCGTCTTTAATCATTCTGATTGTTTCAATAACACCTTCAATAGAAGAAAGTTCAACTGCATCTGTATTTAATGCTTGATATTCATTAAAAGTAATTAAATGTGTTTCAACGCCAACTTTTTTATATTGACCTTCTTTAATCAGTTCATTAATCTTACCTAACATTGGTCCTTCTTGATTAATAACTTCAAAACCTTGAGCTTGATCATTCGCTTGTTGAATGTATCTAAAGTCTGTAATTAAAAGGGATTTATCTTGTGTAATTAGTAGACTACCACTTGTCCCTGTAAATCCAGAAAGATATCTTCTGTTATACGGTGATAGAATTAAAACTGCTTCAAGACCTTTTTCATTCATGACTTCTCTTAATTTATTAATTTTCATAATTATCCCCTTTCTATTTGTACAATAAATCTATATACATTAAAATAATATCATACATATCGAAATTTTTTCACAGTAAAACATTGGGAGTAAATAAACATGAGAAAAACAATTATAACAATCATGGCAAGTTCAGTTGTCTTATCTGCGTGTGGAAATGATAAAGTTCAACAACTTGAAGAAAAGAAGTCTTCATTAAAAAGTGATAATCGAAAATTAAAACAAGAAGTATTAGACTTAGAAGATAAAAACAAAACATATAAACAAAAAGAAAATAGTGTTAAAAGCAAAATTAAAAAAAATGAACAAGAGTCGTCTAGCCAGTTTACAACTCAATATTTAAAGTCATCTACAAAATTTGTAAATGAAACGAAAACGAATATAGCGAGTTATAACAAAATTAAGAAAAATGTAACTTCAAAATTCGACGATGAACACACTAAAAATGAATTAGAAAATATTTATCATAATCAAGAAAATATTACTGATAGATATAAAGATGAAATGAAAGGTAAATCTATTCCTAAAGATTATAAATCTTTACATAAAAGTATGTTAAAGCTATCAACAAGCTTTGAAAAAGTGTTTAAAGATTTAAATGATGCATACAATAAAAAGGATAAAAAAGATGTTCAAAAAGCAATTGATGAACTTCATGGATTAGACAAAGAGATAGGTCAAATTGAGTGAGATTATACATAAAATGTGCTATATTAAATAGACTAATAATTTAAGGTGAGATTTTATGAAAAATGTTTTATTCTATTTAATTATTGCTATAGCAGTTTTTGGATTAATTATGAATCTTGATTTCTTTATCATGGGATTCATTCGTATGATTGTCTCATTTATCATATTCGGATTAATCATCTATCTAATTTACTATTTCTTCTTTTTAACGCCAGATCAACGAAAATATAAAAAAGCCATGCGCAAACAAAAGCGTAGAAATAGATAAAAAAAGAGACTATTGAAGTCTCTTTTTTTGTTGCCACAGTCTTAGACTTTGGCAGTATTTTTTATGCGCATGCTTTCCGCGGGAGTCAGCGCTAAAAATACTACAGTTAAATATTTACTTTCTATAAGTCCAATCTTCTGATTTATATTTTTCTTCTAATTGTTTAATTTCAGCAAGTTGTTCTTCAGTAAATTCAAGTGGTTTATATTCAATATCTAAACCTTTCTTGAATCCTTCAAAAAATGCTGTTTCCATTTCTTCTAAAGTGATGTATTTATCTGATAAATCATTGATAGCAACTGCTTTATCTGTAAATGCAGCTTTCATTTTATCTTTTAGTCGATCGTTTCTATATATAAACATATCGAACAATTCATCAACATCTATATCTTGTAAAATTGAACCGTGTTGCAAGATAACGCCTTTTTGACGTGTTTGGGCACTGCCTGCTATTTTTCTATCTTCTACAACAAGTTCATACCAACTTGGCGCATCAAAACAAACTGAACTACGTGGTGTCTTAAGTTTATCTCTTTCTTCTTTTGTCTTTGGAATTGAAAAGTATGCATCAAACCCTAACGACTTGAATCCTTCTAACAATCCTTCTGAAATGACTCTATAAGCCTCAGTTACCGTTTTAGGCATATTGGGATGCGATTCTGGAACGATGACGCTATAAGTTAACTCTTTATCGTGTAAGACACCTCTACCTCCTGTAGCACGTCTTACAAGTCCAAAACCTTTTTCTTTTACTTTTTCAATATCAATTTCTTTAGTTAGTTTTTGAAAATATCCAATTGATAACGTAGCTGGATCCCATGTGTAAAATCTAATAACCGGATCGATTTCTCCTCTACTCACAAAATTCATAAGTGCTTCATCAACTGCCATATTATAATATGGATTATTTGATTTCGTGTTTATAAAGTGCCAAGTTTCTTTCACAATTAAAACTCCTATTCAATTAATTCTTATGTACTTTTCTATTTTAGCAAAAAAATTTTGATAAATCTCACAAGAAATCTTATAATAAGGGTATCGACTTGAATTGGGAGGAATCAGACCATGAATTATTGGTATATCGCGCTCATAGTCCTAGTCTTGATTATCATTTATATGGCAATTAACTATTCATTAAATAAGCGCGCAGTAAAAGAATTAGATCAAAATGAATTCCATAAGGGATTAAGAAAGGCACAAGTTATAGACTTGCGTGAAAAGGCTGATTTTGACTATGGTCATATTATCGGGGCAAGAAATATACCGATGAGTGTATTTCGTACAAGATATCAAGGTTTACGTAAAGACCAACCTATATATTTTTGTGACGCAAATGGCGTAGCAAGTTATAGAGCTGCTAGAATGATGAAGAAAAAAGGTTACACTGAATTATTCATGCTTAAAGGCGGCTATAAAAAATGGACTGGTAAAGTTAAATCTAAATAAAATTAAAGCGTCTTGATCGTTTAATGCGACCAAGACGCTTTTTATTATGCTTTTTCTTCTTTTAGTAATTCAAATTTAAGTACTGGTTTTCTTGCTGCTTGTGTTTCATCTAATCGACCAATGACAGTTGTATGTGGTGCTTCTAATACAACTTCTGGTGTTTCTTCTGCTTCTTTAGCAATTTGAATAAGCGTATCACAGAATGCATCTAAAGTTTCTTTAGATTCTGTTTCTGTTGGCTCAATCATCATACATTCTTCCACATTGATTGGGAAGTAAATTGTTGGTGGATGGAAGTTAAAGTCTAAGAGACGTTTAGCAATATCCAATGTTCTTACACCAAGTTTTTTCTGTCTTGAACCACTGATTACGAATTCGTGTTTACAGTGTTGTGTATATGGTGTATCAAAGTGATCTTGTAGTCTTCTCAACATGTAATTAGCGTTTAATACAGCTGTTTCTGAAACTGCTTTTAATCCATCTGGTCCCATCGTTCTAATATAAGTATAAGCTCTTAAATAGATACCGAAGTTACCGAAGAATGGTTTAACTCTTCCGATAGATTGTGGCATATCATGTTCGAATTTAAATGTATCATTTTCTTTAACTACTGTTGGTTTAGGTAAAAATGGTACTAAATCTGCTTTAACACCAACTGGTCCTGAACCTGGTCCACCGCCTCCATGAGGTCCTGTGAATGTTTTGTGTAAGTTTAAGTGAACAGCGTCAAATCCCATATCACCAGGTCTAACTTTACTCATAATTGCATTTAAGTTAGCACCATCGTAATACAGTTTACCACCTGCTTGGTGTACGATTTCTCTGATTTCTAAAATATCTTCTTCGAATAAACCTAATGTGTTAGGGTTTGTTAACATGATAGCAGCTGTGTCATCCCCAACTACACGTTTCAAGTCTTCGATATCAACTAATCCTTTTTCATTAGATTTTACAGTTACTGTATCGAATCCTGCTACTTTTGCAGAAGCTGGGTTCGTACCGTGAGCTGAGTCTGGAACGATAACTTTCGTTCTATTGAAATCGCCATTTGCTTCGTGGAAAGCTTTAATCATTAATAATGCTGTCCATTCACCGTGCGCACCTGCTGCAGGTTGAAGTGTTACTTCATCCATACCCGTAATTTCTTTTAAATGTTCTTGTAAATCATAAATGATTTCTAATGAACCTTGTATAGTTGAAACATCTTGTAATGGATGTGCGTTTGCGAAGCCAGACATTCTAGCGACTTTTTCATTAATTTTAGGATTGTATTTCATCGTACATGAACCTAAAGGATAGAATCCAGTATCTACACCATGGTTTTTATTAGATAATTCAGTGTAGTGGCGCATTAAATCTAATTCACTAACTTCTGGTAATTCTGCTTTTTGTTTTCTTGTAAATTTATCTCCTAAAAGATCTTGAACATCTTGTGTTTCAACATCTTTTTCAGGTAAAGAATATGCAAATCTATCTTTTCTAGATCTTTCAAATATTAATTCGCTTGATGGTTTACGCACTGTATTCACCTACTTTTTTGATAAATGTGTCGATTTCTTCTTTTGTTCTTAATTCTGTTACTGCTATTAACATATGATTGTTGAATGCTTCGTCGATGAAACCTAAGTCAAATCCACCAATAATACCTTCTTCAAGTAATTCAGCGTTGATTTCACTTATCGGTTTGTTAAATTTAACAACAAATTCGTTGAATGAAATACCTTCTAACACATCAAATTCAGCTTCTTGCATTTTTTGCTTCATGTAAGTTGTTTTTTCCATGTTAAGTTTAGCCATTTCAAACACACCATTCTTACCTAATGCACTCATGCAAACTGATGCTGCTAATGCATTTAGAGCTTGGTTAGAACAAATATTTGATGTCGCTTTATCTCTTCTAATATGTTGTTCACGTGCTTGTAGCGTAAGAACAAAGCCTCTATTGCCATCTTCATCTTGCGTTTGACCAACTAAACGTCCTGGTAGTTTTCTCATAAGTTTCTTAGTAGATGCAAAATAACCACAATGAGGTCCACCATATTGTGCTGGAATACCGAACACTTGTGCATCACCAACAACAATATCAGCACCGAACTCTCCAGGAGGTGTAATTAAACCAAGTGATAAAGGATTGCTTGATACGATAAATAAAGCTTTTTTATCTTCAATTAATTGTTTAATTGCCTCTAAGTCTTCTAAAGAACCAAAGAAGTTAGGATATTGAACACATACTGCTGCTGTATCGTCATCGATAACTGATTTCAACTTTTCTAAGTCTGTTACAGTACCGTCTAAATCAACTTCAACTACTTCAATATCTTGTGCTTTAGTATATGTTTTAAGTACTTCTATAGATTGATAATGTACAGATTTAGATACAATTACTTTTGACTTCTTAGTATGACCTGCTGCAAGAACAGCAGCCTCAGCAAAAGCAGTTCCACCATCATACATAGATGAATTGGCTACATCCATACCAGTTAATTCGCAAATTAAAGTTTGAAATTCAAAAATAGCTTGTAATTCACCTTGTGAAATTTCTGGTTGATAAGGTGTATAAGCAGTATAAAATTCTGAACGAGATATAACATGATCGACAACAGTTGGAATATAGTGATCATATACGCCAGCGCCTAAAAATGAAGCATGTGTTTCACTTGTGATATTTTTATTCGCAATATGAGATAGTTCACGTAATAAAGGCGTTTCAGCTTTCTTTTCTTTAATATTTAACGGTTTATTAAACCTTACAGATTCAGGTATATCCATAAATAATTCGTCTACGGATTTAATACCAATGACATCCAACATTTCAGATTTATCTTTTTCAGTTAAAGGTATATAGCGGTGACCCATTTTATTCACTCCTATGATTTAAATGATGATTTTTTAACAATTTTAGCTTTTACTTGTCTTTTTCTAACTTGTATTAAAATTTCTTTATCTAATTCAAATGCACCCTTCTCAATTAATCCCATAGCAATTGATTTGCCAGTTGATGGAGACTGAGTTCCAGAAGTTACATAACCAATTTCATTACCATCAGTATCTAGAATTGCATAATCTGTTCTTGGTATGCCTTTATCAATCATTTCTATACCGATTGATTTTCTTGGCGCACCATTTTCTTTTTGAGCTTTTAATACATCTTTGCCAATAAAGTCATCTTCAATTAATGGTTTAACAGCAAATCCAATGCCAGCTTCATATGGTGTAATTTGTTCAGATAAATCTTGACCATGTAATGGTAAAGCAGCTTCAAGTCTTAAAGTATCACGTGCACCAAGACCACATGGAACAACATTTTCGTTTATAAATCCATCCCAAATAGCTTTTGTATCTGCAGCATCACAATAAACTTCGAATCCATCTTCACCTGTGTAACCAGATTGAGATAATATAACTTCTTTCCCGAATAGTGTTACATTTTGTTTAAACTCAAACATCTTCATTTCTGATACATCATCACTTACTAATTTTTGAATTAGTTCGCGTGCTTCTGGACCTTGGATTGCTAATTGGCCATATTCAGAAGATTTATTTTCAACATTTACATTAAAATCTTTAATTGATTTTAACCATTCGAAGTCTTTATCTGTATTACCTGCATTGACAACTAAGAAATAAACTTTGTCGTCTAATTTATAAACAACTAAATCATCAATTACACCGCCATCTTGGTTACATAGCGTTGTATATTGTGCTTTACTATCCGTTAATAATGTTGAATCATTCGTTAAAGCGTATTGAATAAACTGATCCGCTTCTTCACCTGTAACAAGAATTTCACCCATGTGACTTACATCAAAAATACCAACATGATTTCTTACTGTATTGTGTTCCTCTTTAATACTTGAAAATTGGACTGGTAAAGCCCATCCAGAAAAATCAATTACTTTAGCACCTTGATCTATATAAGTTTGATACAAAGGTGTTTGTTTTAAATCTGTCGTCATCATAACTCTCCCCTTCTGAATATGTATAATAAAAAAACAGGGTAGCTTTCGCTACCCTGTTGAAGTGCTCTTCAGGAATGCGTCACAAAGTTATCCTTTTGCCTGAGAGATTCACTCAAATCTGGCTTGCTCCTTCGGCGATGAATATATCATTCATTCTCTCTAACTTTGATCATTCGCAAATATTTAAGCTTATAGAGATTCAATAATCTCACTTGCAACTACTTCTCTAGGTCTGTTAGCATCAATATGCTTGAATGCGATTTCATTATAACTTAATTCTCGTTTTGAATACAAGGTTTTTAATTCATTTAATGACTTTCCGTTAGCATTCGGTCTGTTGTTATCATGATTAATTCTATTAAATAGAATTTCGACATCACATTTTAACCAAAAAGTATTGTCATTTTGCTTTAATAATTCTTTGCATAATTCTGATTCTACAATACCGCCACCAGTTGAAATAATCACATCTTGGTCAATCCATTTTTTTAAAGATTGATACTCTAAATCTCTAAAATGTTTTTCACCATATTTTTCAAAAATTTGTGGGATTGGTAATTGAGTTGTTTCAACGATATAAGTATCTATATCTACTAAACTTTTATCATAATGTTCGCTCAACAAATTTCCGATAGTTGTTTTGCCAACACCCATAAATCCAATTAATACGATTGACATTAAATCTACTCCTCAGTTGTTTCATTTCAACTTAAACTTTATTCTATCTCATTATTCAGAAAATAAAAAGCTTAAAATTATTTATTTATCATTATTTTTATTTCACGTATATAGTATTGTTCTAAATTGTGATAAGTATTAAGCTTAAAGCTATATTGTACTAAGTAAAATGACAAAAAGGAACTATAAATAAATAATATCCCAAGTAATAACGGTAAAATAAAACCAGCATCGTTAGATATAAATTTCTTCATGTAATTCTTTATCGCCTTTTCTTATTATAATAAATACTTTAAATGTTTCGTTAGATATCTTATCTACTTGAAAAGTCTTCACATTATTAACCAAAGTGATGTTACCTCGGCCATTTATAGTTTTTATTATCTTTCCATTTAATAATGTGAATTCTGTAGAACGTGTTTCATTTATGAATTTAATCCTGTTATAAGCGTTGTCTAATTTTATAGTACTCTCTTTTATTTCATCGGAGATTTCTTTTCTGAACATCATCAATTCAAAATGTGTATGATCCATTGCATTATCTTTAAATAAATAAAGACTCTTAATGAGCAATGGGATTAAAGCTAATATAATTAATAAAAAAGATAATGACAGTAGCATTTCTATCATCGTAAAGCCTTTACTATTTTTCAATACATATTTTTTCATTTTTCAATTCATCTTTCATACAAACTTTTGTATTAAACTCTAAATATTTATATCTCTTTACATCATATTTTGGTTCGATAGATTTTGATTGCACAGTTTGATAAAGCATTTGATAAAGCTTTATTCTATCGTGTTCTCGAGTGATATTTTCATTTAATGTTGTAACTAAAGGCAGTAATGTCCCACTCAATAGCATTATGATAAAAATAGACAACATAAAATCTATAAACACATACCCATCATGTCGTTTCAACAATTCTATATCTCCCTTTCTCGATTCGGAAAATAACATGATACTTTTTATCGTTAAACCCCACTTTTAAAGTACCAAATTGATTAATATTTCCCTCTCCATCAAAAACTAATGTCGTAAACTCATTATTTTTAGAAATACGACCTTTATAGAGTGAAATGGTTTGAATCTGATTCTTCTCAATTTGATAAAATATTTTATCTGAATTAGGTTTAAACCAAACTAATATAGGTTGCTTTTGAGATAGAGATTTCGTTTCTAAGAACTCTAGCTTCGTTTCAAAATCATCTATGCCATTGTTTAATCCACTACTAGCCAATGCGTTTATAGATAAATACATTGTCACCATAAAGATAATACTGATGATGGATAACACAATAATCATTTCCACCAGCGTAAAACCTTTATTATCATTAATGTGCAACAACTTCACCATTATCAAGTGTAATTGTTTCACCTGATTTACATGTCAGTTGCTTTTGATTAATATAACCATCACTTACTAAATCATTTATAGAATTTGGTTTAGCATCGTGCTTCAATGTATAAGCTTCTACTTGCCCAGCAACCATCTTCACTTGAGCTTGGCATCCAGTACTTTTTACCGTCTCTGATTGCTTACTTATGTTTGGTATGATGATCACCAATAATATACTTATGATTAAAAGGACAATTAGCATCTCAACCAATGTAAATCCTTCTTTTTTACTTAAAAATTTAAATCTTTTCATTTTAATACATTCCTTTCACTTTATACCTTCTACCATTTGCAGCATCGGTAGAATAATTATTAAATATAGCGTTACGATTAATAAAGCTAGAACACCAAATACGACTGGTTGTATCCATTTGAGATGTTTTAAGAAAGTCTTTTCTAATGTGTCCAGCATAAAAAGACTGTAATAATAAAGTTCTAAATCTAATTTAGATTTATTTTCTCCGTGATTGATATAGTGTATAAAATTAGATTCAAAGCACCCTAACTTCTTAATTGAATTTGGAAATGTCATACCAGAAACTAATGATTGATTGATGGAATGTCCAATATATTTCAAAAAGTCATCTTTAGTTTGCAACATATATATTTCAATTATTTTAGTAAGGGTAATACCATTTTGAATAAAAAAGGAAAAATCTCTAGATATACGATATGAGTTATACATCGTAATGTAACGATTGATGATTGGAATTTTCTTGTATATAGCTATTTTACGAGCCATTTCTTTATCCATAAAATTCATATAACTGATGAGATAAACTAGGAATAAAATGAGGACTAAAGAAAAAATAGTAGTTGGTAAATATGAAAATATTGTCGTGATAATACGTAACGAAGTAGAAATTTCTACATTCATTGAAGCATAAATTTCTGTAAATTGAGGAATAATGGTTTGATTCACAACAGCGAGTAACATAAAAAAGATGCTGAATAATAAAGCGGGATATTGTGTTGTTTTTATAAATCTTTGTTTAACTTGTTCAACCTTTTTTAAATATAGAATAGAGTGTTCTAACGTTTCATTCAAATTACCATATTGTTCACCAAAGTATATTTGGGTAATAATGACTTGCGGATAATTAAACAGTTTAAGTATTTCATGTAATTGACCAGTCTCTTTAACAATTTCACAAGCAGTCGTATTTAAATTATGCTTTTTAAGTTGAATGAATTGATCAGACAGTAATTGAATAGCTTCTAGTAAAGTGAAACCTTGTTTCAACATATCTAACAGTCGTGTTAAATATAATACTTGGTCTTTTTTTAATACATTTTTCTTACGTTTCATAATCATTCTCCATATATTTAATAATGTCATCTTTAAAAATATAAGACATATTTAAAGTTCTTGTTTCATCACTTTTCTTCACAAGACGTTGATTCGTAATACATGAAATACCTTGTTTAATTTGTTCGACTGTTACACCTAATTCAATTAGTCGGTGGATTGCCCCGATTGTATCACTCGCATGCATAGTTGAAAGCACTAAATGACCACTTAAACTTGCCTGAATAACTTGCTTAGCAGTAACATCATCTCTTATCTCCCCAATCATAATAACGTCAGGATCACATCTTAAAATAGCTTTAAAGGATTGTTGATAAGTTATGTTAGCTTTTTCATTGACTGAAACTTGAACGATACCATTTAATGTTTGTTCTACAGGATCTTCAATTGTAATAATATGTTTATTCTTCTCTCTCTTTAATGCGTACATCAATTCATACATTAATGTCGTCTTACCTGATCCTGTTGGCCCTGTAAATAGAAATAATCCTTCAGATTGATACATTCTGTTTTGTAGTACGTTATATGATTGATCTTCTGATTTTCCATGTGAGTGATTAAAATGTTGAGGTGTTATTCTAATGGAACTAGATTCTATTCCTAAACTGATTGGTATTGTAGAAATTCTTAAGTAGTAATGAATGTCATGTTCATATAAATATTGCCCGCTTTGTGCTTTATTACGTTCACTTACATCAAGATGCGCGATAAATTTCATATAAATGAGTAGCCTACTATACAATTTAAAGTCTAAATCTAAATCATAAGGTGTATTATCGCCATTTATCCTCATTTGAACAAAGACTTTATCATCATTTAAAGGTACAAAATGAATATCACTCGCATTAGAATTAACAGCATCGTTAATAATTGACTTAAATAATTTTTCCATAATCTCCTCCTAATATATATAAACGCTTCCAATTACCTAAATTACTTGTTTAATGCTTATGAATTTGCGTTAAAATGCTATTTACTTTTGTATAGAGTAACTTTATAATTAAATATGAATAAGAAAGTAAACACAGAGGGGGTTCTTAAGAAGATGGATAAAGTTTATAAAACTCTAGGCTTCTGGACTGCTATTTTTGCTACGATGTTTTATGTCGGTGGTATGGACATGATGGCATATTTCTTCTTAGCACAAACTGGATTTTTCGTATTGTTGGGATACTTAAAATTAACAGAAAGAATGTATATGTATATATTCGCAATTTATTTAGTATTATGTTTTGTTGGATTTACATATTATTCTACATTCTTATTAGAGCCAAGTTTTGGAGCACATCATTAAAAGAAGCATTACACAAACGTGTAATGCTTCTTTTTTTAATTAAATCCATTTAAATACGGATTTGTCATTTCTTCATCTGCAATTGTTGTCTCCGGTCCGTGACCTGGGAAAATAGTTGTATTTGGATCTAGTTCTAACAACTTATCTTCAATTGAATTCAATAATGTTTTTGTATCACCTTTATATAAATCCGTTCTGCCAATTCCACCTTTAAATAAAGTATCACCTACAATAGCAAAGTCACCAAATACAAATGATAAACTACCCGGTGAATGACCAGGCGTATGGATCGCTTCAAATTTAAATTCACCAATCTCATATTCTCCAGGTTCCATTATTTGTGGAACAGTATGTTGAACCACTTGTGGTAATTGATACATTGCAAATTTTTTAGAACCATTTTTCTCAGTATCTGTTAGCCACGATTTTTCTTCAGGATGTACATATACTTTCACATCAAATTCATTTGCGACATCATCTACTGCACCTATATGATCAAAATGAGCGTGTGTTAATAATACAGCACTCACCTTTTTATGATATTGTTTAATTTGTTTATTTAAAAACTCGCCATTATCTCCTGGATCTATCACGAGTAATTCGTTTTCACCTTCGAGAATATAACAATTTGTTTCTACAATTCCTAATGAAAAACTATGTACTTGCATTTTATTTCCTCCTCTTTTAAAAAGTATCTCGACAAAACCACATATTAATTATACAATTAATATGATAATAAAAGAAATTTGTATTGGGGGTATTGGAATGCCATTTATCGACACAGGGGAACTATTTGAGTTATTTGGAGTAAAAATCCATATCGGTGTTAATATTTTCTCATTATTAATGCTAGCTGTTTTTATTCTAGCTATATTTGGTTTAATTTCAGCATTCAAAAACAAAAATATTTTGGGCATTCTTTTTGGTGCAATAACTGTAGTATCTTTTGGGTTCTTCTCATTAGCTACAATCTTTACATACGGTTATCCAATTTTACATCATTAAAGAAAAGACGAGTTTACACTCGTCTTTTTTTATTTGTTCAAATGTTTATTAACAGAATCTAATTTATCGTTCATTTTTCTAGATTTATCTCTTCTATCGTCTATTCGGATATTTGTACAAACTCTGTCTAATCCTTTATTGAATGGACTTTCATGAATTTCTTGAATAATTTCAAGTAAATCTTTTAGATCACCTTCAATAAGTGTATTCATTGGTGTTAATTGATAATCAATTGTACCTGCCTCTTTATGCTTTTCTAAGATCAATTGAATATCTGCAATATATTCACTCACACTAGGTCCTTCTGTTCCCACTGGTATTACGACTACGTCAACTATTGCCATTATTCATTCTCCTTTTCTATTACATATGTCTTAATTAAACCAGCTGCGCCGATGATACCTGCGTCATTTCCTAGTTGTGCAACTACGATGTTTGTACCATCTTGTGCAGGTTTAAATGTCATTTTTTCATAATGCTTTTTAATAAATTGGATAAGAATATCGCCGGCTTTACTAACGCCTCCACCAATTATAATATACTTAGGGTTTGTCATGACGCTAACAACACTTGCAGCATAAGCTATGTAACCAGCAACTTTATCAATGATAAATAAACTAAATTCATCACCTGATTTTGCAGCATCAAATACGTCTTTAGCTGTAACATTTTTACCAGTTATTAAGTCATGAATACTTGATTTCATATTGATATTTGGATAATAATGATGTACTAAATTAATGACACCTGTAGCTGAAGCAACCGTTTCAAGACAACCCTTCATACCACAATTACATTGAAATCTTTTCTTTTGATCCACTAAGAAATGACCTATTTCAGCGCCTGAACCATTATGACCATGAATTAATTCGCCATTTGAAACAATGCCGCCGCCTACACCTGTTCCTAGCGTCATACAAACAACATCACTTTCATTTTGGCCAGCGCCTTTAAATTTTTCTCCTAAAGTTGCAACATTCGCATCATTATCTACGTAAATTGGGCCATCAAAATATTGTTGCATATGTTTTCTAACTTCAATGTTACCAGTCCAATTTAAATTCACTGCACCGTTGACGATACCATTTTCAAAATCAATTGGGCCAGGTACACCGATTCCCATACCGATAATGTTCTTGATATCGATATCTTTTCTATTCAGATGTACAACGAATGAATCATATATATTCTCTAATATGCCTTCTCCAGTTTTATTCGTTGAAATTTCCCATTTCTCTTCGATATTTAGTGAACGATCAAAAATACCTAATTTACAAGTCGTACCACCAATATCAGCTGATAAAATATATGTCATTTTTTCTCAATCCTTCTCTGATTTATAATAAGTCTTGCTTGTAAAAATGTTTCTTTATCAATAAGCATAGATTGATACATAGCTTTTATTTCTTGTTCCATCATTTCTAGTTGATCTTCTTCATCTTTAAAATAAATGATATAACCAAACTTTTTAAGTAATTGTTGTACGTCATATAAATTATTCATAAAATTAACTCCTAAACGCATCAATTTCATCTTTTAATGCTGCATAATGTTTATTCTTTTTATCAAGCTTTATGGCCTTATTAATAAACTTATTTGCTTTATCATAGTCATCTTTTGCTCTATAACCTAAAGCTAATTGGTAATTTAATTTAGCTGAATTAGGAAAAACTTTTAAGCCTCTTTCCCATTCTAGTATCGCTTCATTCAAAGATGTATTATTCGCTACGATTAAGCCACTTAAAATATATGTCTCATCCGACTCGAAGTTCTTTTCTTTAATTTGCTTTACCATAGTTTCTGCTCTATCAAAATCACCGTTATTCATAGCATCTTTCGTTAATTCATCATATATATAATGTTGTTGTCTGTTAAAGATGATAACGATCAAAATGATGATGATCACTATAAAGGCAGCAATATAATAAAGTTTGAATTTATCATGTTCCATCCATTTGTACATGATAAACATTAAGATTGCCCCGCCAACAAATCCACCTAAATGGGCAAAGTGGTTCACATTATTAATAAACAATGCTAATAACGAAATAATCACAATACCGATAAATGTTTGTAATACAAATTGTTTATTAATATTTTTACGAGTAAATAAATACACAATAAATGCACCAATCAATCCGAAAATGGCACCACTTGCACCAATTGAAATAGATTGTGTATCTATACTAAGCGATACAATACCTGCAAATAGACCTGATATGAAATAAATGGTGAACATTTTAATGGAGCCTAATGCACCTTCAATCAGTTTACCGAATATAATGAGCGAAAATACATTCATCATTAAGTGTGTAAAATTCGCGTGTATAAACATGGACGTTAATAAACGGTACCATTCACCGTGAACAACATTGAAATGCACAAGTCCACCGTAATCGACTAAATTAATTTGGCCAAAATGATTAAAAATTAAAACTAAAGACAGCCAAACAATTACATTAGCAGCTACTAAAAAGTATGTTACCGGTGAAAACTTAAGCATAAAGCTATCAATAAAGCTCGCATTCAATAATTTATTCTTATATGTCGTAACAGGATTTGTTCTATTACGTTTAATTTGATGCTTCGTTACAAAGTGATGAGATACTTTTTCGAAATCATCAAGCTCATATAAAGCATGATACCTAATTTTAGGTCGTTTAGTATGATTAAACTCAGTGAAATCTATCTCTTTTTCGGTAATATAAAATACATCTAATTGTTCAAAACTAAACCCTATACTATCAATTAAGTCACCTAAATGGTCAGTGATTTTTTCTAAGTCAAAATCAACTTCTTGATGTGTAGGCGTCTTATGTATAAATCTTTTGACAATTTTTTTAGATTCATGGGTCAACCATATTTCTGCTTCTTCTTCATCAATCGATATTATTTTGTAACCTTCTGTATAAACTAAATAATATATCGACTTCCACATTTGTTTTGTTTTATCCATCTATTCTTCTCCATATATATCATTTGGTGTCAACATCTCATCAACTGGTATATCATGTGATTCAGCTTCAAAGTTTCTTATCTGAAAAGGATATAACAAACTTATTGTATGTCCATTATAACGAGATAAATATTTATCATAATACCCTCCACCATAGCCTATTCGATAACCAGCTTGATTAAATACAACACCAGGTACAATAATTAAATCAATATCATCACTAATTTCAGTTTCTTGATTAACATACTTAATGCCTTTTTGATCAATTGCAATGGAATTCAAATCAAGTATTCGCTGAAATTCCATTTGCTTCGTTTCGTAATTGGTTCTCGGTACGAATACTTTCTTACCTATATTTAAAAGATGTTCAATAATAGGTATCGTATTGACTTCATGATCCATACTCATAACGATAGCAATTGAATTGGCTTGCTTAAAATTGTTATGTTCAAATAATTGTTCTTTTAAATTTAAATCATATTGTTCTTTTTGAGATATGTCTTGATTTCTCATTAAATTCAATATTTCTTTTCTTAAATTTTTCTTGTTTGACATGAATTTAACACTTCCAAATATTGATTAAATTTTTATCAGTTACACATAATATGATAACACAAGAATTATTGTGATAGGTAGTCGTACAACCTTTAAAGGTATTAAAAAAACACATTCCCGTATAATGGAATGTGTTTTTATTCGTTTTATTATTTTGTTTCTCTATGAAGAGTGTGTTTACCGTCACGAGCACAATATTTTTTCATTTCAATACGCTCTGGGTTGTTACGTTTATTCTTTTTAGAGATGTAGTTTCTTTCACCACAATCAGTACATGCTAAAGTTACATTTACGCGCATGATGAACCCTCCTATTCTTATTTCAATTAATATACGACCTTATTATAATACCATCTATGCTTATATAATTCCAGTACTATTTTTCAATAGGTTCATAGTGTTCACCAGTTATATAATAATAGCAACTTTCACTTATATTCGTGATATGGTCTCCAATTCTTTCTAAGTATCTTGCAGCAAGATGTGCTTGACCTGAAATGAATGGATCGTTATCGATTAAATATGTCGTGTTATTAATCTCACGATATAAATCGTCAATATCATTGTCGCGATCGATAATTTCTTTTATCAACAAGATATCTTTATCATTTACTGCCGCTTCTAAATCTTTTAACATTAACATTGCTAACTTACCCATTGTTTTTAATCTCGTTAGTATAAAGTAATCTGTTATTTTAACTCTTTTTCTAATTTGAGCAATATTAGTAGAATTATCCGCCATTCGCTCTAATTCAGAAGCTATTTTTAAACCTGAGATCATAACACGAAGGTCTGTCGCTATAGGTTGTTGCTTTGTTATTAGCATAACTACTTTTTCATTAATGTCATATTCCATTTGGTTAATTTTTTTATCGTATTTGATTAAATTACGAGCATTGTTTCTATCTTCATCGCTCAGTACAGATATTGATTGTTCTATCATAAAGTATACTTCTTTACCCAACACAAATAAATCATTAATGAGTGAATTTAATTCATCTTCATATTTTTCTCTAATAACCATATTATCCAAATCTCCCAGAAATATAGTCTTCTGTTTTCTTATCTGTTGGGTTAGAGAAGATTTTATCTGTTTGATCGAACTCATTTACATAACCGTTTAAGAAGAACGCTGTTTTATCAGAAATTCTAGCTGCTTGCTGCATGTTATGTGTCACGATAATGATTGAGTATTTAGTTTTTAATTCTTGCACTAATTCTTCAACTTTTAATGTTGAAATAGGATCAAGTGCTGAAGTTGGCTCATCCATTAAAATAACATCTGGTTCAATCGCTAAACATCTTGCAATACAAATTCTTTGCTGTTGTCCACCAGATAATCCATATGCATTTTTATCTAGTCTGTCTTTACATTCATCCCAGATTGCTGCACCTTTTAATGAACGTTCAACGATTTCATCTAGTACCTTTTTATCTGTAATACCATGAATTCTAGGTCCATAAGTAATATTGTCATAGATTGATTTCGGGAATGGGTTAGGTTTTTGGAACACCATACCGACATTCGTTCTTAATTCTTCAACACTATATTTTTTGTCGAAAATGTTTTTATCTCTATAAATGATCTCTCCAGATGTTTTAACACTTGGAATTAATTCAATCATTCTATTTAATGTTTTAATATAAGTTGATTTACCACAACCAGATGGTCCAATAATTGCAGTCACTTCATTTTCTGCAATATCTAAATTTATATTTTTAAGCGCATGAAAATCTCCATACCATAAATCTAAAGTATTCGTTTTATAAACAATATTTTTATCTTCTACTGCTATTTGTTGATTTGCTGTCATTTCACTTGAAGGTATATTTTGAGATAAATCTCTAATTTTTACGTCTGTCATAGTCATGACCCCTCTTCATTTTGATTATTATAATTTTCTTTGATATTTATTTCTAATATAGATTGCAATTGAGTTCATAAGAATTAAAATTACGAGCAATACGATAATGGCTGCTGATGAAACAAACTGAAATTCTGCTTGTGGCAACTTAGCCCAATTGTATATTTGCATTGGTAATGCTTGGAAAGATTCAAATATACTGTTAGGTGTTTTCATCAATATTGCAGGAATACCGATTACAACAAGTGGAGCTGTTTCTCCAAGTGCTCTTGATAGTGCAAGAATTGTCCCTGTTAAAATACCAGGTATTGAAGCTGGTAATACGATGTTTTTAATCGTTTGCCATTTAGTACCACCTAATCCTAATGATGCTTCTCTAATAGATGATGGAACAGCTTTAATTGCTTCCTGACTTGCTACGATAATAATTGGTAAAATCATTAGGGACATCGTTAATGCTGCTGCTATAACAGTCTTACCTAGAGATAAGTTTTCAATACCTGCACCACGTACAAATATTGTTAATCCTAATAAACCAAATACTACTGATGGCACACCTGCTAAATTTGAAATATTAACTCTTATAAATTTCGTAAACCAGTTTTCTTTTGCATATTCAACCATGTATATCGCTGTACCAACACCAAGAATGATAGATATAGGTGCTATTGTCATCATGAGCCAAAGTGTCCCAATTAAAGCACCTTTAATACCTGCACGTTCAGGTGATGTTGATGAGAAGTTTGTGAAGAAATCTGTACTTAGATAAGGAATACCTTTTCTAAATATGTCAAATAGCAAAATAGCTAATACGATTAAGCCAATTAATGTACAAACGAAAAATATTGATTTTATGACTTTATTTTTCATGAGTCTTGTCGGTAGCTTTTTACGAACGACGGTTTGATCAACTAAATTAACTTCTGACATATTAATACTCCTCTCTAAATCGTTTTGTAATCCATTGTGAAATGATATTCATAATAAATGTGAATATAAACAATGTGAAACCAACAGCATAAATACTGTAATAAATATCAGATCCGTACGTCGCATCTCCAGTTGCAACTTGAACAATGAAGCCAGTCATTGTTTGAATAGACCCTATTAAACTAAAGCTTGAATCTGGTGTACTACCTGCAGCTAAAGATACGATCATTGTTTCACCGATCGCTCTTGAAATCGCTAATACAACAGATGCGATGATACCGGATAAAGCCGCTGGAAATACGATTTTAGTTGCAAGTTCAAACTTTGTTGCACCTAATCCCAGTGCGCCTTCTTTAATTGAATCAGGTACCGAACTCATTGCGTCTTCACTCATACTCGTAATCATCGGTATAATCATGACCCCAACGACTAAACCTGGACTAATAGAGTTAAAGCTTCCTAAATCAGGGAATATACCTCTTAAAATTGGCGTTACAAATGTTAACGCGAAAAATCCGTAAACAATTGTCGGAATACCTGCTAATATTTCAAGAATGGGTTTAATAATTCTTCTTGATCTATCAGAAGCATATTCACTCAAATATAGTGCTGCACCTAATCCAACTGGAACAGCAAAGATTGTCGCTACTGCTGTAACTTTCAACGTTCCTAAAATCAGTGCGAAAATACCGTATTTAGGATCAGATGAAAATGGTGCCCAGTCTTTCGTAAATAAAAATTCAAATGGATTTACTCTCGTGAAAAATGTTGCTGTTTCAGTTACAAGTGTGAATAATATCCCGATTGTTGTAAGTACAGAAACTGAAGCGATTAACAATAAAATAATGGGAACAGCTTTATCCGCAAAGATTTTACCTTTATTATTGCTATTTTGCTTAATCAATTCTTGTACTGAAGTTTGTTGTTTCATAAAAATAACTCCTTCATTTTGAAAAAGGGCGATTACTGACCGCCCTCTGCTTTAATTTATTAATGATTATTTTTTAAATTTTTCTAACGTTTCTTTATCTTCTTTATACTCATCATCTTTCAACGGAACATAACCAGCATCTTTAGCAGCATCAGCTGAGTTATCAATTACGTATTCCATAAATCCGTAAAACGCATCATTATCTTCTAGTGATTTATTTTTCGCATATACGAATAATGGTCTACTTAATGGATAACTACCATCATTAACTGTTTTATCTGTAGGCTCTATTGCTTTTCCATCATCTTTAATCTTCACAGCTTTAAGTGAATCTTTATTTTCTTGATAGAAGTTATATCCAAAGAATCCGATTGAATCTTTATTATCTTGGACAGATTTAACGATGACATTCGTGTCAGCATTTTTCTCAGATTGTAAATCTTTTTCATCTAATACTTCTTCACTAAAGAAGTCATAAGTACCATGTGATTGGTCTGGTGAAAATGCTTTGATCTTTTTATCAGGGAATTTTGAATTAACATCTTTCCACGTTTTTGCTTTACCGCTATAAATTTTTGCTAATTCATCCATACTCAACTCATCAACAAAGTCATTATCTTTGTTAACAGCTACTGTTAATCCGTCTTGAGCAACTTTAAATTCAGTGTATTCTATTTTAGCTTTTTTCAATTTTTCTTTTTCTTCATCTTTAATATCTCTAGAAGCATTTGAAAAGTCTGTTTCTCCCGCTATGAACTTTTCAAAACCGCCACCAGTTCCTGATACACCAATTGAAACTGAAACATCAGGTTGCTCCGCTGAGAAGTCTTCGTTTATTTTTTCCATAACTGGTGCAACAGTTGATGAACCATCACCTTTAACTTCACCACTTAATTTTTTATCATCTGAAGATTTAGTATCCCCGGAACTAGATTTTTCAGCTGCCCCACCACAAGCTCCTAATAAAAGTACAGAACTTAAAGCTGTTGTTGATCCGATTAATTGCCACTTTTTCATGTTAAATCCTCCTAATTAATATCGCCTTAATCTTTATTACATCTTTACTTTACAATTTCTTTATTAAGTACAAATAAATTGAATGTAAATTTTGTGTTAACTTCGTATGAAAACGTTTTAAAATGTAAAAAATAAGTCATATGGGAAATTAAGTGGTGTCATAGTTACAAAACTCGGGAGAATTGTTAATAAGAGCACCCTTAGTTACAAAAGGCGCAAGAACTGTAAATAAGAGCCCCCATAGTTACAAAAGTCGGGAGAACTGTTAATATGGGACGCCTTAGTTACAAAACTCAACAAAACTGTAAATAAGAGCCTCTATAGTTACAAAACTCGGCCGAATTGTTAATATGGGCTGCCTTAGTTACAAAACTCAGCCGAATTGTTAATATAGACCCCCTTAGTTACAAAAGTCCGGAGAACTGTAATTACTCATAACTAGAAACGATTTTGTGAAGTGCTGACGCCTGAGGGAATCGTATGAGCGAGAGACTACAGGCTCGAGCCATACCCTAGGCAAGCATGCACACACAAAATCGTAATCTACTCGAAAAACAAATTCACAAATAAAAAAATAACATCTCATTTCCACTGAATTAATCAGTAAAATGAGATGTCATTTTGAATCAATCTTTATATTGAGTTATTTTCTATCTTTAAAGTAATAGTTAATAATATCTCGACCTAAATCCCCACCTGGTAACCATGGTTCTGGTACGGGTTGGTTTGTATATGTGATAGAGAATGATAATTCAGGATTTTTAGCAGGTGCATATCCAATATATGTTGAGTTTACTTTCGGTTTACCATCTTTGAATACTTCTGCTGTACCTGTTTTACCAGCTGATCTTACGACCGTTTTATTAAAACTAGAATAACCTGTTCCTTCTGGCTTATTAAATGCCATATCGAAACCTTTTTGTACTTGTTTTATTTCTGCATCACTATTATTAACCTTATTCATCACTTCACCTTTAAAAGTCTTTTTAATAGGTCCAAGTGAATCTTCATTTGTAGAATTTCTAATTTCTTTTGCTAAATGTGGTTTCAATCTATAGCCATCGTTCGCAATTGTAGCAACATATTGTGATAACTGTATAGGTGTATAAGTATCAAATTGTCCAATAGCTAAATCAATGTAGTTACCTGGGTTATCTTTAATTGGTTCAATTTGACCTGCTGATTCATTTGGTAAATCAATACCTGTTTTAACACCTAAACCAACTTGATTTAAACCTTTACGTAATTTGATACCTGCTTGTTCTACATCAGATGGTAGTGACATACCACTACTGTATGGAGAGCCAGCTAATAACAATGCTGTCTTATACATAAATACGTTTGATGAATGCATTAAAGCTTCAGCATCTGTAATTGTTTTTCTGCCATTTTGGTTAAAGTATGATCGTTTTGTTAAACCACCACTAAATTTTAATGGTTCATCGACCATTGTATCGCCAACATTTAATACGCCGTTTTGATAGCCAGTAAGTAATGTAGCACCTTTAACAGATGAACCTACTGTATATTGACTTGTGAAGTTACCGATATGGTTATCCGTAATCTTGCCATTTTTGTCAATATCTCGTCCGGCCATTGCTAATACATCACCATTTCTAGGATCTTGGACAACAACCATAACTCTGTCCATATCAGTAGCGCCTTTACTTCTTAATGATTCAATATGTTTATCAATATATTCTTCAACTTTTTTCTGTAAATCTATATCGATTGTTAATACTAAATCGTTACCTCGTGAACCTTGTGAAATAACTTCAGAACTTGTTATTTTCCCAGATTTATCAGTGACATATTTCATTTTCTTCTTAGAACCTTTTAAAATATCTTCATATTGATATTCTAAGTAAGATTTACCGACTCTATCATTTCTAGAATATCCTTTCGCGAGATAGTCATTCACTAACTCTTTAGGTAAACCTTCTTCTTTACTTGAAACATTTCCAAATAAAGTTCTTAAAGTGTCACCATATGGATAACGCCTTTCCCAGTCCATTGTTGTATTAACGCCAGGCAGTTCAGATAAATGTTGAGATACAGCTGCATACTCATCATTTTTAACACCTTCATTTTTTATAACAACAGGACTCAGCTGAGATCCAGAATTCATTTCTCTAAATATCGCAAGGATTTGTAAATCCTTTTTGGATAATTTATCTGTATATTTAGATGTTACTTTGTCGTATAACGCTTTATCATAATCATCTTGACTAATATTGCCGTCAGAGAATAAAGCTTGTTCATCTTTCATTAACTTTTGAACTTCATCTTGATTTCTCAATATCCAAAAATCTTGCTTATCACGCTCTGTAATGTTTGAAGTATCCATCTTCATTAAGTGAGATAGTTTTTCAGCGATTTTTAAAATATCATCTTGGCTTGTTCTTCTATCTCTTGTGTATGTAATTGCCTTTTTAGACTCATTGTCTACTAATACTTTACCGTTTCTATCATATATACGGCCTCTAGGCACCGATTCATTAACTGTAATAGATTCTGTACTATCTATCGTTCTTTTGTATTCTCCGCCTTTTACAATTTGTAAATAACCTAACCGCATAATGAGCACAGAGAATAAAATGACGACAACTGCCAATATTAGGCTTACACGTTTATTCATTAATAGGCGAAATGCTTCTTCTTTTGATTTCTTTTTTACTCGTTTCAACAACTAAACCTACCTTTTTAACTCTATTATAATAATTTCATCATATATTATTATGACTTACATTGCTATTGATATAGGTAAATTTTTATAAAAAAAGAGTGGAGCTGAAATCTCGTTTAAATAAGAAGATTTCATTGCTCCACCCCATCAGGATGATTGTTTTATTAATCAGTCATCCAAATTTAAAGTCGAATTATTTTGCAGCTTGGTATAATTCGTTTACTTTATCCCAATTTACAACGTTCCAGAATGCATTAATGTAATCTGGGCGTCTGTTTTGGTAGTTTAAGTAGTAAGCATGTTCCCAAACATCTAAACCTAAAATTGGAAGTTTACCTTCTGAAATTGGGTTATCTTGGTTTGGAGTTGAAACAATCGCTAATTCGCCATTATCTACAACTAACCATGCCCATCCTGAACCAAAACGGCCAGCTGCTGCAGCTGCAAATTCTTCTTTGAATTTGTCTAATGAACCAAATGTAGAACTAATTGCATCTACAACTTCTCCTGAAGGCTCAGAAGCATTTGGAGTTAATAGTTCCCAGAATAATGAATGATTATAATGTCCGCCACCATTGTTTTGAACTGCAGTACGGATATCATCAGGAACAGAGTTTAAGTTTTTAACAATATCTTCAATAGATTTGCTTTCTAAATCTGTACCTTTCACTGCATCATTTAATTTTGTTACATAAGTGTTATGGTGTTTCGTATGATGAATATCCATAGTTTCTTTATCGATGTGTGGTTCTAATGCATCATACGCATATGGTAATTTTGGTAATTCAAAAGCCATAAAAAATCATCCTCCTCATTTGTTTTACATACCTATCTTATCAAGATTAAAGTTTTATAACAAATAATTTGTTTAATAAATAATCAAAAAATTTTTAATTCTTATGTATCGCCTTGCAACAGGTGTTTTTAAACATTATTATTAAGTGAAGAAGAGGTGAATTTATGCAGTATATAAAAGAGCTTAAAAGGTTATTTAAGCATCCTAGTAAGTATCCAATGTTTAGAATTACGAAGTTAAGATACATATTCCTTCATATATTATTATTAAGTTTGATATTAATCATACCTAATTCTATTCAATACATACAAATCACTCAAAATTTATCAACGTTAGTTAATGATGAAGTGACAGAGATTCCAGATTTTGAAATCGATCATAACAAAATGATTTTATCACAAGATAAATCGATTAAATTAAATCATCATCAAACGGTAGAATTTACTCAATCTAATGATTTCGAAATGAAAGATCATCATTTAATCGTGTTTAAACCAAATCATATTGAGATATCAAATTATAGTGACTACACAGAAATCAGCTATGGTTCCCTATCTTCTCTTGTTACCGATCAAGAGGATTTAATTAAGTTTATTGAAACGATAAATGATTCTAAATATTTTTACTTAAGTTTGATTGTTGTCTTTCTATTATTTATTCAATTTTTAAGCTTATCTATCAAAATTGGTATTCTAGCTTTTGCTGGACATTTATTGGGAATGATTTTACGAAGAAAGTCTCGCTTTATGACTTGGTTCAAAATGATGACATTTGTGATAACGCTTCCGACTTTAGTCCTATTATTAGGAATGATTACAGTGATTCCTTTATTAATAATTGCTTCATGGTGTATAATCATTTTAAGCATTGTTATGATTGCTATGTATTTACCTAAAGGAAAAAGACCTGCTAAAGTGTAAAGATTAGCAAATTTAAACAAAGGAGTCTTATCATGTCAGAAATCATTCATCGCACGAAAACGAGACCTGTTAAAGTTGGGGATTTAACGATTGGCGGTTCAGATGAAGTTATCATTCAAAGTATGACGACTACAAAAACATATGATGTTGATGCAACTGTAGCTGAAATTAAACGATTAGAAGAAGCTGGTTGCCAAATTGTTAGAGTAGCTTGTCCAAATGAAGAAGACGCATATGCAATTAAAGATATTAAAGCGCAAATCAATATACCTTTAGTTGTAGATATACATTTCAATTACAAATTAGCTTTAATTGCAATTGAAAATGGCGCAGATAAGATTCGAATCAATCCAGGGAACATTGGTAGACGTGAAAAAGTTGAATCAGTTGTCAAAGCATGTAAAGAAAAAGGTATTCCTATTCGAATTGGTGTTAATGCAGGATCATTAGAGAAACATATTATTAAAAAATATGGCTACCCTACTGCTGATGGTATGGTTGAAAGTGCATTACATCATATTAAAATACTCGAAGATTTAGATTTTCATGACATTATCGTATCAATGAAAGCAAGTGACGTAAATTTAGCTATTGAAGCATACACGAAAGCAGCTCAAGCTTTTGACTATCCACTACATTTAGGTATAACTGAAAGTGGTACATTATTTAATGGAACGGTTAAATCGTCTGCAGGATTAGGAGCAATACTAAGCTTAGGGATTGGAAATACGTGTAGAATTTCTTTATCAGCTGATCCAGTCGAAGAAGTTAAAGTAGCGAAATCTTTGCTTAAAGCATTTGGTTTAGCGAGTAATGCTGCTACATTAATCGCTTGCCCTACATGTGGACGAATAGAAATTGATTTAATCTCGATAGCAAATGAAGTAGAAGAATATATTTCAAACTTACAAGTCCCATTAAAAGTAGCTGTACTTGGTTGTGCAGTTAACGGTCCTGGTGAAGCAAGAGAAGCTGATATCGGCATTGCTGGTGCACGTGGTGAAGGATTACTGTTTATGAAAGGTAAAACCGTTCGTAAAGTACCTGAAAAAACAATGGTTGAAGAATTAAAAAAAGAGATAGATAAATTAGCAATTGAAATGGAACAAAATAAAGAAGCTCAAAAAGCATAAAGTAAAAGGTGAATTTTTATGAATCAAAAGCAAAGATTAGGTATAGATATAGACGGCACAGTTACGTGTCCAAAAACATTTGTACCTTATTTACAAAGAGATTTTAATCAACAACTTAAATATGAAGATATTACAGAATACAATTTAGCAAATGTCTTAAACTGTAAAGAAGAAGAAATGTTGAGTTGGTTTAAAAATAATGAATCACATATATACCAACACTCCCCTGTTGCAGAAGGTGCAAGAGACATTTTGAATCAACTAAAAGATGACTACGAACTTTATTATATAAGTGCAAGACATCATTATTTAGAAGATATTACGAAAGAATGGTTTCAATCACATCATATACCGTTTGATCAAATTACATTAACAGGTAGTCATAATAAATTAGAAGTGACAAAAGAACAGAATATCGATATTTTCTTTGAAGATAAATTAGATAACGCAGAAGATATCAATCATTATTTAAATATCCCTGTTTTCTTGTTTGACACACCATATAACCAGAAAGATTTACAAAATGGTATATATAGAATTAAAAATTGGCATGAAGTATCAACGTTACTTAATAGAATATAGTTAAAACCTGGCCCATATGTGAGATGGACCAGGTTTTTTCGTGTATTGTGTAATTAAATGGTCGGCTAACGATCTTGTTTCTTTTTCTTGAACGTTAGAATTTCTAACGATCTTGTTTTTGAGTCTTGATCGTTAGCACATATTCAATTCTACCTGTTTCCCTCCAAATAAAAAAATGGTAGCTCCTCAAGCTACCATTTTTCTCTTCTTATACTGTTTTGCATTGCTCACATTTACCGTATACTTCTAATTTATGTGATGCTATTTCTACATTTGGTAATTGTTGTTTAATTGAATCCATTGGGCAAAAGTCTATTACTTTTGTTGTACCACATGATTCACAAATAAAATGATGATGATGGTGACTTTGACATGCAATTCTAAATTTCATTTCGCCGTCTATTTCAGTACTTTCGATAATATTCAAGTCTTTAAATAAGTATAAATTACGATAAATTGTATCGAAAGATAATCCATTATAATCATCTTTCAATGCTTCTTGAATATATTTCGCTGTGATGTATTTATCTTCATTTACAAATAATGAGATGATATCACGGCGTTTATTAGTGTACTTATGTCCATCATTTTTCAATATTTGAATGGCTTCCTCTACTTTCAAGATGATAGCCTCCTTTTTTAATCAATACTTTACTATACGCAATACTAGCAAGTAATTCTATAATCAATAATCCTACTATAATACCTCCTGGTGAAATATTCAAATAGAAGGACAATATCAATCCTAGTACTACTGAGATTTCACCGAATAAAATACTTAATGCGATTAACTGTTTAAACCCTTTTGCTAATCTCATACTTGTAGCGACTGGCAATGTCATTAAACTACTCACTAACAAGATACCAACGACTCTCATTGAAGCTGAGATAACAAGTGCAACAATGACAATAAATAATAATTGTATCCATTTTGGCATGCCAATAACTTTTGAGTACTCTTCATCGAATGATAATACAAATAATGACTTGTACAATAACATAACAAAGATTAAAACAATTACTGTAATAACGATAATTGTAAATAAATCACTTAAATTTACGGCACTAATTGAACCAAATAAATATCCAAATAAATCTTGATTAAATCCATTTGCTAAAGAAATGAATATAACACTAATTCCAATACCACCGCTCATAATAATGGGTATCGCGATTTCTTGGTAATGTTTATATTCAGTTCTTAATTGTTCTATTAATAGCGCACCTGCTATTGAAAAAATAATACCAAACCATATCGGATTTATAGTAGCAAACAATGGACTAACACTCATTAAGAACAGTCCCATTGATATACCACCTAGCGTCACATGGCTTAAAGCATCAGCAATTAGGGATAATCTTCTAACTACAATAAATGCCCCTATTAAAGGTGCAATCAATCCTACTAAGATACCACTTATAAATGAATATCTTATAAAATCAAAATTTAAAAACGCATCAATCACGATATAACACTCCTTCATTCAGGAGCATAAATCTATCTCTAGTTTCAACTGACATATCCAATCTCCTTATTTAAAATCTATATATTTATTATGCTCGACGTTAACTTTGTACTAATTCTTCAACTTCTTCATGTGCACAACAGTCACGATCATGTTGATGATCGACAAATTGTACGGGATGTCCATAGATTTTAGATATTGAGACTTCATCTAATGATTTAAATGACTCACTTGTACCATGGAAATGTATATGTTGATTTAAGCAAGCTACTTTACTTGCTGTATCAGCTACAACACCAATATCATGCGTTACAAGAATGATTGTAATCCCTTCTTGCTTTAATTGCGTCAGTAATTGATAAAATTCTGAAACGTGTCTCGCATCAATACCTACAGTAGGTTCATCTAATATTAAAATACTTGGTTTAGAAATTAAGGCTCTAGCAATAAACGTTCTTTGCTGCTGACCACCTGATAACTGAGCAATATTTTCATTCTTAAGATCACTTATGTTTAATCGTTCTAATATGGCATCTACTTGTGCAGCATCTTCTTTATTAAACCATTTAAAAAGACTTTTATTTTTAGTTAAGCCACTCATAACAACTTCTTTCACTGTCGCTGGAAAGCCAGAACTAAAAGCATTAGATTTTTGTGATACGTAACTAATTTTTTCCCAAGATTTATATTGATTAATTTTTTTACCACTTATTAAGATATCACCTTTTTGTAAAGGTAATAACCCTAATATCAGTTTCAGTAAAGTCGATTTCCCAGAGCCATTTGGGCCAACTATTGCCAAGAAATCTCCTTTATAAATTTGTATATTAATATGGCTAAGTGCCAATTTATTTGGATAGCTATAACTGATATCTTTTAACTCGAAAATCGGTGTTTCTTTTTCCATCTTCATCACCTCGTCAATAGAATACTATACAATGAATATGAAAGAATGTAAATAGTAATGTTTACGAACAAAAAAGAATGCTAATTGGATTAGCATTCTTAAAAAATGTTATTGATTAAAGATTTTTTCTTTTAAATCTGGATCGAATGTACCATTTTTAATCATTTCGATTTCGTATTTATATGGTGGTTTTTTATTCTTTTTGTCATCACCAACATATGGTGTTTCTAAAATTTTAGGTACTTCTTTAAATGCATCATGATTAACGATATAGTGCAATGCATCATAACCTATTGATCCAAAGCCAATATTTTCATGTCTATCTTTTCTTGCACCTTGTGGATTCTTACTGTCGTTGACGTGAAGTACTTTAATACGATCGATACCAACGATTTTATCAAACTCATTTAATACGCCGTCAAAGTCTTCTTTAACGTTGTAACCAGCATCATTTGTATGACAAGTATCGAAACATACAGATAATCTTTCATTATGGTTAACACCATCAATAATTTGTGCAAGTTCTTCGAATGTTTTACCACACTCAGAACCTTTACCTGCCATTGTTTCCAATGCGATACGTACATCATTATTATTTGTTAATACTTCATTTAAACCTTCAATAATTTTTTGAATACCTTTTTCTTCACCAGCACCAACATGAGCACCTGGATGAAGCACGATGTCTTTAGCACCTAGTGCTTCAGTACGTTCTATTTCTGATTGTAAGAATTCAACACCTAGGTTAAATACTTCTGGTTTAGTTGTATTTGCAATATTGATGATATATGGTGCATGCACAACAATGTTAGATAAACCATATTCTTTCATTGCTGCTTTACCATTTTCAATATTTAAATCTTCAATCTTTTTACGTCTTGTGTTTTGTGGAGCACCTGTATAAATCATAAATGTAGAAGCATTATAACTTGCCGCTTCTTCTGCTGCTTGTAATAGCATCTTCTTACCACTCATTGAAACGTGTGATCCAATTAACATATTTGACACCTATCCTTTTCTACTTTGTCTTTTTGTTCTCTTAGAATGAGCTTTCTTTTCTTTAAATTTCAACTCATCTAATTCTCGTTTAAATTTCTTTTTATAGCCAGGTTTTACTTTATTTTTATTGTTTCTTTTAATTTTTTGTTTTAGTGATTTTTCAATATTATCTTCTTTTTTAACACGTTTCGTACGCTTTTGACGATCTTTAATTTCTACAAATTCATCGTTTTTAATATCGACATGTTTAAACTTGTAATTATGTTTCTCAATTTGTGTAATTAAATCATCTTCATCAGGTGTATATAAAGTAATTGCAATCCCTTTATAATCACCACGACCTGTACGACCAACTCTATGTGTAAAGAAGTCTATTTCTTTAGGTAAATCATAGTTGATAACGTGACTTACGCCTTCAATATCAATACCACGTGATGCTAAATCACTTGCGACAACAAATTCAAAGTCTAATTGTTTAATACGTTTCATTTGTTGTGTTCTTTCTCTAGGTGACAAACCACCATGGATAACCCCAACTTTATAGCCTTCTTCTGATAAATACGCAACTAATTCATCTGCTCTATCACGGCTATTAGCAAATATGATTGCTAAATAAGGGTTAATCACATTCATAACTTTTAAGACTTTTTCTTTTTTCTCAACACCTTTAGTTGGTATTAAGTAAAAGTCGATATTGTCTTTGTTAGATGATGCTGTTTCAATTTCAACAAATTCAGGATTACTTAAATATTTATTTAAGAATGGATGTAATGCTTTAGGAATCGTTGCACTAAATACTGAAATTTGTGCGTTTTCATCTAATCTACTCGCAATACTATCTACTTTAGGCATAAATCCTAAATCAATCATTAAATCTGCTTCATCTACAACTACTGACTTCGCTAGATGTAAATCTAAAGCACGCTCTACAGCCATATCATCAATTCTATTCGGTGTTCCTACTACAACATGTGGTGTATTTTTAGATTTATCAATATCTCTTGATTTATCTGTTCCACCAATGTATAAGCTAACTTTTACACCTTTTTTAAATTGAGTTAAATGTGAAGCTGCATCATATAATTGCTTTGCTAATTCTCTTGTTGGTGCCAAAATAATCACTTGTGGTTCTTTTATATCGACGTCAATTTTATCAAATAATGGTAATAGAAATGCATGTGATTTCCCTGTACCAGTTTGAGATTGTCCTATTATATTAGATCCTTTTTTAATTTTGGGTATAACTCTTCGCTGTATTTCTGTTGGCTGGTTAAAATGTAAATCTTTAACGGCCTCTACTAATTCATTTTCAAGTTGAAAATGTTCAAACGGATGCTTAGACATAAGCGACCCTCCTCGTTTCTTTTTCACTTCATACATTATATAGTAAATGCGCACTTTATGATAGGCTAAAAGATTTATTTTGAATTTTTATTTCGTTTCTTTAAGACTTGTGTGTTTGTTATAATAGACATTAATAAGGAGGGCAATTTATGGAAATTATAAAGATTACCCCTAGAGGCTATTGTTACGGTGTTGTAGACGCTATGGTTATTGCTAGAAATGCATCTTTAGATAAGTCACTTCCGAGACCCATTTATATACTTGGCATGATTGTTCATAATAAACATGTGACTGATGCGTTTGAATCTGATGGCATTATTACTTTAGATGGTCCGAACAGATTAAAGATTTTAGAACAAATTGATAAAGGTACCGTTATATTTACTGCGCATGGTGTGTCACCTGAAGTCAAAAGACGTGCTAAAGAAAAAGGACTCGTTTGTATAGATGCGACATGCCCAGATGTAGATAATACGCATCAGTTAATACGTGACGTTAAATCAAATGGTTATCACGTTATTTATATTGGTAAAAAAGGACACCCCGAACCTGAAGGCGCAGTTGGTGTGGCACCTGATATCGTTCATCTCGTTCAAACTTTAGATGATATCGATGCCTTGCCGGAAGCATTAATGAACCAAAAACTCATCGTAACGAATCAAACAACTATGTCACAATGGGATGTTAAACACCTTATTGATGAATTAAAAGTTAAATATCCTCATATTGAAGTACATGAAGAAATTTGTTTAGCAACACAAGTTAGACAAGAAGCTGTTGCCACACAAGCAGATCAAGCAGATTTACTCATTGTCGTTGGTGATCCTAAAAGTAATAATTCAAATAGATTAGCCCAAGTATCTAAAGAAATCGCACATACAAACGCATATCGAATCGCTGATTTGAGTGAATTAAAATTAGAATGGCTACAAGACATCGAAAGTGTTGCTGTAACGGCAGGTGCTTCAACACCAACACCTATCGTTAAAGAAGTCATAGATTATATTAAAAATTATGACCCGACAGAAGCGCGTGACGTAAACTTAACAAGTAATGTACCTGTTGAAAAAATATTACCTAAAATTAAAAAGCCTAAACCTGTAAAAATAATGGACTAAAAAAACTGCCGAATTGACTCGGCAGTTTTTTACATATATTGATAAGGATCTGTATTAATAGAAGATGTTAACAGCTTAATAGTACCATTTGTCCATTCTTCTATTAATGACTTTAACCCTTCTTTCATAACATACTCACTATAATGATTAACATCTAAAACGTTTATACCGTCCATTAGTGCATCTATTGCTTCGTGATGTTTAACGTCTCCAGTAATAAATAAATCAGCTTGTTGTGCTTTAGCTAAATTTGCATATTCAATACCCGCACCACCAACAATTGCGACGCGTTTAATTTGCGCTGATTGGTCTCCTATAAATCTAACTGCTGGTATAGCGAGCTTTTCTTTATAGTTTTGCACAAATTCATTTACTGATTGCGTTACATTTAATTCTCCGATAATTCCTAAGCCTACAGAAGATGTTCTCGACATTTTGATGAAATCATAAACGGGTTCTTCATATGGATGCGTTTGAATAATGAGTTCTTTAGCAAGTGCTAAATCTTTCTCATCAACCATTAATTCTAGTTTCGTTTCATAAACCGTTTCAGTCTTATCTGCTTGTCCAAGATGCGGATTAGCTGTTGCACTCGGTTTAAATTGTCCTTTACCTTGTGACTGGAAAAATACTTCGCTGTATTCTTCTGTTTGAGCTAAATGATGGTCATTAAATGCAGCTTTCATAGCTTCAACATCTTGATCAGGTAGGAATATTTGTACTTTATAATAGGACTCTTGTTGTTCTTCTAATACTTTCATTTTACTTAATCCTATTTGTTGTCCAATCATGTAACTAACGCCTTTAGGATGCACATCAAGATTTGTATGAAGTGCTATCAAATTGATATCATTTTGAATCAGTTTACGAATAATAGGACCATAGCTTTTATCCGTAATATTTTTAACACCTTTAAAAATAAGTGGATGATGTGCAATGATCGTATTGATATTGTTTTGAATGGCTTCTTCTACAACTTCTAACGTACAATCTAATGTTGTTAATACACCGTTCACTTCACTTTTTTCTGTACCAATTAATAAACCAACATTATCCCAAGATTCACTCGTAGAAAATGGAACTTGTTTATCAATTTCGTGTAATAGCTCTTGAATAATCATTAAAGCACCTCTTTTATTTGAAGTATTTGTTGATTAATTTCATTATACCTATTTTTATCCTCATGATGTTCTAATTGTTTACTAATTTTATTAAGTGATTCTAATTCTCTTTGCCATTTTTCATAGAATAAATCATTTTTATTGGCTAATAATTTAGGACCAAATTTTAATTCTAATTCATTTAGGTCCATCTCACCTTTTTTAGCCACTATGATTTCATATATATGTTTTTTATCTTTAATAAGTTGTTCATCAACGATTTGATAACCAATGCTTTGTAATACTTTTCTAATTGGTAACGCATGTATATTAGCTTGTAAAATTAGATCAGGATGCCCAGTTAACTTATGCTTTCCTTCTTCAATAATTTGAGCAATTAATGGACCACCCATGCCACAAATCGTGATGGCATCGATCGTATCGTCTACTACTTCTAAACCGTCGCCCAGTTTAACTTCAATAAGTTCATTCATACCATATAATTTAGTATTCTTTTGAGCAGCAAGAAAAGGTCCTTTAACAACTTCTCCAGCAATCGCTTCTTTAATTAATCCATTTTGAATTGCGTATATAGGTAAATATGCATGATCGGAACCGATATCTGCTAATTTATGATGATTTAAATATTCACTTACCTTCATTAAACGTTTATTTATTTGGATCATTATTTTTCCCTTTCATTAAAAAAATCTTTTGCAATAGCAAAAGATTTTTTTGTGTTATTTAGCGCCATCTTTTAAGTACTTGACAAGTGTGTCTAAATCTTTATTTGAAATAGTAGCTTCGTCATGTGCAGGCATTGAACCTTTACCTTCACGAATGATTTTTTTCATTTCATCGGCACCTTTTTTGCTTCCAGCTAATTTAGGTCCCATTCCACCTTCAAGATTTTGTCCATGACAACTTGTACAATTGTCCTTAGCGAATGTAGCTGCATCAAACTTTTCAGTTTTTGCACCGCCACCGCCTTCTTTTTCTTCCTCTTTGTTAGCACCATGTGCTGACATGAAGAATATTAATCCTACACCGAGTAGTAAAATCAGAATAAACGGGATAACAGGATTACGATTCATTCATACAACCTCCCTTTTGTTAAACCTTCATACAATTATATTTTATATTAAAACAAGGCATTGTCAAAGGCTTTTTGGGATTAATATAAACTTTTCATGTTTAATCCATAAAATCTTTCAAACGCTTACTTCTAGATGGGTGTCTTAACTTGCGTAATGCCTTCGCTTCTATTTGACGAATACGTTCTCTTGTAACACCAAATACTTTACCAACTTCTTCAAGAGTTCTTGTTCTACCATCATCAAGACCAAATCTTAATCTTAATACATTTTCTTCTCTGTCAGTTAATGTATCTAATACATCTTCTAATTGTTCTTTAAGCAATTCATATGCAGCATGATCTGATGGACTTTGTGCATCTTGGTCTTCAATAAAGTCGCCTAAGTGACTGTCATCTTCTTCACCAATTGGCGTTTCTAATGATACTGGTTCTTGAGCAATTTTCAGAATTTCACGAACTTTTTCTGGTGGTAAGTCCATTTCTTCACCAATTTCTTCAGGAGATGGATCTCTGCCTAAATCTTGTAGTAATTGACGTTGAACACGAATCAATTTATTGATTGTTTCAACCATATGAACTGGGATACGGATTGTACGTGCTTGGTCAGCAATCGCTCTTGTAATTGCTTGACGAATCCACCATGTTGCATATGTTGAGAATTTGAAACCTTTGTTAAAGTCGAATTTTTCTACGGCTTTGATTAGACCCATATTACCTTCTTGAATAAGGTCTAGGAATAACATACCTCTACCTACATAACGTTTCGCGATACTTACAACAAGTCTTAAGTTCGCTTCAGCAAGACGTGATTTCGCAACTTCGTCACCTTGCTCGATACGTTTAGCTAATTCGATTTCTTCTTGTGCAGTTAATAAATTGACGCGTCCGATTTCTTTTAAGTACATTCTTACTGGGTCGTTTATTTTAACACCTGGAGGAGCACTTAAGTCATTTAAATTTAGTTTGTCATTTGTATCACTTGAATCTTTTTCATTAATAAGATTGATTTCATTCTCATTAATTAAATCAAAGAAATCATCCATTTGATCTGGATCCATTTCGAAGTTTTGCAATTTATCTGCAATTTCTTCGTGACTCAAATGTCCTGCTTTTTTACCTTGTTCAATTAATTGGTGCTTAACTTGTTCAATTGTAAGCACTTCTTCATTATTAGCGCTATTAATTTTGTTTAATTCTTTATCAGACATGAATAGGCCTCCCGGGTTATTAACTCTTACATTCTATTCCGATTATATTGTACAATTTGTTCTAAATATTGCCTTTGCAGTGCGATATCGCCTGCTTGCATTGCTTTATTCAATTGTTGATTCAAATATTCTATGGAATTTTCTTTGTGTTCGTTAGGACTGATAATCCTAATGTAGTCTTCGATTTCTTCTGTCTCTGGTTCATCATTGATTAGCAATGAATCTAGATACATAACCGTTTCAATGATTTGATGTTCTTCAATGTAACTTGAAAAATCACTTATGTTAAAAACATCGTTATTCTTATAATACCCATTTAAACGTGAAAAAATCACTCTATTATTCAATGAAGTGAAGTCTTCTTGATTAATCCTAGAATGATATTCTAAAAATAGCTGTTTATGATTCATAAAATGTTTTAACAACGCTTGCTCTGCTCTACCGACTTTATCAAGTTTTTTTTCCTTCATTTCAGGAACGAAATTATTATAATCGGTATAATTTTGAACAATATTAGGCGAAAGTCGATTTTTTAGACTGTTAACATCTACTTTATACAAATCTGCTACTTGTTGCAATACTTTTTTTCTTAAAAATTCCGATTGAATCAGATTGATGTCATGAATCAACTCTTCAATATGTTGTTCATGTTTTAAATCATTATTTTCGTTGGCATAATATAATTGTTGCGCTTTAAATGCAACATATGATTGTTTTTGCCCTTCAACAAATGATTTGAAAGCATCACTTCCGTATTCTGTAATATAATCATCAGGGTCCATCGTTTTTGGTAAATTGACAACAAAGACATTTAAGCCTTCATTTAATAAGTCTTTACCAACATTTATGGCAGCTTCTTTTCCTGCGAAATCTCCATCATACAGTAAAGTTACATTAGATGCCAGTTTTTTGACCATCGTAACGTGTTCTCTAGATAATGCCGTACCCATTGTTGCTACAACTTGCTTAATATCCGCTTCAAACGATTTAATAACATCCATAAATCCTTCTAATAGAATGACTTCATCATTTTGTCTTATATATTTCCTTGCGCGATCAATGTTGTATAACATTTTTCTTTTTTGGAATATAGGTGTTTCTGGACTGTTTAAATATTTAGGCGATTGGTCTGTATACGTTCGGCCTGAGAAACCAACTGTCTTACCTTGGAAATTCAACAATGGAAAGATGATTCTATCTCTGAATCGGTCAAAGTAATCAAACGTTTCATCATTTCTACTTAACAATCCTGCTTCATATGCAAGTACAGCATCATAACCATTTTTCTCTAAAAAGTCATGTGTAAATTTTGAATGATTTGGTGCATATCCAATCTTCCTATCATTAATCAATTCTTCCGTGAAACCTCTTGATTTTAAATAGTTTAAAGCTGCCTCACCTTCTTCAGTATGCTTCAATATATAATGGTAGTTATTTGCCATCAACTCATGCATTTCAATCATTTTGATATGATCATCCACAATACCTTCAGTTGGTGCTGTTTCTTGCTTTTCAATATGAATATCTACTTTATCACCCAATTCTCTGACTGCATCGACAAATGATATTCCTTTAATTTCTTGAATAAATTGAAAAACATTGCCGCCTTTCTTACAACCAAAGCAATGACAAATTTGTTTATCTTCAGATACTGAAAACGACGGTGTCTTTTCATCATGGAAAGGACATAATCCTATATAATTACGTCCTCTTTTTTCTAGTTTCACATATTCACTTACGACATCTAATATGTCATTCTTCTCACGTATTTCATTTATTAAATCTTGTTCTATACGCATCCTGTCACCCTTTAACGGTTTTGTTGTGTAATGATTTTAATAATGTCATTTGCTGTTTCTTCTATTGCCTTGTCAGAAACATCTAGTACAGGACAACCAATTTTCTCAACAATTTCCTCGAAGTATCTTAATTCTTCTTCGATTCTGTCATCTTTCGCATAATTAGCATCATCACTTAAACCTAATTGAATTAATCTTGCTCTTCTAATCGCATTAAGGTTTTTTTGATTAATTTTTAAAGCGATACATTTCTTAGGATCTATTTCAAATAATCCTTCTGGTGGTGCAACTTCAGGCACTAATGGTACATTCATTACTTTATAACGTTTATGTGCCAAGTATTGTGACAATGGTGTTTTTGAAGTTCTAGATACACCTATAAGAATAATATCAGCTTTTGGTAAGCCGCGTGGATCTCTACCATCATCATATTTAACGGCAAATTCGATTGCTTCAATTTTCTTGAAATAATCTTCATCTAATTTATGAATATTGCCTGGCTCATTAAGTGGGGCTTCATTAAGTTCATTGCTTAATATGCTCATCAATGGACCCATAATGTCTACATTTTCTATATTATTTTCTTCTAATTTTTCTTTTAAGTATAATCGCATTTCTGGTTTAACCAATGTATAAACGACTATTGATTTTTGTTCTAATGCTAATGATACGACTTCATTAATATTACTTTCATTCTCTATATACGGTAATCTGACAATATCTAAAGCATTTCCTTCTGTCTTATATTGAGACGTACATGCTTTCGTAACAAGCTCTGCCGTTTCTCCTACTGAATCGGATGCTATAATTATTCTTATCTCTTCCATTTAACTAATTCCTCCTACTCATCTTCAATAAGTGAAACAAATGCTCTTGTGATCGTTGTTTTGGTAATTCTGCCTTTAACTTTCATTTTGTCGCCTTTAAGTTTTTTGACAACTGGTATTGCATCTATTTGTTTATCAATTAATAATTTAGCTGCATAAATCAATAAATCATCTTCTAAACATACTGTTATGTTTGGCATTCTGCTCATATTAATACTAACCGGTGTATCTTTTAAACTTTGACCACCTATTGCTGCCCTCAGTAAATCTTTTCTTGAACATACGCCAATTAAATTGCCTTCTTTATTTATAACAAATAATGTGCCGACATCTTCTAAAAACATCTTACATATTGCTTCATATACAGAAATACTTTCTTCTATTACAACTGGTATCGCCATCGATTCTTTTACGGTCATTTTTTTAATTGAATCACTTAATAATTGTGTACTTGATTTCCCTGTATAAAAATATCCTACTCTAGGTCTTGCATCAAGATAACCTGCCATTGTTAAAATTGCTAAATCTGGTCTTAAAGTTGCTCTTGTTAAATTTAGTCGTTCAGCTATTTTTTCTCCTGTAATGGGTCCATTGTTCTTAACAATTTGTACAATTTGTTCTTGTCTTTGATTTAATTCGATTGCTCTCACCCCTTCGAACACAATTCAGATAGATTAATTATAACATGTAACGCAAATATTGCTCAATTTGAATATCTGTTTTCACTTGATAACTCTCCCATACCATGCTATATTTTAATTAACTTTGAAATAAAAGCGAGTTAAGGATGGTGAAAGCTTAACATTAAAGTTTTGGCTTACAAAATTTTATAAAAAGTGAGTGGCTACACTAATTTGGGTGGAACCGCGGGTAATATACTCGTCCCAAGGCATTATTTGATGATGTCTTGGGGCTTTTTTAATTTAATTGAGGAGTGAATTTTTATGGCAAAAGATATGGATAAGGTAGTAACATTAGCAAAACATAGAGGGTTTGTATTCCCTGGTAGTGAAATTTATGGTGGTTTAGCAAACACTTGGGACTATGGTCCGCTTGGTGTTGAACTAAAAAATAACATTAAAAAAGCATGGTGGCAAAAGTTTGTTCAACAATCTCCATACAACGTTGGACTAGATGCAGCTATTTTAATGAACCCAAGAACTTGGGAAGCTTCAGGTCACTTATCAAACTTTAACGATCCAATGATAGACAACAAAGATTCTAAAATTCGTTACAGAGCAGATAAATTAATTGAAGATTACATGCATAATGTTGAAGGTGATGAGAACTTTATCGCTGACGGTATGAGCTTTGATGAAATGAAACAATTAATTGATGATAAAGGCATCACTTGTCCTGAAAGTGGTACAGCTAACTGGACAGACATTCGTCAATTCAACTTAATGTTCAAAACATTCCAAGGTGTTACTGAATCTTCAACAAACGAAATTTTCTTACGTCCTGAAACTGCACAAGGTATTTTCGTAAACTATAAAAACGTTCAACGTTCTATGCGTAAAAAATTACCATTCGGTATTGCGCAAGTTGGTAAATCATTCAGAAACGAAATTACACCTGGTAACTTCATCTTCAGAACGAGAGAATTCGAACAAATGGAACTTGAATTCTTCTGTAAACCTGGTACTGAAATTGAATGGCAAAATTACTGGAAAGACTTCGCTGCAAAATGGTTGAAAGATTTAGGTATTAAAGAAGAAAATACAAAATTACGTGACCATGACGAAGATGAATTAAGTCACTACTCAAATGCAACAACAGATATCGAATATAAATTCCCGTTTGGTTGGGGAGAACTTTGGGGTATCGCTTCAAGAACAGATTATGACTTAAAACAACATAGTGAATTCAGTGGTGAAGACTTCAAATATCACGATCAAGAAACAAATGAAAAATTCATCCCTTACTGTATCGAACCATCATTAGGTGCTGACCGTGTAACATTAGCATTCTTATGTGATGCATACGAAGAAGAAAATGAAGGTGAGAAAGATCAACGTACAGTATTGCATTTCCACCCTGCTTTAGCACCTTATAAAGCAGCAATCTTACCATTAAGCAAAAAACTTTCACCAGATGCTATTAAAGTATATGAAAAATTAAGTGAAAGATTTGCAATCGACTTTGATGAGTCACAATCAATCGGTAAACGTTACCGTAGACAAGATGAAATTGGTACACCATACTGTATCACATTTGACTTCGATTCATTAGAAGACAACCAAGTTACAGTACGTGACAGAGACACAATGGAACAAGTACGTATGCCAATTGATGAAGTTGAAAACTTCTTAGCTGAAAAAATTAGATTCTAATACTAAACAAAAAACAGAGCAAAAACTTATAAATTAAGTTTAGCTCTGTTTTTTTATAATTAAGTTGTTAAGAAACCATTACGAAACACTTCACATAAGACTTTTACATTTTTAAGTTTTCGAGTTGGTTGAGTAATTTTTTGGTTCTAAATACAACTCCAACGTATTCGTCATACATATTATCGATTAAAGTTTGTATTTCTTTTTTGACTTGTTCGTTTATTTTAAAACTGTTTAAATGTTTGATCGGTAATTGATACATAAGATTCATAAAATATAATGCTCTATTAGATATTCGATATGCATGTTCATCGTGTATTAATGCTTGATTGCTAAGTGGTCCGTTATATTTGAAACTATAGGCATTTAGTTGCTGTTGATCCATATCTCCTGTTACGACGCACGCATTAAAAGTTGGTTCATAACCATATTTAGGCATACATTTCAACGCAACAATCATACTCATCGTATCTGCATCAACACCTCTTTCTACGGCTTGGAATACTCCTAACAATAATTCATAAAAGAATACATCATGTTCTTCCGCTTCTAACGCTTTATCTACGACTTCTATACAATATGCACCATATGCACTTTTAAAAATATCGGATTGCATCGTTCTATGACTGTTAATTATATCAGCTGATGATAATGTGCCCATTCCTTTAAACTTCGAAAAAATAAACAAGCCATGTACAAAGGGCTGAGTAGCACCTTGTAGTGGATGACTTGTTTTTTTAGCACCACGCGCCATTAATGGAACTTTATGACCGTGTTCATTTAATATTGTGATGATTTTATTGTTTTCACCATAATCTACAGAGCGAATGACAAATCCTTCTTGTTTATAAAGCATTATATCATCGCCTCCATTCTACTTAATACTCGTCTTCTCTATAACCAATTTGTTTAATGAAATTAGGTTTATTACGCCAATCTTTTTGTACTTTAACCCACAAATCCAAGTATACTTTTGAGCCAAGTAGCATTTCAATATCTCTTCTTGCACGTTTACCTATTTCTTTAAGCATTTTACCGCCCTTACCAATGACAATACCTTTTTGAGAGTCTCTTTCAACATAAATTGTTGCTTCTACTTGGACTTTCTCACCTTCTGCTTTTGTCATTTTATCGACGTTCACACCGATAGCATGCGGAATTTCTTGATTCGTAAGATGTAATGCTTTTTCTCTTATCAACTCAGCTACAACAAATTGTTCTGGGTGATCAGAAATTTGGTCTTTAGGATAGTACATTGGACCTTCTTCAAGGTACTTTTTAAATTGTTCTAGTAGTGTCTCAATGTTTAATCCTTCTAATGCTGAAATTGGAATAATTTCTGCAAAATCCATTGTTTTTTGATACTTTTCAATTTCAACTAAAAGTTGATCAGGGTGAATTAAATCTATTTTATTTAACACTAAAAATACTGGTGTTTTCGTTTGTTTCAACAATTCGATAATGTATTCATCGCCTTTACCGATACTTTCATCAACATTAACCATAAACATGATTAAGTCTACTTCTTTTAAAGTATTTTTAGCGATTTTCATCATGTAATCACCTAAAGCATGTTTAGGTTTATGAATACCTGGTGTATCAATAAAAATCATTTGAGCATCATCAGTTGTTAATACACCTTGCACTTTGTTTCGAGTCGTTTGTGCTTTATCAGACATTATCGCTACTTTATGACCAATAACTTTATTCATAAAAGTAGATTTACCAACATTAGGTCTACCTATTATAGATATAAACCCTGATTTAAATTCATTCATTTATTCTAGATCCTTTCCTGAGAAACCTAAAGGTAATAATTCATTAACTGTAGTTTCAATTCTTTCACTTGTTTGATGTGTTAAAAATACTGGCATGTCATCATCACATAATTCTTTTAACACTTGTCTGCATGTGCCACATGGAGATGATGGTTTATCAGCATCTACTGTAACTGTAATACATTTGAAGTCTCCCGGTCTATACCCATCTGACATTGCTGCAACGAGTGCAGATCTCTCAGCACAAATTGTTGATGGGTAAGCTGCATTTTCAATGTTAGCACCATAATAAGCTTTACCATCTTTCGTTACTAAATATGCACCTACATTAAATTTAGAATATGGTGTATATGCTCTCTTTTGTGCTTCTCTTGCGCCTTCATACCACTCTTGTTTGAATTCCATACCATTTCCCCCCTATATGTTTATATTATTTTTGGTAAAAATATCATTATCCCGATTATTGCAGCCATTATTGATGTTAATAAAACGGCTAAAGCGGCTGTATCTTTAGCATGTTTAGCAAGTAAGTTATATTCATCCGTAAACATATCTACTACATACTCTATAGAAGTATTAATAACCTCTACAATGAGTACACTAAATATTGCAAATAAAATCCATAACCATTCAAATGTATTGAGATTTAATATTAAACTAACAATCAATACAAGTACAGCGAATATAAGATGTAATAAAAAGTTTTTATCTTTTTTGAGAATGGTTACTAAACCTGCTAAAGGAAATTTAAAGCGATTTACAAATTTATTCACGTGTTAATCCAAATTCATTTAATATTTCATCTTGTCGAGAAAACATTTCTTTTTCATCTTCTTCAGTCATATGATCATAACCTAGTAAATGTAAAAATCCATGTAATGCTAAAAATCCTAATTCTCTACTCAAACTATGATTATAAGACTCAGCTTGCTCTTTAGCAACTTCAAGACAGATGATAATATCACCTAACACTCTAGGTATATCTAAGCCTTCTATTTCAGGCTCATCTTCTTCTAACGAAAATGAAATAACATCTGTTACTTTATCTTTATCGCGATAATCACGATTGATAGCTTGAATCTCTTCTTCATCGACAAATGAAATTGAAAGTTCTGCTTCTTCAGTAATATTTTCCTTTTTAGCAGCAAAAGTGAGCAATGATTCAATTTGATTTTTTGTATCTTCATCAATTACTTGTTGCTCATCTATAAAATCCATTGTTAGCATATTATTTCTCCTCTTCGTATGCGTTTATTATTTTACCTACTAATGGGTGTCTCACAACGTCTGTTTGTTCTAAGTATGTCATTGCTATACCTTTTACACCACTTAATCGTTGATCGGCTTCAATCAGTCCACTTTTCACACCTTTAGGTAAATCGATTTGTGTACGGTCACCTGTTACGACCATTTTTGAACCGAAACCTAATCTTGTTAAGAACATCTTCATCTGAGGATGTGTTGTATTTTGTGCTTCATCTAGGATTACAAACGCATCATCTAATGTACGACCTCTCATATAAGCAAGTGGTGCAATTTCGATCGTACCTCTTTCAATTAAGCGTGATGTTTGCTCAGTTCCTAACACTGTATGAAGCCCATCATATAAAGGTCTTAAATAAGGATCTACTTTTTCTTTTAAATCACCTGGTAAGAACCCTAATGATTCACCCGCTTCGACTGCAGGACGCGTTAATACGATACGTTTCACTTGTCCTAGACGCAATGCCCTTGCAGCCATTACAACAGCTAAGAACGTCTTCCCTGTACCTGCTGGACCTATACCGAACACTAAGTCATTGTTCTTTATATTATTGATATATACTCTTTGACCCATTGTTTTAGCTCTTATTATTTTACCATTACTATCTTTAGTGATTTCTTCATCATATAAATTAATGAGTTGATCAATTGTTCCTTTATCAGCCATTTTAACTGCTGCTTGGACATCATTAATTGTTATACTCGCACCACTCTCAATTACTTTTAGTAAGTTTAATAATACTTTTTCAGCTTTTTCAACATTTTCTATACGTTTACCACGGACAGCAATTTCTTGTCCACGTGTTAATATATCCACCTCGAGTTCATTTTCAATATACTTTATATGCTCATCTCCATTACCCAACAGAGCTTGAGCTTGATCCATATTCTCGATTTGAATTAATGTAGGCATTAAATATCTCCTTTATAAGTTGAATTGTTGACACTTTAAATGTACCAAACCTTATTGTAACGTGCAATCTTATGCACTTTATTTTGTATATTATTTAGTTTTTCACGTGCAATAATGAGATTTCTAACTTTTTCATATTCATGTAGTCTATTGCTATTATTTAATTTAATTTTAGGATTAATGCGAATTAATGTAATAATAAACTCACGTTCTTCAATTGGACTCACTTTTTCGACCAATTCACCTTTTGAAACAATTTCTAACATACTGTTGCCTTCTATGGATTTAGTCATATTAATTTGATCGATATCAAAAATATTATAACGATTTTTAAATAATCCTCTTCTTATGGATAAAAAATGCTCTTTTATTGTGTATCTTTCAAAAAGAATGTTTAAAATTATAAGAAAAACGAGAATAAAAGTAATGACTATTAAATACTTATTACTAATAAAAAGCGGTATTAAAGCAATAAAAAATAATAAAATCGAAATGATAATAGATAATATACTCTGCTTTTTCTTAAATACCATTTTCATCACACCCTCTTGAATCCTACCTTTATTGTAAGTCTAAATGGTATTTTTGTGAATAAAAAACAAGCCGAGACATTACATTATGTCCCAGCTTGTTTATATTCGTTATTTTAATTCATTTGGTCTTTTTAAAATTTCTGACCAAATGATACCATTTACGACTTGGTTTTCATCAACATTGATTGCTTCATCATTAAACTTATGTTTACTGTTTAAATAGAGTTGTTTAACCATCGCTCTTCTCGTTCTTTCTGAAAGTTGCGTGTTGTTGATAATTTGCTCTGCTTCTTTTTCAACATCATCTATACTTTCACGCTGTACATTCATTAAAGACTTTTTCTCTTCTTGGCTGTATGCCAATAGCTGTTTGATTGCTTCTTGTTGTTTTTTAGGTCTATTTTTATGAATTTGCTCTTTCTTCTGATTGATATAAGCATTCTCATGCTCATTAGAAGTTTGCTCTGGTTGTTGTTCTACTTTATGTGTTTGAACAACAGGTTTTTCAACATCTATATTATATTGTTTAAGATGATTGGCAAGTTGATCTGCTAAGTTTTTATAATGGCCAGACATTCGTTCAGTTGAACTTGTTTCTGCTTTTTGTTTATAAGTTTCATACTTATTAACTAAATCTTTTAATTCTTGCTCAGCAGATTTTTTCTTATCTTCAGCTTGTCTATTTACTGGATTTTGTCTTTGTCTTGTTTGAGGTTGCTTATTTTTCTTTTTATTTTTAGAAGCGCCTTCGATTATACCGCTCACGACACTAAAAATAACCCAAATAACAAAGATGATAATGCCTATTTCCATTTTAAATCACCTCTCTTATTGGTTCGGTGAATTAGAATCTTGTGGCTTTGTACTCTTATTGATTGCTTCTCTCATGCCAGTGTCAGCTTCTATATTTTTTAAATTATAGTAGTCTTTAACACCTAAATTGCCTGATTTAAGTGCTTCTGCCATTGCAAGTGGTACTTCTGCTTCTGATTCAACAACTTTAGAACGCATTTCTTGTACTCTTGCTTTCATTTCTTGCTCAGTAGCAACGGCCATTGCACGACGTTCTTCGGCTTTAGCTTGTGCAATATTTTTATCAGCAAGTGCTTGTTCAGTTTGCAAGTCTGCACCAATGTTTTTACCGATATCTACATCAGCAATATCAATTGATAGAATTTCAAATGCTGTACCTGAATCTAAACCTTTACTTAATACTGTTTGTGAAATACTATCTGGATTCTCAAGTACTTTAGTGTGATGTTGACTTGAACCAATAGTTGATACAATACCTTCACCAACACGTGCGATGATTGTATCTTCACCAGCACCACCGACTAATCGGTCAATGTTTGCTCTAACTGTAATTCTAGCTTTTGCTTTTACTTCGATACCATTCATCGCAACACCTGAGATAAATGGTGTTTCAATTACTTTAGGGTTAACGGACATTTGAACAGCTTCTAAAACGTCACGACCAGCTAAATCAATCGCTGCCCCTCTTTCAAATACTAAGTTGATTTCTGCTCTTTGAGCCGCAATAATTGCATCAACTACTCTATCAACATTACCTCCTGCAAGATAATGAGATTCTAACTGGTTCGTTGTTAATGCTAAACCAGCTTTGTGCGCTTTGATTAATGGGTTAATAACACGTCTAGGTGATACACGTCTCAAACGCATACCAACTAAAGTACCAATACCTACTTTTACACCTGCTGCAATAGCTGAAATCCATAATCCTACTGGTACAAATGAGAATAAAATCATAAGTAGTACGATTAATATGACAGCAATAATTACAAAAGCAATTAAACCTGATAACATATGCATTTCTCTCCTTGTCTAAATTAAATTTCTCTTACGACAACTCTTGTACCTTCAACCTGTACAATTTTAACTTGCTTATCCTTCTGAATAAAACTACCATCTGAAACAGCATCTATTCTTTCGTCATCAACAAGTATAATTCCTGAGGGCCTCAATGCAGTGTATGTTGTACATAGTTTGCCAATCAAATGACTTCTATCATCATGAGATGTATAGCCAGATTCTTTATTTGTAGAGTCTCTAAGAATGACTTTATCAAAGAATGGTATTTTACGATTGAATCCTTTCACTAATATCACCCACTCTATCGTTGTTAGAATTAATGCTACAGCAATAATCATACCCATAGTTAAGATATTTTCTCCAACTAATACGAAACTACCAATAATGGCAATAAAACCAAGGATACCTAGTACTGCTCCTATAACAAATAATTCAATTATTACTAACAATGCACCGATCCCAAAAAGTAAAACAGAAAGCAAACTAATTTCATCAATTAAAACGTAGCCGATGAAAAAGATAAGTGTACAAATAAAGCTTAAAATTCCCGCAAAATTAATACGTTCTGAATATAATTGATATAGTGCACCTAGAAAAATAATACAAGTCAGTATCAATGTGACTAATGGCGTTGTAATAAACTCACCAATAGACGACATACTTTGACTTGAAACAATACCTAAATTCAAGTTGTTCTGAAAATAAGCAAATATGTATTCATACCCTGATGTCAATAATCTCACCCCTCATATTTATTATACAATAAAATAGGCGTGAACTAAAACGTATATACATAATATTCTAAATTTATAAACTTAAATGTTTTTCAAATAAATAAAAGAACACATAAACGATATCGTTTATGTGTTCTTTATGACGTTCAACGTTAAATATTGTTCATTATAATTAATTAATATTCATTGAGGGAGTTCAATAAAAAATTAATTATTTAAATTTACGTTTACGTGCTGCTTCTGATTTCTTCTTACGCTTAACGCTTGGTTTTTCATAGAACTCACGTTTACGCACTTCTTGAATCGTACCGCTTTTTGAAACTGTACGTTTGAAGCGACGTAATGCATCTTCGATTGATTCGTTTTTACGAACTACTGTTTTAGACATCTGTATTTCCCTCCCTCCAAATATCAACAAAGCTTTATATGTCATTTACATAGTATATATTACTATGTACTTAAACATTATAAAATAAGTCATTTTTTAAGTCAATAATCATTTGTTATGAATATTAATATGCAACTAATCTTTCGTCTTTATTTGTTGCATGATCCACAACTTTTACAAGTTTACCTTTATTGATAGGATAACCTGGTGTTACAACTTTCACTTTCACTAATTCTCCAATTAGTGATTCATCGCCTTCAAATTCAATCTTCATGTAATTATCTGCATATCCGACTAGTTTACCGTCAGTTGAACCTTTTTCTTCAGGTATCACTTCTAATACAGTTTGATCAAATTTAGAAGCATAATCTTTAGCTAATTGATTTGATAATTCAATTAAACGATGTACACGTTCATTTTTAACTTCTTCATCAATTTGATCTTTCATTCTAGCTGCTGGTGTTCCTGTTCTCATAGAATAAGGGAACACGTGTAATTCAGAAAATTGATGTTTAACAATGAAGTCATATGTTTCTTGGAATTCTTCTTCAGTTTCACCGGGGAATCCAACAATTACATCACTTGTAACAGCTAAGCCTGGTAAAGCTTTATGCAATTTTTGTAGTCTTTCAGAGAAGTGTGCCATCGTATATTTTCTTCTCATACGTTTCAATACAGTATCAGAACCTGATTGTAATGGTATATGAAGATGTCTTACAACTTTAGTTGATTTATCAATAACATCAATAATTTCATCTGTAAGTTGACTCGCTTCTATAGATGAAATACGAATTCTTTCAAGATTTTCAACTTGTTCTAAATCTCTTAATAATTGCGCCAAGTTATAATCTTTTAAGTCTTCACCATATCCACCTGTATGAATACCTGTTAAAACAATTTCTTTATATCCTGAGTTTACAAGTGTTGTTGCTTGGCTAACTACTTGTTCAGGATCTCTTGATCTCATTAACCCTCTTGCCCATGGAATGATACAGAAAGTACAGAAATTATTACAGCCTTCTTGAATTTTTAATGATGCACGTGTTCTGTCAGTAAAGTATGGAACTTCTAATTCTTCATACTTTCTGTTTTTCATAATATTACCTACACCATTAATAGGTTGTCTACTTTGTTTATAGTCCTCAATATAAGAAATAAGTTTATGTCTATCTTGAGTACCTACAACAATATCAACGCCCGGAATTGCCATAATTTCAGCAGGAGATGTTTGAGCATAACAACCTGTTACACAAACAACTGCATCTGGATTTTTACGTATTGCTCTTCTAATCACTTGTCTACTCTTCTTGTCACCTGTATTTGTTACAGTACAAGTATTAATGATAAAGACATCAGCATTCGTTTCAAAATCCACTCTTTCGTAATCATTTTCCTTAAATAATTGCCAAATTGCTTCAGTTTCATAATGGTTTACTTTACAACCTAACGTATGGAACGCTACTGTAGCCAATTTTATTCACCTCATTAATTCTAATTGATAGCTTAAAGCAGCTAAAGCATACAATGGAGCGGTTTCAGCTCTTAATATTCTAGGTCCTAAACTCACCTTAATAGCATCATCATAAAGATTAACTTCATTTTCAGTTAATCCACCTTCTGGTCCAAATATCATTAAAACCTTTTGTCCATGTTTAAGGTTAGAACCAATTTGATGAAATTTGCTTGTTCCCCCACTTTTAGCTTCTTCTTCATAAGCTATTATTACATAATCATATTCATTCATATTATCATAAATTGATTTAAAATTCGACTTATACTTTATACTTGGTATAGTAAGTCTCATACTTTGTTCACTAGCTTCTTTAACAATTTTTTGCCATCTATCTAATTTTTTAGATATTTTTTTCTCGTCTAATTTGACAATAGATCTTTCGGTTTGGACAGCAATAAAATGATGCGCACCCATTTCAGTTGCTTTTTGAAGCAACCATTCATATTTATCGCCTTTAATAAGCCCACTCGCAATCGTTATATCAACAGGTAGTTCCGTTTGTCTTGTAATGTCTTCTACCGTTTCTAACTCAATGCTATCGTCATGAAAAGCAATGATTTTTGAAATTAACGACTTTTGATCTTCAAAAGTTAATATAATTTCTTGATCGATACTTTTGCGCATCACATTTTTAATATGATGTATATCATCTGTATTATGTATAAAAAAACGCTGATTTAACTCAGCGTTTTCTTGTAAGAAATATCTTTGCATCATTTCTCCTACTTTCTAGCTCGTATTGAAACCCAACCATCTTCACGTAGTACTTTTTCGATAGTATAACCAGTATTTTGTAGTTTTTCAATTATTTCATCGGATTTTTCTTCAATAATGCCTGAAGTAATAAAGTAGCCATTATCATTCAATCTTTCATAACTATCTTCTATCATTAAATCAATAATATGCGCTAATATATTTGCAATAACCACGTCATATTGTTCTGTTTCTTCAGTAAGCAAATTGCCAGTATCTGCGACGATATCTTTTTCACAATCATTGATTTCAAAGTTTTCTTTAGCAACTTTAATTGCTAAATCATCTAAATCCACCGCTTTAATGTCGTTTACCCCTAGTAAATGACAAGCTATGCTTAGAATACCTGAACCTGTACCAACATCAATCACTTTGTGTTGAGGTTGTACAACCTCTTCTATATGTCTTAAACACATACTTGTTGTGGGGTGGTCACCTGTACCAAAAGCCATACCTGGATCCAGTTTGATGCAAAGATCACCTTCGTTATTTTGATATCCTTCTTGTTCCCAACTTGGAACAATCGCAAATCTTTCAGAAGCTTTAAACGGATGGAAATAATTTTTCCATTCATTTTCCCAATCTGATTCTTTAATAATCGTTTTCTCAAACGATAAAATTTCTGACTGAATGCCATTTACATTTGCAATTGTTTCTTGAATTTCTTGTTCTAATTGATCCGTAAATACTAATTCATTAAAATAACATTTAACCCTAATATCATGATCAGGATAATCTGCGGGATTTAATTCATAAATCTCACCGTATACATCTGTATGTTCTTTCTCTAATTCTGCTGAATCTTCAATTACGACACCATTTGCACCTAATTCATTTAACAATGCTGTAACTTCTGGTTCTGCTTCGCTATTTATCATGATAGAATACTCAATCCAATTCACAGGCTATTCTCCTTTAAAAAACTTTTTGGCTCTGTCTTTAAAGCTAGATGGTTGTTCTGTAATAGTTTCTCCACCTATTTCAGCAAACTCGCGTAATAGTTCTTCTTGTCTTTCAGTCATTTTATCTGGAGTTACAACTTTTACAGTTACGAAGTAATCACCTTTACCGTAACCATGAACGTTTTGAACACCTTTTTCTCTCAATCTAAATTGTTTACCAGTTTGTGTACCTGCTGGAACGGTTAATGATACATTACCAGTCAATGTAGGAACAGTAATTTCATCACCAAGTGCTGCTTGAGGAAATGATAGATTTAGATCATAGAAGATATTGTCTCCATCACGTCTAAATTTACTGTGTGGTTTCACTCTGAACACAACATATAAATCGCCTGCAGGTCCACCATTTACACCTGGTCCACCTTTACCAGCTAAGCGAATTTGTTGGTCATTATCAACACCTTCAGGTACTTTCACTTTGATTGTAACTTTTTTGTTTTGAGTACCTTTACCATGACAATCTGAACATTTTTCTTCAAATACTTGTCCAGAACCTTCACATTCAGGACAAACTTTTTGCGTTTGCATTCTGCCTAGAATAGTATTTTGTTCAACTGTTACATGACCTTGTCCGTTACAGTACGTACAAGTTTTTTTCTTAGTGCCAGGTTTAGCACCATTACCATGACATGTATCACATTCTACATCTTTACGAACTGTAATATCTTTTTCAGTACCAAATACAGCTTCTTCAAATGTTAATGTCATGCTATATTGTAAGTCATCACCTTGTCTTGGAGCGTTAGGATCTCTTCTAGCGCCACCGCCACCAAAGAATGAACCGAAAATATCTTCAAAGCCACCGAATCCAGAGAAGTCTTGTCCTCCAAATCCTTGTGATCCACCGAATCCTTGTTGCGGACCACTATGACCGAATCTGTCGTATTGCGCACGTTTGTTTTCATCACTTAGCACTTCATATGCTTCTGAAATTTCTTTAAACTTTGCGTCAGCACCTTCTTCTTGATTGATATCAGGATGGTACTTTTTTGATAATTTACGATAAGCTTTTTTTATTTCATCTTTAGAAGCATCTTTGGATACGCCAAGTACTTCATAATAGTCTCTTTTTGCCAATGTAATCTCTCCTTTACACACTGATTTATAATACGTATATGAATTAAAAAAGTCAAAGCCAATCACATTGACTTTGACTTTTTAATGATTAGTATTATTTTTTATCGTCTTCGTTGACTTCTGTATATTCAGCATCAACTACGTCATCATCGTTTGAAGTAGATTGGCCTTCAGCGCCTTCCGCACCTTGTTGTGCTTGTGCAGCTTGTTCATACATTTTAACAGATAATTGTTGTACGATTTCTTGAAGTGCATCTTTTTTAGTTCTGATATCTTCTATATCAGTACCTTCAAGTGCTTTTTTCAATTCTTCTTTAGCTTCTTCAGCTTTAGCTTTTTCGCTTTCATCAACGTTATCGCCAAGATCATTTAAAGTTTTTTCAACAGTAAATACCATTTGGTCTGCTTCATTTCTTAAATCGATTTCTTCACGACGTTTTTTGTCTGCTTCAGCATTTTTCTCTGCATCTTGAACCATACGATCGATTTCTTCATCTGATAATGATGAGCTTGATTCAATCGTAATTTTTTGTTCTTTGTTTGTACCTAAATCTTTAGCTGTTACATTAACGATACCATTTTTATCGATATCAAATGATACTTCGATTTGTGGCACACCACGTGGAGCTGGTGGAATATCCGTTAATTGGAATCGACCAAGTGTTTTGTTATCTGCTGCTAATTGACGTTCACCTTGTAATACGTGAATATCAACTGCTGGTTGGTTGTCAGCTGCAGTAGAGAATACTTGAGATTTAGATGTTGGAATTGTTGTATTTCTTTCGATTAATACTGTAGATACGCCACCCATAGTTTCGATACCTAATGATAATGGTGTAACGTCAAGTAATACTACATCTTTAACATCACCAGTGATTACGCCACCTTGAATTGCAGCACCCATTGCTACTACTTCATCAGGGTTAACACCTTTGTTAGGTTCTTTACCGATTTCTTTTTTGATTGCTTCTTGAACAGCTGGGATACGAGTTGAACCACCAACTAAAATAACTTCATCGATATCAGAATTAGATAATCCTGCATCTTTCATTGCTTGGCGAGTTGGACCCATTGTTCTTTCTACTAAATCGCTTGTTAATGATTCAAATTTAGCTCTTGAAAGTGTTGTTTCTAAGTGTAATGGACCATTTGCGCCACCAGAGATGAATGGTAATGAAATTTGAGTTGAAGATACGCCTGATAAGTCTTTTTTAGCTTTTTCAGCAGCATCTTTAAGACGTTGTAATGCCATTTTATCTTGTGATAAATCTATGCCATTTTCTTTTTTGAATTCTTCAACTAAATATTTAATGATAACGTCATCGAAATCGTCACCACCAAGTTTATTGTCACCTGCAGTTGCTAATACTTCGAATACACCGTCACCTAATTCAAGGATAGATACGTCGAAAGTACCACCACCAAGGTCAAATACTAATACTTTTTGATCTGTTTCAGTTTTATCTAAACCGTAAGCTAATGCTGCTGCAGTTGGTTCATTAATAATACGTTCTACTTCTAAACCAGCGATTCTACCAGCATCTTTAGTTGCTTGACGTTCTGAGTCATTGAAATAAGCTGGAACTGTAATAACAGCTTTAGTTACTTTTTCACCTAAATAACTTTCAGCAGTTGATTTTAAGTTTTGTAAAATCATAGCTGAGATTTCTTGTGGTGTATATTCTTTATCTTCAACTTTCTCTTTATAATCAGTACCCATGTGACGTTTAACTGATTGAATTGTATTTGGGTTAGTTACTGCTTGACGTTTAGCAACTTCACCAACTTGTGTTTCTCCATCTTTAAATGCAACAACTGATGGTGTTGTTCTGTTACCTTCTGGATTTTGGATTACTTTAGGTTCTCCACCTTCTAATACTGAAACTACTGAATTTGTTGTACCTAAGTCTATACCTATTACTTTACTCATAAGAATTATTCCTCCAATTTATAATTAATTAATCATCGAGTTCATTATTCGTTTACTTTAACCATTGCTGGTCTTAAAACACGATCTTTCAATTTATATCCTCTTTGTAACTCTTCAGTTACAACACCTGATTCAAAGTCAGGATTGTTATCTTGCATTACTGCTTGATGTACATTTGGATCGAATGGTTGGTTGTAAGATTCGATTTCTTCTAAACCATTATCTTTTAATGATTTAAGTAAATCGTTATAAACCATGTCTACACCTTTTTTGAAAGTTAAGAAGTCTTCAGACTCACCTTCTTGTTTAAGTGCACGATCCATATTATCTAGCGCAGGTAATACATCTGTAAGTACACGCTGTGCTTGATAATCTTTAATAATGCTTGCTTCTTGTTTCATTCTACGTTTATAGTTTTCAAACTCAGCATATAAACGTAAGTATTTTTCTTCTTCTTCATTTGCTTTTTGTTTAAGTTGTTCGAGTTCAGCTTCCGGAATTTCGACTACTTTATCTTGCTCAACCTCTTCAACATTTTCTTCAGTTTCATTCGCTTCTACTTCTTCAGTAGCGACAGATTGAGTTTGATCATTAGTTTCATCGAATTGTTCATTTTGCTTTTCTTCCGTCATTTCATGCCCTCCATTTTTTCCTTATTTAAAAATGATTCAAAAGTTGAATCACTTTGTTATAATGCATTGCAGTTGGACCAATAACGGCTAAATGACCAGTTATATCACCAGAAATTTCATAATTGGTACTAATAATTGAAATACCATGTAAATCTTTATTAATTTCCTGTCCAATTTTGACACTTATCGAATCATTTGATGTTTCATTTAAAAATTGAGCGATACGTTCAGATTCAAGATACTTTAAAATCGATTGAATCATGGACACATTTGTTACATCTAACGCATCAATTAGGTGCATCTTACCACCTAGAAACATTTCTTCATTATGATCATTAATTTGCGTTAATAATGCTTGTTTAAAATTATTAATAAATTCTTGATCAATGAATGACAACGATAATGATTCTAACGTTTTTATCATTGTAGTTAAAGTATTTTGCTTAAAATACTGGTTTAAGTAGTTCATAAATTTCTCAATTTGTAATTGATTTAAAGATTCATGAATTTGAATATGAACTTTCTCTACATAACCATCTGTAAATACAATGACGCCCATGAGATGAGTTGGGCTGACTCTCACAAAATGAATTTCAAATATAAATCTTGAAAATTTATTCGGTCCGAGTACTACAGTTGTATAATGTGATCGATTTGAAATTTCTAATGCTAACCATTTAAGCATTGCGTTTACATCATATTGATTTTTATCTTGAAAATGTTCAAACCAATTTAAGCTTTTCTTACTTTGAGATTTAGACTCAAGTAATTGATTAACATAATACTTAATCCCTTGTTCAGAAGGAATACGACCTGATGACGTATGTGTCTTCTCAAGAAGGTTCAAATCTTCTAATTGTTTCATTTCATTTCTAACTGTCGCTGGACTAATCGGCAATTGATGCCTTTCAATAATCGACTTAGAACCAATTGGTTGTCCTAACTCAACATAATCCTCAACAATTACATTCAAAATTTGTAATTGCCTCTCAGTAATCATGTCATCACCTCGATTAGCACTCTATCTTCCCAAGTGCTAATTATAATTTATCAAATTGGTCAAAGAAAGTCAACGTTAAAGCATTCAATTTTTATATCTTTTTTTAATACATATTTTTAACTTAATAAAAACTTCTCAAACACTTCATTTCCGATTATTTGTCCACGATTACTTAAGCGTAAATAGTCTTGTTCATCTAGTAATAATTCTTGTTCAATCAGTTCTTTCACATGTTGACCAAATACATCTTCTATTGATTGGTCAAACTTATTTTTGAATTTTGATTTAGAAACACCTTTAGTCATTCTTAATCCAAGAAACATTTCTTCTTCCATTTGTTCCTTCAATGATACTTCTGTACTTTGCAATACAGGCATTTCACCATTCTTTAATTTCTTAATATATTGATTAACCGGATTGATATTTCCATAGCGCACACCATTAATATAGCCATGAGCACCAGCACCGAAACCATAATATTCTTCATTTTTCCAATATACTTTATTATGAAGAGATTCATGCCCTTCTTTCGAGAAGTTTGAGATTTCATATTGATTTAGGTTAGAATCTGCTAATTTCTTTTTCAAATGTTGATACATTTCTTCACCTAAATCTTCATTAGGTAACTTCAAACGCCCTTTTCTATATAAATTATAGAATTGCGTCTTAGGTTCAAGTATAAGTGCATAACTTGAAATATGATCTACATCAAGTGATAGTGCCTTATTAAGTGAATCATCAAATTGTTCTAATGTTTGACCTGGTAAATGAAACATAAGATCTAAACTTACAGAAGGAATTTTGTGTTTTCTAGATAATGTAACGGCTTTTTCAATATCGTCACTATGATGAGTTCTTCCTAACACTTTTAACAATTCATCATCAAATGTTTGAACACCTAATGACAATCTGTTCACACCATATTGTTTGAGTAATTTTATTTTTGCTTCTGTTAATTCATCTGGATTAGCTTCAAATGTATACTCTTTTGTAATCACAAATAAATCGTTAATAGCTTGCAGTAATCTTTCAAGTTGTGCTTCAGATAATGCTGTAGGTGTACCTCCACCAACAAAGACAGTCTCAACTTCTTTATCTTTTCTCGTTGACATCTCTTTTATCAAACAATCTAAGTACTCATCTACCGGCTGATTAGCAATATAGAACTTATTAAAATCGCAATAAGTACAAATTCTCACACAGAAAGGTATATGAATATATACACTTTTTGCCATATAAACGCTCCTTTAAAAATAGAAACAGCTACATATTATGCAGCTGTTTCAAAATTATTCTTCATCCATTTTAAGCACGGCTAAGAAAGCATCTTGTGGAATTTCCACATTACCTACTGATTTCATCTTAGCTTTACCTGCTTTTTGTTTTTCAAGTAATTTACGTTTACGGCTAATATCCCCACCGTAACATTTTGCTAAAACATTTTTACCCATAGATTTAATGTTTGTTCGAGCTACTATTTTATTACCAATTGCTGCTTGAACTGGTACTTCAAATTGTTGTCTAGGGATTAATGTTTTTAATTTATCTACTATTGCTTTACCTCTATCATATGCAAACTCTTTATGGACGATAAAGCTTAATGCATCTACTTTATCACCATTTAATAAAATATCCATTTTAACAAGTTTACTCTCTTGATATCCAATTAATTCATAATCAAACGATGCATAACCTTTCGTATTAGATTTCAACTGATCAAAGAAATCAAATACGACTTCAGATAATGGAAGTTCATAAATAATATTGACACGAATATCATCTAAATAATCCATCGTCTTAAAGTTACCACGTTTTTTCTGACAAAGTTCCATTACAGCACCCACATAATCATTCGGAACCATCATTGTTGCTTTAACGTATGGTTCATATATTCTGTTGATTTTTTGTGGGTCTGGGAATTGTGATGGGTTATCAATTTGTAATTTTTCGCCATCTGTTAATTCACATTCATAAATAACTGAAGGTGCCGTCGCAATCAGTTCAATATTAAATTCTCTTTCAATTCTTTCTTGAATAATTTCCATGTGTAGTAAACCTAAGAATCCTGTTCTGAAACCAAAGCCTAAAGCTTGAGAAGTTTCAGCTTCAAATTCTAAAGATGCATCATTAAGTTGAAGCTTTTCAAGTGCTTCTCTTAAATCATTGTATTTACTATTATCAATTGGATATAATCCACAGAATACCATTGGATTCATCTTTTTATACCCTTTTAAAGGCTTCTCAGCAGGTCTGTCAGCTAAAGTGATTGTATCACCGACATTGGAATCTCCAACGTTTTTAATTGAAGCTACAATATAACCTACATCTCCGACAGATAACGTATCAACTGGAAGTTGTTTCGGTGTATTAATCCCCACTTCAGTAACTTCAAATGTCTTACCTGTAGACATCATTTGAATTTTGTCTCCAGCTTTAACTGAACCTTCAACAACACGTATAGAAGAAATTACACCTCTATAAGCATCAAAAGAAGAATCAAAAATAAGCGCTTGTAGTGGGTTATCTGGATCACCTTCTGGAGGTGGTACCATTTCTACAACTTTCTCTAATATGTCTTCAATTCCAATATTAGATTTAGCACTTGCAAGTACTGCATCACTTGCATCTAAACCAATTACGTCTTCTATTTCTTGTTTAACACGCTCTGGTTCAGCTGCAGGTAAATCAATTTTATTAACAACAGGTATTAATTCTAAGTCATTGTCTAATGCTAAATATACGTTTGCTAACGTTTGAGCTTCGATACCTTGTGCAGCATCTACAACTAAAATCGCACCTTCACATGCTGCTAGTGATCTTGAAACTTCATATGTAAAATCGACATGCCCCGGTGTATCAATTAAATGTAAGATATATGTTTCCCCATCTTTAGCAGTATAATTTAATCGAACAGCATTAAGTTTGATTGTTATACCACGTTCTCTTTCAAGATCCATAGAATCTAATAATTGTTCTTTCATTTCACGTGATTCTACACTTTTTGTATTTTCCAAAATTCTATCAGCTAACGTAGATTTACCATGGTCAATATGAGCAATGATAGAAAAGTTTCTAATTTTATTTTGGCGCTCTAGGCGTTTAGTTCTGTCCATTTGAACTCCAACTTTCTCGTTAATTTTACATGTATTAAATGTAAGTCGCATCTTTGATATGATACCGTCTTTATGAAATAAATGCAAACGTATTATCAAACTATCAATAAAGTGTTATGCTTTATAAGGAATGTGTAAATAATCATTGCACTTATGCCCTACATTTGATAAAATATTTTTTGTTGCAATCAAAAATTCTTTGATCACGGACAACATATTTAGGAGGTGACTCTCATGCCAAACATTAAATCTGCTATTAAACGCGTTGCTGTTACAGAAAAGAAAGACGCTGCTAACATTTCACAAAAAAATGATATGCGTTCAGCTGTAAAAGCTGCTAAAACTGCAATCGAAAACAATGCTGAAAACAAAGCTGAATTAGTTTCATTAGCTGTTAAAAAAGTTGATAAAGCTTCTAAAAACAATCTAATTCATTCAAATAAAGCTGATAGAATTAAATCAAGCTTAATGTCAAAAGCTAACTAATTATGTGAGAGCGTGACACAGAACATTCTGTGTCACGCCCTTTTTTTATGGAATGAAAGACTTGCCTCACATCTTATATTTTTAAAATGAAAAGTTCTAATATGAGTACTTTATCCATATATGAAGATTTCAATTGGTAATCTGTATCAGCACAAATATCAATAGTCGCTAATAAACGATCGAGTGATAGCTTTCTCGTAATACGTAATGCCAGTTTAACCCTATATGGATGTACACCAATCGTTTTGGCTATTTGTTGTTCGCTATAATGTTTACCAGCAAGAATCTTACATTGATAATACAAGCGATAATTACTTGTGATTAACGCTAATAGCTTAATCGGCTCTTCTTTCATATTGATTAAGTCTTTCAGTAAATTAATAGACTTTTCTTTTTGACCCTTCTGAATATATTCCGTTAATAAAAATACATTCTGTTCTAGAGAACGACTCACAATTTCTTTAACGTCTTGTTTATTAATAACCGCTTCATCACCAATAAATAACACTAATTTATCTAATTCTGCTTTAATAATATTAAATTGAATACCTGTCAGTTCTAAAAATTCTATTAGTGCATCTTCTTTTATATCTTTATATTGTTCATGCAAATAAGATTTAATCCATTGTTTTATTTCTTGTTCAGTCATTTGGTCAATTTTATTGAGCCTTGCATTTTTCTTAACTGTTTTAACGAGTTTCTTTCTTTCATCTAATTTCTCATTAAACACATCAAATACGACTAACGTTTCACCATCATATTGTTCAATAAATTGAATTAATTGATCGATATTTTGATTGATTTGAGTACTAACTTTTTCTCCTGTAAAAAGGTAAGCATTCTTAACATGTACAACTTTTTTGTCTGAGAGGAATGGTAAAGTTAATGATTCTTCTATCGCACTTGAAATAGGTGTTTCGTATAAATCAAATATAATATAATTGAAATCGTCTCTTTCTTCACCTAAATATTGATTTATAATTTCGTCAGATTTTTTCTCAATAAGTGCATTTACTGCACCATAATTCAATACAATATTGTCTTCCAAAATAAGTCTCCCTCTCTTATAAAGTTCTAATTAAGTATAGCATTTTTAAGTTTAATATCATATAATGAAAGTAAGTATAGGAGGGAGTCATATGAACAGATTTGAAGGTGAAAATACTCAAGGGCGTAACAATGATGTTAAAGACTCTGGATTTGGATTTATAATTGGTTTCGTATTCTTAGCAGCAATTTATATTATTGCACAAGTATTCAGTTTACTACCAAACTAATATATCAAATCCATTTATATAAAGCTTACAAACGACTACTGTCGATTGTAAGCTTTTTTATTATGTTCTTGTAGTCCATTTGTCATCATCATGTTGTCTTTATTGATTTCAAATTGCACCATTCCGTAATCTTGTGTATTGAACACTTTACAATTGTTTTGTTTAAGTTTATTTACAATAGCCTCTTTCGGAAGTCCATGCCTATTATGTCGACCAGAACTTATGACACAAATATGTGGCTTTGCTTTGAATAAAAAGCGATCACTTGTACTTGTCAAACTACCATGATGCGCTACTTTTAAAATATCATAATTCCCTTTAAGTTGACTCAATATACTTTCCTCTACCTTTTCTGTTGCATCACCTGTTGTTAATATTGTTCTGCCAAACGTTGTGATCTCAGTAACGATTGATGTATCATTCTTATCTTCATAATTCGGACTATTTTGGTTAAAAAACTTATATGTCGATTCTCCAATCTTTAATTCGCTCAAATATGAACTATCTACAATTTGGGTGTTCGTTTCTTTAACCTCTTCTAACAAATGTTTTAATTCACGGCTATCCCAAGTCTTTTTATTAATAATTAAATGTTTGATTGATACCTTTTTACTCAAAGTAGCTAATTCTCCCATGTGATCTGCATGTGGATGTGTGATGATTAAATAATCAATCTTTTGAAATCCCTTTTCTTTAAGTTCAGGCACAATAATTGAATCTGTATAATTTGATATTTTACTTCTAGTTTGCCACGGTTTCTTCTTCAATTTATCTTTACCACCCGTATCGATCATCACAATTTGATTTACATCATGATGATAAGCTATCATTGCATCTCCTTGGCCAATATCAAGAAATTTTAAAATAACCTCATTATGATTAAAATGGTATATGATTCCAATGACTAACATTGCGAAAAGGAGTAACGATGTTATATATTTCTTTTTAATAAATAACATTAAAACTAGTACTACAATAATGAGAATGATTAAATATATCCATTCGGCTAGATTTCTTACAACCAACTCATTTATAGGAATACGACTCATAACATCTATTAATTTAAAAGTTTGATTCATACAAATTTCTATTAGTGTCGTAAATAAATTGGGAACTTTACCAAAAGTGGCAAACATCAACATGAATAACATCACAAGTGGAAAAATAATTAATTCAAAAAGTGGGATAAAGATGAAGTTTGTTATAAACCCTAACCATTGAAAAGCATTAAAGTGAATCAGTAATATGACAAACGAGGATAATTGAGATACGACATTGATCGTAATGATTTTGTGGATTGTATTGAAAGACTTTATAAGTGGTACACATAAAATGATAAACGTGGAGACGATATAGGATAATTGGAAACCAATATCGAAAATAATGTGAGGATTATAAATTGTATAAACAATAAAAGTGATAGATAGTATTTGTAAAGCGTCTATTTTCATGATTTTATTCAAAATCATATAAACCATTACTACCCCTACTGCTCTAAGAACACTCGGACTTAAGCCAGTTAAGACAGCATATATTGGCAACAATATAAATATCATATTCTCGGCATGATGATATTTGATATTCATTTTAAGTAATAATTTAAATAAAAATATATTTAACAATGCGACATGTGATCCACTTACAGCATACAAATGATATATACCTAATTTCTTAAGTTGATCTATTCTTTCTTCACTTAAATAACTTGTATCACCTAACGTGAGCGCAATAATATCATCAACACCATCTATATCAAGTTGTTTCATTTCATGAATTAAATTCGTTCGATATAGTTGAATACGTTCGATAATAGATAATGACCGATTCGAACAAGTATTTAAAAATAAGTGTTCTATCTTAATAACACCTTTAATATCATGATTTTGCAAAAACTCAAAGTATTGAAATTTTAATGCGTTAGTATTAGGTAAAGTTTGATTAACAGAGTATGTAATACGGCAATTTTTTAAATAAGGCATTTTCTTCAAAAATTTAAGCTTTTCTTTTTCATTTTTAATCGTATAAAATGCTTTATACGTTTGATTATGGATTTGTCCTTCAGCTTGAAAGCCGTCTCCATCAATCGTTATCTTATCTCCAAACTGAATCATTTCAGTATAATTTTTATGATTTTTTGAAACTTTAAATGATTCGTAATATTGTATTGGATCATTCGGATAAATTAAGCAACCTATCATAAAAAATATAAAGCTCATCACCAAAATTTTTAATGATTGCCATTTAATATAGCAACTTATAACTAAGATAATGAGCATGACTATACTTACATAGGGATGTACAAAGAAAATTAAACCGGACAATAAATAAAGTGCAAAATAAAACCACATCTTAAATATTAGTCCTTACTTTAGATATTTAATAATGTCTTCTGGGTGGAAATTAATTTTTTCGTAGTGTACACCAGACTGTTCTAACAGTTGTATTGCATATGTATGATTATGATAATCGTCTGCATAATAAATTTGTTTAATACCAGCTTGTATAATTGATTTCGTGCAATTTAGACAAGGAAAATGTGTAACATAAATAGTCGCACCTTCTGAGGAAACGCCTAACTTAGCGCATTGTATGATCGCATTCATTTCAGCATGAATGGTTCTAATACAATGACCGTCTACTACAAGGCAGCCATTATCTATACAATGTTCTTCTCCTGAAACAGAGCCATTATATCCACCAGCAATCACTCTATTATCTTTAACGATTGTTGCACCAACAGATAATCTTTCACATGTTGACCTTAATGATAATAGATGACTTTGAGCCATAAAATATTCTTTCCATTCAATTCTATCCATTACACATCGACCTACCTTTCATATATTCCTATTGTAAAATTTAACAAGTATAAATGCAATTCAATTTAAAACGATAAAGTCTTTTAAACTTTCTACTGTTTTATCTCCAAATCCTTTAACATTCTTCAAATCATCCACAGTTTTAAATTCTCCATTTGTTTCTCTATATTGTAAAATGGCATCTGCTTTACTCGGACCGATACCAGGTAATTTTTCAATTTCTGATTTATCTCCTGTGTTGATATTAACTTCTACTTTATCATTAGAAGGTTGGTTTGTATTAACACTTGGCACATGTTCTCCAGTTATTGGAACATATATATACATTTGATCTTTAAGTCGTTCTGATAGATTGATTTTAGACAAATCTGCATTATGCTTTGTTTGAGCTTTCTTTAATACATCATGTACGCGATCCTTTGAAGACATTGAATATGTATTTGGATAATTAACAGCTCCTTTCACATCTACTACTACGTTTCTATTAACTTCTTTAGTAGATTTAGATTCATCCATCTTATCAACTGACTTCTCTTCTGAAGACTGTTGTTTAACTTCATTTATAGTATCTTGTTGATGAATAATAGCTTCATGATCATCATTACCAGTGAAAAGGCTATTACAAATAAAAAACAATACAACAATCATGATGATTGCAAGTTGATAATTCTCTATTATCCATTCTTTTATTTTATGAATGTATTTCAAAAAAACACCTCCTACATAATTAAACGTAGGAAGTGTTCTAAATTACTTTCGTGCAACTATAAAATGTCTATCGCCTTTTTCATCAAATTGTTCAATATTGAAATCAGTAAATACATTTTCAACTTTAAATCCAGCAAAGTCTAAAAGTTGTTTATAAAGGTCGATTTCATATGTGACTTGATAATGTTCTTCATCGAATCGTTCGTAAAGTCCATCTTCTCTTTCAATGAAAAATGACATTTGATGATATACACTATTTGGTTCTTCACCAGCAATAGCTTGCCAGGCTAAAGTTAATTGTTCGGTTTCATCAATATAGTTACGGTTATTAAATTGGTGATTCATCTTATATAGTGAATGCACATCAAATATAAGTAATCCACCATTATTTAAAAATTGATTAACATAGTTAAATACTTGAAGAACTTCTTCAGGGTCGGTTATATAGTTCAAGCTGTCACAAAAGATGGTAATTACATTGTAACTTTGAGGTAAGTCTAAATCTCTCATATCTTGACAATACCAATTAATATTAGGATTACGACTTTCAGCTACTTCTAACATCTCTTCACTTAAATCAAGACCACTTACGCGACCATATTCTAATAATTGCTCTGTTAAGCGTCCTGTCCCACAACCAATATCCAAAATATCGTTATCATTACCTGTAACATAATGACCGACGATGTGTTTCCATTTATCATATGGTTGATCTTCAGTTAGAAGGTCATAATAATGACTCATACGATTGTATGCCATTATTGCGCTACCTCATTTAGTGTAGTGATTGGTGCATCTTTATATAATCTTTCTAAATCGTAGTAATCACGTTCTTCTCTATGGAATACGTGTACAACAACATCGCCTAAATCAATTAATACCCATCTTGCTTCATTAAAGCCTTCTAGTCTTTTTACTAATACATCATTAATTTCCGCTTCGTCTTTAACATTTCTTGCAATAGCTTGAACTTGCTTGTCACTGTTACCATGACATACAACAAAATAATCAGCTATATCGCTAATACCTTTCATATCAATTGCAATAATATCTTCAGCACGTTTATCATCACATGCAAGTAACGTTTGTTTCATTAAATCATTTGAATTCATTTAACCATTCCTTTATTGTTCTGAATGCATATTATAATAATTTAAGCATTCTATAGTTTTTAAATGTACTGTTTTATCCTTATTAATTAAGTGTAACACTGTACGTTTTGATATTTCATAAACTGCTTTATCCAAGTTGCGTTCTTTAAAGACAATATCTCTAATTTCATCTACACCTGGAGTTGTTCTTTTAGGTTCAATATAGTCAGCAATAAAAATTATTTTTTCAGTCTTATTCATTTGTGCTCTACCAGTCGTATGATTATAAATTGCATAATAAATATCTTCGTCATTTATATCATATTGATCTTTAAGCCTTGCAGCAGCAACTGGTCCATGTAGTATTTCTGAGCCATAACTTAATAAATCTTGCCCTAGATCATACTGCGTTACACTTTGGTATAACGCTGAAAGTTCTTCATATTTACATAAATCATGCAGTATACCTGCTAATTCAACTTTTTTCATATCACCATCAAAGATTTCTGCCATTTTCTTACCTGTTTCGGCAACTCTCATAGAGTGATTATATCTTTTTGTTGGTAACGTTTCTTCAACCAATTTGACTGCTTTTTTAATTTTCATACAATCGTCCCCTTTTGATATAGCTTTCAATTCGTGGCGTAACGAGCATCTTTATAGATTGACGATTTTTACATCTATTGCGAATGTCTGTTGAGCTTACATCCATTCTAGGAATGTGTAATGCTAACATTCCTTCTTTTACATCTTGTTTATCAACTTCTCTATTAACTACGACAAATGTTAATAATTCTTTCAATTCTGCAATGTTTCTCCACTTATGCAAATTCTCATATTGATCTGAACCGATTACAAAATATATTTGGTAATCAGGAAGTTCTTGTTTAAATTCTTTAATCGTATCAAATGTGTAACTCGTACCTTTTCTATTAAGTTCTCTCTCATCAACTTCACCGAATTGCAAATCTTCAATAGCTAATTCTAACATTTTTACACGTTCTGATTCTATTAAATAAGATTCGTTATGTTCTTTAAGTGGTGATTGATAACTTGGTAAGAAAATGAATTTATCAGGTTGAACAAATTGATATGCTTCACTCGCAACTAACATATGTCCAATATGAATTGGATTAAATTGACCTCCATAGATCATGAGCTTTTTCATAATATTATGGTAGTTCTAATCTTTTATTTTCTTTAGATTCTTTATATAAGACAATAATATTACCGATAAGTTGTACGAGTTCAGCACCTGCTTGTTCAGCGATTGATTCAGCTACTTCTTTATGATCATCCATATTATTTTGTAAGATATGAATTTTGATCAATTCTCTTTTTTCAAGTACGTCTTGCACTTGTTCTATCATATTGTCATTTAATCCGCCTTTACCAATTTGGAAAATTGGATCTAAATGATGCGCTTCTTTTCTTAAATATCTCTTTTGTTTACCTGTTAACATAATGATCTCCTTTTAAGTTCCTCTTGTACTTTATTTCTCATTGATTCTATATAAGCTTCTTGTCCAGTCCATATTTTAAAGCTTTCTGCGCCTTGATAAACGAACATATCCAATCCGTTATATATTGCAATACCTGCTTGTTCACATGCTTTAAGTAGCGGTGTCTTGTCAGGAATATAGATAATATCACAAACTAAACTACTTTTACTTATCTTCTCCACAGGAATAATGAATTCACTATGCTGAGTATTCATGCCTACCGGTGTCGTATTAATAATAATATCAAATGTGTGAAGAATAGATTGAACATCTGTAAGACTTATTGTATTTATATCAATTTGCCAATTATCAAATCTAGACATCGTTCTATTTGCTACTGTTATTTTATGATTCGTGAACTTCTGCATTTCCGAAACAATACCTTTACTCGCACCACCAGCACCGAGTACTAAAATTTTACGATCTTGAATACTACCATAATGTTCAATTAAACCTTTAACAAAACCAATACCATCTGTATTATACCCAACCCATTTATTATCTTGTATTAGAACGGTGTTAACAGCACCAATATGCTTAGCATTTGATGATACTTCATCTAAATAAGGCAAGATGAATTCTTTATGCGGTATTGTAATATTAAATCCATCTAAAGCTTTTTCATTTATAATTTCTTTAATTTGTTTAAATTGTTCTGGTGGGATATCTAAAGCACCATATTCATCTTCTCTACCTAATGCTTCAAAATTTGCTGCATGCATAATCGGTGAAAGTGAATGGCTAATAGGATGTCCGATAACTCCAAACTTCATTTAATTCACCTCTTATAAAATAGATGTTCTTAATGTAACTTCGACTTCTTTAGGTGCCGTAACATGTATTTCTGCACCTGCATCTACAGTTACAAATCCTAATCCTGAAATCATAACATCTTTTCTTTCAGCTTCAGTTGTAATCTTAGTTGTTTTTAAGTTGTCGAAGTTAAAGTTTGATGGATCATATGGAGGTTTAAGCAGTTCACCAATTTGACGTTTCCATAAATCATCAGCGTTTGATAACTTTGTTCTATGAATGTTTAAATCGTTTGATACAAAACAAGTTAATGAACGTCTACCGCCACTTACATAATCTACTCTAACTAAGCCACCTAAGAATAAGCTTTGTTCTTCGTTTAATTGATACACTTTTGGCTTAATTTCTTTTTTAGGCATAACAACTTTTAATTCTTTATCTGTAACGTAATGCGTCATTTGATGGCTTTGAATAATACCTGGTGTATCAAACATATATGAATCATCATCTAATGGAATATCAATCATATCTAATGTTGTACCAGGAAAATGACTTGTTGTAATCACTTCTTTTTCACCGACACTCTTTTCAATCAATCTATTGATTAATGTAGATTTACCTACGTTTGTTGTACCTACTACATAAACATCTTTACCATCTCTAACTTTCTCGATAGTTGATAATAAATCATCAATTCCTTGATTTTTATATGCAGAAATCAATACAACTTCGTCAGGATTAAGTCCAAAATCTTTCGCACGATTTCTTAACCAAATTTCGACTCTTCTTTTATTAATGGCTTTAGGTAAGATATCCATTTTATTCGCAACAAGTACAACTTTTTTCTTCCCTACTATATCTTTTAAGCGATGTATCATTGATCCTTCTAAATCAAATACATCCACAACATTGACAATTAGACCATCTTCATTGTGAAGAGATTTCAACATATTTAGAAAATCTTCACTTGTTAAATCAACATCTTGGACTTCATTATAATTTTTAAGTCTAAAACATCTTTTACAAATGACATCTTCTTTATTCAAACTTGATTGTGGAACGTATCCAGCTTCATTCGGATTTTCAGATTGAAGTGTTGCACCACAACCGATACATTTAGCAAACTCTGTCAAATTTATTCCTCCCAGTTAATTAAACCTTTTCTCTTAAAGTAATTTAAAAATCTTCTTTCTATTAATCGATTGAATTTCGTAACGAAACCATCTGTCTTTTTCACAGGTACGACCATAATTGTATATAATCCGTTTCTATTTCCACCAAACACATCTGTTAACATTTGATCACCAATAACAACTACTTCAGACTTATTGACGTTCATTAATTTAGCTGCTTGTCTAAACGCTTTACCACGTGGTTTACGCGCTTTAAAAATATAATCAATATTTAATGTTGATGAAAATGACGCAACACGTTCTTGATTATTATTAGAAACAATCGTAACTGTTATACCATTATCTTTCATATTTTCAAACCAATTTCTCACTTCATCTGTTGGATCTTTAACATCCCAACCAACTAATGTATTATCTAAGTCTGTGATAATTGCTTTTATATTTTTAGATTTTAAATGTTCAGGTTCGATTTTAAATACTGATTGAACATATTCATTTGGTAAAAAATATTTTGTAAATAATCCCATTATTACACCTCAATATTATCTTTTATTTTAACATAAATCATATATACATTCCTTTGGTTGAATACAAAATAAAAGTGTTGCAAATCACTTACGATTCGCAACACTAAATATTATTCTGTAATTTCACGGTCAGAAGATTTTTCAACTTCTGTATTCGCATAAATCACATAACCAACAAGTGCTGTAGCAATGACAGCGATAGCCATTAATATTAACATGAAACTGCCTCCTTATGCCACTCTATTTAATAATAATTTTACAATTTTACTAGAATTGACGCAAGCTACTTTTAAAAATTCTTCAAAAGTAACATCAGATTCTTTATCTGCTAAATCTGAAACAGCTCTCGTAACAATAATAGGCACATTATATTGGTAACAAGTTTGCGCAATTGCACCAGCTTCCATCTCTACGACACTCGCAGTAGGAAAGTTAGATTTAATCACTTTACGCTGATCAATTGAGCCTATGAAACTATCACCTGTAGCAACTTCACCAACAATACCATTTAAATCAAGTTGTTCTATTGATGATTTAGCTAAGTCAATTAATTCCTTATCAGTTTCATAAAATTCTGGCATACTTGGTACTTGTCCCAATTTATAGCCAAATGCCGTTGCATTAACATCATGATAATAAACTTTATTACTAATAATGATATCACCAATATTTAATTCGCTATCAACAGAACCTGCTGACCCTGTATTAATGATTAAATCTGGTTTAAATTCATTGATTAGTAATGTTGCTGTAATTGCAGCATTTACTTTACCAATACCACTTTGTGCTAATACAACTTGTTTATCTTCTATATTACCTTTATAAAAAATAACATGTGCAATTTGGATTGTTTCTCTATTTTCAATAGATGACTTTAATATTTCTACTTCTTCTTCCATTGCTCCAATAATACCAATCATGCTTTATCACTCCATCATATTCATTCATATTTATCTTAACATAATTAGTATACTTTGAAATAAGTTTTTAACTATTCCATAAACTTTGTAAGCCTTGTAATGATAAGACCCCTGCTATTAATGTTGTAAGAACAGCAACAATACCAATTACAATCATCCAAGTTGGGTGTTTATAGTCACCAACGATACTTTTCTTCTTAGAAGCAATTAAAATTGTTCCTAAAGTTACTGGTAAAATCAACCCGTTCAATGCACCAGCAATAATTAATAATTTAACCGGCTTACCAATTGTTAAGAATACAATAGATGAAACGACTATGAAAATAATAATAACTAAGTTTCTATGATTTTTAATAGATGGATGCAATGATTGAATAAATGTTGTACTTGTGTATGCACAGCCAATTACGGATGATAATGCTGCTGCAAATAATACAATACCGAATACTTGTTTACCGACAGGTCCTAATACATGTTCAAATACAGAAGCTGGCGGATTGTCTGGATTTAAAGTGAACCCTGTAACAACAACACCAAGTACTGCTAAGAATAAAAATGTTCTCATTATACCCGTTGTTAAAATACCTGAAATGGCCGCTCTATTTACAAATGGTATATAGCCTTTTCCAGTGATACCTGCTTCTAACAATCTATGAGCACCTGCAAATGTAATATAACCACCAACAGTTCCACCAACCAATGTGATGATAGGTACAATGAGTTTACTAATATCATCAGGTACAATCATTTTTTGTGCCGCTTCGACAACTGGAGGTTTCGTTAATACCATTACATAAGCAACAATGGCAATCATGAGCACACCTAAAATTTGTGTAATAATATCTACGACTTTTTGTGCATTTTTAACAACAAATATTAAAATCGCTAATACGCCTGTAATACCTGCACCAATTCTTACGTCTAAACCGAATATCGCATTAAGTCCTAGTCCAGCACCTGCAACGTTACCGATGTTAAATGCTAGCCCACCAATAGCGATTAATATTGCGATAAATGTACCTAACCCCTTAAACACATCATTTGCGATATCTTGTCCACCTTTACCGACAACTGTGATAACGCGCCAAATATTAATTTGCGCACCGATATCAATCAGAATAGATGCAAGTATTGCAAATGCAAAGCTTGCAAGAAATTGCTCAGTAAATACTGCCGTTTGAGTTAAAAATGCTGGTCCAATAGATGAAGTAGCCATTAAGAATACTGCACCCCATAGAATTCTTCTATGCTTATTTGTTATTTCAAACGGTTGATTTAACTCCTCATACCCTTTATTTTGCTTCATACGCTTTCCTCCTATTTCATTGCACTAATTTCTATGCCTTCAGCTTTAAACTGTCGAATAATTTCTTGAACAAAATCTAAAGCATGTTGACCGTCTCCATGTACACAGATTGTATCTGCTTCAATCGGAATTTCATTTCCATTTATCGTGATAACTTTAGATTCTTTTACCATTTTAATAACTTGTGCGACAGCTTGGTTTGTATCTTTAATAAGCGCACCTTCTTTTTTCCTAGAAACTAATTGGCCATTATCTTCGTATGCACGATCAGCAAATACTTCGCTCTTATATGTTAAATTATGACGTTTACATGATTCGATTAATTCACTATTAGATAAACCAACAAATAATAATTGATCATCAAAATCTTTCACCGCTTTAACAATTGCATCAGCTATTTCTGGATCTTTAGCACCCATTTGATACAATGCGCCATGTGGTTTAACATGGTGAATTTTTGTTTGATGTATTTTACAAAATCCAGCTAATGCTCCTAATTGATAAATGACTAAATCATAAACTTCTTCTGGTGTAACATCTATGTTTCTACGACCAAATCCAATTAAATCTTGAAATCCTGGATGAGCACCAATATGTACATCATGTTGAACTGCCAATTTAACTGTTTCATTCATAACGTGCTGATCTCCTGCATGAAAACCACAAGCCACATTTGCAGAAGTAATTAAAGGTAATATACTTTCATCATTACCAAGTTTATAGTTACCAAAGCTTTCTCCTAAATCACAATTCAAATCAACTTGTACCATAATACCCTCTCCTTAAACGATTTTATGTTCATGTAGAAATTTAATGGTTATATCATTTTTAATATATGGTTCATAGCTCAACACGCGATATAAAAAGTCTAACGTTGTCGGAAAACCATCAATAACCGTTTCTTCTAACGTACCTTTCATTTTTTCAATTGCTTCAAGTCTATCTTCAGCTTTAACAAGTATTTTAGCGACTAATGAATCATAGTATGGTGGAATTTGATAACCATCATATAACATACTGTCTACTCTCGTATTAAATCCATTAGGTAAATGTAATGCTTGAACAACACCTGCTGCTGGGCGGAATTGTTTTTCTGGATTTTCAGCATTTATACGACATTCAATCACATGCCCATCAAAACGGATATCCTCTTGATTAATAGATAACTTCTCACCATTAGCTACTAATATTTGTTGCTTAATTAAATCAACACCTGTTAATAATTCTGTGACTGTATGTTCAACTTGAATGCGCGTATTCATTTCTAAGAAATAATAGCCGTCATCAGTTAGTAAAAATTCAATTGTTCCAGCACTTTCATAATTACAAGCTTTAGCGGCTTTTACAGCATCTGCATGTAACGAATCTCTTGTTACTTGATCTAATGCTGCACAAGGTGCTTCTTCGATTAACTTTTGGTTCTTTCTTTGAATTGAACAATCACGTTCACCGAGATGAATCGCTTCTCCATGTTTACTCGCGAGTATTTGAACTTCCACATGTCTAGCTTCATCAATAAATGTTTCAATATACACACGTTTATCTCCAAAGTATTTTTCGCCTTCAGATTGAGCTTCTTTAAAGAATTGTTCAAGTTGGTCAGGTTCTTGTACGATTCGAATCCCTTTACCACCACCGCCACTAGCAGCTTTTAATACAAATGGATAGCCTACTTTTTGAGCAACTTCTTCTGCTTCTTTAATTGTCTTTACTTCTCCAATAGACCCAGGAATAATAGGTACGTTCGCGTTGTACATCGTTTCTCTTGCTTTTATTTTATCTCCCATTAAATCCATCGTGTTATAACTAGGACCAACAAAGATAATATTTTCTTCATCTACTCTTTTTCTAAAAGTCGTGGATTCTGATAAAAATCCATAACCAGGATGAATCGCATCTGCTTTACTCATCTTACAAGCTTCTAAAATGCGTTCAATATCTAAATAACTACCACTTGATTGACTTGGTCCAATACAAATGGCTTCATCTGCTAATTGCACATGTAAACTATCTTTATCTGCTTTGGAATATATTGCGATTGTTGTGATATTCATCATTCTACATGTTCTAATGATTCTTACCGCAATTTCACCTCTGTTTGCAATCAGTAAACGCTTAATCATATAAATCCCCCTTATTTCAATGTGATAATCGTTTGTCCGTATTCAACAGGATCCCCATGATTAATTTGAATATCATTAACGATACCGTCATACTCACTTATAACTTCATTGAGCACTTTCATTGATTCGATATATCCGACAACTTGACCTTTTTTCACTTCATCTCCAACTTTGACAAGTGGATTTTGTAATGTTTCTTCATCTTGTAAATAAAATGTTCCAAGAATTTCCGCTTCAATTGTATTAAGCTGTTCTTCTTGTTTTGAAGTTGGCGTGCTTTCTTCAATATTATTGGCTGGTGTTGTAGTCACGTTATTTGAAGTTGATTTTAAATCTAACTCAACTTCGACAGTTTCATCTTTATACTTCATATAATTCACTTGATTTTGTTTCATGAGTTTAATAAGTTCTTCTATCTTTTCTATATTCATGATTGATTCCCCTTTATAAGTTTTGCTATTTTTTTAGATTTAGGACGAATATTGCTTAAATCTTTATATTTTTTCAGTTTAATATCATCTATATCTGTTTCTAATTGTTTAATATATGTTTGATATTCAACAGTTGCTTCCTCAAACGAAATCCATTTAAAAGTAATGCTGTCATTTGCTTTTAATTGAGAGAGCTTTTCTCTACCTACAAAACTAACTGTAGCAATCTTTGTATAACCACCTATCGTCTGACGATCATTAAGTAATATAATTGGTTGACCATTAATAGGAACTTGTACACTACCTGGTGCAATCGGTTCAGATATAATATCTGCGTTATGCTTATGTACAAGTGGTTCTTCACCATTAAGTCGATAGCCCATACGATCTGACATTTCTGATATCGTATATGATTGATTAACAAGTTGGTCATGTGCTTCTGATGTAAATTCATCAAATTGTAGACCTTCCATAATTGGAATGATATTTGCATCTTCTAATTGGTTGATATTAAACGTATTACCTATAATGTCATGGTTGATTGTTTTATCTTTGAATTTCAAAACATCATTTCTGTTTAATGTTCTTCCATTCATGCCACCTATCCCACTTCTAGTATGTGTTGATACACTGTCTAATATGGGTTCAATATTTAAAGACTTATGAAAAGCTAAATAGCCTCTCGCCCCAGATAAAATAGTCTTTATATTGAGCACTTGCCCTTTTTCTACATAAATTGCTGTATTTACTGGTATTGTTTGATCATCAAGCTGTATATCAGCATCATACGCAACAAATGCAACTATGTTCGATTCTTCAAATTTCAATGTGGGACCATTTAAAGTCACTTCTAAAACAGGTGCATTGTCATTATCCACTAAAGCATTGGCGATATTGTATAAATATTGATTCATAACACCCGCTTCAGAAAATCCATCTTTTTCAAACTTTGATCGACCAATATCTTGAACAGTCGTAAACAAACCGGGTTTTATACATTTCATTTCAATTCACCTACTAACTGACTATAATCAAATGTGCCATTTGCAATTTCGTCTTCGATTCTTGTAAATTCTTCTTGATGAATTGCTTTAAAAGCAATATAGTCTCCAGCTTCGTATAAAATCATAGGCTCTCGATCTAAGTTAAAAACATCTATCGGCGTGCGACCAATAATTTGCCATCCGCCTGGTGATGATTTCGGATAAAGGCCTGTTTGATTATTTGCAATTCCAACAGATCCTTGGACGATTTTACTTCTTGGCGTTTCCTTTCTAGGTGTATGTATTTTCTCATTTAGTCCTCCTAAAAATGGAAAGCCAGGTAAAAATCCAATTGCATAAATTAAATAATTTTCTTCAGTATGTATTTGAATCACATCTTCTTCTGATAATTGTGCATGGTCAGCAACAATATTTAAGTCTGGTCCAAATTCACCACCATATACAACTGGTAGTGTTATCAATTTCTTTGAACGTGATGCATTTTCTTGATTAAGATTTAAATGATGTAAGTCTAGTTCATCAAGGACTGTTTCGTATGTATAATGTTTAACATCAAATGCGACCATGATTGATCGATATGATGATGTCACACTTATAACAGCTGGATGCTGCAATGATTCAATATGTAATGCGATTGTCGAAATTTTATTCCTTATTTCTGGACTGATTTCATTTTGTTCATAAATCATAAAATGCGTCTCACTCACTTGCTTAATATCCAATTTTACCACCCCTTTGTTAACGCTTTTAATAATCAGATAATTAAATCAATTATACTTTATCATAATACCATGATTTATATATAAAAAAAAAGCTGTAAAAACGTTTGTTTAATACGTTTCTACAGCTCTTCTATTAAATTATTATACGATTAATCGATTTTTACGATTTTAACTTTCATTTCGTTACCATTTGGTAATGGAACATTTACTTCTTCGTTTAATTTTTTACCAATTAAAGCTTTAGCAATTGGAGATTCATTAGAAATTTTACCTTCGAATGGATCTGCTTCTGCTGAACCTACAATTTTGTAGCTTTCTTCTTCGTTACCTGGAATTTCAGTAAATGTTACAGTTCTACCGATTTGCACGTCATTTTTTGAACCATTATCTTCAATAATTTGAGCATGACGAATCATGTTTTCAATTTTTTGAATTTCTTGCTCAATGAAACCTTGCTCATCTTTAGCTGCATCATATTCAGAGTTCTCAGATAAGTCACCAAAACTACGTGCTACTTTTATTTTTTCAACGACTTCTGGTCGCTTAACTGTTTTTAATTCTTCAAGTTCTTTTTCTAATTTGTTAAAACCTTCCTGTGTCATAGGAAATTCTTTTTGTGTTTCCATTCTTCCATCTTCCTTTACTTTATAATTATTTAAATATTTTTAACTAACGATTGAATTTTCGTAGTCATAATATCAATAGCTACCTTATTACTACCACCTTCAGGGATGATGATATCCGCATATTTCTTCGTTGGTTCAATAAACTGGATATGCATCGGTCTTACAACTGATAAGTATTGATCAATTACTGACTCCATCGTACGTCCTCTTTCTTTAATATCTCTCGTTAAACGACGTAAAATTCTTAAGTCAGCATCAGTATCAACATAAATCTTAACATCCATTAAATTACGTAAATCTTCATTTTCAAGCGCGAATATACCTTCAAGTATAATAACATCTTTAGGTTCGAATCTAATCGTCTTATCGCTTCTCGTGTGATTTGAATAATCATACGTAGGCACTTCAATTGCATGTCCATCTTTAATTCTTGTTAAATCTTGTTTCAATCTTTCATTATCGAAAGCGAATGGATGATCATAGTTAGTCTTCAATCTATCTTCAAAAGACATATGTGATTGATCTTTATAATAGTAATCTTGTTCTATTAATGCAACACTATATCCATCTAAATTTTTCATAATTTCGGATGTTACAGAAGTCTTACCTGAACCAGAACCCCCTGCAATACCTATAATTGTAGTCTTTCCCATCAAACGATTCCCTTTCTCATCATGTTATTTGGATAAATCTGACGATCCACTTTTATTTGAATGACTTGAAGTGGATGTCTGGCTGCGTCTAGCTCTTCACCATTTTCATCATATATCTTATCAATGACTTGAGTGAAGTTTTCAATCTCAGGTCCAAAAAATTCAATTTCTTGTCCTGGCTTGAAATAATTTCTTTGTTGGATGGTAGCTATTTGTGATACTTCGTCATAGTCTAACACTAATCCACAAAAATCAAAAGGTGTTTTTTTATTTGATTCGTGTCCAAACATTTGTTCTTCGTAATGTGGTACACCTTCGAAGAACGCTGGTGCAGTGTCTCTATTCGCACATTTATCTAATTCAATCAACCATCTAGGATCAATTTTAAAGTTTTCTGGATCCTCAGCATAGCGATCAATTACTTTACGATATACAGATACAACAGTAGCAATATAATGAATAGATTTCATTCGACCTTCAATTTTTAGAGAATCTATACCGATGTCCATCATTTTAGGTATTGATTCGATTAATTTCAAGTCTTTTGGACTCATTGCAAAAGGTGTGATCTCATTACCATCGAAATATGGCTCTAATTCTCCATCTTCTTCTACTGAAATTAAATCATAATCCCATCTACAACTTTGACAACAGCCACCTCTATTTGAGTCTCTAGCTGTCATATGATTACTTAATGTACATCTACCAGAATATGCAATACACATTGCACCATGTATAAATGTTTCTATTTCAATATCAACTTTTTCTTTCATTTCGCGCATTTCTTCAGCACTCGTTTCACGAGCTAGAACGACTCTCTCAAGCCCTTCTTCTTTCCAATATTGAACTGCGCGATAATTTGATAAAGATTGTTGTGTACTTAAATGGATTTCTAAATTAGGTGCAACACGTTTACACGTTTCTATAATAAGTGGATCGGCAACTATAATTCCGTGTGCACCAGTTTCATTTAGATTTTTTAAATATTCTTCTAGTCCTGGAATATTTTCATCATGAGCAAAAATATTTGTTGTAACATAAATTTTTGCGCCATATTTTGCTGCAAACTGAACGCCTTCTTTTATTTCTTCCATCGTAAAGTTATCAGCATTTGACCTTAAACCATATTCTTGTCCACCTAGGAACACTGCATCCGCACCATAATGAACAGCAATTTTGAGTTTTTCTAAATTTCCTGCAGGCGCTAGAAGTTCTGGTTTTTTTATCTTTGTTTGACGACTTGCGCCAATAGGTTCTAGAACTTTCATATATATCATTCCTTTAATATAACTTAATAAACTGTTTGTTTGAACATAAATCCTTGATCCATTGGACGATGATCTTTTTGAACCGCTTCAATTGGTTCAACTAACATAAATTTTTCATCTTCATATAACTCTGGATCTTCGTTATATAAGTCAATCGCTTGTCTATATTGCTCAGTCGCGATATTAATATATTCATCTGTTTGAAGTACGCCGTCAATCTTAAACGCATCAATTTGTGCTTCTAATAAGTCCTCTAAGTCTTCGATTAAGCAAATATCATTCGGACTCATAATGTGTGTACCATTATAATCTTCATAAATTGGATATTTATTACTTCTTTCTTCATCATATAAAAGCATGTCTTTATTTTCTTTACGATTTTCAATTTTCATGACTTTATCTTGATACATAAAGTAATTACCAAGTAATTTTCTTTTAGACTGGAACATACAAGTCATGCCATGTACTTGAACTTCTATTTCGACATTACTTTTTTCTTTAATTTCTAGTACTTCTTCAATACTTAACTCACGAGCCAACACTGCTCTAGCTGAACCTCTATCACCCCAATAATTACATTGAAAATGATTTGTCACGATTGTTTCAGCATTCCAATTTAAAGGTATAGGATTCTCACGATTTTTCATTGCCATAACTACTGCTGGATCGCCAAAAATGATTCTATCTGCCTTTAATTCATGTAACAGATCAATATAAGATTCCAAATCATCAATATGTTCATTATGAAAAATACCATTTACCGCTACGTATGCTTTTTTACCATGATCATGGATAAGCTTAATGGCTTCACGAAGTTCTGGTTCTTTAAATTCACCAGCAAGTCTTAATCCAAATTTTTCTTCACCAATGACAAATGCATCAGCACCTAATTTGATTAATTGTTCAATATGTTCAACGGACTTAGGTGTCACTAGTAATTCTGTCATTACAATTTCTCCTTTTTAGAAATGGCCATTCCATCACCAATATTAATCAATGTCGTTTTATATTTATCATGATTCATTAACCACTGATTATATTTTTGAACTTTTCTTACCATTTGTTTAACGTTTCTGTTTCTTACAATTTCAATATTACTTACAAAACCATGGTATAAAATATTGTCTGTAATAATGATGCCATCATCTTTAAGCAGTGGTTCATAAAGCTCAAAAAACTTTTGTGATTGTGCTTTAGCAGCATCGATAAAAATCATATCAAATGACTGGTCGGTAGGTAATAATTCAAAAGCTTCTAATGCATCAGAAAAGATAACATTAACTTGGCTTTCATAACCAAAGTCTTTAATATTTGAAAGAGCTTGTTCATACATTTCTTCTTTTCTTTCAATCGTCCACACATTAATACTCGGATCACATGAAGCAAAATGCATCGCGCTATATCCAATTGCCGTTCCAATCTCTAGAATACTTTTCACATCTTTAATTCTAATTAATTGTTTAACAAACTCTGTGGAGATTTTGTCCATTATTGGAACATTATATTGTTCAGCATAATGCCTTAATTCATCGATATTTGATGAATTTTGAAACAACAATTGTTCGATATATTCTATATCTTTTTCCATGTCATTACTTCCTTACACTCGAATATAATAAAAAACCCAACTAGTCTCCTGACTAGTTAGTATGTATCAGTCATATCTGCAATATGATTTCATAAACATTAGATATTTTACCATATTTTCGAATAAAAAGTAAGTATATATATAACAAGAACGCTTTTAAAAATAAAAAGCGTTCTTGTTTGTATTATTTATCTCTATTCTTTTCTTGTTCTTTTAAGTTCTCTGCAAATAATACTTTACCCTTTTTGGTTGTTGTATAGTAAAAATAATCTGTTTCCGGAGGGTTTACCGTTGTTCTAGCTGTTTCATCAGATATGTTGCATATTGGACCTATAGGTAATCCTTTATGTGCATATGTGTTATATTTTGAATCATTTTTATAATCTTTATCTGATAATGCTTCAGTTGTCTCTTTTTTATTCGCATATCTTACAGTGGCATCTGAGTTCAAAGCAATTTGTGGATTATTTTCAATTCTGTTTAAAAGTAATGAAATATATCTCGATTTATCTGTCACGTTTTTCATTTCTGATTCTACAATTGATGATAACGTTAAATACTCATGGAAAGTAATCTTCTTTTCTTCATAGTTAGTCGTATATTTAAAGCCGCCATTTTCTTTATATATTTTATAAGTTGTATGGTAAGTTTCATTCAACATTTCATTTGTAACATCATCAATCGTCACATCTTTTTTTGAAAACTGATACGTACTTGGTGCTAAATAGCCTTCTAATGGGTATCTTAAGTTTTTATTTAATACTTCGTCCGTTAACATATCGGGATATTTTTTTTGATATTTTTTCACAAAATCTTGATCTCTCATTTTCTTCAAAAAGCTTTCGCGACTAATAGAAGTATTCTCTTCTAAAATGCCTGCAATTAATTCTATATTCGAACCTTCTTTTACATCATATTGTACCGCTGTTTTTAAATACACTTTTCCAGTTTCTAAACTTTTCGCAATATCTCTTGGTGACATTGAAGGAGAAAACTTATATTCCCCAGCTTGAAAGCTTGAAATATTATTGAGTTTTAAATAATATTTGAAAATAGTAGCATTTCTAATTATTTTTTTATCGGATAACTCTTGGCTTAACATTTCAGTATTTGTGTTTGGATTAACATTGACAATAACTTGCTCATTGCTGTCGGCGTTAACAGGTTTCACATTAATACCTACTACAATTAAGCCTATTAAAGTAATTAATATAAGTAATAAAAAGAGGATGCTTATGATTGTTAAACTAATATACTTAGATAATAATCTCGCATCTTTATATATACTATTTTTTTCCATATGTAACTCCTTATGTAAAATAAATACCCCTAATGATTATATCACATTAGGGGTAAAGTGTACTATTACATATTAAATTTTAAACATCGTCCATTTCAGTATTAACGATTTCTTCAATCATATCCCACTCTTCGTCAGTTTCAACTGGTAATAATTTACCACCTTCACCGTCGTCATTAGCTTCATTGATCATTGGGATTAATTCAATTTCTTCATCATCTGCTGTACCTTCTTCAGCTAAGATGATGTATTCTTTCTTGAATTCTGGGTGATAGAATTCTAATACTTTACGGTATAAGACTTCATTATTATTTTCGTCTATTAAAGTTAATAATTCTTCCTCATTGTTAATTTCTAAATGTCCTTCGTGATTATGTTCAGTCATTATTCATTCTCCTCATCAATTATTTAATAGAATCTAGGTAACCCTGTAATATAAATACAGCTGCCATTTTGTCTATTACTTTTTTTCTTTTCTTTCGAGAAACATCTGCTTCTAATAATGTGCGTTCAGCACCAACTGTGCTTAATCTTTCATCCCACATTACCATTTTTAATTCTGGTCTTTCTTGTTGAAGTAAATCTTTGAATTGAATGGATGCCTCTCCGCGAGGACCAATAGAATTGTTCATGTTTTTTGGCAATCCTATAATGACAGTATCAACATCATATTCATCAATGATTTTTATAAGTTGGTCAATTCCAAAATCTTCGTTTTCTTCGTTAATGCGGAGTGTATCTATACCTTGAGCTGTCCAACCCATCGCATCACTTACAGCTACACCTATTGTTTTACTACCGACGTCTAAACCTATTATCCTGTTTTTAAGCATTGAATTCATTTTCTTGCTTTAAATAGTGTGATACAAGCTCTTCCATAATATCATCTCTATCTAAACGTCTTATTTGATTTCTTGCTTCGTTGTGTCTAGGTATATAAGCTGGATCGCCAGAAAGTAAATAACCGACTATTTGATTTACTGGATTATAGCCTCTTTCTTCTAAAGTTCGATAAACATTTTGTAGTACTGTTTTGACATTTTCTTTTGGAAAATCATCATAGTTAAATTTCATAGTTTTATCAAAATTATTCATCTTTATTTACACTCCCTAACTCCATTAACTTAATATTAATTATATCATATTCTAATTACACGTAAAATTATAGCGTTTTAATGTAGTCTTTAACAAACTGTAATGCTTCTGTTACTTTAGATGGATCTGTTCCGCCACCTTGAGCCATATCAGGACGACCGCCACCTTTACCGTTTGTAATTTGAGCAGCTTCTTTAATAATGTCACCAGCTTTAACTTTATCCGTTAAATCTTTAGGTACTGAAGACACAAGTGAAACTTTACCTCCGTTGACACTAGCTAATAATAGTACCGTATCTTGCATTTTAGATTTGAAATCATCCATGATTGATCTTAATACTTTTGGATTTTCAGCTTCAACTAATTGTGAAAGTACTTTAATACCATTAATTTCTTCAACGCTATCTTCAATATTGCCTGATTTTAATTCAGTAATTGTTTTGTTCTTTTGTTGAACTTCTTTTTCTAAGTCTTTATTATGTTGTTGAATTTGTTCGATTTTTTCAATTGTTCTTGATTGGTCTTTAATTTTGACATGTTGCATAACATCTTTAAGGATTGTTTCTGTTTCTTTTAATGTTTCGTATGCTTTTCTACCTGTTACAGCTTCGATTCTTCGAACACCTGCACCTGTACCAGATTCTGAAACAATTTTGAAGATACCAATTTCACTTGTGTTACGTACGTGTATACCACCACATAACTCGATTGAGTATGATGACATTTCAACAACTCTTACAACATCACCATATTTTTCTCCGAATAATGCCATAGCGCCTTTTTCTTTAGCTTGTTCTATTGGCATTTCTTCGATTACTACAGGAATGTTTTGCCAAATTTTTTCGTTAACAATTTTTTCGATTGTTTCTAATTCTTCTTGTGTAACTTGACCAAAGTGTGAGAAGTCAAATCGTAATCTATCACTTTCAACTAATGAACCTGCTTGATTAACATGCGTACCTAAAACTTCTTTTAAAGCTGCATGTAATAAGTGAGTTGCTGAGTGGTTTTTGATAATTGATTTACGATCATCTTTATTAACAATAGCTTCTACAGTTTCACCAACATGAACTTGTCCAAATGTCACATGTCCAGCATGTAAATTTTGACCATTAGGTGCTTTTATTACTTCTGTCACTTCAATTTCAAATTGATCATGACGAATGATACCTTTATCCGCTACTTGACCACCTGATACTGCATAAAATGGTGTTTCTCTTAAAATAAATTGGATGTTTTCTCCACTTTCTACTTCATCAACTAATTCACCATTAAATATAATATCTGTAATTTCTGTTTGTGCTTCTGTTACGTCATAGCCAACGAATTTACTTGGTGTATTGATGCTACCAAGTACTTCATTTTGAACTTGCATTGATTGCGTCTTTTGACGTGCAGCTCTCGCTCTTTCACGTTGTTGATGCATTTCATTTTCAAAACCTTCATTATCTATTGAAATGCCTTCTTGTGCAGTGATTTCTTCTGTTAACTCGATTGGGAAACCATACGTATCATATAATTTAAATGCATCTGATCCAGATAATACATTATCCTGTTGCTTAGCTGATGCCATCATTGTGTTTAAAATTGCTAAACCTTCTTCAAGTGTTTCATGGAACCGTTCTTCTTCAGATTTTACAACTTTTTTAATGAAGTCACTTTGCGCTTTAACATTTGGATAATAAGGTTCCATAATATCTGCTACGATATCAACTAATTTATATAAGAATGGCTCGTTAATATTAAGTGATTGACTGAAACGAACAGCTCTTCTTAGTAATCTTCTTAATACATATCCTCTACCTTCATTTGCAGGTAACGCACCGTCACCAATCGCAAAACTGATCGTTCTAATATGGTCTGAAATAACTTTAAATGCGATATCTTGTTCTTTATTCTCTAAGTATTTTAATCCACTAACCGCTTCAACTTGTTCAATAATTGGAATAAATAAATCTGTATCATAGTTCGTTGGCACATCTTGAGAAATAGATGTCATACGCTCAAGACCCATACCTGTATCAATATTTTGATTTGGAAGTGGCGTATAAGTATGGTCAGCATTATGGTTAAATTCACTAAATACTAGATTCCACACTTCTAAATAACGTTCATTTTCTCCACCTGGATACATTTCTTCAGCTGGATCTTCTTTCCCGTATGTGTCGCCTCTGTCGTAGAATATTTCAGTATTAGGTCCAGAAGGTCCTTCACCGATATCCCAGAAGTTACCTTCGATTCTAATAATTCTACTTTCTTCAAGACCAATCAAATCATGCCATAAATCATATGCTTCTGTATCTTCAGGATGAATCGTTACATATAATTTCTCTGGATCCATTGCCATCCATTTATCACTCGTTAAAAATTCCCAAGCATATTCAATTGCTTCACGTTTAAAGTAATCACCAATTGAAAAGTTTCCTAACATTTCAAAGAATGTATGGTGTCTTGCAGTAAAACCAACATTTTCAATATCATTTGTTCTAATTGCTTTTTGAGCATTTACAATTTTAGGATTTTTAGGGATTTCTCGACCATCAAAATATTTTTTTAAAGTCGCAACACCTGAGTTTATCCATAATAAAGTATCGTCATCAATTGGCACTAGAGGTGCAGATGGTTCAACCATATGTCCTTTTTCAACAAAAAAGTCAATATACATTTGTCTGATTTCACTAGCTTTTAATTTTTTCATTGTCTTCACTCCTCAATTAAAATAAAAAACGTCCATCCTCTAAAAAAGGGACGAACGTATCGCGGTACCACCCTAGTTATGACTATAAGTCATCACTTTAAGTTTATTAAACTTTTATAAAAGAAGTAGCGTTCAATAATCATTGTCATGTTTCTCACCAGCCAACATGTCTCTTAAACAATCAATTATTTACTCGGTTTCTTTTTTGTATTCTATTTGATTATAATCACTCGATTTTTAGATGTCAATTATTTCATAAAATCATATGGTGTTTTATTATTCATATTAATCATTGGATCTATTTCAAACATATTATCTTCAGTTAAAATAATATGTTTCGTTTGAATAGATTCTGTTTCAGACTCCGTATCTTCTTCAACATCAGTATCGAAATACATTTTTAATTTCGTATCAAACGATGTCATTCTCTCATGACCTAGCGTTTGAATACCTTGGTTAAAGGCTTGTTCTTCACCGCACACAACAAGCGACTGTTTCGCACGTGTAAGTCCGGTATATAGAATGTTCTTTTGTAACATTCTAAAGTATTGTCTGACAATAGGCATGATGACTATCGGGAATTCTGACCCTTGTGATTTATGAATTGAACAACAATAAGCATGTGTAATTTCTGATAAATCTTGTTTAGTGTATGTTATGTCATTCCCTTCATAATCTACAATGACGACATCTTTGCCAAGTGCATTTTCTTCTGCTTTATAAACACCCGTCACTACACCAATATCACCATTAAATACATTATCATCTGGACGATTAATAAGTTGAAGTACTTTATCATTTTCACGATATTCTATATCACCATATTGAAGGAATCTTGTATCTTCATCTTTCGGATTTAAAATATCTTGCAATAATTCATTTAATTTATTAATACCAGCTGGTCCACGGTATATTGGGGCTAGCACTTGAATATCTTGCATATTATACCCTTTATTTACGGCACCTTGTACGACCTTTTCTACGACTGTCGCAATTTGATTACTACTGCACGGAATAAATGAGCGGTCGTGATGTTTTTCATTGATAGAAACAGGCAATCCATTTTTTATTTTATGCGCTAAATCTATGATAGATGATCCTTCTTGTTGTCTATATACTTCTGTTAAGTTCACTCTCGGTATAACTTTAGAATCAATCAAATCTTTAAAAATCTGACCTGGACCAACAGATGGTAATTGATCTTCATCCCCTACAAATATGATTTGGGCATAATCAGGAACTGCTCTTAAAAATTGGTACATTAACCATGTATCTACCATAGACATTTCATCTAGAATGATTAAATGAGCATGAATATCATTATCTAACACATCATCCGGTTGCGTATCTTTACTCCATCCAATTAATCTATGAATTGTCATCGCTTCTAGTCCAGTTGATTCACTTAAACGCTTTGCTGCACGTCCAGTCGGTGCTGCTAATACAATTGGAAAATCTGTTCCTTCTTGATAATCATCATAATTCAAACTCACACCATGTATTTCAGAATACAACTCACAAATGCCTCGAATAACGGTTGTTTTACCTGTTCCAGGTCCACCTGTTAAAAGCATCATTTTATGATTAATGGCTGTTTCTAACGCTAATTTTTGACCATCTGCATATGAAACATCATTCATATCTTCAATTTGTCCGATATGTAATTGAAGGTCACTTTTCTCAATTTCTTTAAGTTCATCTTGATGTTGATAAAGTCTATGAATGATTTGCACACTTTTCGCTTCTGAATAATAAAGTGAAGGTAAAAAACAATTATCATTTTCGATAATAAGTTTATTTTCTTCACTCATTTCTATAATGACACCATTTATTTGATCTTTAGTTACAACTTCAGGTTGATTATGATTTAACAATTCATATGCACCGTTAACCAATATATCAACAGGTAAAAATGTGTGACCATTCTGTAATGATTGCTGATCTAAAAAGTAACTCACACCCGCTACAAGTCGATCATGATGATCTTTAGATATCCCAACTTGTTCAGCTATTTGGTCAGCTCTTTGAAAACCTATACCATTTATATCCATCACTAAACGATAAGGAGATTGTTTAATAATATTAAGTGTTTCATCTTTATAAAATTGATAAATTGCCATCGCGAGTTTCGGTCCGAATCCAAGTTCATTAAGTTTAATCATAATGCGTTCAATGGCTTGATTTTCACGTATGGATTCTGCAATCGTGTCTCTTTTTTGCTTATTGAGTTTAGGTATTTCTTTAAGGACATCCGGGTCATCTATAATTTTCTGAAGTGCATCTTCACCAAGTTTGTCCACGATTGTTTCTGCTGTTTTCTTACCAATACCTTTAAATAAATCACTCGATAAGTAATGGATAACACCTTGTTTCGTTTGTGGCAATTCTTTTTCAAATGTTTCAGCTTGTAGTTGTTTACCGTATTTCGGATGGTTTGTCACTTTACCTTTGAAAAGGTACGTTTCTCCTTCAACTATTTGAGGTAAGTAACCAACAATTGTGACTTCTTGATCAAAATCTTCATTTGAATCCATCACATCGACTTTAATAACGGTATAATAGTTATCACTATTTTGAAAAAGAATTCTAATAACTTCACCTTTTACATGTGAAAGATCAAATAAAGATAAGTTTTCCAATGTTAGTCCTCCTCTTCTAATAATTGTTCAAACATGTTGATAGCATGACCACTTAATAAATGATCTGGTTGAATGTCGACCGCTTTTCTAAAATAAACAAGTGCTTCTTCAGCATTTTCATTTTTCATATATTTAGCCAATCCTAAATTGTATAATGCGTCTACATGTTTAGAATCTTTTTCTAATACTTTTTCTAGTTGTACAATGGCCTCATCGAACATTTCTAATTGGCATAATGTTAATCCGTATTGGAATCCAATTTCTACATCATCTTCATTTAGCTCATGAGCTCTCATTACATACGGTATAGCTTCAGTATGTGCACCTAATTCGTTGAAACTCATTCCTAACATAAAATTAGTATCTGCATCATTAAGCCCTCTTTTAATCGCATGTTGATATAATTTAATCGCTTCTTCAAAGCGCTGTTGGTTGTAGTATAAATTTGCAAGACTATAATAAGCACCACCATGACTTTCGTTTACAGTAATGGCTTTTTGAAAGAATTTCTCAGCTCTTTCAATATCATTTGCTTCTGCTAATATTGTCCCTGCGTTGATATAATTGGTTACTTCTTTTGGATCTTCTTCTATATTTTCAAATAAATGCGACAATGCTTCGTCGAATTTTTTATTTTGAATTAATTTAACAATTTGTTCTTCACTATGCATGTTGTGACTCCTTTAAATATCATTACTTGCTATTATAACAAAAATAAAAATAGACTGAGACATAAATTTATCTCAGTCTATATATTTTATACCATATAATCTAATTGCTTTTCTGTTTTGTAAACTTCATCGATTGTTGCGCCACCTAAACAAACTTCACCGTCATATAATACGACAGCTTGACCAGGTGTAATTGCACGCACTGGTTCATCAAATATTACTTTAATTTGATTGTCAGAAATTTTTTCTACAGTTACTTGCGTATCTTTTTGTCTATATCTGAATTTGGCTGAACATTTCACCGGTTGTGAAAAATCAAGATCATTCACAAATGAAATATCAGAAGCGATTAAATAGTCACTATATAATGCTTCATGATGGAAACCTTGTTCAACATATAGGATGTTTTCTTTTAGGTTTTTACCGACTACAAACCAAGGATCTCCGTCTCCACCAATACCAAGACCGTGTCTTTGGCCAATTGTATAATACATTAAGCCACTATGTTCACCCATGTCAACACCGTCTAATGTTTGCATTTTACCGTTTTGTGCAGGTAAATATTGAGATAAGAATGTTTTAAAGTTTTTCTCACCAATAAAACAAATACCAGTAGAATCTTTCTTTTTAGCAGTTGCTAAGTTTTGTTCTTCAGCAATTCTTCTTACTTCACTTTTTTCTAATTCACCAATTGGGAACATCACTTTAGATAATTGATCTTTTGTAAGTTGATTTAAGAAATAAGTTTGGTCTTTGTTGTTATCAACACCACGTAGCATTTCAACTTTATCACCATCACGATTAACACGTGCGTAATGACCTGTAGCAACATAGTCCGCACCTAGTTTAAGTGCATGATTTAAAAATGCTTTAAATTTAATTTCTTTATTACACATTACATCTGGGTTAGGTGTTCTACCTTTTTTATATTCGTCTAAGAAATACGTAAATACTTTATCCCAATATTCTTGTTCAAAGTTAACTGCATAATAAGGTATATCTAATTGGTTACATACTTCGATGACATCATTATAGTCTTCAGTAGCTGTACATACACCATTTTCGTCTGTGTCATCCCAATTTTTCATAAAAATTCCAACTACATCATAGCCTTGTTCTTTTAATATATGTGCAGTTACCGAGCTATCTACGCCCCCGCTCATCCCAACGACAACGCGGGTAGATTGATTATTCATTTTCTTCCTCCTTAAATTGTTGATATATTTTCATTATCGTACTTACGATATAATTAATTTCTTCTTCAGTCGTTAATGAGCTGAAACTAAATCTTACAGATTGCTTCACTCTATTATCTTCACCGAACATCGCTTCTAGAACGTGAGATGGTAATGTTGAACCGGCTGTACATGCAGATCCACTTGAAACATATATATTTGCCATATCTAGTAACGTTAACATCATTTCAACTTCAATAAATGGGAAATATAAATTTGTAATATGACCAGTCGTATCTGTCATACTACCATTCAATTCAAACGGTATTGCACGTTGTTGTAAACCTACAATGAGCTTTTCTTTTAAGTTCATTAAATGAATATTACTTTCATTCATATGTTCATAAGCGTCTTTCAGCGCTGTTGCCATACCACATATATATGGAACATTCTCTGTACCTGCTCTTCGCTTTACTTCTTGTTTGCCACCTTGTATAAACGTTTCGAACTGAACACCTTGTTTTACCAACAATGCACCTATTCCTTTTGGTCCGCCAAATTTATGCGCAGTTATGCTTAACATATCAACTGGCATTTCATCGAATTCTATTGGCATATGACCGATAGCTTGAACAGCATCAACATGAAATACGATATCCGTATTCTCTATGACTTCCGCAATATCATACATAGGTTGAACTGTGCCGACTTCATTATTCACTAACATAATTGACACTAATGTCGTATCAGGTCGGATTGCTTGTCTCAAAGCATCAATATCGACAATACCTTCTGAATTTACATCTATATACGAAACATCGAAACCTTCACGTTCAAGTTCTTCAAAGACATGCAATACAGAATGATGCTCTATTCTACTCGTTATAATATGTTGACCTATATGTTTTCGTTTTCGTGCTATACCTTTTATTGCTGTATTATTAGACTCTGTTGCCCCACTTGTAAAAATAACTTCTTGAGGCTTTGCACCTAATAATGTAGCAATCTCTCGTCTTGATTGATCTAAATACTTTCTGCCGTCTCTCCCAATTGAATGAATAGATGACGGGTTTCCAAAGTGTTCAGATAATATTTCTGTTATTTTTTCAGTTACAACGGGCTTAACTGGAGTAGTTGCTGCATAATCTGCATATACTTTCATGTTGAACGTCCTTTCTTAGTTTTCAATGTACCTATTCTAGCACCATTTTTATGAAAAGACTAGAACTCTGTTTCACGATTTCTTTCATCTGTATATTGTTCTAATTCTTTTAATTGATGTTTCATAGATTCTGTATTAATTGGATCTTTAACTTGAACATTTTCATGCGTCATTTGATGATTTTTGATCGTCCATATTTGGTCTTTAATTTGTGATTTAAAATAATCATCATGAGATACAATAAGGACCGAACCTTGAAATGATTGTATTAATTTGATGATTTTTTCTTGCATGCCAATATCAAAATAGTTTGTTGGCTCATCTAAAATCATAATATGAGGATTTGAAAAATATAATTTCACAAATTGTAACCTACACTTTTCACCCATCGACAATGTTTCAACGACATCATTTATTCTATCTTTATCAAAATAAAAGCTTGCTAAAATGGTTCTAGCATCTGCTTCTTTCATTTCAGGAATTTCTAATATTTCATCTATGACAGTATGATGCATATTTAAGTTTTCAAAATCTTGAGAGAAATATCCAATTTCTAATTCTGGATGAACAGTTATATCACCTTTAGTCGGCTCGAGTTCACCGAGTATCAATTTAATTAAAGTTGATTTTCCTGTTCCATTTCTGCCTTCTATAATCACATTTTGATTTCGCTTAATATAGAATGATACATCTTCGAATATCTTCCTATTATCATATGCAAACGACACATGGTTAAATTGAACTAAATAATGTGATTTAAAATCATGATGTTGTATTGAGAAAGCTTTCTCTTTTTTATTTGGATTAGCGATGTGCTCTTGATCAAGTTTACGATTTAATTGTTGTTCTTTTGATTTGAATCGTTTCGCTAACTTACTTAATTGTTTTTGTTGATACGGGTTTCGCACAGAAGCACTTTGTTCTGCTTTTTGATACCACGCTTTATATTTTTTGATCGTTTCTTCAATAGCCGCTTGATCTTTTTGTTGCTTTTCATATTGTAGCTTTAATGTTTCATGCTCTATATCTTTTTGTTGTTTGTATTTATCGTATTTACCGATATATTTCTTAGCACCATCAGGACTCAATTCTAATATAGCATCTGGTGTTTCATTTAAGAATGTTCTGTCATGAGATACAAATAATATAGCACGTTGTTCTTGTTTAAATGCCTTCGTCAACCATTCCTTCATTTCTAAATCCATATGATTTGTTGGTTCATCGATTAATAATAACGATGCCTTAGACATTTTCACTTTTAAAAATGATACTTTTGTCTGTTCTCCACCACTTAAAGTAGAAATTTTCTGTTCTAATTGTTCCTCTTTTATTCCGAGCTTTTTTGCTTCTGTTACGATTTCTCCTTCTATAAGGTATCCATCTAACTCAATATATTTATTAATCATATCAGTATGATTAAGTTGCGATCTAACCTTGGCGATTTCTGGGTAAGATTCAATTATATAATCCATAACTGTCCAATCATAATAAGGTGTTAAATCTTGTTCCATCATCGCTGAATCAACTGTTTGATCTTGGTGAATCACTTTTAATAATGTAGACTTTCCAACACCATTAACACCAACGATTGCTAAATGTTCATGGTCCTCTATTGAAAAAGTCAACTCGGGTATCAATACTTTATGTTCAACTTCTAATGCTTTTTCTTCAAATAAAAATAGCATAATGTAGCCTCCTATACCCATGTATTACACATGAAGACGCACCATTACACTATTCTCAGTTGTAACGGCAACATCATATTATAGACATACTTATCCAATCATCATTGTGCAACACAATGGTTTTTTTACGTTATTTACTATTAGCGCAAAAAATTATTGGATATCCATGCCTATTGTTGATGCCACCTCTCTGTAAATTTGCATTAATTATAACTTTTAGTTACATATTAGTCAAATGTTGTTGAGCAATTAAATAGTACAACATAAATACAGTTGATATACTTCCAATATATAATTATGTAAGGAGCGTCACAAAATGAAATCAAAATTCCCAGTTTCTGCATTAAATCTTGTTCCACTTAGAAAAGGTGAAACGGAACAAGATGCTATTAAGAATATGGTATCACTTGCTCAAAATGTAGAAAAATTAGGCTATGAACGTTACTGGATTGCAGAACATCATAATGCACCAAATTTAGTAAGTTCTGCAACTGCTTTACTCATTCAACATACACTTGAACATACAGAGTCTATTCAAGTAGGTTCAGGCGGTATCATGTTACCAAACCATGCGCCTCTTATTGTTGCTGAGCAATTTGGAACAATGGCTACAATGTTCCCTAATCGATTAAATCTTGGCTTAGGACGAGCACCAGGTACCGATATGATGACCGCTTCTGCACTAAGAAGAGATTCACATAAAGGTGTATATACATTTGGTGACGATATTAAACAATTACTACAATATTTTGGTCCTGAAGAACAACAATCATATGTAAGACCATATCCAGGTGTAGATACAAACATTCCGATTTATGTGTTAGGATCTTCAACGGACTCTGCACATTTAGCTGCTCGATTAGGTTTACCATATGTCTTTGCAGCACACTTTGCACCAGATCAAATGGCTCAAGCAATCGAAATATATAGAGACTTATTTGAGCCATCAGAATATTTAGATGAGCCATACATGACCGTTTGTTTAAATGTCATTGTCGGTGAAACAGATGAAGAAGCAACATATTTATCTTCAACTATGCACTTGATGTTCTTAAGTATTGTAAGAAATGCGCGTATGCCATTACAACCACCTACTGATCAACTTGAAAACATTTGGTCACCACAAGAAAAATATATGGCGCAATCTAAAACAAACACATCTTTCATTGGTAGTGAAGAAACTGTAAAACAACAATTGATAGATTTCCAAAACAAATACAATGTAGATGAAATTATGGCAGTGAGCTATATTTATGATTTAGATAAACAATACCAATCATATGAATCATTCAAGAAAATTGTAGATGATATATACGGGGAAGCATAAAAAAAACGATCATAAAGTGATGAGTCATCACTTTATGATCATTTTTTTATTATTTTAAATTACTTTGTATAAATTGTTGAACGTTGCTGTTAAATAACACGCCACTGTTATGGCTATCTGGTACGCCACCATAATGTAAACCAATAACTTGGTTATTTGCATTAAAGATTGGTGAACCTGAATTACCACCATAAGTACTTAAGTCGTAAGATACGTCACTACCTGAAGCAGATAATATATTACCTTTACTTTCCCATAATGTCGCAATAGGTTTATCTCCTGGATAACCTGTTACTGTGATGTTATCACCTTTTTTAACTGAAGATGTATCTGCGATTGTCGCTGCTTGAACAGCATCACCAATAGATTGACCTTTACTATTTTTACCGACTGTAACGACTGCTAAATCTTCACCGCCTGGCGCTACTTTATAATCAGTTGCTGTAAATGTTCCTGCTGGAAAATTACCATCGCCATTTGCTGCTGGTGAGAATTTTAGTACAGAAGCATTACCATTCGTAGCATCTACTACATGTTTATTTGTTAGTACGGTATTTTTACCGACAACAACGCCTGATGCAATTGATGTACCTCCGATATCAGCGAATGCAATCGATTGATAATGTGCAGACGTTGTATTCGTAATTTGTGTACGATCATTTTTCGGTAATATAACTCTAGATGATGGACCATCTGTCTTTGCGTTAACTTCAAACGGTAATGCAATGAAACTTAATAATAAAACTGCTACTACACTTAATATGTATCGTTTTAAATTTTTCATATACTCTCCCCTTTGTTGTAGTGTACAACTATCTTAATATGAAAGTAATCTTGAAGGGGAATATTACACTACTTAACACATATTCATGCTTAACTGTTAAAATAACGAAATATTTTGTGCAGTTAGGCATGAAATCCATACAGTTAAGAAATAAAAAATAAGATAGCAATCTCCAATATTCGTCTTGAAGATTGCTATCCTATTTAATTTGTGAACTAGATATAGAACATATAGCCTTCTAGTTCATCTTCATTTGTATAATTTGCTAAGTATTCTAGTGTTGTATTATCTAGAACTTCTTTTACAGCGTCTCTAATACGAATCCACAATTGTTGTTGTGCAGGTGGCTCGTCTTCTATACCTTCAACAGGTGTAATTGGCCCTTCTAACAATCTAATCACATCACCAGCTGTAATTTCTGATGGTGCTTTTTGTAATTGATAGCCCCCTTTGGCACCTCTTACACTTTTAATAAGACCAGCATTACGTAGCGGTCCTACTAATTGTTCTAAATATAAATCACTTAAATTGTTTTCTTCAGCGATTGACTTTAAAGATGTACATCCTTGACCATAACGCTTAGTCAACGATATCATAAGTGTTAAGCCATATCGTCCTTTAGTAGAAATTTTCATGTACTACACCTCTTATTTTCTAAAAAAATATTATTAATTCATTTTATCATTTTTTGTACACTTTGAGTAATTAGAAAGGTTGATTCCAAATGAAAAACGAACCATTAGCTTATAGAATGCGTCCCCAAACGATTGACGATGTGATAAGCCAAGAACATTTAGTCGGTCCAAAAGCCATTATTAGGAGAATGGTTAACACTAAAAAGTTAACTTCTATGATTTTTTATGGACCTCCGGGAATTGGAAAAACGAGTATCGCCCAAGCTATTGCCGGGAGTACTCAATATAAATTTAGACAACTTAACGCTGTCACTAACACTAAAAAAGATATGCAACTTGTCGTTGAAGAAGCCAAAATGTCTGGACAAGTTATACTTTTACTAGACGAAATTCATCGTCTAGATAAAGCAAAACAAGATTTCTTATTACCGCATTTAGAATCTGGCAAAATCGTTCTTATTGGCGCAACGACGTCAAACCCATACCATGCTATCAACCCAGCTATACGAAGCAGAACGCAAATATTTGAACTATATCCTCTTAATGAAGATGATATCATCATTGCTTTAAACAGAGCAATTGAAGATGAAGAAAATGGATTAGCATCATACGCTCCTGTTGTAGACAAAGATGCTTTAGAATATTTCGCAAAAGCAAGTTACGGCGATGTGAGAAGCGCTTTAAATGCACTCGAACTTGCTGTACTAAGTGCTGATGTTCAAGATGACAAACGTCATGTCACGATTGAAGATGCGAAAGTTTGTATTCAAAAGAACGCTTTCCAACACGATAAAGATGGCGATCAACATTATGATGTTATGAGTGCATTCCAAAAATCTATTAGAGGAAGTGATGTCGACGCAGCGCTACATTATTTAGCTAGATTAATTGAAGCGGGAGATTTACCAACTATTGCAAGACGCCTTCTTGTAATTAGCTATGAAGATATCGGTTTAGCTTCTCCAGGTGCTGCAGCTAGAACATTATCAGCTATTGAAGCGAGTGAACGTCTCGGCTTTCCAGAAGCACGTATACCATTAAGCCAAGCAGTCATCGAGCTATGCTTATCACCTAAATCTAATTCAGCTATTGTATCTATTGATGAAGCTCTATCAGACATCAGAAAAGGTAAAGCTGGGTTAGTTCCGAAACATTTGAAAGATGGACACTATCAAGGTGCAAAAGAATTAGGCAATGCAATTGGTTATAAATACCCACATAATTATGAAAATGGATATGTAGAACAACAATATTTACCTGATACTTTAAAAGGCAAACAATATTATCAACCGAAGCTCACATCTAAATCTGAACAAAAATTAGCAGAAATATATCGCAACTTAAAAAAATGAGGCTGGACGTATCCAGTCTCATTTTTTATTATCAAAGCTGCTAGCTATTTATCTTTGATTCTTTTTACTGGGATATCTTTCAAAATATCATTCACAACATAGCTCGCACAAATTAAACCAACAACGCTTGGTACAAAAGCATTAGATGATGGTGGCATTTGCGCCTTTCTAACTTTTGCGTTTTTATCGCCTACAACTTCTTTTACATCTTCTCTTATCATAATTGGACTTTCATCACTAAATACAACATTAATACCTTTATGAATGCCCATTTTTCTTAATTTTAGACGTATAATTTTCGCCATAGGATCTGTATGTGTTTTAGAAATATCAGCTATTTCAAATTTAGTAGGGTCTGTTTTGTTTGCAGCACCCATACTTGAGATAACATTAATACCTCTTTCTAAACACTCTTTTATAAGATGAACTTTATACATGATTGTATCACTAGCATCTACAAAGTAATCAATGTCGTATTCATTAAATAAAGCTTCGTAAGTTTCTTCAGTATAGAACATATGCAATGAAGTGACTTTACAATCAGGATTAATTAATTTAATACGCTCTTCCATTAAATCTACTTTAGATTGACCAATAGTTGTTGTTAATGCATGTAATTGTCTATTTACATTTGTGATATCTACATCATCTTTATCTATTAATATGATATGACCAATATTAGTTCTCGCTAGTGCTTCAGCAGCAAATGAACCTACACCGCCTACACCAAGGACAACTACTGTTTTACTTTTTAATAAATCTAAGCCTTCTTTACCAATCGCTAATTCATTTCTTGAAAATTGATGCTTCATCATTATTTACTCCTTTACACAAAAATACGCAAGACATAAAGTCTTGCGTACCGATAGAATCCAATTGTGCCGTAATATTAAGTGCTAGATCATTTTGGCCTGCTATATACAGGTGGGTGCCCTGTTTCTTATTTTGCATGTCCTCCTTACGAGGCGTATGCGCTATTAAGAAAACCAATTAGGCTCCCTTGATCAAAAGTGTTAGGTCAAAATATAAAAAGCTTATTACGAACACTTCAGATGACTACCTTATAAATTTATTTTATCATAATTCTTCTAAATAACAAGTATTTATACTTTTAATTATTTTTCATCTAAATCAAGTTGCAAATGTAATTCATGTAACTGACTGTTAGACACTTCACTTGGCGCATCTGTTAATAGACAAGAAGCACTTGCTGTTTTAGGGAATGCAATTGTATCTCTTAAGTTTGTTCTTCCTGACAATAACATAACTAATCTATCTAAACCTAAAGCAATTCCCCCATGTGGTGGTGCACCATATTTGAACGCTTCAATTAAGAATCCAAATTGTTCTTGTGCTTGTTCTTCAGTGAATCCAAGCGCTTTAAACATTTTTTCTTGGAGTTCTGATTTATGAATTCTAATAGATCCTCCACCTAATTCAAAGCCATTTAAAACGATATCGTATGCATTCGCTTCAACATTTGTTGGATCAGTTTCAAGCATTTCTTCATGCTCTTTTTTAGGTGCAGTAAATGGATGGTGCGCTGCAACATAACGTTCTGATTCTTCATCGTATTCAAATAATGGCCAATCAGTTACCCATAAGAAATTATATTTATTTGGATCAATTAAACCACGATCTTTACCAAGTTTATTTCTTAACTGCGCTAAACTTGCTGCTACGACATCTTTTTTGTCTGCTACAAATAATACTAAGTCTCCTGCTTTAGCTTCAGTTTGGTTTAATAATTCAGCTGTAATGTTTTCATCAAAGAATTTGCTAATTGGACCGTTTAAGCCTTCTTCTGTTACTTTAACCCACGCTAAACCTTTAGCACCATAAATACTTGCAAATGATTGTAATTGGTCGATATCTTTTCTAGAGTAATCAGCCGCACCATCTTCAACGACGATTGCTTTAACTTCTCCACCATTTTCAACTGCAGATTTAAACACTTTAAAGTCCATTTTTGAAGCAAGTTCTGATAAGTTAATCAGTTCCATACCAAATCTTGTATCTGGCTTGTCAATTCCGTATCTTTCCATCGCTTCAGCGTATGTCATACGTGGGAATGGCGTTGTAATATCAATACCTTTTACATCTTTCATGATACGTTTCATAAGACCTTCATTCATTTTGATAACGTCTTCTTGATCTACAAAGCTCATCTCGATATCGATTTGCGTAAATTCAGGTTGTCTATCCGCTCTTAAATCTTCGTCTCTAAAACATTTAACGATTTGATAGTATTTATCAAATCCACCAATCATTAATAATTGTTTAAATATTTGTGGAGATTGAGGTAAAGCATAGAACTCTCCATCATGTACACGAGATGGTACTAAATAGTCTCTCGCACCTTCTGGCGTAGATTTAGTTAATACAGGTGTTTCTACTTCGTAAAACTCACCTTCATCTAAGTAATTTCTTACTGCACGTGTAATTTGATGTCTCATTTTGAATGTTTGAGCTAAACTTTCTCTTCTTAAGTCAATATAACGATATTTTAATCTTACGTTTTCATCAATATCATTCATATCTGTAATAGAAAATGGTGGTGTTTCAGATTCATTTAATATTGTAATTTCAGAAACTTGTACTTCAACTTTACCAGTCTTGATTTTGTCATTAATTGATTTTTCGTCTCTTTTAGTTACTAAACCTTTAACTTGAATGACATATTCAGAACGGATTTTCTCAGCTACACTTAAAGCTTCTTGAGAGAAGTCTGGGTTAAAGACAATTTGTACAACGCCTTCGCGGTCACGTAGATCAACAAATATTAAACCACCTAAGTCACGTCTTTTTTGTACCCAACCATTTAAAGTAACGGTTTGACCAATATATTCTTCAGTTATTTTACCAGCATATGTTGTTCTTTTTTCCATTATGATTCCACCTTTAAATAATTCTCTAATTCTGATAATGAAACAAGTGTCTTTTCACCAGTTTCCATATTCTTAACTTCCACTTCTTGTTTTTCTAATTCATTCTCACCTAATACAATCGTATATTTCGCATTTAATCTATCGGCTTGTTTCATTTGACCTTTTAATTTACGTTGTAAATAGTCTTTATCACAACTAATACCAGCCATTCTTAATTGATTGATTAATTGAACAGACATTCTATCCGCTTCTTCACCCATTGTTGCAATAAACAAGTCGATTGTATTTTCTTCTTCGATTTCAATACCTTCAGCTTCAAGCGCTAGTAATAAACGTTCAATACTCAATGCAAAACCAATACCTGTTTCTTTAGGACCATCAAGTAATTCTAGTAAGCCGTTATATCTACCGCCACCACATAAAGTTGTAATAGCACCAAATCCTTCAGCATTACTCATTACTTCGAATGCTGTGTGTGTATAATAATCTAAACCACGCACTAAATTCGTATCTATTTCATACTCGATACCAAGTTCGTCTAATAAACTTTTTACCTCTTCGAAATATTGTTTAGAATAGTCATTTAAGTATTCCGTAATTTTAGGCGCATTTTTAACTGCTTCTTTATCTCTGTCTACTTTACAGTCCAATATACGCATTGGATTTGTGTGTAATCGACTTTGACAATCGCTACAGAAAGTATCAATTACTGGTTCAAAGTGCGCTTGTAATGCCTTCGTGTAATCAGCTCTTGATTCTGCATCACCAATACTATTGATGACTAATTTTAAGTCTTTTAATCCGAAAGATTTGTAAATGTGTACGAGCATTGAAATGATTTCAACATCAATTGCAGGATTTTCTGATCCTATCGCTTCTACACCGAATTGAACAAATTGACGATAACGCCCTTTTTGTTTTCTTTCATAACGGAACATTGGACCATTGTAATAAAGCTTAACAGGTTGATTCGGTTCACCTTGCATTTTGTTTTCGATGTAACTTCTAACTACACCTGCAGTGCCTTCAGGTCTTAATGTAATGCTTCTATCACCTTTATCTTTAAATGTGTACATTTCTTTTTGTACAACATCTGTTGAATCACCGACACCTCTACTAAAAAGTTCAGTACTTTCAAATATTGGTGTTCTAATTTCTTTGTAATTATATATTTTCATTAACTCATGTAATTTATTCTCAATGTATTGCCATTTATAAGTGTCTTTTGGTAATAAATCTTGTGTACCGCGTGGTATATTAATCATAATATTTCCTCCTTTAAAATATAAAAAGTCCCTTGTATGCATATACATACAAGGGACGAATTATCCGTGTTGCCACCCTAATTAGTATTTAATGATTCATTAAATACTCACTTAACAACATTATAACGGATGTTAACCGATCTTATTTTCGTAAGATTCCCTCTTCTTGTGTTCAAAAGTATACGCAGTATTCATATAACTTTCAGCAAATGTTATACTCTCTGTTTCCTACTATAACGGTATACTATTCAAGAATAAACGGTATATAATCTATTTCATAATTTATATTAATATTAAACCCATAATCTGTAGTAGTCAATATCTAATTTGAAAAGTAAACTTTCAAACCGTCAACAATACCTGTTTCTACAATGTGTCTATATTTTCTATCAACAATTAAATCTTCATCTGTAGGATTACTAATATAACCTAACTCTAACAATACAGCCGGCATTTTAGTTTGACGAATCACTTGGAAGTTTTCGTTTCGTACACCTCTATCAGATAGTATGGATTTTTGATTGATTGAAGTTTGTAACGTATCTGCAAATTCTTTTTGAGAATCATGATGGTAATAAACTGTTAAACCATGTGGTGCTGATGAATCTAATGCATCATTATGGATACTAATAAAGACATCTCCATCACCTTGTCTATCTTTTAATTTAACATATTCATCTTTTGTTCTCGTCATTTTCACTTTAGCGCCTTCAGCTTCAAGCATTTCTTTAAGTTCTTTTGCAGTTTTTAATGTAATGACTTTTTCGGTTACATCTTTATGTTTTGAACTCGATGCACCTTGGTCACTTCCACCATGACCAGGGTCTAAAATAATCACTTTTCCTTTTAATGGTTTTAATACTGGATTAACATCTTCTTTAATATCAAGATTTGTATGCCAACCAGCAATCCAGCCTTTTTCATTTTGATCATTTTTGACTTCGAACCATTTTCCTTCTCTATCTGTTATATCAAAACTATCTCCCTTTTTTACATCAAAGATAATAGGATAATAAGCGGCAGGTCCAGTTCTTAACTCACCATCTTCTTTCATAGATAATGTTTTAGGTTCGTCCTCTTTAGGAATCAATAAATAAATAATAATGATTAACAAAACAATCAGTAAAATGGCAACACTGATGACAGGAACAGGCTTTATTCTCCTCTTTTTAAACCATAAATTAATTCGGTTCATTGAATGTTACCATCCTTACTTTCGAATATAATCGTAATTGGTCCATCATTGATTAATGACACATCCATATGTGCGCCAAATTCTCCTGTTTTCACGTTAATATTATAAGAAGCTAACTGTTCATTAAAATATTCATATATCTTTAATGCTTCATCTGGACTTTTAGCATTTGTAAATCCAGGTCTATTACCTTTTTTCACTGAAGCATATATTGTAAATTGAGATATCGATAAGATTTCACCACCGACTTGGTGTATATCTAAATTCATTTTACCTTCTTGATCTTCAAAAATTCTTGTCTTTGCTATTTTCTTAGCGATAACATCTGCATCTGCATAAGTAGATTCTTGTCCAACACCGACTAATAATAAGAATCCTTGTTTAATTTCATTTTGAGTATTTTCAGATGTCACTTTAGCTTGGCTTACTTTTTGTAGAACAACTTTCAAAAAAATTCACCTCTTAATTCCATACACGACTTACTGTATAAATATCGCCTAATTGTTTAATTCGATCAACAATTCTATATACGTCATTCACATTTTTAACCATTACGCTAATGTTAATAACAGCATTTTTATCTATATCAGCTTTACCTGAAACTTTTACTAATTGTACTTTAATGGCATTCACAACTTGAAGTACTTCATTTAATAAACCATTTCTATCGTAACCCGTAATTTCTAAGTCTACTTGATAATTTTTTTGTTCATTTGTATTTTTAACCCATTCAACATCGATTAATCGTTCATTTTCGTTAACGATGTTCGGGCAATCTTTACGATGAACTTTGACGCCATGACCTTTTGTAATATAGCCAATGATTTCATCACCAGGTATTGGATTACAACATTTAGAAAGTTTAATAAGCATGTTATCTAAACCTTCGACATAGACACCAGTATCTGTTCTAATATCTTGTTTAATAGGAATGGATTTATTGACTTCTTGCACTTGGTTAAGCGATTGTTTCTTACGTTCAAGTCTAAGCTTTTCTGTTAGTCTATTAACAGCTTGTAAGGCAGTTATGCCACCAAAACCAACTGCAGCATATAAGTCATCTTCATTTGAAAAATTATATTTTTCGTTAACAAGTTTAATGTTTTCAGCATTTAATACTTCATCTACATTGTAGCCATGCTCTTTAATTTCCGCTTCAATCATGAATTTACCTTTTTCAATATTGGCAGAGCGGTCTTGTTTCTTGAAGAAACTGCGGATTTTACTTTTCGCACTTGAAGATCGGACGATTTTTAACCAATCTCGACTTGGTCCATATGAATGTTTACTCGTTCTAATCTCAACAATATCACCAGTAGATAACTTATAATCGATAGGAACGATTTTGCCATTAACTTTCGCACCTATCATTTTATTACCTACTTCACTGTGAACAGCATAAGCAAAATCAATTGGAACTGCGCCATATGGTAATTCAACAACATCACTTTCAGGTGTAAAGACATACACTTTATCACTTTGAAGGTCATATTTTAAAGATTCCATAAATTCTTCTGCATCAGGTGAAGTATTGTCAGTTTCAGCTATTTCTTGTAGCCAACTCATTTTTTGTAAATATTCTTCTGATTTATTGCTTAAATTTTTGCCTTCTTTATATGCCCAGTGTGCAGCAACCCCATGTTCTGCAATTTCATGCATTTCAAATGTTCTGATCTGTATCTCTAACGGATCTCCATTTGGACCAACGACTGTAGTATGCAGCGATTGATACATATTCTGTTTAGGCATAGCAATATAGTCTTTAAATCGACCAGGCATTGGTTTCCATAATGTATGGACAAGACCTAGCACAGCATAACAATCTTTGATTGAAGGAACGATTACTCTTATTGCAAGTAAGTCGAAAATTTGTTCGAATTGCTTTTTCTGTTTGACCATTTTTCTATAAATACTATAGATATGTTTAGGTCTACCACTTATGTCGCCAGAAATATTCATAACTTCCATTTCAGACTCTATATCTTTAATCGCATTTGCAATATACGTTTCTCGTTCGCTTCTTTTCTTTTTCATCAAATTAACAATTCTAAAATATTGAACACTATCAATATATCTTAATGAGATATCTTCAAGTTCCCACTTAATTGTATTGATCCCTAATCTATGCGCAAGTGGTGCATAAATTTCTAACGTTTCTTTAGCAATACGTTTTTGTTTTTCTTTAGGCATCGCTTTTAAAGTACGAACATTATGTAATCTATCTGCTAATTTAACTAATATAACTCTGACATCTTTAGCAATTGCTATAAATAATTTTCTATGATTTTCAGCTTGTTGCGTTTCTTTAGATTTATATTTAACTTTTTTTAATTTTGTAACACCATCTACTATAATGGCTACTTCTTCATTAAACATTTCTACCAAATCATCATACGTATAAGGTGTATCCTCAATTACATCATGAAGGAATCCAGCAACTATAGTTGGACCATCCAATTTCATTTCGGTTAAAATACCCGCTACCTGAATAGGATGCATGATATATGGCAAATTATTTTTTCTAATTTGTCCTTGATGTGCTTTAAAAGCCAAATCATAACTCTTTTCTACTAAACGATACGCGTCTTCAGATAAGTAACTTTTAGCTTTATATAAAACATCATCAGCACTATATGGATATTCTTTATTCATAGGGACACCACCTCATCAAATAAAATTCTCTTGAATATTACTATTATAGCAATTTTCAATAGTAATATGCCACCGTTAATTATAATAATTAAAAATAAAATAGCCACAAAGTGACTATTTTATTCATCGTATGAAATTAACGAAACAACATCGTAACCTTTTAATTTTTCAATGCCGTTTAAATATTTAAGTTCAATTAAAAATGCGATACCCACTACGATTCCACCTAATGATTCTACTAAGTGAATTGCCGCTTCAATTGTACCACCTGTTGCTAATAAATCATCTGTAATCAATACACGTTGACCAGGTTTGATTGCATCTTTGTGCATCGTTAACACATTTGATCCATATTCAAGATCATATTCATAACGAATCACTTCACGCGGTAATTTCCCTTCTTTACGTACTGGTGCAAAACCAATACCCATTGCATATGACACAGGACAACCAATAATAAATCCTCTTGCTTCTGGTCCAACTACAACATCAACTTGTTTGTCTTGAGCATATTGTACGATTTGGTCAGTAGCATACTTGTATGCTTCACCATTATCCATAATTGTCGTAATATCTTTAAAGTTAACACCTTGTTTTGGCCAATCTTGTACTTCTGAAACGTATTGTTTTAAATCCATTATACTTCCTCCTCAACATCACTTAACAATGAATGCATCCACTTAATTAATGATTGGCTATCATTGTACAACAATGTCTTTTCTATTTCTATTTGTTGTTTTCTTGCTTGATATAACGGTGCGTTTTCAATGTCATTTTTTCCCGCATCTTTATTTATTTCAATTATACCACGATTCATTGTAATAAAGTTTAACTCATAAAAGCAATTCAAAATGAATTTCAATTGATCAGGTTTAATTTTTAATGCTTCACATAATTTCATACCATCATTTTGAATATTGGTTGATTGATTCATATATAAGGCTTTATAAGCTTGTTTGAACTTTTCATCACTTGGAATACCTTCAAAGTATGAATTGGTTTGCCCTTTAAATACAAGATAATATTTTTCGGCTTTAATATTAGATAAAGTTTGTTTGAATGATTCTAAATCTTGTGGTAAATCTCTTAACACACACGTTTCGACTTCATTTGGATAAGTATCACCATAATGTATATATTGCTCATTTATTTTCTCTGATGATGGGTTAATGACAAATAATGCATTTTCTTGATCAATTTTTAACAAGTCATGTTTATTTTTACTTCTATAATCAAAAATAGCATGGTCATTACTCAACGCTAAATCTTTAAGAATAATTTGTGGTGATTGATGTCCATTCCATTCATTAACATTTAAACTACCTGCAACATTGATTGTCGTATCATTTGAAATATCATGAATGAGATGTCCAGCATTCCAATGTAATGCTGCAATATTTTTGTCTGTTAAAGTTAATTTAAGGTGTTTATTACCTTGACCAATACCTTTAACAGATTTAACCGGAACTTTACTAATTGAAAATAGAGGTGCTAATAAATTAGTACCAAAAGGTCTTAATCTTTCTAAATCAAATATGTTATCAACCGTAATATCTGAAGTTTCTATTTCTGCATCAACGATTAACTGTGGTAATAATTTTTTACCTTCTGTTATGTTGTGCATATCTGCATTCAAAGCTTTCTTCAATGGTTCAATCGCGTCAATATCTAATGTCATACCAGCCGCCATATGATGACCACCAAATTTACGAATTAAGTCGCTATGGTTTGTTAGAAATTCAAACATTGAAACTTGTTCAATACTTCTTGCTGAACCTTTAGCATGGTTTTGCTCAATATCGACATTTAATACAATTGTTGGTAAATGATACTTCTCGACTATTCTTGAAGCCACAATACCTAATACACCTTCATTCCAATCTTCTTTTGCAAGTATTAGAAATTGGGCATTTTGTTGCATTTCAATTTCAGCTAGCTCCATAGCTTCATTCGTAATATTTTCAACAATTGCTTTACGTTCTGTATTAAATTGGTCCACTTCTTCAGCTAAGAACATTGCTTCATCGTCATCATCACTCATAAGCAATTCTCCAGCTAATCTGGCATCATCTAATCTACCAACTGCGTTTAAACGAGGTCCGATAATAAATCCAACTGTTTGTTCACTCACTTCATCCGTAAAATCAGCTACGGATAATAAACTTTTAATCCCTGGTAAAGGTTGTTCATTTAATATGCGTAACCCTTGTTTAACCATATATCTATTTTCATCAGTTAAGCTCACTAAGTCGGCAATCGTACCGATAGCAACTAAACCTAAGAACGCATCTGGTATATCTGCTTTAAGTGCTTTAGAAAGTTTATATGAAACACCTACACCAGCTAAATATTTAAACGGATAATTAAAATCAGGGTGCATAGGGTGAACAATCGCATATGCATTAGGCTTTGTTTCGCCAAATTCATGATGGTCTGTCACAATCACATCAATACCAAGTTCATTGGCAATATCAATTTCATGATGACCTTGAATACCATTATCCACTGTAATGATAAGAGAAACACCTTCATCATGTGCATTTCTAAACGCCGCTTCACTTGGTCCATATCCTTCAGTAAACCTATTAGGAATATACCAACCTACTGTAGCGCCCATAGACTCTAAAGTCTTAACGAGAATCGTTGTAGATGTGACACCATCTGCATCATAATCACCATATACTAATATTCTTTCATCATTTTCAATAGCTTTATGTATTCTCGAAGTTGCCTTTTCCATATCACTTAGTAACATCGGATCGTGGAATAACACTTCATTAGATAATAAACTTTCAATTTGTTCTTCAGACGTATAGCCTTTTGAAATTAAAGTTTTTTCTAAAAGTGGCGAAATTTTATATTTTTTTATGATTTGCGGATCAATATTTTGATTGAGCTCTGATTTTTTCCATTGATAACAAGCTTTAGTCATATCAAATCTCCTCATTTCTACTCAAAACATTATACATGAAATATCATACTTTCTCTACTAAACAAATAAAACATAATTAAAGAGTATGTATGAACAAAAAGGCAGCTGTTAGTTACAATTTGTCGGGATTTTGTAATTATAGGGTTCCATAGTTACAATTCCCCGGACTTTTGTTACTATGGACTGCCTTAGTTACAATTCTACGAACTTTTGTAATTATGGGGCGCCATAGTTACAATTCAGCCGACTTTTGTTACTATGGCACTCCTTAGTTACAATTCTTCAGACTTTTGTTACTATGCCGCTAAGCTAAATCTTTATCATTTACTCTAAAACAAAAATGTACCTGCCCTTTTAACAAGGACAGGTACACAATTATTTAAACTAATATTTTTTCATCGTTTGATTTTTTCTCAGTATATACAACTAATTTACCATTTTCTGATTTTTTAAGTTGTCGTTTTTTCAAGATACCCCATAAAGGTACTGCAACGAATACTGATGAGAACACACCGGATACTAAACCGATTAATAGTGCTAATGAGAAGTTGAAAATACTTGATGAACCAAGTATTAATAATGCGACAACTACTATAACAACTGTTAATACGGTATTGATTGATCTTGTCATCGTTTGTCTAATAGATGAGTTAACGATCATATCAATTGTTTCTGGTTTCGTTATCACTTTCACTTTACGTAAATTTTCCCTCACGCGGTCAAATGTAACGATCGTGTCATTAATTGAATAACCAATTATTGTTAGAACTGCTGCAATGAATGTAATATCCACTTCGAGTCTGAATAAACTAAATACCGCTACAATCATAAATACGTCATGTAATAACGCAAGTACTGCAGTAGTACCCATTCTCCACTCAAATCTAAAGGATACGTATAATACAATTCCTATTGCTGCATAAAGCATTGCTTTTAATGCATTGCCAGCTAACTCTTGACCAACAACTGGTGAAACCGTACTTACGTTTGGATCATGACCCAATGATTTACCAAAGTCAGATTTAACTTTTTGTATTTCAGATTTGTTTAATGCATCTTTAAATTGTACGGTTGCCATTTTGTTTCCAGTTCCACTAGTTGTAACTTGTGACGGATCTAATCCCATATCTTTAAACTGTTTTGAAACTTGTTCAGTCTTGATAGCTTGATCAGATTGTAAGTCAACACGTGTACCACTTGTGAAATCAATACCTAAATTCAATCTGAATATTGATACGATGATGGCACCAACAATGATTGTAATAATACTAAATGTTAATAATGGTTTAGCAAGTTTTACGAAATTAATTTTGTCATAAACAGTTCTTAAATCATGAACATCTAATCTTTCACTAATATCATGTCTATCTTTCTTAGAAACACCAAACCAATTGTATTTTTTCTTGAAGTAATTTGAGTTTACTAGTAAACCTAATAATATTCTAGTGAAGAATACTGAAGTTACAAAACTCATTAGAATCGCAAGTAATAACATTGTTGCGAAACCTTTTACTGAACTTTCACCAAATACGAATAATACGAGCGCTGCTAAAATTGTTGTTAAGTTAGCATCTAATATCGTAATAAATGAAGAACCAGAACCTTTTTTGAAGGCTTGTTGTAAAGTCCTTCCGATCCGTAATTCATCTTTTATCCGTTCGTACATGATGATGTTAGCATCAACGGCCATACCTACACCTAATACTAAGGCTGCAAGTCCAGGCAATGTTAATACCCCTGAAATAAAGTTAAATGCTACTAATGTTAAGTAAACATAAGCACTTAATGTAATAACAGCTACAACACCAGGTAATCGGTAGTAAATAAGCATGAATAAGAATATAATACCTACACCTATTGTAGAAGCAAGTACTGTTTCATCTAATGCATCTTTACCGAATTGCGCACCTACTGATGTAGAATAAACTTCATCTAATTTAACAGGTAGTGAACCTGAATTTAATAAGTCTGCAATTTGTTTTGCTTCTTTAACGCCTTGTTCACCATTAAATCCACCAGAAATTTCAACATTTTCTGAATTGATTGGTTGGCTTACAGTCGCTGCAGAAATATATTTTGGCTCTTTACCTTCTTGTTCTTTTTTAGCTTCTTTCTCGTAACTGTCTCCTTTTTCATAGTCCATCCAAATGACCATTAAATTAGGATTCATTTTAGAAACTTTTTCAGTTACTTCTTTGAACTTTTTGGCATCTTTAAGCTTAAGTGTAACGGCTACTTCGTTTGTATTGTCTTTAAAGCCTTGCTTAGCGCCACCTTGAACTAAATCTTTACCAGATAGTAAAACTCTATCCTTTGCATCTCTGATTGTTAAATTCGCTTGTGTAGAAAGTACTTCACGAGCTTCATTCTGGTCTTTAATACCAGCTAATTGAACTCGAATACGATTACCTTCCTCAACTTGAATTTTCGGCTCAGAAACACCTAATACGTTTACACGTGACTCTAAAGTCTTTGCAGTAGATTTAACCGCATCATTATCAATCTTATCACCTTTGTCTAAAGGATTAACTTGATATAATACTTCAAAACCACCTTGTAAGTCTAGACCTAAATTTACATTCTTTGTTATATCTTTTGTTGTTGATCCTATTAAACTAAAAACCAACACTGCAAGAAGTAAAAAGGCTATAATTCTACTCCGCTTTTTCACGATAACACCTCTTACATATATTTAATTCACTATATATGTTATAGCATACATCAACTATAGTTGAATAGCCATAACATTCATGAATGAAAAAAAGACATGGATAACCATGTCTTTTAACATCAAATATGATACATAATATTAAACCAATTTCCTAAAAAAGTAAACTATTTTATGAAGGGTCTACTTGTTTGATAGCTGGTTTTTCAAATGTAATTTCGTGTCCTTTATCGTTTACAGAAACAACAACGATAGACTCATCAACTGCTCTAACTGTACCTTTGATACCACCGATTGAAGTTACTTTTTGACCAACTTCTAAACGGTTTAATAATTCACGATGTTCTTTAGCACGCTTTTGTTGTGGTCTGATCATTAAGAACCAAACAAGCGCAAAAATTAAGATAATAGGTAATAATTGTACTAATACTTCCATATTCAATCTCCTTTAAAAGTTTTTGGGGTTATCTACATTTAGTCCATACTGCTCGAAAAATTCATCTTTGAAATCAAGTAATCGATCTTCTCTTATTGCTTGGCGAATGTTCTCCATAAGTTTTAATAAGAAATACAAATTATGATATGTAGTAAGACGAATTCCAAATGTTTCATCTGCTTTAATCAGATGACGCAAATATGCTTTAGTATAGTTTCTACATGTATAACAATCACACTCTGGATCAAGTGGTGATAAATCTTGCTGATATTTAGCATTTTTTATAACGACTCTACCTTGAGATGTCATACATGTACCATTTCTAGCTATACGTGTAGGTAATACGCAATCAAACATATCGATGCCCCTAATTGAACATTCGATTAATGCGTCTGGAGAACCAACTCCCATTAAATATCTTGGTTTATTAAATGGCATTAATGGCGTTGTATGTTCAACCATTCTGTACATGACAGGTTTAGGTTCACCAACAGACAAACCACCAATTGCATAGCCAGGAAAATCAAGTGAAACGAGGTCTTTAGCACTTTGCTCTCTAAGATCCTTATATTCTCCACCTTGGATAATACCAAATAAAGCTTGATCTTCAGGGCGACGATGAGCTTCTAGACATCTTTCCGCCCATCTTGATGTTCTCTCAATTGAATTTTTTACATATTCATATTCAGATGGCATTGGAGGACATTCATCAAACGCCATCATAATATCTGAACCAAGATCATTTTGAATATGCATCGCTTTTTCAGGACTTAAGAACAATTTAGAACCATTTAAATGATGTCTAAAATGTACACCTTCTTCTTCGATTTTTCTCATATCACTTAAGCTGAATACTTGAAAACCACCAGAATCAGTAAGTATAGGTCCATCCCAATTCATAAACTTATGTAATCCACCCACTTTAGAAATGATATCACTTCCAGGTTGTAACCACAAATGATAGGTATTACTAAGTATAATTTTTGCTTCCATTTGTTTAAGCTCTTCAGGGCTCATTGTCTTAACGGTTGCTTTAGTTCCAACAGGCATGAACATTGGCGTCTCAAATGAACCATGAGGTGTATGCACAATCCCGAGTCTTGCACCTGATTGCTTACAAGTTTTAATGTGCTCATATGTTACTGCAGGCATATTGTTACTCCTTTTCTATATTAAAATCATTGCATCGCCAAAACTAAAGAATCTATACTTTTCTTCAACTGCATGTTTATATGCATTTAAAATATGTTCTCTAGTTGATAATGCAGATACCAACATAATAAGTGTTGATTTTGGTAAATGGAAATTGGTAATTAATCCATCTATCGCTTTAAATTCGTATCCCGGATAAATAAATATATCTGTCCAACCGCTTTCTTCAACAAATTGGTCATTTTTAGAACGAATTGTTTCTAGTGTTCTTGTAGACGTTGTACCTACAGATATGATTTTATGACCACTTGCTTTTACACGATTTAATAAATCAGCCGTCTCAGCAGTCATTTGGTAATATTCTGAATGCATCTCATGATCATCTATATTATCTACACTGACTGGTCTAAATGTACCTAAGCCAACATGTAATGTAATAAAAGCAATGTGAACGCCTTTATCAGCGATTTCTTGTAATAAATGTTCAGTGAAATGTAAACCTGCTGTAGGCGCAGCTGCAGACCCAACTGCTTTAGCATAAACTGTTTGATATCTATCTTGGTCATCTAAACGTTCTTTAATATATGGTGGTAAAGGCATTTCACCTAGTTCATCTAATCTTTCTTGTAAAATACCTTCGTATGAAAGTTTCATAATGCGTCCACCTTGTTCAAGTTCTTTGACACAAGTCGCAATAATTTTACCTTCTCCAAATGACACAGATTGACCAACTCTAATACGTTTAGCTGGTTTAATCAATACTTCCCATTCATTATCTTCTTGTTGCGTTAGCATTAGCATTTCTACTTTTGCACCAGTTTCTTCTTTGATACCAAACAATCTTGCTGGCATCACTTTCGTATCATTTAATACTAAACAGTCCCCTGGTGAAAGTTGATTGACAACTTCTTTAAACGTTAAATCTTCCAATTCACCTGTTGCTTTATTACATTTTAATAACCTACTGCTTTCTCTATCTAACAGTGGTGTTTGTGCAATTAATGATTCAGGTAAATCAAAATCGAAATCTTCAATATTCACAAACTTTGCCTCTTTCCTAATCCTTTTTAATGTCGAAGTGATCGTAACTTAATGCAGTTGCACGACGACCTCTTGGCGTTCTTTCTATAAATCCTTTTTGGATAAGATAAGGTTCATAAACGTCTTCAAGTGTTACACGCTCTTCACCTATGGTAGCTGCTATTGCATCTAACCCAACTGGACCACCTTTATAATTATTCAGGATACAGTGCATAATTTTATAGTCTATATGGTCAAGTCCTTCTTCATCTACTTGCAACAAATCTAAAGCATGCTTTGTAATATCCATAGAAATAGCTTCGTCACCTTCTACTTGAGCAAAATCACGCACTCTACGTAACAAACGATTTGCTATACGAGGTGTTCCTCTACTTCGTTTAGATAATTCAACCGTGCTATTTTGATCAATATCTACTTCAAATACTTCAGCAGTACGTTTTATAATTTCTTGTAAACTATTATCGTCGTAATATTCTAATCTAAGATGCACACCGAAACGATCTCTCAAAGGTGCTGAAAGACTCCCTACACGCGTTGTAGCACCTACTAGCGTAAATGGTGGCAAATCGATTCTAATACTTCTAGCTTCTTCACCTTTACCAACAACGATATCTAAGAAGAAATCTTCCATAGCAGGGTATAACACTTCTTCAACAACTCTGCTTAATCGGTGTATCTCATCTATGAAAAGTACATCTCCAGGTTGTAGCGCAGAAAGTATGGCTGCTAAATCACCGGGTCTTTCAATAGAAGGTCCACTTGCAGTTCGTAGATTAACATTCATCTCATTAGATATAATATGCGCTAAAGTTGTCTTACCTAGACCAGGTGGACCGTAAAGTAAACAATGATCTAAAGGTTCTTCCCTTAACTTAGCAGCTTTAATAAATATATCTAAGTTTGATTTAATATTGTTTTGACCAATATATTGATTTAAAGTATCTGGTCTTAATGAAAGTTCACTTTGGATATCATCTTCGTGCCCATGTTCATCCATTAATCGCTCATCCAAAAAATCACCTCATTTACTGAATAAGTAATGCTAAACCTCTTTTAACACAAGCATCTACTGAATCAAATGATTCTTTTTCTAGGTTCTTCTTAACTTTTGTAATTTCTCGTTTAGAGTAACCTAATGCTTCTAAAGCTAACAATGCTTCTTCTAATACATCTTGACCGGCATCTTTACTTTCTGGGAATAACTCAGATTCTTCTGTGATGATTAATTTCCCTTTTAAATCAAGAATAATTTGTCTTGCTGTTTTTTTACCGATACCTGGAAACTTTGTTAAATATGATTCATTTTCATTTTCTATAGCAATTGCTACTTCATTAGGCGTGCTTGTCGCTAAAATTGCTAAAGCTGACTTCGGTCCAATACCTGTCACTTTAATTAAGCTTAAAAACATATCCTTTTCTTCAAGATTCACAAATCCATATAATAATTGGGCATCTTCACGCACAATTAATTGTGTATATACTTGCGTTTCTTTATCTAATTGAGATTGAAAACGATATGAGTTAGGTGTTTGAATTTCATAACCTATACCATTTGCCTCAACTACAATATGAGAAGGGTATAATTGTGTAACGATTCCTTTTATATATGCATACATTTAGACAACTTCCTTTACATACTCATTCCAATAATTTCTACTTCATCAACATATGGACTTTCTTTAATTGCATCCATTAACTCTTCTAAAGATAACTCAATATTTGCAGCATTAAGAGAAATTGTAATCGTTGCTCTATCCTTTATTGGTAGACTTTGATGTATGGTAAGTACAGAACCTTTAACTTCTGCAATTTTATTCAAGACAGTTGCGAGCATCCCCACTTCATCTTGTACATATAAAATTAACGTTAAATTTTTGGTCTGTTCTTCTAATCTATCAATTGGAAATATTGTATCTTTATATTTATAAAAAGCACTTCTAGATAAATTAAATTCTTTAACTGCATCATAAATCGTTAAATTATTATTTTTTAATAATGCATTTTTAACTTTGATTGTCTTTTGCACTGACTCTGGCAAAACATCTTCTCTGATTAAATAAAACCTTTTTGTTGATTCATTTGATTTTTTCAATTGGAACACGCCCTATTCGACAAATTCAAATTCTCCACCTAAAATTCTTACAATATCACCATTTGAAGCACCACGTTCTCTTAAGGCATCATCAATACCCATTGAACGCATTTGTCTTGCAAATCTTCTGACTGCTGCATCACGATTAAAGTCCGTCATTTTGAATAATCTTTCAATCGAATTACCTGATACAACATAGGCACCATCGTCATCTCTTGTAATAACAAAATGATCTCGTGATTTTTCGTGTTTATAGACAACACGATGTACGCCAGTTTCTTCTTCGACTGAATCGAAGTCCATTCCTTCAGTTTCATCTAATAAATCAGCAATTTGATAAAGTAGTTTATCAACATTATGACGTGTAACTGTACTAATAGGAATAATATTAACATCTTCTTGAAGTTGTTCTTTAAACATTTCTAATTGTGTTTCTGAATCTGGTAAATCCATTTTATTCGCAACAACAATTTGTGGTCTTCTAGAAAGATTTTCATTATATGATTTTAATTCTTGATTAATTGTAACATAATCTTCATATGGGTCTCTGCCTTCCATTCCACTCATATCTATTATATGAACAATTACTCTTGTACGTTCAATATGTCTTAAGAATTGATGACCTAAACCTACACCTTCAGAAGCACCTTCAATTAAACCTGGTAAATCTGCCATTACAAATCCTCGACCATCATTTGTTTGGACAACACCTAAATTAGGTTTAATTGTCGTAAAGTGATAAGCACCGATTTTTGGTTTTGCTTTGGAAACGATAGATAATAATGTTGATTTACCAACGCTTGGATAACCTACTAAACCTACATCTGCCATAAGTTTAAGTTCTAACATGACTTCAAGTTCTTCACCAGGTTCACCATTTTCACAGAAATCTGGTGCCGGATTACTTGCTGAAGCAAATCTTGAGTTACCTCTACCACCACGGCCACCTTTAGCGACTGTAGCGCGTTGACCATGTTCAACAAGGTCAGCTAAAATCTCTTCATTTTCGGCATTTTTAATAATTGTACCAGGTGGTACTTTTAATACTAAGTCGTCTGCTCCACGACCGTGCATATTACTACTTTGTCCATTCTCACCTTTATCAGCTTTAAATTTTCTTTGGAATCTAAAGTCTAATAAAGTACGTAAACCTTCATCTACCTCAAATACGACTGAAGCACCTTTACCACCGTCGCCACCTGCTGGTCCACCAAATGGAACATACTTTTCACGACGAAAAGCTACTAAACCGTTACCGCCATCACCGGCTTTTAACGATATTTTGACCTGATCTATAAACATGTTTACACCTCTATTTCTTTTATGTTAATAAAAAATTCTAAATCTATATGATTTTGACTTTCTGATAAAACTTCAACGTTATATTTAGAAAATGATTGTTCAATTTGATTAAGCTCCTGATTAGTCGCACTTAACCAAATAATCATTGTGACAAATTCCTCTTCTACTGTAAGACTAATATGAATATTTTTTTCATCCATATCGTTAATCACAACATATTTCAAATCATTAAATATATTTGTTAAAGTACCATCTGTTCTTTCTAAGTTCTTTTGATAATAATCGATATTTGAGTTGTCAATTTCAAATGTCCATTTAGAGCCTGACAAAGATAGTTTGTATTCAAATACATTATGAACAAATTTTCTACACGGTGCATTTAAAAACAACTGTTCTTGCTTGAGATTTTTGTACAATTCATCAATTAATAAATCAACCTCTTCATGTTTTCCTAACTGTTTATATGTATATAACAATTGGAACTGATTCACAAAATCATGTCTAGACTTTAAATACACATCTAAATTATTCATTCCATCACCTTTATTATCATTATTCATAACACTCATTATAACATTTTAATATTATGAATAAAAAAAGAAACTGCATTTCTGAATACCTTCATTATAAATAAAACGTACCATTCATGTTTATATAAATAACTGCCAACATAATGATTGAGGCTGGGACAATTATACATGTCCCAGCCTCATCTAAATATAAAGATTATTCAGCAGCTGCGTATACAGATACTTTCTTTTTGTCACGACCAAAACGTTCGAATTTAACAACGCCGTCGATTTTAGCGAATAATGTATCGTCTCCACCGCGACCTACGTTTTCACCAGCGAAAACTTTAGTTCCACGTTGACGATAAAGAATAGAACCACCAGTAACGAATTGACCGTCAGCACGTTTAGCACCTAAACGTTTTGATTCAGAGTCACGACCGTTCTTTGTAGAACCTACCCCTTTTTTCGATGCGAAAAATTGTAAGTTTAATTTTAACATGAGTTACACCTCACTTGTAATTTAGTTTAATATATTGCCCATATTCTTCTTCGATTGTTTTCAAAGAAACGATAAGGCCTTGTAATAATATTTGCGCTTGTTCATTTTCTAAGTTTACACTACGTATATGAAAATATCCACCGTCGTCACTGTAATCTATATCAGGCGACTCATCAGTTAATCCAATGATAGCATTTGTTGTACCAAAGACAACTGCTGAAGCACCGGCACAGACTAAGTCTTTACCGTATTCACCTGAATCAGCATGTCCAGACATTTCAATATCTGTAACTTGCCCTTCTTGATTCAAACTAACATCTACATTAATCATAAATTATGCGTTGATTTTTTCGATTGTTAATTTAGTGTAAGGTTGACGATGACCTTGTTTACGTTTGTAGTTTTTCTTAGCTTTGTATTTGAATACAGTGATTTTTTTACCGCGTCCTTGTTTTTCAACTTTAGCAGTAACTGAAGCACCTTCAACAACAGGTGATCCAACTTTAACTGAATCTCCACCTACAAATAATACTTGGTCAAATGTGAATGAATCACCTTCATTTACGTCTAATTTCTCAACCCAAATTGTTTGACCTTCTTCTACTTTAACTTGCTTTCCGCCAGTTTCAATTATAGCAAACATACTTGCACCTCCTAATTTTTTAAGTCACGCCATTCATAGGTGACATACGTACTTTAAGACCTATGATCGAGCGGTTGTATGTAGCTAGAAACTACTCAACTTCAATAGAGTACCACCTACAGCTATTGATGTCAATAATCTTTCATTAATTAGTATTTCTTTCTAATAATTTTAATACAAATGGGAAAATGATGATTAAACATATTAAATTAAATATGACAGTTGGAATTAATCTAAATAGAATAATTTGGCCAATATTAATTGAGGCAATGCCTAAAAATCCATAAAAAACCATGACCCATATTTCAAGTAATACAACTGAAGATATTAAGAGAATAACCATCATCAAAATATCTCTATAAAATACTTTAAATAGTTTATCCATCATAATCACAAAAATAGCATATCCAAATGTATAGACACCGTATATACCGCCATAATAAATATCTGTAAAAATACCTGTAACGATTGCTAAAATAATGGCAACTTTAGGATTTTTGTATACAGCAATTATGAGTAAGTACAAAAATGTTAATCGAGGCACGATAATAAATGTCTCACCAAATAAATGTAAAGGTGATAAACGTGTTAATAATGAATCTAAGTAAAATAATAAGACACCAATTAAAGGAATAACGTAAAATCTCATTATTCCTCACCACTTTCTTCAGATGAAGGTATCGTTTCTGGATCACGTTTAGCAACATATACATGGTTTAATTCTTTAATGTTTGTAGATGTCTTGATATAGGCAACTTTAGATAAACCATATTCATCATTTTCTACTTTTTCAACTTTACCAACCAATATACCTTTAGGAAGTTGGTCACCTAAACCATTTGTTACAACTTTAGATCCTTTTTTGATACTGTATTTATTATCGATATCACTAATAACAAGTAAATCTTTATCTTCGTCATATCGATTAATCATACCAAAGATATTATCATCATCTTGCTGTATATCTACTGAAAGCTTACTCGTTTTAACACTTGTAGATATTAATTCAACTTGTGAAGAAAATTGGTTTGCTTTTTTAATTCTACCTACTAAACCTTCACTCGTAATGACAGCCATATTTTCTTTCATGCCGCTCTTTTTTCCTTTATCAATAATGATTGTATTCATCCATTGATCTGGACTTCTACCGATTACAGTAGCTGATATTGGATTGAATTGCGAAATATCCTTCATATCCAATTCTTTTTTTAAGGCTTTGTTTTCTTTTTCTAATCTTGCTTTATCAGCTTTGATTTGATCTGTACTTTTTACTTCTTCTTTTAGTTTATCAACGTCTTCGTCTGAAGTGAAAATTCCAGAGAAGAAATCAGAAACAAAAGTAACTGGATAAGATACGATTCTTCCACCAAACGATGATGTATCACTCGCATATTGTTCACTAAGCGATGCAGATTGCGCTCTCACTGAATAACCAACAATTACAATTAATAAAACCATAGAAATTAGAAAAATCATTATTTTATTATTTTTAAAAAAATTCGACAATCCGAACACCTCTTAATCTTCAAATGACTCATTAACAATGATATTACTATTTTAGCTTACACAGCACTTTAAATAAAGTAAGAGACTGCCGAAATAAAAATTTAATATGCAGTTTTAGGTAATAATTCTATATTTGAGTGCATTGCACTTAAATCATTCATTAAATCTTGCTCTGTTTGATAAACATACATCTTTGGTTCCCCAAATTTATACAAGATATACTCTGTTCCTCTTTGCCCTGCAACATAGTTGTCGTCATATCCCATACGTTCTAGTCCTGAAACATCCATGAATTCACTTTTATTGATCCAATTAAATGCTTGTTTAGTTTGACCTAATGGTACATTTTGTAATAATGGATTATCTTCAATTTTATAAGTTGCATTTGCATGTTGTGGAGCCATTTCTTCAGTCGTTTGTTCATTACTATGATCAAACGGATTTAAATCACTCAATGCTGGTACGTTTCTATATACAATAACAATGATAATGACAATTGCTAATAACGCTAATAAATTTCTAATTAATCTAAATAACCATCTCAAAATTATAGACACCTCTCATTCATTTATATTATACGAAAATTGCTCAAATAACATCATCGGGCTTTAGACCTAAACCTTTAATCATTCTGTAGTCTGATGTATTTAATGAGTTTATTCTTTATAATGAATTCAAGAGGTGATAAATTTGGAATTAATATATATATTTTTAGCTATCTTGTTTTTAATTATCTTTTTTAGATTTTTCGTTGGATTATTAAGAGTTGTAATAAAATTAGCAATCATCGCTTTAGTTATTTACTTCATATATCAAGGCGTACTTTACTTTATGTGACCGCAATGATGAGTTTAAAAAATATAAAACAATGGCCTGGGATAATATATCCCAGGCCATTAGTTTGTTTAACACGATTAATCTGTTAAAGACTGCATTTGATACATTTTGTAATATTGCCCTTCTAACTTGATTAACTCATCATGATTTCCTTTTTCAATAATGCGACCTTTATCAAGAACAATAATTTGATCAGCATTCTTAATCGTTGAAAGTCGGTGCGCAATAATAAATGATGTTCGTCCTTTAGACAACACAGTCATTGCTTTTTGTATAATTTCTTCCGTTTCAGAATCAATACTTGATGTTGCTTCATCTAAAATCAAAATTTCTGGATCAAATGCAAGTGCTCGCGCAAATGAAATGATTTGTCGCTGTCCAGAACTTAATGTACGACCTCTTTCAATAACTGGTTCATCAATCCCTTTTTTAAAGTGTTCTAACACTCTATCTCCACCTACTGCATTTAAACTTTCAACAGCTTTTTCTCGCGTTACTTTAGGATCGTCTAATGTAATGTTGGATAAAATAGTCCCTGTATATAAGTATGGGTCTTGTAATACAATGCCCATATGTTTTCGCATATCTCTTTTATCAGTCTTAATGGTCGGTATACCATCAACTTCAATTGTTCCATTAGTAGGATCATAGAATCTGAATAGTAAATTCATGATAGAACTTTTCCCTGATCCTGTATGTCCAACTAACGCAATTGTTTGTCCTTTATCGACATCTAAATTGATATCTTCCAAGACGTATTCACCTTCATTATAAGCAAACGAGACATCTTTAAAATGTACACGACCTTCTATTTTTTTAGGCAACTGAATTTGATGTTCTGGCATCTTTTCTTCAGAGACATTCATCATTTCAAATACTCTTACGCAAGAAACTCTTGCCTGTTCTAATTGTCCCAATACGTTTAATACACCAAACAAAGGATCAAACAATCTTGTTATATAATTTACAAGAATATATAACGTTCCGACTGAAATTGCGACAGAAGAATTTAGAAATTGTGTTCCAAATACGACAATCAACATTAAAAACACAATACTTCTAATCGTACTTAACAAATTATGTTCTGTCAGCGAATCAAATTGTATGATTTTTTTATAATTGTTTAAATACGCTTGATTCATTTCATCAAAATCATTCATAATTTGTTTTTCTTGTTTAAATGCTTGAATGATATTCATACCATTTATAGATTCATTTATAAGTGCATTCATATCACTATTTTTTTCTCGAATGACATAGTTGTATTTACCCGTTACTTTTTTGTACCACAATAACCAAAGTATTACGAAAGGTATTGTAATCAATGCGATAAAACCAATTTTAATATTAATAAAGAATATCGCAATAATGACACCTATCATCGTAATAAAAGCTGAAATAAAGTTTGGTAATATAACAGTGAATAGTTCGAGTATCATTTGTGTATCATTCGTTATTCTAGCTACTACTTTTCCAGCTGGTAAATTATCAAAGTATTTAATCGGTAACTTTTGAACGTGTTCAAAGAGCTTAATTCTTAACTCTTTAATTACATCTGATCCAGCACGTTGAAGAACGAGTGTTTGAAAATAACTTAATATCGCATGAATAAGTGACACTACAAAGAACAAACTCAATAATAGTAACACTGGTCGTAATTGTATAATTTGTGAAGCAGATGTTTTAACATAATGATCAATAATATACATCGCAACCAATGGCCCTAATAATTCGAACCCCACTGCTCCAATTAAAATAACAATACCAATGATGAATCTTTTCTTATATTTGCTAACAAATGGAAAGAGTTGATTTACAATACTCACTTGCTATACACCTCCTTCAACCGTTGTCTTTCAAATTGAGATTTGTACCAACCATTCATTTGGAGTAATTGGTCATGTGTACCTGACTCCGTGATTTCTCCGTGGTCCATGACAACAATTTGATTAGCATGTTTAACACCTGATAATCGATGTGTCGCAATAATGGTTGTTTTACCCTGTCTATATTTTTGTATATTTTGTATAATTTTCTTTTCTGTTTTTGCATCAACAGCAGATAGTGCATCGTCTAAAATTAATATTTTAGGATCCATAATCAATGCTCTAGCAATTGCTATTCTTTGCTTTTGACCTCCAGAAATTGCTATACCTTTTTCTCCTACTAATGTTTCTAAACCTTGTGGTAAACGTTCGATATCTTTTTCAAAGTATGCTAATTTAATCGCTTCTTCGATTTCATTGTCGGTAGCATTCGATTTACCAAATCTAATGTTATCTCTAATAGATCTAGAGAATAAAATATTTTCTTGAGATACATAACCAATTAAACTTCTTAAATCACTTTTTGAAATTTGATTAATATTAGTATCTCCAAGTACGATTTCTCCATCACCAGTAGGATACTCTTTCAAAATTTGTTTGATTAATGTCGTCTTGCCAGAACCAGTTGCACCGACAATACCTAAAGTTTCACCTTTACTTAGTATGATATTAATGTTGTTCAAGTTAATGGATTCACTTGATGGATATTTAAACACAACAGAATTCATACCTATATCATGTGAAGGCATGCCTTTATTTTCTACATCAATTACTGTTTCCGCTTCATTTAACGTTTCTTCAACACGATCTATAGACGCATTTCCTCTTTGCATAATATTTATCAAAATACCAACTGAAAACATTGGCCATACGAGCATATTTAAATATACGGTGAATGAAATTAGTCCACCAATTGTCATTTCACCACTATTAACGAGAAATGCTCCATAACCTATTCCGATCACTTGACTCATAGCAGTGATAATAATCGTTATTGGTTGAAAAAACGCATCCATTTTTTCAACATTCATAAATTTTTCTACGACACTTTCGGTCATATTTTTGAAATCTTTGTTGAGTTTATCTTCTTGTACATACGCTCTTGTAACACGTACACCTTCAATAGACTCAAGAACACTGTCATTCATATCACCAAACGATTTTTGTGAAACTAAATAGCGTTTATGAATTCTTTTACCTAATTCAATTTCTAATATGGCTAGTAAAGGTAATGGAATCAGTGCAAATAGTGTAAGCTTCCATGACACTGTAATACCCATCGTTAATATTATCGTTCCCATAAATGTTGTAGAATCAATTAAAGTTAAAATCCCTATCCCTGCAGTATTTCTAATTTGATTTAAATCGTTTGTAGACTTTGCCATTAAATCTCCAGTTCGATTTTTCTCAAAAAATGTTGGACTCATAGATAAAAATTTTTGCATCAGTTTACGTCTCATAATTGATTCAAGTATTTGAGAACCTGAAAAGATTAAAGTTCTCCAAATATAATTCACGATATAAGCCAAAATTAATACAATTATAAAAATAATTACTAATTGATGATATATTTGTTCAGTCAAAGAACGGTCACTTATCTTATCTATAGTCTGCCCTACTAACCAAGGTGGCAATACTTCTACAACGTTCGCAATTAGCAACAGAATAATTGCAATCGTATATCTCTTCCAATGATCTTTAAAAAACCACATTAACTTTTTAATTGCTTGAAACATGTTGTCCCCCCTTAACCCCTATCATTAAACACAAAAAAGCACACGCATCCTTAAAGAAAGCGTGTGCTTAAATTACATTCTAAAGGAAGTGAATATACTACTCCCTAATGCTTCATATTTAACGTAGGGGTAGTGATGTATGATGTTGTTTGTTTATAAAATCTTCTTCTGATGTTTCTCATAAGTCACTACCTCCTCTCTCATAAATTTAAGTTAATGATAGCCTTTTCAAAAAATAATGTCAATATAATATCCGAAAATTTACAATTTTATTTATTTGTTTAATATTTTGTTTAAAATGAATAATGTAATTGAAACGAGAATACCCCAAGCAATTCCCGCAACAATTGAACCAAGTATTAAATTAATTGAAAGTGCAGAACCATCTTTTGTTAAAGTAAGAATAATAGATGCTAAGAATACACCTATGATACCTAACATCAACGTGATGCCATAGTCTTTTCTAACAATTGGTCGCTTTTTCTTGCGTTGAAATAAAGAAATGATAAATAGTAACGGTAATACGACAAATATGAACGTTATGATTTGCAAAATAAAAACTCCTGACTCATTTTTAATTACATTATAACATTGAATCATTCAGTTATATTATTAATTTCTAAGTCTTCACGCATGATATAGTCATTTTCAAATATGCTAATAAATTCTCCATCACCAATGATAATATGATCTAATAAGTCGATACCCATTAAATCACAACAATATAATATGCGCTTTGTCGTTTTAATATCTTCTAAGGAGGGTGTTGGATCACCACTTGGATGATTATGTGCAATCACAATTGAAGCAGCAGAATGCTTAACTGCCTCTCTCAATAAATCTCTCGGATGAACAACAGCCATATTTAATGAACCAATAAAAATCGATTGTTCATGTATAATTTGATTCTTTGTATTTAATAATAAAGCCACAAAGTGTTCTTGCTTTAAATATCTTAATTTTTCCATTAAATAATCTGCAACATCTTGTGGTTCATTGATTTCTACTTTGTCGAGAACGGTATTGCTATGCATTCTTTTAGCTAATTCAATAACTGCTAGAATAGTAATTGCTTTAGATTCACCAATACCATTAACACTTAGTAATTCAGACAAAGTTAAATGTCTTAGTTCTCTTGTATTTTCAACTAAATTCAATACTTTATTTGCACATTCTAGACTAGAATATTGTTTGCTTCCTGAATTAATAATGATCGCCAATAATTCTCTATTTGTTAATTTATCTGGACCATATGATTTAAGTCTTTCTCTCGGTTTATCTTCATGTTGTAAATCTTTAATTTTAATAACCATAGTAGCCTCCTAAAAAATAATCATTAAGTTGAGTTTGGAATAATTGTACAAATATAACTGCAAGTGTCATAAAAGGAACGAGTGGTACTTTTTGAATTTTATTTCGTGTGATACATACATAAAGTGTGATCAATACACCCGCAAATATAAAAGTAAACATAAAACATAATATAAAATGTGATATCGTCAAAATTAAACTGAGTAACGAAAATAATTTAATATCTCCATAACCTAGCCCTCCCCTTGATATGAAATATAAGATGTGCAAAATTAATATGATAATCAGTGCGTAAATAAATTGTTCTCGCGTTAATCCAAATAAATAAACACTACATACTAACATAATGATGAGCATATGATTCGGTATGACAAAATGATGGAAATCATAAATGGACAAAGGTATTAAAAAGATAATTAAGAAGTAATACAAAAGAGGATTTAGTTGAACTGTTGAAAGAATTGGAATGAGAAATAGTATGCCTAAAAAGACTTCACAAATTAATAAACTTATTGGAATATCCTTCTTACAATAACGACATTTACCGCGCAATGCTACATAACTTACAATGGGTATTAAATCTATCGGTTTAAGTGATGTATGGCATGATTCACAAACAGAACGCTTCGTTAACAAATGAAAGTTCACTTTCTTCACACCCGTAAGTTGATACATATAACTTGCAATGATTGCACCGAATATAAACATTTTAAACATTCTTTTTAACTCCTTTTTGATATAAATTAATATACCAAATAACACCTCAATATTTATAATCGCATTTTGTTAGTAAATAGCTCTAATACTTTTAAAAACTTTATAAATCCATTAAAAAAACTTGAAAAACATCTAAAGATAGCATGTGTTTTTCAAGTTTTGTAAAATTTTAAAATTTAATAACCTAGGGCTAACGCAATAATAATACCAACTAAGCAGATAACAACCCACAGTAATAATAACTTCCAAATAAATTTAACCCAAGTTGTGTATGAGATTCCTGCTACAGCTAATCCTCCCATTAACGAAGCTGATGTTGGGAATATACTATTACTTACTGCATCACCATATTGGAACGCAAGTACTGCCATTTGTCTATTGATATTCAATAAATCAGAAATAGGCACCATTAATGGCATAGTCGTCATCGCTTGACCAGAACCAGATGGGATGAAGAAATTCAAAATCATTTGTATGATAAACATCATCCCTACCGTAATACTTGCTGGTAAATCTTGAATTGTATTTGTTAAATAATAAACAATTGTGTCGATAATTTTACCATTTTCTAATACAACGACGATTGCTTTAGCGAAGCCAACAATTAATGCTCCAAATAAAATAGACTGCATACCCTCGATTAATGCATCGAAAGTACCGTTAAAACCTAGACCAGCAATAAAACCTGCCAATAATCCGACTAGCAAGAAATTGGCACTCATTTCATTAAATGACCAACCAAATGTAAAAATACCAAATACGTTAAAACATATTGCACTAACTAATAAAATTAAACAAAACATTTGTCGCTTTGTAAATCTACCAATCTTTTCTTGTGGTTCTATTTGATCTTTTTCTTGTTGTTCTAACTCATATACTAAACTTTTCATTGGATTCTTTTTAACTTTTCGAGCGTAAAACATAACGTATGCAATACCTACAATTAATACACAAATATAAATAATTGTTCTAAATTCCCATCCTGAAAAGAGTGGAATTTCTGCAATCTGTTGAGCAACGCCAACTGTAAATGGGTTGAGCATTCCGCCGAGAAAGCCAGCAGCAGCGCCCATGATAATCATTGCAGCACCTGTCATTGCATCATATCCGACTGCTCTAGCAATCGCTATACCGATTGGAACAAAAATTATGGTCTCTTCAGCTAAACCTATCGAGAAACCAAGCAATGAAAAAATGAGCATCGTTAGTGGAATCATAAACTTACCGTTTTTACCAAGCTTATTCATTGCAGCATTGACGCCATTGGTAATGGCACCTGTCTTATGAATAATGCCAAATGCACCACCAACTAAAAATATGTAAAAGATAATATCAGCACCACTGATTAATCCTTCAGGTATTGATCTAAATATTTCTAAAAAGCCAGAAGGTTCACTATCTACTAAATGATATGTACCCGAAACAACCTCTTCCCGATCATTAACAGACTTCCTGTCAAATTCCCCAGAAGGTATCACATATGTCAGTAAACAACTCATAGCAATAATGAAAAGCAATATAGCATATGTATGAGGATTCTTGAACCTTATAAATTTTCCAAATATATCTTTCAAATTAATCCCCCCTATTTATAAGTACTATCATACACTATTATCAGAAAATATTGAATATTATACACAAAAATGCTTATTTCAATTTAAAACTTAAAATAAATAACATCGATAGTAATAATTTATTTATTGTAAATAAATATTATTCTTCAAATCTACGATTTTGTTCGTGCATGCCCATAAAAAAATGCCGTCAAAGTCAATGACTTTAACGGCATTTTATATTAATCTTTAAATAATTTTCTTACTTCACTAATAAAGTATAAACTTCCTGTTACAACGAGTAATTCTCCATCGTATTGTTCAATAAATTGAGGATAGTCTTGAACTTTTTCAATATGGTGGTGCTCTAAATAATCGTATACTGCATCTATTGGTAATGCTTTTGGAAAATCAAATGTTGTTACATAAAATCTATTGGCTATTTCTTCTATGCTATTCATCATTTTCCCTATTGGCTTACCATCTATCGCTGCAAACAACACATCGATTTTTTTGTCTGAATAGTATTGTTTTAATGTATCTACTAACGCATCAATACTTTCTCTATTATGGGCACCGTCTATTAAAATAAGTGGTTCTTCTTGAACTTTTTCAATTCGACCTGACCATGTTGTATGTTCTATCGCATCAATCATTGTATTAAAGTTTAATTGAATCATACCTCTTTGATACATTTCAATAAGTGTTGTGATCGCTAGTGCAGCATTTTCATGCTGATGTTGACCTATCATTTTGAGTTGAATGTTTTCTAATTCATAACTACCATATCGATACGTAAATTCAGTATCATCTGATAGTACATGAAAATCGCGATCAAGTTCTAGACCTTTATTGTAATTTTTCTCAACTACTTCTCTAACGAAATGTAACGCATCTTTAGGCTTAATCGCATATACAAGAGGTACACTTGGTTTAATGACACCAGCTTTTTCTCTTGCAATATCCATATACGTATCTCCTAAAATATTCGTATGATCTAAACCGATACTTGTTAACACCGTCATTATTGGTTGAAATACATTCGTTGAATCATTTAAAGCACCTAATCCCGCTTCAATGATAACAAAATCTACAGGATGTACTGTACCAAAATATACAAACATCATTAATGTAATGATTTCAAATTCAGTAGCAGGACCTAAATCAGTTTCAGATTCAAGTCGTTCAGATATTGGTTTAACAATCTGAACTAACTCAACTAATTCATCATCTGTAATTGGTGTTCCATTAATACTGATTCTTTCATTGAAAGTGACAATATATGGCGATGTGAAAGTGCCGATTTCATAGTTATTAGCTACTAGGGCTTCTCTTAAATAACTGACAGTTGAACCTTTACCATTTGTACCGACTACGTGAACTGCTTGAATCTTTTCTTCAGGATTACCTAATTTGTCGAGCATCCACTTCATTCTTTTAACGCCTGGTTTAATACCGAACTTCGTGCGTTCATGTATCCAGTGTAAACTATCTAAATAATTCATAAGATTTCCTAGCCTTTCAGTTGTTCAATTCTTGCTAATACACCATCATATTTTTCTTGATAATTAACTTTTTTATCTTTTTCTTCGTTAATAATCTTTTCAGGTGCATTTGCAACGAATTTTTCATTGCTTAATTTTTTATTAACACGATCTAATTCTTTTTGCCATTTTTGAAGTTCTTGTTCAAGTCTTTCTATTTCTTTATCCATGTCAATTAAACCTTCTAAAGGTAATACAACTGTTGCACCAAATACAACTTCAGTCATCGCTTTTTCTGGAATATCAACTTTCGTATCAATCACTAACTCACTTGGATTACAGAAACGCATTAAATAATCTTTATTGTCTAAGAGTTGTTTTTTCACTGTTTCATCTTTAGCTTCAATGTGAATTGGTACTTCTTTAGACATTGGTGTATTCACTTCACGACGTGCTTGTCTTACAGATTTAATGATTTCAACTAATAGTTGCATAGATACTTTACTATTTTCATTTGATAATTCTGGTCTTACTTCTGGCCATGAAGCTTGAATAATTGTTTCGCCTTCATGTGGTAATGCTTGCCAAATATGTTCTGTTACGAATGGCATTAATGGATGAAGCATACGCATTGTTTGGTCTAACGTATAAGCTAGTACTGAACGTGTCATTTGTTTTTTAGCTTCGTCATCACCATTCATTGGTATTTTACTCATTTCGATATACCAATCACAGAATTCATCCCAAATAAAGTTATATAATACACGGCCAACTTCACCAAATTCATATTTATCACTTAAATCCGTAACGTTCGCAATCGTTTCATTTAATCGTGTAAGGATCCATTCATCTGCAACAGATTTTTCACCAGATAAATCTATATCTTCAAATTTAAAATCTTCACCGATATTCATAATGCTGAAACGAGACGCATTCCAAATTTTATTGATAAAGTTCCATACCGCTTCAACTTTTTCAGTAGAATAACGTAAGTCATGACCTGGAGATGAACCAGTAGCTAAGAAGTATCTTAAACTATCTGCACCATATTCATCTATTACATCCATTGGGTCAACACCGTTACCAAGTGATTTACTCATTTTACGGCCATCTTCAGCTCTTACTAAACCGTGTAGTAAAACGTCATTGAACGGCTTTTTACCTGTAAATTCTAATCCTTGGAAAATCATTCTTGATACCCAGAAGAAAATAATATCATAACCTGTTACTAACGTATTAGTTGGATAGTAACGTTTGAAATCTTCATTGTTTTCATCTGGCCAACCTAATGTTGAGAATGGCCATAATGCAGAACTAAACCATGTATCTAGAACATCTTCATCTTGAGTCCAATTCTCGATATCTGCTGGAGGTTCTTCACCAACGTATGTTTCACCTGTTTCATTATGGTACCATGCTGGAATTTGATGACCCCACCATAATTGTCTTGAAATTGTCCAGTCACGAATGTTTTCCATCCATCTATTGAATGTGCCTTCAAAACGTTCTGGTACAAAATTAATACGACCATCTGTATCTTGATTGTCTAATGCTTGTTTAGCTAATGGCTCCATTTTAACAAACCATTGTGTAGATAAATAAGGTTCAACTACTGCGCCACTTCTTTCTGAGTGTCCAACAGAATGAACATGTTCTTCTATTTTGATTAATTCGCCAGTTTCTTTTAAGTCTTCGATTAATTGTTTACGGCATTCAAAACGATCTAAACCATTATATTTACCTGCAAGCTCATTCATCGTACCGTCTTCATTCATTACATTAATTTTTTCAAGTTGATGTCTTTCACCAATTTCGAAGTCATTAGGGTCATGAGCTGGTGTAACTTTCATTGCACCACTACCGAATTCAATATCAACATAGTCATCACCAATAATCGGTAATTCACGGCCAATAATCGGTAAGATAACGGATTTACCAATTAAATGTTTGTAACGATCATCATTTGGGTTAACAACGATTGCTGTATCACCTAACATCGTTTCAGGACGTGTTGTTGCAATTTCAATTGCACCTTCACCGTCTTTAAAAGGATATTTAATATGATAGAAATGACCTGTAATATCTTCGTGAATAACTTCAATATCAGAAATAGCTGTTTTAGTTTGTGGATCCCAGTTAATAATTCTTTCACCACGATAGATAAGACCTTTGTTATACATATCAACAAACACTTTTTTAACTGCTTGAGATAAACCTTCATCTAACGTAAAACGTTCACGACTATAGTCTAATCCTAAACCTAATTTAGCCCATTGAGCTCTAATAAAGTCAGCATATTCTTCTTTCCATGACCAAGCATGCTCAAGGAATTTTTCTCTTCCTAAATCATGTCTTGATAAACCTTGTTCTCTTAATTTACCTTCAACTTTAGCTTGAGTCGCAATACCTGCATGGTCCATACCAGGTAAATACAATGTGTCATAGCCTTGCATTCTTTTCATTCTTGTTAAAATATCTTGTAAAGTTGTATCCCATGCATGACCTAAATGCAACTTCCCTGTTACGTTTGGTGGTGGAATAACAATTGTGTATGTTTCCTTTTCTTTATTTTCACTTGGCTTAAAATAATTATGATCTAACCAAAATTGATAACGGCCTTCTTCAACCTTTTTAGGGTTATACTTAGGTTCCATTTCCATTAAAATCACTCCCTTTATAATATAAAAAACCCGTCCTAATAAATAGGACGGGTTAAACCGTGGTACCACCTAAATTCAATATAATCACTTATATTGCACTCTAACGATTATCGCTCGCACACGCATTAACCTACTTAGTTTCAATTAACGTTCAATTTAAGGCTACCTTCAATCATCATTAATATGCATTTACACCAACCATGCACTCTCTATCATTAATCAATGATTTACTCTTCCTTGATAAATATTCGATTACTTTAATAATATAAGCAGAATCCATATAAGTCAATATTGATTCATTTTAATTTCCATATTTTCTAGATCTAACTGTTAAGAATATTTTAATTAATGGTGCAACGATCAACAGAATAAAGAATATCCTAAATATGTGATAACTTGATATCATCGCAACATCTCCACCAGTTTCTAATGCTACAACGATGATTTGAGCCATACCACCAGGTGCTGCACTTAAGAATAAGTCGTTTATATTGTCGTCTATAAATATCTCAAATACAAAAACTAGTACAAATGCACCAATAATCAGTGATACATTTTGAAATGCGATAGCAAATATCGTCTTTTTCGTTAAATTATTAATCAAATCAGATATTTGAACACCTATTCTTATGCCAAATAATACTTGTGCAACGACAATGATCGGATAATCTAACGAGAAGATTTGCCCGGTATATAAATTCCATACTAATAAAACAAATATCGGTGCTAGTAACTGAGGTACAGGTACTTTAATTTTATAGAATATATAGAATAAGGCGAGGATACTCATTAGTATCACAAATAGTCCTGAGATATCTAGCGCTCTAAATATAGATGGCGCTTTTTCAATTTGTCCTGACGCCGTACCATCATTACCATAAATAGATGAAATAATTGGAACTAATATGACGACAAACATGATTCGAGATGTTTGAGTCAATGTAACGATTAATAAATCTGCTTTTTTATTTTCTTCTGCCATTATAACCATCTGACTTAAAGCACCTGGAATTGCACTTAATAATGCTGTTTCGAATGTAACATTTGCAATTTTTCTAAATGCTATAGACACAATTAATGCAAGTAATAAAATAAATACTGACATTAATATTATTTGTAGCCATTCATCTTTAATATCATGAAGGACAGTAGGCGTAAATGTTGAGCCCATTTGTATCCCTAAAATAAGTAAACCGATATTACCTAACCATACTGGCCATTTAATCGTACGTTTTAATACTTTAATCATTATTAAACTCGCAAATATAGGTCCAAACATCCACGGTAATATCATGTGAATACTTTGTAACACAAAACCAAGTATAATGGCTAACAAGCATACAAATACAATGTTCCATTTATTTCTATTCATGATTAACACCTCAAAAAGATTATATCATTTATGTTTCTGTATTTTGAGGTAAGTTTTATTCGTTTGTAATTCTTTCTAATGCTGTGTCAAAAGCTTGAATTGTTTTTTCAATATCTTCTTTAGTATGAGCAGTAGATAGGAATGTACCTTCAAATTGTGAAGGTGGTAAAAATACGCCCTCTTGAGCCATTTCTCTATACATTTTGCTGAATAGTTCTAAATCTGAAGAATTTGCTTCTTCAAAATTAGTTACAGGTCCTTCATTTAAGAAATAACCGATCATTGAACCTGCTCGATTAACCGTAATCGGTACAGCGTGTTTCGCAAATACTTCTTTAAGACCTTTTTCAAGTAAATCTCCAAGTTCGTTAAAATATTGATAGCTTTCTTCAGTTAATTCACTTAGTGTTGCGTAACCACTTGTCATTGCTAATGGGTTACCTGAAAGTGTACCAGCTTGATATACATTACCGACTGGTGCTATTTCTTCCATAATTTCTCTCTTACCACCGAATGCGCCAACTGGTAGTCCGCCACCTATAACTTTACCTAAACAAGTTAAATCAGGTGTCACACCAAAGTAACCTTGTGCACAGTTATAGCCAACTCTAAATCCAGTCATGACTTCATCAAAAATAAGTAATGAACCGTATTCTTTCGTAATATCACGTAAACCTTCTAAGAAGCCTTCAACAGGTGGGACAACGCCCATGTTACCAGCAACTGGTTCAACAATAACACCTGCAATATCTTCACCAAAGTGTTCAAACGCAACTTTCACTGCTTCAATATCGTTATATGGTACAGTTACAGTGTTTTTAGCTGTGCCTTCTGGTACACCAGGAGAATCTGGCAAACCTAAAGTTGCGACGCCAGAACCTGCTTTAATTAATAATGAATCACTATGTCCGTGATAGCATCCTTCAAATTTCAATATTTTATTTCTGCCAGTGTATCCTCTAGCAAGACGTAATGCGGCTAATGTCGCTTCAGTACCTGAAGAAACCATTCTTACCATTTCAATAGATGGCACACGTTCAATAACAAGTTTAGCCATTTTATTTTCAAGTTCAGTTGATGCACCGAATGAAGTTCCTTTATCAACTGCTTCATGTAATGCAGCTTTTACTTTTTCATGTGTATGACCTAGAATTAACGGTCCCCAACTTAACACATAATCAATATATTCATTACCATCTACATCATAAATTTTAGATCCTTGTCCGTGGTCCATAAAAATCGGTGGTGTATCTACTGATTTAAAAGCACGTACTGGACTATTTACGCCACCTGGCATTAAATTTACAGCTTCATCATAGGCATTTATTGAACGTTCATATCTCATATTAGTAGTCTCCTCCATCTAAATATTTACAAATATCTTTAGCAAAATAAGTAATAATCATGTCAGCGCCAGCACGTTTCATTGACGTCATTTGTTCCATCACAATTTTTTCTTCATCAATCCAGCCATTTAATGCAGCTGCTTTTGTCATACTGTATTCTCCACTTACATTATATGCAACAATTGGTAAGTCTGAGCGATTACGAACATCTCTAATGATATCTAAATAGCTTAGTGCTGGTTTAACAATCATCATGTCGCAACCTTCTTTAATATCACTTTCTAATTCTCTGAATGCTTCTAATCGATTACTTGGATCCATTTGATAAGTCTTACGATCACCAAATGAAGGTGCCCCTTCTGCTGCTTCTCTGAATGGGCCATAGAAGCTAGATGCGTATTTAATACCATAACTCATAATAGGAATATTTATAAACCCTGCTTGATCTAATCCTTCTCTAATTTCAGCAACAAATCCGTCCATCATATTACTTGGCGCAATAATATCTGCACCAGCTTTAGCTTGTGATACAGCTGTTTTTACAAGTAATTCTAATGATTGATCGTTATCTACATCTTTTGTTTCTTCGTTTATTACACCACAATGTCCGTGGTCTGTATATTCACATAAACACGTATCCGCTACAACTAACATATCTGGGAATTTACTTTTAGATAATCGTGTTGCTTTTTGTATAATACCATCATCAATAAAAGCACCTGTTCCACAAGCATCTTTCTCATTAGGTATACCAAAGAACATAACACCTCTAATGCCTAAATCATAAGCTTCTTTAAGCTCTTGTTCTAATAAGTTTAAACTTAATTGATAAATACCTGGCATTGAAGATATTTCGTTTTTAATATTATCTTCTTCAATTACAAAAATCGGATATATTAAATCTGATTTATGAACATACGTTTCTTTCACCATATTTCTCATTACTTGAGATGATCTAAGTCTTCTATGTCTATCAAATTTCATGATTTTACCTCTTTCAAAATTGTATTTATCATGCCTTCTAATGTATATTCTTCTGCTACTTTAGAAGGTTGATGATATGTATTTAACTTTCGCTCTGTTATCGCACCAATTGCATAAACTTCGACTGAGTCTGGAATTCGATGATAGTTATCAAAATAACTAGAAACAGCAGATGAACTTGAAAAAGTAACATGCGTTACTTCTTGCTGTTGTATCAGTTCATGTACTTTTCTAACATTTTCTAAATTTGTAACAGGTTCATAAAGATGCAGTACTTGTACTTGATTATCCCATTTCATAAGTTCTTTCGCCAGTTTATCTCTAGCTTGTTTACTACATGGAATTAATATAGATTGATTTGTGAATTGATCTTTAAATTCTTGTAATAAACCTTCTTGAGTAAATGAATCTGGCATTAAATCTACTGGGATATTGAACTGATCTGCTATTTTTTTAGTTTTTGTACCGATAACAGCAATACGATCGACTTCTATTTGATTTAAATATGGTTCAAATATTTTAATCGCATTTACAGACGTAAAAATAAGCCAATCATAGTGCGGTTTTAAACAAGATTGTTCAAATTTGATAGGAACAATATCAATAAACGGATAATGACGAATTTCGACATCTTCACGTTGAACAGTTCTTGTACTTGTAACCACAATGATTGGCTTCATGTTAACGACTCCTTATTATGCTTCTTCGTTCAATTTCTTAATGATTTCATATGCACCTTGTGCTTTTAGTTCTTCAGAAACTTGTTTACCTATTTCAACAGGGTCAGTTCCTTTTATTGTTGATTCATATCTTTCTTTACCATCTGGAGACATGATTAAACCTGTAAATGAAATTTCATCTTTTTCAAGTGTTGCGTAACCAGCTATTGGCACTTTACAACTACCATCCATTTCATTTAAGAAAGTTCTTTCACATGTTACACATGTTTCTACATTCTCATCATGAACTGATTTAAGAATATCTAATAATTCTTGATCATCACTTCTACATTCGATACCTAGTGCACCTTGTCCTATAGCAGGTACCATCGTATCTTCTTGTAAATATTCAGTAACGATATCATCACTCCAGCCCATACGTTTTAATCCAGCTGCAGCAAGTATAATCGCATCGAAGTCTTCAGTTTCTAATTTATTTAAGCGTGTGTCAATATTTCCACGAATCCACTTAATTTCTAAATGAGGATATTTTGCTAATAATTGTGCACCACGTCTTAATGAACTTGTACCAACGATACTACCTGGTTTCAAATCCGCAAGTTTAACATGGTTATTTGCGATATATGCATCAAATGGATTTTCACGTTCTGGAATACATCCTAGTGTTAATTCATCAGGTAATTCACTTGGAACATCTTTTAAGGAATGAATAGCAAAGTCAATTTCATGATTGAATAATGCTTGTTGTATTTCCTTAACGAATAATCCTTTACCACCGACTTTAGATAATTGAACATCAACAATCTTGTCACCTTTCGTAACGATTTCTTTAATTTCAATATCTAAATCTGGGTGTTTTTCTTTTAATTTATCTATAAATTGCTGACTCTGCGTCATAGCTAATTTACTTTTTCTAGAACCTACAATAATTTTACGCATAATTTCCTCCACCATTGTTTAGTTAAACCATTGATGAAATCCTGAAAATTTTGAGACCACCAAATAATTTATCATACACACGAGAAACATCATAATATTTGCTATAACTAACGTTTTTGTGTTGATTGATTTTCTCACTCTTAAAAACAAATAAATACCATAAAGTAGTAAGACAATTAAGGAACCGACTACTTTACTATCAATCCAAATTTCACTACCAATTATAATAAGTCCCCATTGAATGCCAAGTATTAAACTAATTAATAAGACTAAAAATCCTACTAATGTAAATCTGAATACATTTTGTTCTAATTGATCAATACTGCCCATTCTAAAGAACTTTTGATTAAATTTTTTCTCTTTTAAATTTTTTCTTTGTAACAAATACAAAATTGCATGTGATGTACTCAATGCAAAAAGAACATAGCTTAAAATAGCTAAAGAAATATGTATTAAAAGTAATTCATTCATTATATTTGCAGCAGTATTTTCTGTGTCATACTGTTCTGGTCTAAATGTATGAATAACTAAAAATACAAATCCAATCAAATTGATAATAAAGACTGTTAAATCTGTGGATTTAAAATAATTTAAAACTAATGAAACAGTGATAATCATCCATGTATAAAAATAGAATCCTTCAAAAATTGTCAGTACAGGGAATTGTTTCGTTGTGACAATATACATGCACAAAAAGATTGTTTGAAAAATCCAAACAATCCCTAGCGCATAATACCCAAACTTTCTAACTTTAGAATTCTTTTGAATAAAGTCATAAAAATAGCACCCTAAACAAATCATGTAAATAATTAATACTATTTCATGCAAACGTACAGAAATTACATCTTGCATAGCATCACCATTATTTTGTATTAAGATTCAACTGTTTTAGGAGACAATTGATCTTGCTTTAATTCTTTCTTAGTTTCATTTATTCGCTCAACTTCACTTGAGATATTGAAGATTTCTTGGAATAATTCTAATTTTTCTTTTGATTTTTTGTCCGTTGATAATTCTTTTGCTTGTGTAATCGGATCTTTTAATAGTTGATTGACGATACTCTTCATGTGTTTAGAAATAACTTTACGCTCTCTGTCAGTCATATCAGGAAGCTTTCTTTCAACACTCATCATTGTATCTTGTTGTATATGTGATGCTTTGTCTCTTAATGCCGTAATAATTGGCACAACACCTAACATATTTACCCATTCATCGTGTTTATCAATTTCTTTAGCAATTAATAATTCAATTTCACGTGCTGCTTGTTCACGTTCAGCTAAATTAGCATCAACAAGTCCGTTTAAATCATCCACGTCATAATTAAACATTGAATCTAAATCATTTACACCTGGGTCTATATCTCTAGGTACCGCAATATCAATTAATACTAACGGTTTATTTCTTCTAAAACGCTCTACATCACGCATCATATCTTTAGTTAATACATAATGTTCAGCACTAGTAGAACTGATCACAATATCAGCTTCCATTAATGAACATTGTAATTCATTGATGCTTTTCGCTACGCCTTTATATTGCATTGCAAGAGATTCTGCTTTAGCTACTGTACGGTTTAAAACAGTGATGTCTTTAACGCCACTACCATTTAAATTCGCAACTGCTAACTCAGCCATTTCCCCTGCACCAATGATTAATGCTTTCTTATTATCTAATTTACCTAAAACTTTTTTAGATAATTCGACAGCTGCATAAGATACTGAAACAGCATTTGACGCAATATCAGTCTCATGATGCGCACGCTTAGCTAAAGTAATTGCTTGTTTAAATAGACGGTTAAACATTGTTCCAGTTGTAACCTCTGTTTGAGCAATTTGAAATGCGTCTTTCATTTGACCTAGAATTTGAGTCTCTCCTAGAACCATAGAATCTAATCCTGAAGTCACTCTGAATAAATGTTCCACTGCATCATTCTCAGTTAAAACGTTCGTATAATGTTTAATTGTATCTAAAGATTGATCAAACCAATCTGCTAAAAATGACTGAATATAATATTTACCAGTGTGAATTTGATCTACAACAGCATATACTTCAGTTCTATTACAAGTCGATAAGATTACACATTCTAATATAGATTTTTGATTGTTTAGTGTTACAAGCGCATTCTCAATTTCTTGATCATTAAAAGCTAGTTTTTCACGCATTGCAACATCTGCAGTCTTATAGTTTACGCTTACTACAACAACATGCACTTCTAACGCCCCCATTAATTTATGTCCAATGTCTAAATTATAACATTTCTAATCTAGAAATGTGAGTAATTTGTTTAAATAAATTGTGACAATAATGCCCAAATATTGTCTGTCTTATCTTTATTTAAAGATGAGTAACTAATCAATTTATCTTCAGGATCTAATTCTAAGGTTTGTCTAATGATTTTTAAATGCTTTTGTACTTTACCTTTAGGAATTTTATCCTCTTTAGTCGCAATGACGATAGTTGGTATTTCAAAATGTTTCAGATAGTTATACATCAACACATCATCTTGAGTCGGTTTATGTCTAATATCAACTAATTGAATTACACATCTTAATGCTTCTCTAGTTGTTAAGTACTGTTCAATCATCTTACCAAACTGTTCTCTTTGCTTTTTACTAACTTTAGCATATCCATAACCTGGCACATCTACAAAGATAAGTTGCTCATCGATATTAAAGAAGTTTAATGTCTGTGTCTTACCTGGTTTCGATGACGTTCTTGCCACTTTTTTTCTTGAAATTAACGTATTGATAAATGTTGATTTCCCAACATTTGAACGTCCGCTAAGTGCTATTTCTGGCAAACCAGTCTCAGGATATTGTTTTGGATCTACTGCACTGATTATAATATCTACATTATTCGGATTAATTTTCATCGTTTTCTCCTACAAGTTTGTTTCTTTTATTATATCTTATCTTACTTATATTTTAAACACAGTAACGATAGGTCTATCAAATCACTTTTAAACATTAAAGAAGGCTGAGACAGTTAATAACATGTCTCAGCCTTTATAATCATATGTGATTATGCTGATGTTTTTTCATCATTGATTAAATTACCTTCACTATCATATAAGTTTGGTAATTTATGATCTCTAATTGTATCTTCAGTAATAACTACTTTACTTACATCAGAGCTAGATGGAATATCAAACATAATATCGATTAAAGCTTCTTCAATAATTGAACGAAGTCCACGTGCACCTGTTTTACGTTCTATTGCTAATTCACTAATAGCCGTAAGTGCTTGTTCATCAAATTTTAGTTCAACATCATCTAATTCAAGCATCTTAGTATATTGTTTAACTAACGCATTCTTAGGTTGCGTTAAAATATTTTTCAATGCATCAACATCTAATGTTTCAAGGTTAGCTACAATTGGAATTCTACCAATAAATTCAGGAATTAAACCATAAGCCTGTAAATCTTCAGGTCTAATTTGTGATAATAATGATTCTTCGTCACTAATTTCATCACCTGAACTACTAAAGCCGATAACTTTTTCACCAAGTCTACGTTTAATAACTTCATCAATACCATCAAAGGCACCACCAAGGATAAATAGAATATTTGTTGTATCTATTTGAATAAACTCTTGGTTTGGATGCTTTCTTCCACCTTGTGGCGGTACACTTGCTGTCGTACCTTCTAAGATCTTAAGTAACGCTTGTTGTACACCTTCACCAGATACGTCACGTGTAATTGACGTATTCTCTGATTTACGTGCAATCTTATCAATTTCATCCACGTAAATGATACCTTTTTCAGCACTTTCAACATCGAAATCTGCTGCTTGGATTAATCTTAATAATATATTTTCAACGTCTTCACCAACGTAACCTGCTTCAGTTAAACTTGTTGCATCTGCAATTGCAAATGGTACATTTAATGATTTAGCTAACGTTTGTGCAAGCAATGTTTTACCACTACCAGTAGGTCCGATTAATGCAATATTACTTTTCTGTAATTCAACACCATCTTCACTTTCAGAAGGTTGTTGTACACGTTTATAATGATTATAAACAGCTACAGCTAATGATTTTTTTGCATTTTCTTGACCAATAACATAATCATTTAATTGTTCCATAATTTCTTTAGGTGTAGGAACATCAGTAAACTGTTCTGGTTCTTGTGACTTTAATTCTTCCTCTACAATTTCAGAACACAATTCTATACATTCATTACAAATATATACGCCACTACCAGCAACAAGTTTTTTAACTTGATCCTGTTCTTTACCACAAAAAGAACATTTTAAGTTTTCTTCACCATCGTTAAATTTAAACATTTTTACACCCCTATTCTTTTTAGACTATACTAAATGTTTTTTACTTTTTCAAATTAAACGGACTAAAAAAGAATAGTAGCAGAAATATTCTGCTACTATAGTTACTTTAATACCGAATAATTATTATTCTCCAGCTGATTCAGCTACTAATAAATCGATAACTTTTTGGATTTTAAGGTCATTAACTAAAATATCGTTATTACCTAATGTTGCTTTAATATCTTCAACAGATAATCCAAATTGTTCGCTCATTTTAGCGAATTCAGCTTCAACATCTGCATCAGATACTTCGATATTCTCTGCATCAGCAATAGCTCTTAAAGTTAAATTAGTTTTAACGCGTTTTTCAGCATCTTCTTTCATTTGTGCTTTAAGTTCTTCTTCTGATTGACCTGAGAATTGATAGTATAACTCAAGGTTTAAACCTTGTTGAGAAATACGTTGTTCAAATTCTTGCATCATACGATCTAATTCTGTATTAATCATAGCTTCTGGAATATCAACTTTTGCATTGTCAGTAGCTTTTGTAATAGCTTCTTCTTTTTCAGTTGCTTCTGCTTGATTAACTTTAGCTTCTTCTAAGTCTTTACGTAATTTTTCTTTATATTCATCAACTGTGCTAACTGATTCATCAAGTTCTTGTGCTAACTCGTCATCTAATTCTGGAATTTCTTTAGATTTCACTTCGTTAACTTCACATTTGAAAGTAGCTTCTTTACCAGCTAATTCTTCAGCGTGGTATTCTTCTGGGAATGTGACAACAACATCTTTGCTATCGTTAGCTTTAAGACCGATTAATTGTTCTTCAAATCCAGGGATGAATGATCCAGAACCAATTTCAAGATCATAACCTTCTGCTTGACCACCTTCGAAAGCTTCACCATCAACATAACCATCAAAGTTAATGTTAACAACGTCTCCTTCAGCGATTTCGCCTTCTTTAACTGTTAATTCAGCTTGACGGCTTACTGCATCTTCAATTGCTTGATTGAATTCTTCGTCAGTTACTTCACGATCTTGTTTCTCGATTGAAAGACCTTTATAGTCTCCTAATTCAACTTCTGGTTCAACAGTTACAGTTGCTTCAAAGATAAGTTCTTTACCTTTTTCCATTTGTGTAACGTCGATTTCTGGACGATCAACTGGGTTGATTTCTGCCTCTTCTACTGCATTACCATATGCTTCAGGTAAAATGAAATCTAAAGCATCTTGGTATAATGATTCAACACCAAATCTTTGTTCAAATAATGGTCTTGGCATTTTACCTTTACGGAAACCAGGTACATTAATTTGTTTAACAACTTTTTTGAATGCTTTGTCTAATCCTTTATCTACTTCTTCTTTAGGAACCGTAACAGTTAATAAACCTTGGTTACCTTCTTTCTTTTCCCATGTTGCTGTCATGAATAAAAACCTCCGTGATTATCCTAATTTTATAAATTTTCAACTCTTTAATTATAACATAGCTTTCTAATGTTTCAACTATAGTGTTTATATTCATTGCAATTTTTGAATGACTTCAATGAATATGTCCCAATCTTGTTGAGTCACACTTTCGTAGTTAGCGTCTATATTAAAACGTTCTGATAAAAGTTTCAAGTAACATGCAACTAAAACATCATCATTTATATCATTTAGTGTAATTGGATACATAATAATGGCATGTTGGTTTAATAAACTTTTAGCTAACTCTATAGATGAAGGACTATCAATTTCAAGTTGATCAATTACTTTAGGAATGATATTTTGTGTAAAATTTGTTCTTTCTATACCAGGTAATTCAGTCGGTATAACAGTAATATTCTCATCTATTTTATTGAATTTAACTTCAGCTGACCATTCACTTAATCTTAAATATTCTAATATTAAACTTTGCACATTAGGATGTAATACTTCATTCTCAATAATTTGAGCTAAAGTTAAATTAAATATACCTAAGTGATGATCAATTAAATCTATAAGTAGATTAATTTGTTCTTCAAATTGTGTTTCTTGAAATGTTCTCAATACCTCTGAAGCTTTCAATTGCCTTTGGTTCAACTTTTCTTTAGCCATATCTTGAATAGGTAGCAATGCCATTCTCGTAGCGTGTTCGATATTTTCATCTTTAATTTGATTAATAATTTCAACTACTGTTTGATATTGTTCTAAAAAGTATAAACTTTCTACAAAATAAATGACTATTTTGTCATAGAATGGATGACCTTGATTCAGCAATATACTCGCTTCTTCTCGCAATTCAAGATAGTAACCGCAAGATTTTAAGACTTCACATTTCTTTATTGATAAGTCATCATCCATCTCAAAATGTTGCTCGTATGTTTCAAACAATTCATACGCTTCATCAAATTGTTCATTTCGAATCGCAAGATTAATATTGTTAACCAGTTGTTTTTTTAATTTTGGAAATGGAATAATATCACTCAAGGTTACTCACCTCTTCTGTATATACCATCTATAATTAGACTACTCCATGTTTCATAATTCTTATGATTCAACAATTCTGTTTGATCAGCCCACTTAATTTTTAATGTATCTGTTTCGACTGCTTCAACGCTAGATTTATTAACTTTTAATTTAAAAACAACACCAATATGAACTTTACCTACTTCATCTTGATCATCATTTATAAATCCAATTAACTCCATGTTTGCTACATCTTGTTTATTTAAACCAACTTCTTCTTCAAGTTCTCTTGCAGCATTCTCTCTGATTACCTCTTCAACTGTCACAGCTTCAGGAACATCATTCATATGTCCGCCTACTCCTATTGAACTTAAACCATGTAATCGACTTTCGCCACCACCAGTTAACCTTTCATATACAAGTACTTCGTCGTCCTCATTTTCTAATATACAATATGAAATGAGTTGTTTATATGAAGGATCTTCTTCCATATCACCACGACGTTTTGTTTCAAATTGACTAATTGTTTCATAAATATATTTAGTTTCTTCATCTTGAATAGATTTAAACCCATCAAATTGATAAGCTTCGTCTTTAAATATTAATTTACGTGGTACTACTGTAATCATTTCATCAAATTTAGACATAATAAACTCCTTATTCTTATTTCTACACTATTTTATCAAAGCGAATTTGAAGCGTAAAGAAGACGCACTTTCTACTATATTATTTCATAAAAAAAGCCATCAATAAAGTTAATAACTTTATTGACAGCTTATACAACAATGAAATGCAATTATTTAGCTAAAGCGTCTTTAGCTTTAGTAGCTAATTCAGCAAATGCTTTTTCGTCTGAAATAGCGATTTCAGAAAGCATTTTACGGTTAATTTCAATACCAGCTACTTTAAGACCATTCATTAAACGGCTATAGCTGATGTCGTTTTGACGAGCTGCTGCATTAATACGTGCAATCCATAATTTACGGAATTCACGTTTTTTCTGACGACGGTCACGGTAAGCGTAGTTACCAGATTTCATAACTTGTTGCTTAGCAACTTTATATAATGTATGTTTTGAACCAAAGTAACCTTTAGATAATTTTAAAACTTTTTTACGACGAGCTCTCGTCACTGTTCCACCTTTAACACGTGGCATGATAATTCCTCCTTAAAATGGACCATTAGTCCGCTATGTTTATTATTTTACGTACGTTAACATTTGTTTAACTCGTTTAGTATCTGATTTAGAAACTAATGAAGCTTTACGCAATTTACGTTTTGCTTTTGTAGATTTGTTTGCGAATAAGTGTGAAGTGAACGCTCTAGAACGTTTTAATTGACCTGAACCAGTTCTTTTAACACGTTTTGCTGCTCCACGATGAGTTTTCATTTTAGGCATTGAGATTTCCTCCTATAATTTCGGTTTATTTGTCGTTTGAAATTGGCGCTAACATTAAGAACATTGAACGCCCTTCCATTTTAGGTCTTTGTTCAACTGTTGCTATGTCTTTACAAGATTCTGCAAAGCGTTCTAACACACGTTGACCAATTTCTTTATGCGTGATCGCACGACCTCTAAATCTAATAGATACTTTAACTTTATCTTCTTTAGATAAGAATTTTTGAGCATGTTTCAATTTAGTTTCGAAGTCATGTTCTTCGATAGTTGGACTTAATCGAATTTCTTTAACATTGACTACTTTTTGTTTCTTACGCATTTCTTTTTCTTTCTTCTGCTGTTCGAATTTGTATTTACCGTAATCCATAATTCTTGCAACAGGTGGTTTAGCATTAGGCGCTACGATTACAACATCTAAATCTACTCGTTCAGCCATTTCAAGGGCTTCATATTTAGATTTAACACCAATTTGCTCACCATCTTGGCCAATAAGGCGAAGTTCTTTTGCACGAATTTTGTCGTTAACTTGAGTCTGATCTTTAGCTATGGTTGACACCTCCTAGAATTTTACGAAGTCGTCCAAGAAAAAAAGAACGAATGCATAATGCACCCGTTCTCATCCATAAACTTTAAAGGTTTATTGTACCTGCTAACTGCTTTACGCGTCACTACAGGTGAGAAGCGGGTATGCTTCTACTTGGTCCGTTTCGTATTCAACAAAACTTATCTTACCAATTATAAACCCTTATGTCAATGTTTATTTAATATTCTTTTCAAATTCTTTCATATCCACATCTTGACTTAAGTCAACTTTATCAAGTGGAATCATTTTAGTTCTATATTTTAGTTTATGGAAAATATAAAACGCTAAAAATACAGGAATACCCATATAAGTAATAAAGAATCTTCTTGGTTCGAATTCACCAGTTTGGATGAAATCAACATCTTGTCCTACAATTACAATCGCACATAAAGCAAATGCAAACAATGGACCAAATGGGAACCATTTAGCTTTATATTTTAATTTAGTCTTATCATAATCTTGTAGATCAAATGCTCTTCTAAATCTATAATGGCTGATTGCGATTCCTAACCAAGCAATAAAGCCTGTCATACCTGAAGCAGCGATAATATATTCGTATGCGCCACCACTTAAATGCTCAATTGCAAATATAAGTATAACAACTACTGCTGTTGCAAATAATGCTGTGTATGGAACACCTGATTTATTTGTTTTTGAAAATACTGGTGATGCTAATTTATCTTTACTCATTGAGAATAGCATTCTAACTGAAGCGTACATACCAGAGTTACCTGCTGATAATACTGAAGTTAAAATAACAGCATTCATAAATGAAGCAGCAAATGCTAAACCTGCATTCTCAAATACTAGTGTAAATGGTGATTTCGCAATTTCGTCTCCACCCATTAAGTTTGGATTTGTATAAGGAATAATCATACCAATTACAAAGATTGCTAAAATGTAAAATAATAAAATTCTCCAGAATACTTGTTTAATCGCTTTAGGAACTGCTCTTTCAGGATTTTCAGATTCTCCAGCTGTAATACCAATTAACTCGGTACCTTGGAATGAGAATCCTGCAACTAAGAATACACCTAATACAAGTAAGAATGTATTAACGTTCGAGTCACCTAAGAATGGTGCATCACCTGCTACAAAGTTATCGAATCCTAAGTATTCGCCACCTAGTAAACCAAATATCGTTAATAAACCTACACCAATGAAAATAATTACTGTAGCTACTTTAATAAATGCAAACCAGTATTCACTTTCCCCGTATACTCTAACTGAAAGTGCATTAAGGCCAAATATGATAACCATAAAAATGATACTCCATAACCATGATGGAATGATTTCTAATGGTTCCCAGTAACTCACAACTTGAGATGCAATTGTAATATCAGCTGCAACTGTAATAACCCAGTTAAACCAATAGTTCCATCCCAATGCAAATCCTAGTGAAGGATCGACAAATCGAGTTGCGTAAGTACTAAAAGAACCTGAGACTGGTAAATAAGTCGCCATTTCTCCTAATGATGTCATAAGGAAGAAGACCATCAAGCCAACTATTGCATATGCTAGTAATGCACCACCCGGTCCAGCATCTCTAATCGCTCCGCCAGAAGTCATAAATAAACCAGTACCAATACAACCACCGATGGCTATCATAGAGATATGTCTATCTTTGAGTTTCCTTTGAATATTGTTCGTTGATTTTTCTTGATTCATTGCTATTTCCTTTCTCCATTCTACAATCGAGCCACTAAAAAAGTCGCATATCTCAAGAGATATGCGACCGATATATGAACATTCCATACAAATTGGTAGCACATCACTTAGTGTGACAGTCCAGTATCTATTAAACACTGACCCAACAAATCATATTATGGATATGATTCGTTTCGGCGATGCACCCTTTCATTATTTCAACATACGCGCCATTTCGCTTCTGAATAATTACTCTTGAACATCGCAACCTCTAACTCATTACTGAGGAATATTTAATTAAATTTCACTATTAAAACTATACCCGATGATTCCAGAAATTTCAATAGGATATTACTTTTTTAGTCGAATTTCATCCACAATATTCCAGATGAATTCGTCTTTTTCAACTGTTTTTGAATCTTTAGATCCGTATTGACGTACATTTACTTCTTGGTTTTCTACTTCTTTATCACCGACTACTATTTGGTACGGTATTTTTTTCATTTGAGCTTCACGAATTTTATATCCCATTTTTTCGTTACGGTCGTCAATATGAACACGCACACCTTGAGATTTTAATTCATCGTTTAATGCTCTTGCATAATCGTAATGTAAGTCAACATTTACAGGTATAATTTCCACTTGTTTTGGTGCTAACCAAAGTGGGAATGCACCTTTAGTTTCTTCTATTAAGAATGCAGTAAATCTTTCCATAGTAGAAATTACGCCTCTATGAATAACAACTGGACGATGTTCTTCACCATCATTACCGATATAAGTTAAATCAAATTTTTGTGGTAATAAGAAATCTAATTGAGCAGTAGAAAGTGTTTCTTCTTTACCCATTGCTGTTTTAACTTGAACGTCTAATTTAGGGCCATAGAATGCCGCTTCACCGATTGCTTCTTCGTATGGTAATGCCATTTCATCGATTACTTCTTTAAGAACCGCTTGTGCTTTATTCCACATTTCGTCATCATCGAAGTATTTTTCTTTATCTTCTGGATCGCGATAACTTAATCTGAATTTGTAATCCTCGAAACCGAAATCTTTATACACATCAAGAATCATGTTAACAACACGTTTAAATTCTTCTTTAATTTGGTCTGGACGAACAAAGATATGTGCGTCATTTAAAGTCATACCTCTAACACGTTGTAGACCAGATACTGCTCCACTTGCCTCATATCTATGCATCATACCTAATTCAGCTATACGAATTGGTAACTCTCTATATGAATGACGACTATTTTTATAAATCATCATGTGATGTGGACAGTTCATAGGTCTAAGCACAAGTTCTTCATTACCTAAATCCATTGGTGGGAACATATCTTCGTGATAGTGATCCCAATGTCCAGATCTCTTGTAGAAATCTACATTAGCCATAATTGGTGTATACACATGGTCATACCCCATTGCGACTTCTTTATCTACAATATAACGCTCTAATTCACGTCTAATTGTCGCACCATTTGGTAACCATAAAGGTAATCCAGCACCAACATCTTGGTTAGTAGTAAATAATTCTAGTTCTCTACCGATTTTACGGTGATCACGTTCTTTTCTTTCTTCTAATACTTTCAAGTATGCTTTTAATTCCTTTTTATCAAAGAATGCTGTTCCGTATATACGTTGCAACATCTTATTGTTTGAGTCACCTCTCCAATAAGCACCTGCAGTAGATAACAATTTAAATTCTTTAATTTTTGAAGTTGAAGGAACATGTACGCCTCGACATAAATCTGTAAATTCACCTTGAGAATAAAGTGTTACGTTTTCGTCTTCAGGAATAGCATCGATCAACTCTAATTTATACTCATCATTTTTAAAGAATGCTTTCGCTTCATCGCGACTTACAACTTTACGTTCAATTTTAAAGTTTTCATTCACAATTTGTTTCATTTCTTTTTCGATAGTTTCAAAGTCGTCACTAGAAATTTTATGTTCTGTATCTACATCGTAGTAGAAACCACCTTCGATTACAGGACCTACGCCAAACTTCACATCTCCGTATAATCTTTGTAAAGCTTGTGCCATTAAATGTGCAGTTGAATGTCTTAACACTTCTAAAGCTTCATCGCTTCCTGGTGTAACGATTTCAATTTCTCCATCATTTTCTAAAGGTCTTGTTAAATCTACTAACTGACCATTAAATTTACCAGCTACAGCTTTCTTTCTTAAACCTGGGCTAATAGATTGAGCGATTTCTTCAGTAGTTGTGCCTTGCTCAAACCCTTTTACATTACCGTCCGGAAACTTAATATTTATCTCACTCATAACGACTTCCTCCTCTTTTTTATTAAAGAACACAAAAAAGAGACCTCATCCAAAGGGACGAAATCTCTCGCGGTACCACCCTCATTAACGTACTTAACAAATAAGCACGATAACTCTACATAAGATAACGGTCTTGAGCCGAATGTGGATTAACACATCATGTATTGAGGGAGTAACTATTTATATTGCATTATCTCAATTTCAGCTCAATGAGACTCTCTGTGAATGCTTTATAGACGTCATGTCCTCTAAATTTGTATATTCATTTAAGATAATTCAATTATACAACTCTACTGTAAAATATCAAGCTAAAATTAAGCGCGATAGTTTTTACCATCTAATTCATATGGCTCAGAGATTGTTTTAATACGTTCCATTATTCGACTAGCTTTCGTTATTTCTGAACCTTGTCGTGTTTTGCTCAAATGAAATTCTAACTCTTCAAAGTTAAAATTCGAACTAAAGAATGTCGGTAATTTATGGACCATTCTATAATGCAATAATGGACCCAATATTTCATCACGAACCCATGGTGTCAGTTCTTCCGCACCTATATCATCTAGCATCAACACTTTAGCTTCACGTGCCGCTTCAAATCGACTACTGAATGATCCGTCATTAAATCCATTTTTAAGCACTCTAATAAATTCAGGCAAATATATAATTGTAGAAGGTTGCTTTTTGACTTTTAGCTGATTTGAAATTGCACCTAATATATACGATTTACCCGTTCCGAATGGACCATGAATATATAGTCCTTTAACTTCATCACCAGCTACAATTTTATTACAGATATCCATAGCCTTCTTAATAATTTGCATACGAGATTCATTATCGATATATATATCTTTGATCGTCGCTTTCAACGTTTCTTCTGGCATTTGGAATGATGTCACTAAACTTGATTCAAATCTTTGTTCATCGTATTCGATTTTGTTCGGACATGGTAAGTACCTTGTTTTGATGTGATCATTCTCAATGTATAGTTCAGGTACATGACCTTTCACAAAGTTGATACAAGTGCCATAACTACCACATTTCTCACAACATTTCGATTGATCTTTATATGCTTGTAATTGATCTAAATCTCTATCAATCATTTCGTTCGTTAATTCAGATTGATGTTCTTCTAAAAATGCCTTTACTTCATTATGAGACAATGTATCTTTTTTAATTTTTTCTAATCGTTTTTGAAAATCTTTATTTTGTTTCAAATGTTGTCCAAGTGGTTCCATTATTGATCACCTTCTTTCCAAAAAGCTTCCATTTCTTTTTGAAGCGCTTGTTTTCTTTTTTCAAACGCAGCATCAGATTCATGATCATTTTGTTTCTCTTCTTTAGTTGATTCAGAAGATTTTTGTTTTAATAACCATTCTGGTGTCTTTTCAATTGATTTTAATTTATAAGGGTTATTTGCATTACTTTTACGTTCTTTTTTCTTCTCTGCTTTTTGTTTATCGAGATTTTTAACGTAATGATAAGCTTCTTCAGCTGAAGATAATTTAAGCTTTTTCCAATTCGAAGCAATTTCTTCAATATATGCTTTCGGTAATTGCATATTATTTTTAAACATTACATACTCTAACAATATGTTAATTACACCATACGGTAATTTTTCGCGTGTAATAATATCTTCAACAGTTCTCTTTTGTGATATTGTCGGTTCAGACTGCGTAAATGATGATAACACGTCTATTGGACTTGTCGTATCCAACAGTTCAAACCAAGACAATAAAGAGTTCACTTCACTGTTTTCAGCATGCGCATTTGTTTTAGGCTTTTCATTTTTTAAATCTAATGTTGGTAGTTCACCTTTATGCTCAATTTGATAAATTGTACGTGCATGTTTTCTTAAATCTTGTAATGAAATCGTTTGGTTTTCTGTAATGGATTTTAAAATAATAGACTTCATTTCAACTGGTGTAATACCATATAACGTAGCAATTTGTATGATGACTTCTTTCGTCTGTTTATTTAAAATCTCTTTAGAAATCAAATGATTACTCAACAATAATTCTAACATTTCAAAATCAAATTGAACGTCTGACAAATCGAGACCTTTACTTTTATATTCGGGTCGAATATTGATATCATCTTGTTGTTCAACATTCGTCAACTTTGGCACTTTAAATACATCAGTAAAGCTCTTGGTCACTTCATGAAAACCTTCTGTTGTCACACTGTCATCTTTATATCTATTTTTTAATCTAATATATCTCGACTTCCCAATTTGTTGATATAAAAATACAGATAATAAAGGATCATTAAAGAATTGCTCTGCAGTAGCAGGTTGCTCTAATTGATAAATAAATGATTGTGCTTCTTGATTCGTCTTAAAATATGTCTTCAGTAAGCCTATACCTTCTAACAAGTCTAAAGCATCTCTAAAGCTAGACAGATTTATTCTTAAATCATTCATAATTGTATAATGATTATACGCTTCTGTTTCATGATGATAATTAAACTGCGATAAATATAAATAAACACCAATTGCATCAGTTCCAATTAATGGCGTATATAAACTAACTAATATATCTTGATGTACATGTGTATAATTATAATTCGATTTAACATAGAAGCCATCACTTGGCTTGATACCACTAAAATATTCCGCCATTAATACTCACCTTACTTTCGGTCTTTCAATATGCCTTGCATAGACTTTAATAATTGATCGACATCTTTAAATTCTCTATATACAGACGCAAATCTTACATAAGATACTTGATCGACATCCATTAAATGTTCCATTACTTTTTCACCAATATCATTTGAAGATACTTCTGTGTTACCTTCAGATCTTAATTCTTTTTCAACTTGATTTGTAATTTCTTCTAATTTTTGATAAGCAACCGGTCTTTTTTCACAAGAACGTACTAAACCGTTTAATATTTTATCTCTATTAAATGTTTGTCTTGCGCCGTCTTTTTTTACGACGATTAAAGGTGTGAGCTCTACCCTTTCAAAAGTTGTGAAACGAAATCCACATGATTCACATTCTCTTCGTCTTCTAATTGCTACTAAATCATCCGCGTGTCTAGAGTCTACAACTTTGGAATTTTCATATTTACAGTTTGGACATCTCATTCGTTTCACCCCTCATATACTTATTACATAGGTTGATTATACAGTAGTTTGTTATTTTTTTAAACGCTCACTACTTTTCAAAATGCACTTATAGATACTTAACAGTATTATTATTCAATAAAAAAACGTAATGCGGTATTTAATTTACCACATTACGTTTTAAATGTAACTTATATCACTTATGAAATTTTTTGTTCTCTCACTTCTGAAAGTATTTGAGCAATTTGTTCTGCTAGTTCAACAACTCTCATTGAGTAACCCCATTCATTATCATACCAAGCAAGTACTTTCACTTTATTATCTGCAATGACCATTGTAGATTGTTCATCAACGATTGCTGAATGTGGATTCGTTTTGAAATCAATTGAAACAAGTGGCTCATCATTAACATCCATAATCCCTTTTAATGGTCCATTACTAGCTTGACGTAATGCTTCATTCACTTCTTCAACTGTTACATTTTGTTTTAAATCGACAACTAAATCTACAAGAGAAACATTAGAAGTTGGTACTCTTAATGCCATTCCATGCATTTTCCCTTCTAATTCAGGTAATACAAGTGACAATGCTTTTGCTGCACCTGTTGAAGTTGGAATGATACTATCCGTACAAGAACGTGCTCTTCTTAAATCTTTATGAGGATTATCTAAGTTCTTTTGGTCATTCGTAAATGCATGTACAGTTGTCATTAATCCATTTTCGATTCCAAATGTATCATTTAAAACTTTGGCTACTGGGCTTAAACAATTTGTTGTACAAGATGCATTTGAAACAATATCAAAATCATTTAAATCAAGTGCATCATCATTTACACCTCTAACAATTGTTTGAACATGGCCACCTTTAGATGGTCCTGTTAAAATAACTTTCTTAGCGCCAGCGTCAATATGTGCAATAGCTTTATCTCCATGATTAAATTTACCAGTTGCTTCTATAACAATATCAATTCCTAAAGTTCCCCACGGTAATAATTTAGGATCTCTTTCAGATACAAGTAAAATTTTATGACCATCAATGATGATGCCATCTTCAACTGCTTTAATTTCTCCATCTAATTTGCCATGTGTAGAATCATACTTAATTAAATGAGCAATTGTTTCTGGTGGATATGAAGCATTAATAGCCACAATATTTAAATCATTTGATTTAAGTGCACCTCTTAAGACCATTCTTCCAATTCTTCCTAAACCATTAATTGCGATATTTTTCTTCATAGTCGAGAACCCCTTTTAATGTGATATACTATTTATTGCAATTAGTATATCACATTAAAAGTTTGTTGAAAACGTTTTCTATTATCTTTTTCTAAAATAATTTAAAAAAGTGGAAGAATAACAAATGCTATTCATCCACTTTCATTTTAAGCTTATTTAATTTTAAAGATTTAATGCCTTATTATTAAGTAAATCATCAATATTTTGATGTAAATCCTCTAAACTTCCATTGTTATCAATTATACAATCAGCTAATGCTTTCTTTTCATCTATTGGTATTTGTGATTGTATTCTTGCTTCCGCTTCTTCGTCACTTAACTGATTACGTTCTTTAAGACGTTGTATTTGAGTTTCTTGATCTGTATAAACTAACCAAGTTTCATCGACTGTATTTTGCAATTTGTTCTCAAACAATAACGGAATATCCATTATGACATTTTTACCATGACTTAATGCCTCTTCTTTTTCTTTATCCATTATTGTTCTTACTATCGGGTGAATAATATTGTTTAGCTTTTCTCGCATTATTGAATCTTTAAATACAATAGAACCAATATATTGTCTATTCATTTCACCATCTATAATTGCATCTTCTCCAAATACTTCTTTAACTTGTTGTAGACCAACGCTACCTTTTTCGACTGCTTTTCGACTAGCTACGTCGGCATCTACTATACAAAACCCTTTATCTTGTAAAATACGAGATACTGTAGACTTGCCGGTAGCAATACCTCCAGTTAAACCTATTACTTTCGCCATTTTTACACCTACTTTTGACAATTTGGACAATAGTGCGTGTTTCTTGTGGCAATGACTTTTTGTAATACTTGCCCGCCACATTGACCACACACTTTTTTACCATATATTCTATGCTTTTCTTGCATTGTCCCTTTTTCACCATCTGCATTGTAGTAATCAGATATACTTGAACCACCGTTATCGATACCTTCTTGTAACACGTTAACCACTTCATCAAAGACCGCTTTACGTTCTTTTGAAGTTAAGTCTTTCACTGGTCTCATCGGAAGAACGCCTGCTCTTAACAAAGCTTCATAAGCATATATGTTGCCGCAACCTGATATAACTGTATGGTCCAATATCGCGACTTTAATTGGTTTATTGATAAATTTATTTGACATCACTTTATTTAAGTAATGTTGGTAAGCTTCTTCAACAAACGGTTCTGGTGCAATCTTTAAGACTGAAGGATATTCACTTAAATCTTCCAATGCTCTTAATTCACCAAACCTTCTAATATCTGTGTAAATAAGCTGTAATCCGTTATCTAATTCAAATATAACGTGCCAATGCTTTCTATGGTTATCAACTTCAATATGACTTAAATCTGGAACTGTAAAAAATGCCCCCGTCATACCGAAGTGACACATGATAACATTGCTATTTTCACCGTTATCAATTTCCATAAAAATATATTTACTTCTACGATAGACACTCATAATCTTGTAATATTCAGTACGTTCTTTGAATACAGCTAATGAACTACCTTTTATAATTGTTTCTTTACCTGTCGATTTGCCCAATTCAACTTTTTCAGAAAAAGTTACATTTTGTATTGTGGCACCGACAATTTTAGGTTCTATCACTTTTTTAACACTTTCTACTTCTGGTAACTCAGGCATATATAATCTTCTTTCCTATTATTATTTAGCATCATACCATGTTTGTCCTGAACTAGATTCTACACTTAATGGCACAGATAACTCGAGTGCATTATCCATGATGTCTTCTACAAACGGTTGGAATGCTTCTAATTCATCTTCTGGAACTTCAAATATTAATTCATCGTGTACTTGTAATAATAATTTAGCTTTAAAATCTTTATCTTTCATCTTGTTCGCAAATTGTACCATTGCTAATTTAATAATATCCGCTGCACTACCTTGAATTGGCGTGTTCATAGCTGTTCTCTCAGCAAAACTTCTTAAATTAAAGTTACGATTTGTGATGTCTGGTGTATATCTTCTTCTGTGAAGTAGCGTTTCTACATAACCTTTTTGTTTAGCATCTTGTACGATTGTATCCATATATTCTTTTACTTTAGGGAAACTATCTAAGTAATCATCAATAAATTGCTTAGCAGCTTTTCTTGTAATGCCTAAACTTTGACTTAAACCATAGTCACTAATACCATACACAATACCAAAGTTAACTGCTTTTGCTTGTCTTCTCATATTTGAAGTTACTTCATCTTTACTTACATTGAACACACGCATTGCAGTTGTCGTATGAATATCTTCATTAGCAGTAAAGGCTTCTTTCATATGCTCGTCACCTGTAATATCTGCTAATACACGTAATTCAATTTGAGAATAGTCAGCAGCAAATATAACATGATTTTCTTTACTTGGTCTAAATGCTTTTCTTATTTTTCTACCTTCTTCTAATCTTATCGGTATGTTTTGTAAATTAGGATCTACAGAACTTAAACGACCTGTTTGAGCTAATGTTTGATTAAATCTTGTATGAATCTTACCTTCAGACGTAATCATTTTTTGTAATCCTTCAATATAAGTAGATTGAAGTTTAGCGAGCTGTCTATAGACTAATATATCTTCAATAATTGGATGTTCATTACGCAATTGTTCTAACACATCAACTGCAGTTGAATATCCTGTTTTTGTCTTTTTAATAATTGGTAGTTTTAAATCTTCAAATAATACGACACCTAACTGTTTTGGTGAATTAATATTGAATTCCGAACCAGCATGATGATGAATTTGTTCAATCAATTTATCGATACGTACTTTCAAGTCTTCTTGCATTTCAACTAAAGTATCTTTATCAACCGTTATGCCGATATATTCCATTTCAGCTAATACACGTGCTAACGGTAATTCTAAATCATCGTGTAGACTTAATTGATCTTTTTCATCTAGTAATTCAGTCATTTTATCTTTTGTTTCATAAACTGCTGTTACCTTTTTAGCGATACTTTCAAAAAGCATATCTTCTTCTGGGACGTGCAACTTTTTACCTTTGCCATATATACTTTCATCATTCGGTACATAATAAATGCCAAATTCTGATACAACTGAGTATACATCATCAATTGTTCTAGAAGGATCTAAAATGTAACTCGCTAACATTGTATCGAACTGAATACCATTAATTTCAATACCTAATCTTTTACATAATATAATCGTTTTTTTAGCATCATAAGTTGCAAATGTTACTTGATCATTTTCAAGCCATTGTTGTAATTTTTTATGTTCTTTTAAAACATCAGGAGAAACAACATAAGTTTCGTCATTTGCATGAATCGCAAATCCAAGTATATCTGCTTTTAAATAATTAGCCTCGTTTGTTTCAAAATGAATAGCCGCTTCAGTTACATTATCAAAATCAAAGTCATCAATATCAGTTGAGTATTTAATCTCTCGGTCATCTGTTGCTTCAGCACTTGCATCCATTTGATCAAGCAATTGTTTGAATTCTAATGTCTTAAATAACTTTATCTTCTCGTCATTACTTTGTTCTGTAAGTTTCAAGTCATCAATTGTGACTTCAATAGGAGACTCACGATTAATCGTAGCTAGCTCTTTACTTAACTTAGCATTGTCTTCGTTATCTATTAATTTTTCTTTCATTTTTGATTTCTTTAACTCATCAATATTTTCATAAACACCTTCTACAGTCTCAAACTGTTTCAGTAATTTAATCGCTGTCTTCTCACCAATTCCAGGAACACCCGGTATATTATCTGACTTATCACCCATAAGCCCTTTCATATCAATAATTTGGTTAGGTACTAAACCATCATATTTTTCAGCGATAAATTCAGGTGTGTAATGATCAATATCTGTTACACCTTTTTTTGTATAATAAATCGTTACATTTTCACTTGCTAGCTGAGTTAAATCTCGATCACCCGTAATAATGATTGTCTTAATATTTTTCTCATCCGCTTCACGAGATAATGTACCGATAATATCATCCGCTTCATAATTTTCTAATTCATAATGTTTAATATGATAACTTTCCACAAGTTGACGGATATATGGTAATTGGCTTCTTAATTCATCCGGCGTCTTTTCACGACCACCTTTATATTCACTGTACATATTATTTCTGAAAGTTGTTTTTCCAGCATCAAAAGCAACCATAAAATGAGTTGGCTCTTCTTCTTTAATTATTTTATCTAAAATCATTGTAAAACCATATATAGCATTCGTATAAACGCCAGCTTTATTTGTTAATAAAGGCAAAGCAAAAAATGCTCTAAATGATAAACTATTACCATCAATCAGTACCAATTTTTCCACAATAAGATACCTCCATCTTTATATTGATTATATTTTATCATATCTCACAATATAATAAGATTGTTTCGCATAAATAAAAAAAGCGAAATACACAATGTATTTCGCATAATCATCAAAATGAAGGGGTCTATGTTTATTCTATCTGTTCATGATTAATTCAATATGAATTAATTGTAAAGATTATATGAAGATTACTTATTAAAGAGTTTCACAATAAAGTTAGATCCTTTGCCAACTTCTGATTCCACTTTGATTTGTCCATTATGTGCTTCTACAATATGTTTCGTAATGGATAAACCAAGTCCTGTTCCTCCCGAATCTCTACTACGCGCTTTATCTACACGATAAAATCTTTCAAAAATTCGTTTTTGTTCATCTTTAGATATACCTATACCATTATCTTTCACAGAAATGATTTGACCATCATCTACTTCTTTAATCGTTATAATAACTTCACTAGATTTCGGTGAATAACTAATGGCGTTCGTTAATAAATTAATCAACACTTGTGTTAATTTATCTTTGTCACCATATCCATACACTTCTTTATCGATATGATTTGTAATGTGAATGTCTTTTTTAGAAGCAACATTTGATACTGTATTAATCGAATGTTCGCCAATTTCAGTTAATGATATTTGTTCTTTCGGTATCTCACTATTTTGTTCGATTTTTGATAACTCGAGTAAATCTTGAACAAGTGATTGAATTCGATTAGATTCTTCTAACATAATATTTAAGAACATATCTAACGATTCAGGATTATTTTTAGCACCATCTAATAATGTTTCTGCAAATCCTTTTATCGATGTAATTGGTGTTCTTAATTCATGAGATACATTAGCCACAAAATCTTTTCTCATATGTTCTAATTTCTTCAACTTCGTTATATCATGCATAACGACAACTAAGCCTAATAGATTTAGTTTTTTTCGAGATAATACTGGAATAACTGAAACTTCAAAGAACTTATTATGTACATCATTAATATACATTTCGACTTGTTCAAACATAGGTTTTTCTAATTTTAAAGCTTCGTTCATCATCTGTATAATCTCAACATTAGGCATTGCCTCTTTAAATAACTGTCCTTCAGAATGACTATTTCTATCAAATAAGTCATGATACGTCTTGTTTGCAATAACAATATAACCTTCTCTATCTAACATTAAGATTGCACTTGGAATATTCTCTAAAGTCGTTTCCAATCGATTACGTTGCAATTTCTGTTCATTATTCAAATTATCTAATGTTCTAGCAAGTTCATTCGTATTAACAAAGAGTTCTTTCGTTTCTTTCACATTACTTTCTGGCACTCTAACGCGATATTTACCAGAAGCCAATAATTTAGTAGCATATGTCACTTCTTTAATTGGATGAATATAAGATGTATTAATATATCGAACGACAAAATAGATTAAAGGTAATGTAAAACATAAGACTAACAATAAATATTTCCAAATATCTTTTTGAATAATCGCTATCGTATCTGTATGTTTTGCAATGACAACTGTATAATCACCATATGTTCTTGCATACATGACTTCAGATTCTGACTTGTCTACTGCAAAATATTCATCAAAAGCTTTTGCATCAGATATAGCTTGCTTTTTATTTTGATTAAATATGTTTGTATCTTTTTCACTTGAACGATATAACACTCGTCCATCTTTTTGAAGTAAAATATCTTGATCAAAGACACTTAAAATATCTTTAAGATTTTCAGGATTATTTTTTGCAATATCGTAAACTTTTTTGGATTCAGTCTTTAATAATTTTTGCTGTTGTTTAGAAATTAAATCGTAACTAGAATTATGAAGGAAAAACCCTAATATAAGAAAACTTACAACAGTAACCGTTGTAAGTATAATTAGTAATTTATTATAGAACTTAATCATTATTCTTTGGTCTTTCTAACTTATAGCCTAAACCTCTCACCGTTTTAATGAATTGAGGTTGTTTAGGATTTTCTTCAAGTTTATCCCTCAAATGACTAATGTGCACATCAACTATTCTAGAGTCTCCAGCAAATTCATAATTCCAAACTGAATTCAACATATGTTCTCTAGTTATCACACGACCTTGTCTCTCAATAAGGTAAAGTAAAAGTTCGAATTCTTTTGGTGTCAATTCTAATAACTCATCATTTCTATACACTTCAAAGAAGTCAGGTCTAATTCTAATTGCACCTAGAATAATATCTTCATCATCATCTATGTTTTTATTTTCAACTTGCCCAACGCGTCTTAATATAGCTTTAACACGTGCTACAACTTCACGAGGTGAAAATGGTTTAGTCATATAATCATCTGCACCTAATTCTAGACCTAATACTCTATCAAATTCATCGTCTTTAGCTGTAAGCATAAGAATCGGAACTTGGTTTTTATCTGATCGAATCGTTTTACAAACTTCAATTCCATCTTTCTCAGGTAACATTACATCTAATACTACTAAATCTGGTTTCTCTTCATTTACTTTCTCTAACGCTTGAACTCCATCATAAGCTACAATTACTTGGTAACCAGCTTGTTCTATATTATATTTAAGCAATGTAACGATAGATTGCTCATCGTCTACTACCAATACTTTTTGTGACATTCAAGGTCCTCCTTAAGCGATTTAATATAATTATAACTTAAATTATTAAAAAAATAATGGTTATTTAGAGAACTTTACAAAAAGTTAACACTAGCTAAATAAAACAGACGCATTCAAAGCAGAATGCGCCTTTTAACTGTTATTTTATTGTAAAATACTCTTTACTGCTTCAACAGATTGAGCAGATTCATCAAGTAATTGCTTTTCTTCATCAGTTAAGTCTAACTCGATGACTTTTTCAATACCTTTAGCACCTAATACAGTTGGTACACCTAAATAAATGTCTTGATAACCATATTCACCTTCTAAATAAGCAATTGAAGGTAATACTCTCTTTTGATCTTTCAATATTGCTTCTGTCATTTCAATTAAAGCTGCTCCTGGTGCATAATATGCTGAACCATTACCTAGTAAGTTAACAATCTCAGCTCCACCTTTTCTTGTTCTATCAACAATTTCAGCAATTTTTTCTTCAGATAATAACTTTTCTAAAGGTACGCCACCAGCTGCTGAGTATCTAATAAGTGGAACCATTGTATCTCCATGACCACCTAATACAAATCCTGTTACATCTTTAACTGAAAGGTCTAATGCTTCTGCAACAAATGTTCTAAATCTAGCAGTATCTAATACGCCAGATTGGCCAATTACTCGCTCTTTCGGAAATCCTGATTCTTTATACACTGTATAAGTCATAGCGTCTACAGGGTTTGTTAAGACTAAGATAACGCAATTAGGTGAGTATTTAACAATTTCTTTCGTTACAGATTTCATAACATTTTGATTCGTTTGTACTAAATCATCACGTGACATACCAGGCTTTCTTGCAATACCCGCTGTAATAATGACGACATCTGAATCTTTTGTATCTTCATAATTAGCAGTACCCGTTACTTTTGAATCAAAGCCTAATACCGGTGCGCTTTCTGCAATATCTAACGCTTTCCCTTTTGTTGGATTTTCAGATTGAGGCATATCAACAAGTACAATATCACCTAACTCTTTTTGAGCTGCTATAAATGCAGCTGTAGCGCCAGTAAATCCTGCTCCAATAATTGAAATTTTCTTTCTTGCCATGTTGTTCATCTCCTTATAATAAAAGGAAGGTTAATAAATAACCTTCCTCAAATAACAATCTATTATGGTAAATTTTTAATTAATTCATCAGCGAATTCTGAAGATTTAACTTCAGTTGCGCCATCCATTAAACGAGCAAAGTCATATGTTACTACTTTAGAAGCAATTGTAGCTTCAACAGATTGTGTTACTTTGTCAGCAGCTTCTTGCCAACCTAAGTGTTCTAACATTAATACACCACTTAATAATACTGATGAAGGGTTAACTTTATCTAAACCAGCATATTTAGGAGCTGTACCGTGTGTCGCTTCGAAAATTGCATGTCCTGTTTCGTAGTTAATGTTTGCACCTGGTGCAATACCAATACCACCAACTTGAGCTGCTAATGCATCTGAAATGTAGTCACCGTTTAAGTTCATTGTAGCTACTACATCAAATTCAGCAGGACGCGTTAAAATTTGTTGTAAGAAGATATCAGCGATAGAGTCTTTGATAATTAATTTACCTTCAGCCTCTGCATCTGATTGTGCTTTATTAGCAGCATCTTTACCTTCTTCTTCAACAATTTTATCGTATTGTTGCCAAGTGAATACGCGATCTCCGAATTCACGTTCAGCTAAATCGTAACCCCATTTTTTGAAAGCACCTTCAGTGAATTTCATGATGTTACCTTTATGAACTAACGTAACATTTCTACGATTATTATCGAATGCATAGTTAATTGCTGCTCTTACTAATCTTTCAGTACCTTCTTTAGATACTGGTTTAATACCGATACCTGAAGTTTCAGGGAATCTAATATTTTTAGCACCCATTTCATTTTGTAAGAAGTCTATAACTTTTTTAGCTTCATCTGAGCCTTCTTGGAATTCAATACCAGCATAAATATCTTCAGTATTTTCACGGAAGATAACCATATCTGTATCTTCAGGACGTTTAACAGGTGAAGGAACACCTTTGAACCAACGTACTGGACGTAGACAAGTGAATAAATCTAACTCTTGACGTAAAGCAACGTTTAATGAACGAATTCCGCCACCGATTGGTGTAGTTAATGGACCTTTAATAGCGATTAAATATTCTTTAATCGTTTCTAAAGTTTCGTTTGGTAACCATTCACCAGTTTCATCGAATGCTTTTTGACCTGCTAATACTTCTTTCCATTCGATTTTCTTTTCGCCATTATATGCTTTTTCTACAGCTGCATCTAATACTCTACTTGCTGCATTCCAGATATCTGGTCCGATTCCATCCCCAATAATAAATGGGATAACTGGATTATTTGGAACATTTAAAACGCCTTGATTTGTTGTAATTTTTTCTGCTGTCATTATATGATTCCTCCATCTAAATTTGTTAGTTATATTATATTCATTAAATTAACGATTTTCAATTGGTTCATATTTACGATCACGTTCACCAGTATATTCAGCTCTAGGTCTCATAATTCTATTTGTTCTATATTGTTCAAGAATATGAGCTGTCCAACCTGACATACGACTAATCGCAAAAATTGGTGTGAATAAATCGTGATCAATACCCATGCTGTGATATACAGTTGCACTGAAGAAGTCAACGTTAGGTAATAATCCCTTTTCTTCTTTCATAATTTCAGCAATTCTTAAAGAAATTTCAAACAGTTCTTTTTGACCTGATTCATCTGTAATACGACGACTCATTTCTTTTAAGTACTTCGCTCTAGGATCACCATTTTTATAAACTCTGTGTCCGAAGCCCATAATTTTTTCTTTGTTTGCGATTTTTTCTTTAATGTAATCATCAGTTTTGTCGACAGTACCAATTTCAGTTAACATTTTCATAACTTGTTCGTTAGCACCACCATGTAATGGGCCTTTCAATGCGCCAGCTGCTGCTGTCACACCTGAATACATATCAGATAATGTCGAAACCGCTACACGTGCTGTAAATGTTGAAGCATTGAATTCATGGTCAGCATGTAAAATTAATGCTTTGTTAAAACCTTCTACTTCAACATCAGTTGGAACTTCACCTCTTAACATATATAAGAAGTTTGCTGCATATGTTAAATCTTTTTTAGGTTTTACAACTTCTTTACCTTGTCTTACACGAGAAAATGCTGCAACTAACGATGCAACTTTTGCTTGAATTCTAATTGCACGTTCATAGTTCATTTCTTCATCAAATTTTTCAGCATCTGGATCGAAATGCGCTAAATAAGATAATGAAGTACGTAATCCAGTCATTGGATGAACTTTATCAGTCGCATAATCTTCAAAATGTGTATACATTCTAGGGTTTAGAGTCATATATCCTAGTAGTTTCTCATTTAGTTCAGCTAATTCCTCTTTGTTTGGTAATCTTAAATTCCATAGTAAAAACATAACTTCTTCGAATAAAGCATTTTCAGTTAAATCATCTATTTCATAACCTGCATAAGTTAATTGATTATCTATGATTGAACTAATTTGAGTTTCAGAAGCAATGATGCCCTCTAACCCTTTTGCTACTTGTGCCATAATAATATCCCCCTTACTAAATAATTGCCCATATATGTAATGGCTTTCATCTATCATTATATATAATTTCTTGAGTTTTGTGAATGCGAAGGACTTTTAAACTTTAAATTCTTTAGTAATTTTAGATGAATAAAAATAAACAGTTGTAATTTTATAATTTTTATAATATTGCTATAGTAAATTAAATATATCCCGAAAACGTGAACACAAAAGGATTTACGAGTGAGTAATACCCTATCATTTTTATCAGAATACGTCATTTCGTCGTTCATCCATTCATTTTTATTATTATATATGATAAAAATAATAAATCATGTTAACAGGTATCAAACAGTTGTTAAACATTCATTTTTTAATTGCTATTTTCTTACAGTAAGCGCATAATAATAACATAAAAGTTTGTATATGAAAGAGGGATAAAGTTTATATGGCTAACAATTTACAAAGGGAGTTAAGCAATAGGCATGTACAACTTATTGCGATAGGTGGTGCTATAGGTACAGGCTTATTCTTAGGTGCTGGTGAAACAATCAGTTCAGCAGGCCCTTCAATACTACTGACCTATATTATAATAGGTTTAATTTTATTTCTGTTTATGAGAGCTTTAGGGGAAATATTACTCTCAAACACTGATTTTCATTCTTTTGCAGATGTCACACATACATATATCGGCCCATTCGCGGGATATATAACAGGATGGACTTACTGGTTCTGTTGGATTGTCACTGGTATGGCTGAAGTAACTGCAGTAGCAAAATACATAAGTTTTTGGTTTCCTGACATACCAACATGGATTACAGCATTATTTACAATACTCATATTAATGACAATGAATTTAATGACTGCTAAACTATTTGGTGAATTAGAGTTCTGGTTCTCTATTATTAAAATAACAACGATCGTAGCATTAATCGTTGTCGGTATTATCATGATCGTAATGGCATATGAAACACCATACGGTACAGCTTCACTAACACATATTTGGGATCATAATGGTATTTTCCCAAATGGTATGAATGGTTTCTTCTTATCATTCCAAATGGCAGCATTCTCATTTGTAGGTATTGAATTAATCGGTGTTACAGCTGGTGAAACGAAAGATCCACATAAGACGATACCAAGAGCGATAAATAGTGTTCCAGTTAGAATTATGCTTTTCTATGTAGGTTCACTTATTATCATCATGTCAATTACACCTTGGGACAAAATCGACCCTGCCGAAAGTCCATTCGTAAAATTATTTGGACTGATTGGTATTCCAATCGCAGCAGCAATTATCAACTTTGTTGTTTTAACAGCTGCAGCTTCATCTTGTAATAGTGGTATTTTCTCAAATAGTAGAATGCTTTATGGATTATCACAAAATGGACAAGCAAATAAAAGTTTTGGTCAAACAAATAAAACTGGTGTCCCTTATAAAGCAACACTATTTAGTTGTTTCTTATTAATGATCTCAGTACTTTTAAATTACGTAATTAAAGACGCTGGTGAAGTATTTAAATATGTAACATCAGTTTCAACTGTTCTTTTCTTAGTAGTATGGTCATTAATTATTATTGCTTATATTAGATATCGTAAAATATCACCAGAATTAAACAAAGCTTCTGATTTCAAATTACCTGGTGGTGTTCCAGTAGCATGGATTACATTAATATTCTTTATTTTCGTATTCGTGTTATTGATGACTAATAAAGTGACATTAATCGCTATATTAATTACACCAATTTGGTTTATCATTTTGACATTCATGTACTTTAATCAAAAACGTAAAGTATTTAAATAAAGTAAATTAAAAACATCTCATTTTCTTGAGCAAATCAGAAAATGAGATGTTTTTTTGTAGCCTTATTTAGTAGTCATATATAGGAACCAGTATTTGCACTTTTGACCAGGACTGCTAATAACGGCATATACATTCATAAAATCAAAAAAGAGACTAGGATATCATATCCCAATCTCTATCTCACATATATTATAATACGTTAGCATATCCTTCGAACACTTTGTGTTGTTTTGGATCTAATGTAATTAATGTACCATCTGCTATTTTTTCGCGAGCGCCTTCTACACCTACGATAGTTGCTACGCCTAAGTTAAGGCCTACAACTGCAGCGTGTGAAGTTAATCCGCCTTCTTCTGTTACAATTCCTTTAGCATTTTCTAAATATGGAACCATATCAGCATCTGTTGATTGTGTAATTACAATTGACTCACTTAAATCTTTTCCTTTTAAGTCGTCAGCAGTATTTGCTACTACAGCTTTACCTACTGTTGAATGATGACCGATTCCTTGACCTTTAGCCAATTCGTCACCTACTAAATGAATCTTCATTAAGTTAGTTGTACCTGTTTCACCTGTTGGTACACCTGCAGTAATAATGATTAAATCACCATTATCAACTAAACCTGTGTTAACAGCTGTTGATACAGCATTATTTAATAATTCATCAGTTGTTTGTTTACCTTTTTTCACAACTGGTAATACGCCCCATACTAATGTCATATGACGAGCAGTTGTTTCATTAGGTGTAACTGCAATAATGTGTGAATGTGGTCTATATTTAGAAATTGTTTGCGCTGTAGCTCCACTTTCAGTTGCTGCTACGATTGATACAACGTTTAAGTTTAAAGCTGTATGTGCAACTGATACACCGATTGCATTAACTAAATTCGTATCGATCATTTTTGAACGATCAGATAATAATTTTTTGTAATCTTGAGCTTCTTCAGCAGCTACTGCAATATTTTGCATTGTACGTACTGCTTCTTCAGGATATAATCCCGCTGCAGTTTCACCAGATAACATGACTGCATCTGTACCATCGTAAATAGCGTTCGCTACGTCACTGGCTTCTGCTCTTGTACAACGTGGGTTTCTTTGCATTGAATCTAACATTTGTGTTGCTGTAATAACTGGTTTACCTAATTTATTACATTTTTGGATTAATTGTTTTTGTACCATTGGAACTGCTTCTGGTAAAATTTCAACACCCATATCACCACGAGCAACCATTAAACCATCTGAAACTTGAAGAATTTCATCGATATTTTCAATACCTTCTTCATTTTCAATTTTAGGAATAATTTTAATAAAATTATTTTCTTTTTCTTCTAAAATTGCACGAATATCTAATACATCTGATGGACGTCTTACGAAACTGGCTGCGATAAAGTCTACACCTTGTTCGATACCGAAGCGGATATCACTAGCGTCTTTATCAGTAATACCAGGAAGGTTTACTTTAACACCAGGTAAGTTAACACCTTTTTTATTTTTTAATTCGCCAGTATTTTCTACTGCACAGTGAACTTCACCTTTAGCGATATCAATTGATTTAACTGTAAGTTCAATTAAACCATCATCAAGTAGAATTGTTGATCCAACTTCTACATCTTCTGCTAATTTTTCGTAAGTAACTGAGAACGCTTCTTTAGTACCTTCTACTTCAGTTGTTTTAACTGTTACTTCACTACCTTTAGTAAGTTCAATTAAACCATCTTTCATGTTATGAGTTCTAATTTCAGGACCTTTTGTATCTAATAAGATACCAATATTTTTATTTAATTTAGAACTTACTTTTCTAATTGTATCTATACGACCTTTGTGTTCTTCATGACTTCCGTGAGAGAAGTTCAATCTAGCAACGTTCATGCCTGCAAGCATTAATTTTTCTAACATTTCTTCTGATTCTGATGCTGGACCTATCGTACATACAATTTTTGTCTTTCTCATATTAAAATGACCTCCGTAGTTTTTCTTTTTTTATATAGATAATTGATGTGCTAAATTATACATTTTCTTGTCGATGTTATGTTCTGCTTGGAATATTTCATCAAAATGCGTACATGTTAATTCATTTTGTTGGATTCCAACTGCTTTAGCACTATCACCTTGCATAAGTAATTCAACTGCATAACCGCCTAAACGAGAAGCAAGTACTCTATCCATTCCAGTAGGTGTACCACCTCTTTGAATGTGGCCTAAACATGAAACGCGTGTATCAATGTTAATAAATTTCTTCAATTCTTCACCACATTGATGACCAGTCATGACACCTTCAGCACAAATAATGATAGAATGTTTTTTCCCTCTATCCATACCATGTTGAATTTTTTCAGCGATTTCTTCAATGTCTGATTTAACTTCTGGAATTAAAATTGTTTCCGCTCCAGCTGCTAATCCTGACCATAGCGCTAAATCACCAGCGTCTCTTCCCATTACTTCAATAATAAAAGTACGTTCATGACTTGATGCTGTATCTCTTATTTTATCGACAGCATCAATGATTGTGTTAAGTGCTGTATCAAAACCAATTGTAAAGTCTGTACCATTAATATCGTTATCGATAGTACCGGGTACACCGATAGTTTTAAGATTTTTAGCTTCTTCGCTTAATCTTTGTGCACCTCTATAACTTCCATCTCCACCGATAACAACTAATCCTTCTATACCTCTTTTTTCAAGGTTTTCAATTGCTTTCGCACGCACTTCTTTTTCTTTAAATTCTGGACATCTAGCAGAATAAAGGAATGTACCACCTCTTTGAATCATGTCACCAACTGAACCTAATTCAAGTTTTTTGATATTATCATTTATTAAGCCTAAGTAACCTTGGTATACACCATAAACTTCAATATCATGATAAATAGCTTTACGAACAACTGCACGAATTGCTGCGTTCATCCCTGGTGAATCTCCACCGCTCGTTAAAACCGCAATTTTTTTCATAAATATACAGACCTCTCTTGTTATATGATTGTTAATTTAAAAATAACACAAATATTGGCTTGATTCCATTAAAACTACTGTTATTTAAATATGTAAACGTCTTCTTAAAAAAAGATTCCAACTTTTGTAATTTTTCAAAAGTTGGAATCGCTTAATTTTAATTCAATTATGCACATATACATAAATTTATGAAAAGAAATTATATCAGTATAAATGATTACTTGTCATTTTAAATATACTAATCGATATAACTTCCTATATTACGATACTTATTAAAACGATCTTCAACTAAACTTTCTGCATTTAATGTTCTTAAGTCTGAAAGATGTTTTTCAATTGATGTCTTTATAAGTGATGCTTGTGATTCTAGATGTTTATGAGCGCCACCAAATGGTTCTTTAACAACTTCATCTACAACATCTAAATCAAATAAGTCAGGTGCTGTAATTTTCATTGTTTCAGCTGCCATTTGAGCAAGCCCAGAATCTTTCCATAACAATGCTGCTGCACCTTCTGGAGAAATAACTGAATAAGTACTATTCTCTAACATAAGTAGACGATTGGTTACGCCTAATCCAAGTGCGCCACCACTTCCGCCTTCACCAATAACTATAGAAATAACAGGTACTGTTAAAGATGCCATTTCGACTAAGTTTTTAGCAATAGATTCACTTTGTCCACGTTCTTCTGCAGCTTTACCTGGGTATGCGCCTTTCGTATCAATGAATGTAATGATTGGTCTATTAAACTTTTCAGCCTGCTTCATTAAACGCAATGCTTTACGATATCCCTCAGGATGTGCCATACCAAAGTTTCTATAAATATTATCTTTAGTGTCTTTACCTCTTTGATGACCTATAACAGTCACAGGTAAGCCATTAAAGTAAGCCAATCCACCTATTAAAGCTGGATCATCACGGAAAGTACGATCACCGTGAAGTTCGATAAAATCATCAAATATGTAAGGGATATAATCTAAAGTTGTAGGTCTTTCTTGTAATCTCGCAACTTGTACTCTATCCCAAGGCTTTAAATTATTATAAATGTGTTCAGTTTCTTTTGTTAAAGTGGCTTCCAATATTTCTATTTCATCTGTTAAGTCTACACCATGTTTTTCTTGATAAGATTGTAGAGATGCTATTTTTTCTTTAATTTCTTCTAAAGGTTTTTCAAATTCAAGCATTGTCTTTCACCTCGTTATGATGCATCTTAAGCACAGTACTTAAAGTTTTATACATATCTTTTCGATGTACAACTTTATCTAATTGGCCATGTTCTAGTAAAAATTCTGCAGTTTGGAAATCGTCAGGTAGTTTTTCACTAATCGTTTGTTCAATGATTCTTCTACCAGCAAATCCAATTAAAGCTTTCGGTTCTGCAAAGTTCAAATCACCTACTGAAGCAAAGCTTGCTGAAACGCCTCCAGTTGTAGGGTGTGTCATATATGAAATGAATAGTAAGCCTTTATCACTATGACGTTTAATGGATACACTTGTCTTTGCCATTTGCATAAGTGAGATGATGCCTTCTTGCATTCTTGCACCACCACTTGCTGTGAACAATACAAATGGTAAATTGTGATCTGCACAATAATCGACAATTCTACAAATTTTCTCTCCTACTACTGCACCCATACTACCCATTCTAAATCTTGAATCCATAACACAAATACCATAAGGAATACCGTCAATTGACGTTACACCAGTAACGACTGCATCATTTAAACCAGTGCTTTTTCTATCTTTTTCTAATTTTTCTTCATATCCAGGAAATTCTAATGGGTTTGAAGCAGTCATACCAACATCAAACTCTTTAAATGCATCTTCATCACTCACAGCTCTAATTCTATCGTGAGCAGTTAATGCAATATGATGATCACAGTTAAAACAGACATTTAAGTTTTGAACGAGCTCTTTTGTATACATGATTTTTTTACATTTAGGGCATTTAGTCATGATACCTTCAGGCACGTCATTATCTTTACTGTTTTGAACAGTTACATATTTTTTCTTTTTCTGGCTTCGATTGAACAAGTCTTTAAACATGTCACTATCCCCCTGATTTTATTTACAATTGTCTCTTTCAAATCTATCACTATATTGAGAGAGTAGCTTCCAAATCATATACATAATTTGATTATTATTATTTGAAACAAGTTCTTCTTTTGAATTTGTTTCAATGTTATTGTGTTCTTCACAGAAATTTTCAATCATCCATTTTAATTCATTAATTTCATCTAGCTGTGATTCATTATGAATTAAGAACCTTCCGATTAAATCAAAAAGCTGGTGTTGGTACATATCACTTAAGAATGTACCTTCACCTCTTCTAGTATGTATCACCCCTAAAAGTTCTAATGCTCTTAGGGCTTCTCTGATACTTGAACGTCCAACATTTAAGGTTTCACTTAAAAATCTTTCGGAAGGCAGTTTTTCACCCACTTGAATATTTTTTTCAACAATAATTGACTGAATTTGTTCGACAATCTTGATTAATCCTTTTTGCTTTTCTTTATCCAACGTGAGTCTCCTTCCAAAATTATGACAAGTCTGCTAATTCATATGTTCTACGTTCTATTTCATCAATATCAACTTCAATACGTGCCACGCCTGATTCCATACCAGCTTTTGCTACTGCTTTCGCAACATATGGTGCAACTCTTGGATCGAATGGCCCAGGAATGACATAATCAGCGTTTAATTCTTCCTCTGAAACAAGGTTAGCAATTGCTTCTACTGCAGCTTGTTTCATTTCTTCATTTATATGAGTTGCACGAATATCTAATGCACCTCTAAAAATACCAGGAAATGCTAATACATTATTAATTTGGTTAGGGAAATCAGAACGTCCTGTACCAATAACTTTAGCACCCGCTTCTTTTGCTATATCTGGCATAATTTCAGGAACTGGGTTAGCCATAGCAAAGATAATTGGATCTTCAGCCATAGTTTCAACTAATTCTTTAGTTAATGCGCCTTCAACAGATACACCTACAAATACATCCGCATCTTTAATAACATCTGATAATTGACCTTCTGTTTTGTCTTTGTTTGTCCATTTCGCAACAAAGTCTTTAGTAGGATTCATACCATAAGGACGGTCTTCGTAAATCGCACCTCTAGAATCACACATAATCATATTTCTTACACCATAACTGTATAATAATTTAATAATTGCAATACCAGCTGCACCTGCACCGTTTAAAACAACTTTTATATCGGATAATTTTCTGTCAGTAATTTTCAATGCATTAATCAAACCAGCAACAGTTACGATCGCCGTACCATGCTGATCATCATGAAAGACAGGTATTTTAGTTTCTTTTTTTAGACGTTCTTCAATTTCAAAGCATCGAGGTGCCGAAATATCTTCTAAGTTAACGCCACCGTAGTTAGGTTCTAATAATTTAACAGTATTCACAATTTCATCAACGTCTGTCGTATTAAGTGCAATTGGTACACCATCTACACCAGCAAAGCTTTTGAATAAAACTGCTTTCCCTTCCATTACAGGTATACTTGCTTCAGGACCAATATCACCTAAACCTAATACAGCTGTTCCATCTGTAATTACAGCTACTGCATTTGATTTCATTGTATAGTCATATACTTTTCTTACGTCTTCATGTATATCTTTACATGGTTCTGCAACACCTGGAGAATAAGCAAGACTTAATTCCTCTTTATTAGTGACTTTAACTTTGGCATAAACGCCTAATTTACCTTGTTTTTCTTTATGCATATATAGTGCATCATCTCTTAATGACAAAATAATCATCCCTTCATTGTATGTATCTATCCCTTTATTATACATTAAATTTCTATAATTAAATTAAAAAATTCTTCATAGTGGTCAGACCACCATGAAGAATACTATAGCATAAATTATTTAATTAATAAAGCCTATAAAAGACGTACATTTTCATAACCTATTTTATGAATAAATTCTTCAAAGTTACCATGATTTAAGTTTAAATAACCAAGCATTTTTGAACTATAATCTTTATCATTAAAATACGTTACTTTAATATGACGATTGTGGTCATTTGTTATCCACTCTGCTATATCTTCTACATTTCTTACGACGACTTCTTTTGTCGTATTAAATTTATGTTGTTTAAATGCTTCTAATGTATCTATTTGATTAATAATCATTTGTGTCTTACCATTTCTTTTTTCGAATTTGCCATTGATAATTACTGGGACATTTGTAATATCAGTTGTTTCAATTTGTTTATATGCATCAGGGAATATAACCCCCTCAACTTCATTTAATCCATCTATTAAATTGACGAACGCCATATTTTGACCTTTTTTAGTTCTAATTTTCCTTAGTGATGCAATCATTACGAGCATCGGTACTTTATTATGGTCTATTCTTAATGGATAAATCGATAAATATTGATGTTGATTGAATAATGAAATGATTGGATGTTCAGTTGCATAGAACCCTAAGTATTCTTTTTCATACTCACTTTTCATAAGATTAGGCATTTCTTCAACTTCTTTAAATTCTTTTTTTACATTCAAACCTAATTCTTTCAATAAATTATTAGAATCTCCGACAGACTCGCTACTTTCATAAACATCGTCAATAGACTGTAACAACGTCGCTCTAGTCTGACCAAAATCATCTAAAGCACCTGCATATATAAGTGCTTGAATCAATTTCTTACTTTTAGCCTTACTTGGTAATCGATGTACAAGATCAAACATATCTTTATAGGTTCCGTTTGTTTTTCTTTCATCAACAATCACTTTTACACTTTGATAACCAACGCTTTTAATTGCACCAAGTGATGTATATATACCTTTTTTAGTTGCTTTATAGAACCATTCACTATGATTAATGGACGGTGGATATATTTTCACACCAATTCTTTTAAGTTCCGTTACCATTTGTTCTGTCTTAACTTCATTACCAACTACATTAGAAAGAATCGCAGCATAAAAATATGTCGGATAATGTACTTTCAAATAAGTCATGATATACGCAATTTTACTATATGCAACTGCATGTGCTTTTGGATAACCATAGTCTGCAAACTTCAGTATTAAATCAAATATTTTTACAGCTGTTGATTCCTCGTAACCTCTTTCCAAGCTACCATTCACGAAATGTTTTCTTTCATTTTCTAACACTGCTCTATTCTTCTTACTCATCGCACGTCTCAAAATATCCGCTTCACCATATGAGAATCCTGCGAACTTACTCGCAATTTGCATAATCTGTTCTTGATAAATAATAACGCCATATGTTGATTTCAATATATCTTTTAAATCTGGATGTAAATATTCTATCTCTGCATTTTGTCTACGTCTTTTAATATATGTTGGTATTTCTTCCATTGGTCCAGGTCTATATAGAGATGTAACTGCTACAATATCGAGAAAATGGTCAGGCTTTAACCTTTTTAATACACTTCTAACACCTTGAGATTCGAGTTGGAAAATACCTGTTGTTTCACCTTTAGACAATAGTTGAAAGACTTTAGGATCATCAAAAGGAATTTTTTCAATATCTACAATTTGATTTTCTTGATATTTCACTTGATTGACCACTTGTTGAATAATCGATAAATTTCTCAAACCAAGAAAGTCGATTTTCAATAGACCGATCTTTTCAGTTTCTGTCATCGTCCATTGCGTTAAGACACCTGTATCACCCATCATCGTAGGTACAAATTGGTGTAAAGACTGTTCATTAATAATGATACCTGCTGCATGGGTCGATGTATGTCTCGGTAAACCTTCTAATTGTTTACTTAGTTGAAACCATTTTTCATGCAAATGATTCTGGTTAACAAATTGTTTAAACGCATCATCTTCAAATGCTTCGTTTAACGTAATACCTAATTTATGAGGAATTAATTTTGAAATGTAATTGAGTGTAGCATCATCAAACTGCAATATTCTACCTACATCTCTTGCTACTGCTCTCGCTTGAAGATGACCGTATGTTACAATCCCAGCAACACGATTATCACCGTATTTTTCTTGAACATATTGAATCACTTTATCACGCTTAGTATCTTGAAAGTCGATATCAATATCTGGCATCGTCACACGTTCTGGGTTTAAAAATCTTTCAAATAACAAATCAAATTCAATCGGATCAATAGTTGTAATATTTAAAATAAAACTAACTAGAGATCCACCAGATGAACCACGTCCAGGTCCAACTAATACATTTTGATCTTTCGCATAATTGATTAAGTCACTAACGATTAGGAAATAATCTGAATATCCCATTTTTACAATAATATCGTATTCGTATTGAAGTCTTTTTTCATATACTTCATTAAATTGTGGATACTTTGCTTTATTCATCATTAATAATTCCCAAAGATATTCATCACTTGATTGATTATCAGGCGTTTTATATTTTGGTAATAAATCTTGATGATACTCAATTTCGACCTGACATTTTTGAGCTATTTCATCTGTATTTTGTATGTACGCTTCATCTATATTAATTTGCGATATATCTTGTTTAGTTAAAAAATGATGATTTAAGTTTTGTTGAAAATCACTCATCGTTAATTTTTCATTATTTTTAATTGCGTGAAGTGCAATTAAACTATCACCATCATTTTCATTCAAATAAAGTGCAGACTTCATAAAGACTTTTTTATGATCCATATCAATCGTAGAATCATGAGAAATATATTTATCATTGTCATCAATTGTTATAGCTTGGAATAAATAATAGTTGGCTTCATTGATTTGTTTACCAATAATTATAAGACCTTCTGAATATGCATTTACCCATTCAATTGGTGCTGAAAATCGTTCTTTAATGGATATAGCAGACGATAACTTAATTAAATTATGATAGCCCGTTTTATTTTTAGCTAAGACCACACATTCAACTTGATTGAGTTGGTCATCTAAATAAATAGTTAATCCGAAGATAGGTTTTATATTTTGTTTTATACATGCATCATAAAATTGTAAAGCACCGTGCAGAACATTTAAATCTGTAAGAGCAAGCGCTTGATAATTTTCATTTTTAGCTTTTTGAACAACATCTGGGATTCTAATACTTGAATTAAGCAAATCATATGATGAATGAATATTTAAATGACTTACCATGCGCTCACCTCCTATATTTCAGATTTAATATCTGCTGCTAATGCATCAAACTCTTCCCAACTATATACAGATGCACCTGAAGCATTTGGATGTCCTCCACCGTTATATTTAGCTGCGATATGATTAATTTTTATGCCTTTTGAACGAATTCTACATCTTATTTCTTTACCTTCATCGACAGCAAATACCCATGCTTTTAATCCTTTAATATCTGAAACAGTATTCACGAATAATGAAGCTTCATTAGGTTGCAAGTTGAATTGTTCAAGTATATCTTTCGTAATTTTAATTGAACAGAATCCCTCACCATCATATTTGAAATTCTGAAGAATATATCCTTGGAAGTGAAGTAAAGCTGGGTCTCTTTCACTCAATTGGTTAAGTAATTTAGTACGTTCAAATTCTTTCGTCATTAACTCTGCTGCAACTTCCATTGTATGTGTAGACGTATTATCAAATAAGAATCTACCTGTGTCACCAACGATGCCTAAATATAAGACTCTACTTGCTTTCTCACTTACATTTGAACCATTTAAATTCCATGATTTATTTAAATCAAAGATAATTTCACTTGTAGATGATGCTTCTGTATTTACAAAATTAATATCACCATATGAGTCAACTGGAGGGTGATGGTCAATCTTAATTAATTCGTCACCAGTATTATAGCGACTATCATCAATACGTGGTGCGTTTGCTGTATCACAAACAATCACAAGTGCGCCATTATATGTGTCATCTGCAATTTCATCCAAATCCCCAATAAATGTTAGCGTCGGTTCAGGTTGACCGACTGCATATATATGCTTTTCAGGAAAAGCCTCTTGTAATATATATTTCAAGCCTAATTGAGAGCCGTATGCATCAGGGTCTGGTCTAACATGCCTATGTATGATAATTGTTTCATATTGCTTTATTTTATTTAATATTTCTTCCATTGTTATCCTTCTTTCTTTATATTTACTTATATTTTATTAATTGATATAATTCGACTTGGTAGGAGGAATCAAACATGTCATCTGAAATTATGTCTACACTAGTTGCTTTAGCAGTAACTGTTATGATTATTGCTTTAATATTTGCTATCTTAAATTTAGCACGTTCATTTAGAACGAAACGTGACGTTAGAAAAGCTTATCATAAAGCACGTTCAAGATTTTACTTTGGTATATTTATGATCGCATTTGCAGCAGACCAAGTATTGTTATTCCCAACATTAGTCACTTATATTATTGTTTTAGTATTATTATTCTTTGGTATTTTAAACGTATCTTATGGCTATAGAGCAAGTAAATACTTTAAAGGTAACTTACCTATCGAGAACAAAGCTTGGGAAGAATTCGAACAAAAAAAACATCAATAATATTTTAAAAAGCGTTGTATCACATAACGCTTTTTTATTTTTCGAGAATTTGACACATCAATAATGCTTTCGCAACAGTCGCACTACCGCTCACCATCGTAACTTCGAATTTAGCAAATATTCTACCGATATCTAATGTTGTAATTTTCACTTCTACATCGTCATCAATTTGAACAGTTTTTAAATAATAAATATCTATATGTTCAATCATGATTTCTGATTTTTTCATTTTTCTTATTTCATAACGTAACGCTTCTTCAATAACTGCAATATAGACGGATTTCGTTAACATACCGAATTGATTCGTTAATTGTGGAGATATATTCACCACAACATTACCATTGTCCATTGTGATTTGCTTTGCAATTTGGTCATGAATCGTTTCACCTATTTGTGGTTGTCTACTCATTAATTGCATCGTCTTTAATACATCTTCACGAGAAATAATTCCGATTAATACTTTAGAGGTTGATACAACAGGCAATAATTCAATCCCTTCCCAAATCATAAGATGGGCACAAGTTGCGATTGTCGTATTTAAATGCGCAATGATAGGTGATTTCGTCATCAATGTTCTGATACTTTTATCTTGTTCTTCGTTAACAATATCTTTACTCGTTAAAATACCTACAACTTTCATTTCGCTATCAACAACTGGAAATCTCGTATGAGATGTTTGTTGAGATAATTCATTCCAATCTCGCACTTTTTGTTTATCATCTAAATAAGAAGTTGATTCAATAGGAATCATAATATCTTCAACCATTAAAATTTCTTTTTTAATCATTTGATCATATATAGCTCTATTAATAATATTGGCAACTAAAAATGTATCATAATTTGATAAAATAATCGGAAGTTCGTGTTCGTCAGCGTAGTTTATAATATCTTCATTCGCTTCAAAACCACCCGTAATTAACACGGCAGAACCTCTTTTTAAAGCTTCCATTTGTACATCTGATCTATTACCAACAATCAGCAATGTATTTTTAGTTAAATATTTAACGACATCATTTAATTCCATTGCGCCTATTGCAAATTTTGATAAAGTTTTATATAAGCCTTGTTTACCGCCCAATACTTGACCATCCACAATTTTAACAATTTCATTAAATGTTAAATTTTCAATTTGTTCTCTAGATTTTCTCTCAATTCTAACTGTCCCTACTCTATCAATAGATGCTACAAGCCCTTGATTATCCGCTTCTTTAATTGCACGATAAGCTGTACCTTCAGAGACATTTAAATCTTTCGCTATCTGTCTGACAGAGATTTTATGTCCAACAGATAACGATTCAATATACTTAATAATTTGCTCATGTTTCGTCATGTTTATACCCTCTATCAAATTTTATGAATTACTTTCTATTATACATTTTTAATGTCTTAAATGATATCTTAAAAATTAAATAAAAGATTGAAACAACGCTTATTAAATTAAGTATTTTATACAGATTTACTTCTTAAACTTAAAAGCTGAGACGATAAAATCATCTCAGCTTTCTAAACTTACTACCATATTCATTTATAATTCTACCGATTCACCAGGTTTTAAAATGTGAACTTCTGATTCCGTTACAGCTTTTTCAAAATCTTTAGGGTCTTGTTTAATAAAGTCAAATGTATCGTAATGAATAGGTACTACTTTTTTCGGCTTGATAAATTCATTAACTGCATAACTTGCATCATCAATACCCATTGTAAAGTTATCGCCTATCGGAATAAAGCACAAATCAACTGGGTGTCTATCTGCAATTAATTTCATATCACTGAATAAACCAGTGTCACCTGTATGATAAATTGTACCCGCTTCAGTTTCTAATACAATTCCAGCTGGCATACCTAAATAGATGATTTCTCCATTTTCTTCTGTAAAGCTATTACTATGAAAGGCTTGCACATACTTTACTTTTCCAAAATTAAATTCAATATTCCCACCAATATTCATTGGATGTAAGTTTTCTAATCCGTGTTTATTAGATAAATAATCAATCGCTTCAGGCAACGCTATAACAGTTGCACCAGTTCTTTTTGCAATGCTAACAGTATCACCTAAATGATCGCCATGACCATGAGTTAATATAATATAATCTGCTTCTACTTCATCTGCCGTCAAATCTGATAATGGATTCCCTGTTATAAATGGATCCACAATCACTTTATGTCCTTTACTTTCAAAATAGATTACTGATTGTCCATGAAATGATACTTTCATGAATCTCCCTCCTCACATTGTCTTTTCCGTATATTATATACCCTAAATTTGAAATTATGAATCAAGAAGTCTAAAATAATGATGTAAGAAAGAGATTTGGGAGGAAGAATAATGGAACATAATGAAATTGCAACATTTTTAAAAGATAAAGGTGCGGACGCAGCATGGATTACAACGCCTTTAAACATCTTTTATTTAACAGGTTATTTATCTGAACCACATGAACGTCTATTTAGTTTATTAGTCACTAAAGATGGTGAAGAAACACTATTTTGTCCAAAAATGGAAGTTGAAGAAGCTAAAAATGCAGGTTTCACTGGAAACATCGTTGGATACTTAGATACAGAATCACCATTCGATTTAATTGAACAACAATCTTATAAAACTTTCGCGATTGAATCAGAGCATTTATCAGTTAAAAGACTTCGTGAAATTGAAAAAGCATTTAATGTTGAAACAATTGTTGATATTGATCAAGTATTAAAAGATATTAGAAATGTAAAAACAAATGACGAGATTGAGTTGTTACAAGAAGCGGCTAAATATGCAGATTTAGCAATTCAAGCTGGCGTTGATAAATTAGAAGTTGGCGTTTCTGAAATTGAAGTATTAAATCATATTGAAACAACTATAAAACAACATGGTATTTCTAAGATGAGCTTTGATACTATGGTATTATTCGGCGATCATGCAGCAGCTCCTCATGGTACACCAGGAGAAAGAACTTTAAAAGAAAACGAATATGTACTATTTGACCTAGGTGTCATTTATAAAGGTTATTGTTCAGATATCACTAGAACTGTTCCATTCGGTACACCTTCTGATAAAGCACAAGAAATTTACAATGTCGTACTTGATGCTAACAAACAAGCGATTGAAATGATTAAACCAGGTACTAAAATTGCTGACTGCGATAAAGTAGCTAGAGATATTATTAGCAATGCTGGTTATGGTGAATACTTCCCACATAGACTTGGTCACGGACTTGGATTAAGTGTCCATGAATTCCCAGACATTTCAAGTGCAAACACGGATGAATTCAAACCAGGCATGGTATTAACAGTTGAACCTGGAATATACGTTCCTGGTGTTGCTGGTGTTAGAATTGAAGACGATATCGTTGTAACTGAAGATGGACATCGCATACTAACAGGCTACCAAAAATGATTAAAGAAGCTTGTGTAGAAACAATTTCGCAAATTGAACATGCGATTAAAAACGGTGCAAATCGAATAGAACTTTGCGATAACCTTTCAGTTGGTGGTACAACACCAAGTTACGGAATGGTAAAGATTGCAGTAGAACTATGTCATCAACATAATGTCGAAGTTGCGGTCATGATTAGACCTCGCGGTGGAGATTTTAACTATAATTATTTCGAATACGAAATCATGAGACAAGATATATTACATCTGAAAGATTTGAAAGTTGATGCATTTGTATTTGGATGCTTAGATGAACACGGACATCTTGACGAATGGAAGATGAAAGCATTAAAAGAAACATGTGGTATCATACCCGCCGTTTGTCATATGGCGTTTGATTCTATTAATCCATATCATCAATTAAAATCATTAGACTGGTTAATTAAACACCAATTCAGTCGCCTACTAACACATGGCGGACCTAGTGATAGTGTGATATTTGATAACATTAACCATTTAGGTAAATTATTGATTCACTCAAAAGGCAATATCACAATCATGCCTGGTGGCGGACTCAATAAAGATAACTTATCTCAACTCATAGAAGACATACCATTTGATGAAGTACACGGTACAAAAATCGTATAATAAGAAAAACCTGAGACAAAATTCGTCTCAGGTTTTTTGGTGGAGTTTATCTCAAAACTTCTTGATAAGGAGTGTATTCTTTATCAAAAGCTTTTGCAACTTCTTTATATGTTAATTTACCATGTATTGTGTTTAATCCTTTAGCAAGTGCTTCGTTATCTTGACATGCTTTAACGTAGCCTTTGTTTGCTAATTGAATTGCATATGGAGTTGTTGCATTATTTAATGCAATTGTAGATGTTCTTGGAACTGCTCCTGGCATATTAGCAACTGCATAGTGTACGACACCATGTTTAACATATGTTGGATCATCGTGTGTCGTAATTCTATCTGATGTTTCGAATGAACCACCTTGGTCAATCGCGATGTCTACTAATACTGAACCTGGTTTCATTTTCTTAACCATTTCTTCAGTTACAAGTTTCGGTGCTTTAGCGCCTGGGATAAGTACTGATCCAATTACTAAATCACTTTCAACAACTGCTTCTTCAATATTTAATGGTGATGACATCATCGTTTGCACGCTTGCACCAAATAGATCATCTAATTGTTGTAAACGTGTAGGATTTAAGTCAATAATCGTAACGTCTGCTCCAAGACCAACTGCCATTTTAGCAGCATTTGTTCCTGCTTGGCCTCCACCGATTATTGTTACTCTCCCTCTTTTAACACCTGGCACACCAGATAATAATATTCCAATGCCTCCGTGTGTTTTTTGTAGGAATTGCGCACCAATTTGAGTTGACATTCTTCCTGCTACTTCACTCATTGGCGCTAGTAATGGTAATGAACGATCGCTTAACTGAACAGTTTCATAAGCAATTGCAGTTACTTCATTTTCTAGTAATGCATTTGTTAAAGATTCTTCAGCAGCTAAATGTAAGTATGTAAATAGGATTAAGTCTTTCTTGAAGAATTGGTATTCTTCTTGTAATGGTTCTTTAACTTTCATAACCATTTCAACATTCCATGCTTCTTCTTGACTTACAATTTCTGCTCCAGCTTGTTGATAATCTTCGTTAGTAAATTGTGAACCTAACCCTGCCTCAGTTTCTACTTTAACAACATGATTTTGTGCAACTAAACTTGCCACGCCACTAGGTGTTAATGCCACCCTATTTTCGTTATTTTTTATCTCTCTTGGTACTCCAATAATCATTTTTCATTCCTCCTTGTTTTTATCATAACGCCACAAATTTGAAAGCGCAATCATTATTATTCAATTTTTATATTATCCTTATTTTCTAAATTTTTTAAATTTTCTTACTACAACCAATTTTAACATACATTATATAAAAATCGTGTAAATTCCCTATTATTTAAAAGTTTATAATGTTATTTTTTCAGAAAATTATGATATAATTAAACAAAAGAACTAGGAGGCGGTTTCTATGTTAAGTTACAAAAATATTTTAATTGCAGTAGACGGATCAACTGAATCAGAATGGGCTTATAATAAAGCTGTAGCCGTTGCTAAACGTAATGACGCTAAATTAACAATTGTTAACGTTGTAGATTCTAGATCATATGCAAGTGTTGAAGCCTATGATACTCAAATAGTAAATAAAGCAACAAGTTTTGCTGAAAGTTTATTATCTGGATATAAAGAATTCGCTGAGAATAATGGTGTTCATAACGTAGCGACTAAACTTGAATTCGGATCTCCAAAAACAGTTATTCCTAAAAAATTAGCAGTAGAATTTGACGTAGATTTAATCATGTGTGGTACTTCAGGATTAAATGCAGTAGAACGATTTATCGTTGGTTCTGTATCAGAATCAATTGTAAGAAACTCACCATGTGACGTTCTAGTAGTAAGAACAGAAACAATGCCTGAAGATTTCGAACCAGTTGTAGCAACAAAAGAATTATTCGAAGAACACCACGAAGGTAAATAAATAGACATAAGAAAAGCGTTCAGTCTTAATGGCTGGACGCTTTATCTTTTTTCTTATCGAAAAAATCTTTTTTAATTAAAAAATCAAAAATCACAATAATTATTACTACTCCAAAGGGCATAATTATGTATCGAATACTTTTATTTATATCATCGATAGATTCCCCATAAATATTTAAAATAAAATACATTATAAAACAATAAATAATCGCTACTAGTATACCTGTTTTATTTCTCTGTCTTTTTTTTCGCATGATACGCTCCTTTCTTTGTATTTTAGTAAAATTTGGAAATGCATAAATTAATTATAATACTACTTCCAATTTTTGTATATAATAATTGTCAGAAATTTGAATAAATTGATATTTTTGTCTAAGTATAATACGTAGAATACCTTTCTAATAGCTTAACTTCCTCCTCTTAACAACATTCCAAATAAAAAAACATTCAACCTTATGGCTGAACGCTTTTATATTAGTTTTGATTATTATTTTGATTTTTTAAGTTTTGATTATTTTCTTGTTTTTGTTTTCTTGATTGTTCTTTAACGACTCTACGTGTAACGATTCTAACTAATTTCATTAATGCTCTTTCTGGTCTCATTTATATATCCTCCTTAGAACATGCATTACTTAAATATAACCGTAGAATCACTTTTTAAACATAAAAAAACGAGACTGGCATCTTATTCACATATAAGATACGCCTGCCTCGCTTTAAAATATACTTTATTATCCTAAGTTACCAAATTTCACAACATCACGTGCGATCATAACTTCTTCGTCAGTTGGAATTACAATAACTTTTACTGGTGAATGTGGGTAGTTGATGAACGCTTCTTCTCCACGTAAACCTGTGTTTAAGCGTTGATCCCAATAAACACCCATGAATTCTAATCCTTCTAATACTTTAGCACGAACTGTGTCAGAGTTTTCCCCTACACCAGCTGTAAATACAATTGCATCTAAGCCGTGCATTCTTGTAGCATATGATCCCATATATTTATGGATTCTAGATGCGAATACATCTAATGCTAATTTAGCACGTTCGTTACCTTCGTTAGCGTCTTGCTCGATATCTCTTAAGTCACTTGATGAACCTGAGATACCAAGTAAACCTGATTCTTTATTAAGGATATTTAATACTTCTTCAGCATTTTTACTAGTTTTCTCCATGATATATGGAATTAAAGCTGGGTCAAGGTTACCTGAACGTGTACCCATTGTAACACCTGCTAATGGTGTGAAGCCCATTGAAGTATCAACTGATTTACCACCGTCAATTGCAGCAATAGAAGCACCATTACCGATATGACAAGAGATAATTCTTAATTGTTCTAATGGACGATCTAATAATTCTGCTGCTCTTTCAGATACATATTTATGACTTGTACCATGGAAACCATATTTACGAATACCGAAATCTTTATAGAAGTTGTAAGGTAAGCTGTATAAATATGATTCTTCTGGCATTGTTTGGTGGAATGATGTATCGAATACTGCAACGTGTGGAATACTTGGTAATAATTTTCTAAATGCTTTAATACCCATGATGTTTGCAGGATTGTGTAAAGGTGCTAAATCAGTTAATGATTCGATTTTAGCTAATACATCATCAGTAACAAGTGCTGATTCTGGGAATAATTCTCCGCCGTGAACAACACGATGACCAGTACCTTGAATATCATTAATGTCTTCGATGATATTGTGCTCTTTTAAAGCTTCAATCATGATGTTTACTGCAACTTCATGATTTTCAATATCTAATGTTTTTGTGATTTTTTCCCCGTCAACCGTAATTGAGAAAATTGAATTTTTCAATCCGATACGTTCGATTAATCCTTTTGTGATAACTTTTTCTTCAGGCATCTCAAATAATTGGAATTTTAAAGATGAGCTACCAGCATTAATTGCTATAATTTTTGTCATTTAGACTTCCTCCTGATAATACTATTCTATACTATTTAAACACTAATACAGTTATGAATCAAGCATTAATACAGTTTATAAAGAATGATTTTCTTTCATCCATTCATCTACTTCAGATAAAAACGTTTGCAATTGAGATTGTGCCTTGAAATCTGGTATGTTTGCTAGCAATACTTCAACGCTCTTAGTAATTCCAGGGTCTTTCTTCTGTAAAATCAATAGTGATTTACGTGATTGTTCTGTCTTGAACAATGAATTAGGAAAGTTTAAAAATGCTTGCATTTCTGTTTCTGTTGCAATATATTTTTGAAGCTGTTTCACTTCTTCACCTTCAAAGATATTTGTTGGTACGATTAAGAATACATAACCACCTGGTCTTGTTGCTGTAACAGCTTGTTCTAATAATAAATAATGACTATAACTATGCCCTTCATCAAAGCCCAATTTCATCTCTTTACTGCGTTCATCAAGTGGATAATACCCAACTGGTAAATCTCCAACAATGACATCCGCTTCTTCTAAAGGTAGTGGCATAATAGCATCTTGTGGGTATACATCAAATGGTATTTCTAAGAAGTTAGCTAAATGTATACTTACACGTTGTAATACAGGATCTACTTCAATCAAGTGGTGCATCAATGTCTTGTCTTGATTTTGTTCATTGATTGTTGCACTCAAATGTCCTGTACCACTTGCAATATCTACAATGTTTAATTCTTTTTTGTTTTTATTAAATAAGTTTACAAGGTAGCTTAAAATAAACCCAATTGAATCTGGCGTCATTTGATGATTGGGTTGAATCACTTCTTCTTTTAATAAACTTAAATAAGCAAATTGGAACGCTTTTCTTCGTTCTTGTAATGTTGATTGTTCTAAAAGATCTCTTTGGTTTGTATAAATGTCTTCCATCGCCAAACCAAGATTCTCTATATAGCTTTGTCCATTCTCGTCGTGGAGGTCTTTACTTTTTGCATCAAGTTTTTCAAATAATACTTCCATCATATTCTTTTCTTCAGTCATAATTGCCCTCTTTCGTATAAAAAGCTGTCCACTAAATGGACAGCAGTTTATGGTTGTTAATTAGTCTAAATTTTTGAATGCTTCTAAAGCTTTGTCATAGTCAGGATGGTTTGTACCTTCACTCACTATTTCTGCATAAACAACTTTATTATCTTTATCCAATACAAATACTGAACGTGCTAATAAACGAAGTTCTTTCATGATAACACCATAGTTCTCACCAAATGATAAATCACGGTGGTCACTTAATGTAATCACATTATCTAAACCTTCAGCTGCACACCATCTTTTTTGAGCAAATGGTAAGTCGTTAGAAATTGTTAAGACAACGCCATCTTGTTCATTTGCAGCTTCTTCATTAAATTTACGTGTTTGTTGACTACACACGCCTGTATCTAAAGAAGGTACGGCACTAATAAGTTTCTTTTTACCTTCATAGTCTTTTAATGTCTTTTCAGATAGGTCGTTTGCTAATACAGTAAAATCAGGTGCTACTGAACCTATTTTAACTTCCTCACCTAATATTGTAATTGGTTCATTCTTGAATGTAACTTGCGCCATAAAAAAAGCCTCCTTATTCTTGATAAATATATTTTATCATGATTAAAGAGACTTTAAAATTCTTTTGATTATAACTTAGTTATCCAATCACATTTTGGAAGTCTTTTCTCATTTGAACATATTTGTTTTTGAGAACAACTGTTTCCCCAAAATAGTCATGAATACCTTTATGCTTTTTCGTAAATGCTACTACAATATATGGAATGCCTAACAATGCGCCAGAAATAATTCGTCCGATCCATTCTCTAAATAGGACATCCTTCAATTTGAGCGGTTGAGCATCTTCTCGATAGACACTTAAACCTAAAATCATCTTGCCTAGTGTTGCTTTAAAATAATACGTCATCAACACGAAATATAAATAAAATATTAAGGCACTAGCCATATTTTCAACACTGAAGTATGGCACCCATAGATAAGAATCATTGATATCTGTAAGTGCAAATATCGGACTTAACACAATACCTTTAAATCCTGCTAAAGCTAAGATATCGATGATATAAGCTAAAAATCGGACCCAGAATCCAGCAAATACGATGGATTTAATATCAGACATATATTTATTGACAGTACGCTCAATTTCACTTTGTTCACGTGTAGTAGCGACTTGTTCATAACTTGTTTCTGTCATTACAATCCCTCCTTATTCACCGTATAAATACATAGGTTGTGGTGATTTATTCGCTTTAATTAAGGCTTCATATTTAGTCATATCATCTAAACCTATCATAGAAGAAAGTTTACTTTTAGCAGCCATTGGGAAGTTTAAGAATCCTCCTGTTGTATCATATGTTACAACTTGTGCATGTTTGGATTTAATGTCACTTCTTAATGCTTTAATAGCATCATCTTCATAACCAATTTCATCAATTAAACCGTTTGATTTAGCTTGTTGTGCTGAATAAATTCTACCGTCAGCTAATTTCTTAACTTCTGATTCTGACATATGTCTACCATCTTTAATGACATTTACAAATTGTTTATAACTATCATCAATAATGGATTGCATGATGTCGCGTTCTTCTTTCGACATTTCTTTCATAGGGTTCAAGATTTGTTTATGTTTACCAGAAGTGACAGATTCATCTTTCACACCTAAATCATTCGCAAGTTCTGAATAATTAATGCTTGAGATAATAACCCCAAGTGAACCTGTTAATGTTTGTGAACCTGCATAAATTTTGTCTGCTGGTGTTGAAATATAATAGCCACCTGATGCTGCCATATTTTTCATTTGGACATAAACTTTTTTATCTTTAGCTTTAATTTCTTCTAATTTTTTATGTATTTCATCACTTTCATATGTTCCACCACCTGGTGAATTCACAACTAGAAGTACACCTTTAACTTGATCGTCTTTTTTAATTTTATCAAGTTGCTTTAAGAAGGATTGATGATTATACCCTCCACCACTAAATAATGACTCTTGGACACCTGTATCTTGAATGGTACCATCTACTGATAATTTAACAATTTTGCTACTACTATCACTACCAGATACGACAGACTCACTTATGCCATCTGAATCTGTTACTGTTTTTTTCCACGAATCGTCTAAAAATATGCCAACTGTGCTGACAACTATACCACCTACAACTAATACAGCTGCGATGATTATCGCTATAATTCGTTTAGACATAGTATCATCCTTTCTATTTTAAATATTTACATTTATAATAATAACAGACTTTAATAATAACTGTAACTTTTGGGAGGAACAAATTATGACTTCGTATAAACGTATTTATTTATTTAGTTCAAAAGACCGTGACGTATTAGAAACACGTGAAAAAATCCAGAAAGAAATGGAACCACACGGATTTGAATTTGTTTCAAATTACGATGATGCAGATATTATTGCTTCAGTCGGGGGAGATGGGAGTTTCTTACAAGCTTGTAGAAAAACAAACTTTAATAAAGACAAAGTTTATATAGGTATCAAAACACGACTAGATCAGAATTATTTATATGTAGATTTTAGTATAGATGACATTCCACATTTAATTGAATCTATTGATTCTCATGAAGTAAGTGTGAGAAAATATCCCGTCCTAGAAGTAAACTTGAATAACCAAATGTCTTATATGTGTTTAAATGATTTTTACATTAAATCAAGTGTCATCAAGCCGATGAAGATGGAAATATACATTGACGACGAATACTTCGAAGCATTCAACGGAGATGGTTTATTAATTTCAACACCAACAGGATCAACAGGATATAACAAATCATTAGACGGCGCAATTATTGACCCCAAAATTAGAAGCATGCAACTAACTGAAATCGCATCACTGAATAACAATAATTTTAGAACAGTGAGTAGTTCAGTAGTATTGGGTGATACAAGAACTCTTAAAATCATTCTTGATAAAGAAGGTAACTATTATCCAATTATGGGACTAGATAACGAAGCATTAAGCATTCAAGAAACAGACTTTATTTCACTTAGAATTCAAGATAAATATATTCGAACATTGAAATTACCTCAGAATTCATTCTGGAGTAAAGTACAAAGAAAATTCTTATAACAATATGCAACAACCCATAAACTAAAACACCTTAGCGCATAGACGCTAAGGTGTTTTTTACATAAAGTGACTACTAATATAGTCATATAGATTTTTGAGAATTAACGTTATCGTTACAATAATAAATAATACTTTAACATAAGATACGCCTTTTTTGATAGCAAATGTAACTCCTAAATACGAACCGATAACCATAGATACTGCCATACTTAATCCATATATATAATTGACATGTCCTAAAACCATAAATAACAGTAATGCACCTATGTTAGAAGCAAAGTTTAAAAATTTAGCATTTCCGGCTGCGTGTAAATAATCAAGACCAATCATTAATAAAGCAAATAGGAAGAATGATCCTGTGCCGCCTCCGAGAAATCCATCATAATAACCAATTAACGTTACACCAATAATAAACAAGATTGCTTTTTTAAGTGACAATTTCTTATATCGATTAATGTCTCCCCAATCTTTCTTTACTATTGAGTATATGGTTACAAGTGCCAATATAATGATTGCCAATGGCTTTAAATATTCTGGTGGTAAATATGTAGCAGTAATCGCACCGAATATCGAACCTACAAAGGATAATGGAAATAGTTTACCTACAATATCGAAATCTACTTTCTTCGCTCTTATAAATTTCATCGTACTCGTAAATGAACCGAATGAACTCGCTAATTTATTTGTACCTAGAGCTGTAGCTGGATCCATTCCCACTGCTAGTAATGCAGGTAAAGAAATCAATCCTCCTCCACCTACTACCGAATCGATAAATGATGCAATTAAACCAAACAAAATAATGATTAATAATATATTTAAATCAAACTCCATATGGATATCTCCTCTACTTTAATGATAACGACATCCCAACGTTCGTATTAAAGTAGTTCATCCATCCATTCGTCTTTTTGTTGATTCAAATCATCATGCTTAGAAATTGTAAGTGTTTCTACATTTTTAACCGCTTCATCAATTAGTGGACCAAAATCAAATTTAGATTCAAAATATTCCACTTTTTCTAATTTAGGATTTGTCTTTGGATTTTTTGGTGTAAATATCGTACAACAATCCTCAAATGGTTGAATTGATAAATCAAATGTATTAATAGCTTTCGCTTTTTTAACAATGTCTTCTTTATCAAATGTAAGTAACGGACGCAAAATTGGCATTGATGTTACACTGTTAATGGCATACATACTACCTAAAGTTTGACTTGCTACTTGTCCTAAGTTCTCACCATTTACAATTGCATGTGCACCAATTTCATGTGCCACTTTTTCAGTAACTCTTAACATCATTCTTCTTGTACTTGTCATTGTATAGCTTTCTTCAACGACTTTATGAATTTGCTTTTGAAGTTCTGTAAAAGGTACAATATGCAATTTGATATCGCCTGTTAAATGTGCAAGTTGTTTTGTTAAATCGATTACTTTTTGTTTAGCTTGTTCACTTGTATACGGTGGACTATGAAAATGAATAGCTTCAATTGTCACGCCTCGTTTCATCACTTCCATACCTGCTACTGGTGAATCGATTCCACCTGAAAGCATAAGTAATGTTTTACCACCTGTCCCAACAGGTAGTCCACCAGCTCCTTCAAGTACGCGGTTGTACATATAAATAGCATCTTTACGAACTTCTACTTTAATTTTATGATCAGGTTGTTTAACATTTACTGTTATATGATCAGTATTCTGAAGTACATGACCGCCTAATTCTTGTTGCAATTGAAAAGTATCAAGTTCAAACGTTTTATCTGCACGCTTGACGTCAATTTTAAATGTGTCACCATCTTTAAAATCATGCGCAAACTTTAAAGCGACTTCTTTCATTAAATCTAAATCTTTTTCAATTCGAACTACTGGACTTACAGAATGTACGCCAAACACAGTTTGAATTCTGCTCATCATTTCTTCAATGTCAGAACCTTCGTGTACATCGATATACATACGGTCACGATTTGCACGTACTTTATAACCTTGAAGTGGCATTAATCGGCTTTTGATATTTGCTTTTAATTTATTCACAAACATATTTCTATTACCTGTTTTTAAAGTCAGCTCTCCGTATCTCACTAATATGTGATCATAATTCATATTTTATTAACTCCTTTACCTCTTTATATACTTTATCAAAGGCATCTTTAAAACGTTCTATTTGTTCATTCGTTAAATCTGGTGCAATACTTATTCTTATACTTCCTTCAATAACAAGGTTGCTTAATCCCATTGCTTTTAACGTTTCATTATGAGAACTTTTCTTTGAAGAACATGCACTCGTTGTAGACAAATAAATTTCAAATTTAGAAAATGCATTGACTAATACTTCACCTTTAACACCTGGAAAAGAAATATTTAAGATATATGGTGCTGCATCGATTGGTGAATTAATCAAGACACCTTTATATTGTTCGACAAACGCTCTAATTTCTTTACCTCTTTGACTTAATGCTTGAGCATTATCTTCCATATGATCGTTCATTATTCTCATCGCTTTTGCTAATGCAATATTGACTGGTGCATTAACTGTACCGCTTCTTAAGCCTTGCTCTTGTCCGCCACCAAATATAATTTGTTTAATCGATTTAATTTGTTTAATTGCCAAAATACCTGAACCTTTTAATCCGTGGAATTTATGTGCGCTTAAACTATAACTATCTGCTAAATTAATATCTAATGGTACTTTCCCAAAACCTTGTACACCATCTACATGAAAATGCACTTTAGGATATTCTTCTAAAATTCGACTAATTTCTTCAATCGGTTGAATTTGTCCCATTACATTATTAACATGCATACATGTAACAAGTACAACATCATCGTTTAGTAATTCTTGTAAAGATGATATATCTAATTTGCCATCATTCGTCGTTTTAATATATTTCAAATTAAAACCTTCGTCCTCTAATCCTCTCATCGTTTCAAGAACTGACGGATGTTCCATCTTTGTTGTAAGAATTGTATTACCAAATCTCTTTTTCGCTTTGGCCATTCCTTGAAGTGCGATATTATTCGATTCAGTAGCACCACTTGTAAATATAATATTGAATGGATCTTTTAAATTTAAATATTGTTTAATATTTTCTCTTGCTTTATCAAGTAAATGAGCAATCTTTATGCCGGCAGAATGAGGACTATTTGGATTGAAAAAGTATTGTTGATTCATTTGTGTATATGTTTGGATAACGTCCTCATTAGGCTTTGTCGTTGCAGCATTATCAAGATATATCATACTGTCACCTCTTTTTTTCATTATATAATGATACCACAAGTCATTTCGTATAGATATACTAATTGACTTAGAAAAAACATCCACTAACTCAGAAAAAAATAAAGGCAAAGACATTTACCATGTCTTCGCCTTTATGACGTTCTTATCGTTTATTTACATCTTCTTCTATTTTTTCACTGATACCAGGTTCTACTTTTTCAAGTGCCGCTTCAGCTATTTCAATAGCACGTTTATATCTATTGTTAGCAAACAGTCTTTCTGCTTCATTAAGACTCTTATTCAGTTCATTATTTTCTTTTCTATATCTATTACCATATTGAATTAATGTTTCAGCATGAACTGCATTGATAAGTACATCTGTTGTTTCATCTTCAAATTTATTCATTTGAAGTACAATGTTACTTACTTTATCTTTCACATATTGTACATTAATAGGTCTTTGACTAAAGATTTTATTTACTTCACGAATTTCGTGATCAATTTCATTTTTCATAATGATAAATCTTTCAGGTACACTTGGTAAATTAGATGCTAATAAATTTCTATATATTTCTTCTTTCTTAGATTGAACACGTAATGTATTTTGTTGAGCTGTAGCTTCGTCTTCTCTAAGAGAAACTAAATGATTTTGTATTTTTTGTTGGTTATCATTAATTACTTTAACATGTTCTTCTATATATAGTAGATTATCTTCAACTTCACTATAGCGTACATTTGTTTTAGCCATTTCACCTAAAATTTCATCGTATACACTGATTAAGTTTTGAATTTCATTCTCATACTGTCTTACTTTATGTACATCTTCTTCAGAAATATAATAGTTCTCTTTAACATATTCAATTTCAGTTTGAAGTGTGTAGTTCATATCTTTAGCATGGAATAATTCATCTGTAATAATTTCTTTAGATTGTTCGACAGTATTTTTAGATTTTACTTCATGTTCGATTAAATCATACATATCATCTAAAGAATCATTAATTTCATTAATAATGCTTTCTGCTTTCGTTAATTCTAATCTTCCAATCAATGGTTCAACTAAATTTAATTTGCCACGTAAAGTTTGTAATGTACCTTCCACTTTAACGTGTTCAAGGTTATAACCTTCAACTTTCAAATCTCTACATCCAAATTTCAAGTCTTGGAATTGACCTGGTAATTCTTTTTGTACATCTTTGATTAATAATGGAATTTCCTCCATATCTTCTTGCATACGTTTCATATCCGTATTCAATTGATCGATATGACCACTTGCTTTAATGTAGTGTCCATCTTCAACAAGTCCTTCATATTGTTCAATTCTAGGTAGAAAAGCTTCGATGTTTTTTTCGATTAGTTCAGCAGCATCCCCAAACTGGTGTCTATTCGCTAATACTTCTCTCTTCGTTTCTCTATAAATCTGTTTAGATTCATCGTATAGTTTGTCGCTTGTTTCCACTGTTGTCATTAATTCTGTAACACTCTGAGTTAAGCGCGTATATTTCTTTTCTATACCATCCATTATTTTGTTAGCATCAGCAATACTTTCTTCTGATTGTGAGAACTTAAATTTATCAAGTTCTGCATCAGCATCGTGAATTTTTGCATCTACAACTTTTAAATCTTCTTGTAAAACAGTTTGCCATTCTCTCTTAAATTGGTCATACTTGTCTTTAGCTTCACCATGGATATTTAATTTTTTAAGCTTCGCTAATTCATCTTGAAAAGGTAATTGCTTAATTTTTTGCTTACGCTGCTCAGTCTCAGTAATCAAATTTCGCTTTGATGTACGCAACCATAACATTATACCAATACCAATTAATATAATGATTATAACTGCAAGTGTTATATAAATTGCCATTATGTATTCTCCTCCTAAATCGTTCTCTTTATTATAACGTAAAATATATATCCAACAAACCTTTTTCTATGCAAAACATATTCAAAATCATAAAATAGTAATATAATTCAAATAAATATTGAAATGAGGAATAAAAATGTCAGAACAACAACTAGATTATTCATTACTCAACCGCCAATTAGATGGTTTATTATCAGGAGAACAAGATTTAATTGCTAATTTAAGTAATGCATCTGCGTTCATCAACCAATTCTTACCAAACATTAATTGGGTTGGATTTTATCTTATTAAAAATAATGCCTTAAAACTTGGTCCATTTCAAGGATTACCAGCTTGTGTAGACATTGAAATTGGTAAAGGGGTTTGTGGAACAGCTGTTGCAGAAAAGCAATCACAACTTGTTGAAGATGTTAATCAATTCCCTGGGCATATAGCATGTGATGCTAATAGCCAATCAGAAATCGTTATACCTATATACTATAACAAAGAAATCATCGGTGTGTTAGATATAGATGCACCTGTTAAATCAAGATTTGATCAAACTGATCTTGAAGGGTTAGAATTACTTGTCAAAACGCTAGAAAAGCATATCCATCTTTAAAATATAAATTGACATGAACAAAACAAAAATGTATAATAGCTTTTGTGTGAATTAACGAAAGTAGCAGTTAAATATTATAAGGCTCTATGTTATTCCCAAAGAAGGCGTGTTGTGTAACCGCGGCTGCAAGGTGAAGGCACACAAATATAACATATCCCTATGAGCATTTAACATTCTTTCTTGTTTCTTCATAACAATCAAACAAGAAAAAGGAGGAACTTCAAAATGGCAAGATTTAGAGGTTCAAACTGGAAAAAATCACGTCGTTTAGGTATTTCATTAAGCGGCACAGGTAAAGAATTAGAAAAACGTCCTTACGTACCAGGACAACACGGTCCAACTCAACGTAAAAAATTATCTGAGTATGGTCTTCAATTACAAGAGAAACAAAAATTACGTTACATGTACGGAATCAACGAACGTCAATTCCGCACTATTTTCGATAAAGCTGGTAACATGAAAGGTATCCACGGTGATAACTTCATGGCACTATTAGCTTCACGTTTAGACGCAGTAGTTTACCAATTAGGTTTAGCTCGTACTCGTCGTCAAGCACGTCAATTAGTTAACCATGGTCACATTACTGTAGATGGCGCTCGTGTTGATATCCCATCTTACACTTTAAAACCTGGTCAAACTATCAGTGTTCGTGAAAAATCACAAAAATTAAACATCGTATTAGAATCAGTTGAATTAAGTCATCACGTTCCTGATTACTTATCATTCGATGCTGACAAATTAGAAGGTACTTTCGTACGCGTTCCAGAACGTAGCGAATTATCTGCTGAAATCAATGAACAATTAATCGTTGAGTACTACTCTCGTTAATCTTTGTTCAAACAAAACCACTTTCATTTCGAAAGTGGTTTTTTATTTTATAATTTATGACTTCATCCATTCATCTAATAAATGTGCATAATCCGATATTAAACCATCAACACCCATCGCTAACATTTTTTGAGCCGTAGATTTATCATTTATCGTATACGGCAATACCTTAAGTTGCGATACATGTGCTGCCTCTACAAATCTTCTCGTTACAATTTTATAATTCGGATTAATATAGTTTGCATACTCCCCTATTTTCTTAATTGTCCTTCTACTTATAAAACGATCTTTCTTCTTAATCAAGACACCTAATTCTATTTCTGGCCATAAACTGTTTATTTGTTGAATTGAATTTCTATTGAATGACTGAATGATAATTTGATTGTGCGAAATATCATGTTGTTTGATCATAGCAATAATATCTGATTCGATATTTGGATAGTTTTCTGGTTGCTTGATTTCTATAAGTAGCTTTAAATGTGTGTCTTTTATTAATTTAAGTACATTTTGAAATAATGGAATTTGCTCACCAATATATGCTTGCCCTTTCCATTTACCGACATCATATTTTTTCAATGTTTCATATGTTAATTTATTGATTACCCCTTTTTCTTGTGAAGTACGGTTCGTTGTTGGATCATGGATAACAACAAGTTCACCATCCATCGTTCTATGTATATCTATTTCAAGAACATCTATATTGAATTCTATTGCACGTTTAAAAGAAATCATTGTATTTTCTGGTGCTAATGATGGGACACCTCTATGTGCAACTTTTAATTTGCAATTTTGATTATTCACATTCATTGTCTACTCCTTTAAAATCAGTCATACTATAGATTATACCCAAATATTTTTAATTATAGAAAGGAACATGAATATGACAACACATATTTTTAATTTAAAAGGAACATGGACTAAAGGCAGAAATGCTTCTGGCCATATTACAACTGATAATTTATCTACTCGAGTATCAATCCCTGAAGTAATGGACGGACCAGAAATCGGTACAAATCCAGACGAGATGTTACTAGGTGCAGCTTCAACTTGCTATATGATTACATTGGCAGCAATGATTGAACGCTCTGAAATTGATATTGAAAGAATCGAAGTAGATTCTAAAGGTCATGTTGATTTCGAAGATGGCGTGATCACTTATAAAAAAATAGAACATTTCCCTATTATTTATTTATCTGAAGAACCAGATGAAAATTTACAAAAAAGATTAAACAGACTTGTTCAAAAAGCAGAAGAATCTTGTATGATAACACGTGCTTTAGCTGGTAATGTTCAAGTTGTAGCAACAGGTGAAATAAGATTTTAGTAATGAAAGCGTTTTAATCAGAATTTTCAATAAATTCACTATTATTTTACTATTTTCTTTGCTACAATATAGAACATAAATTCAGTAAGGAGTGTATATATATGTATCAGCATGATTCTTTATTACTCGCACCAGGTCCTACAACTGTTCCTAGGGAGATTTTAGAAAGTATGAATCAACCTATGACAGGACATAGAACAAAGGAATTTAGTCAAATTATCCATCAAGCATCGAGAGATTTACAAACAATTTTTGGGGCTAAACACCCTGTTGCTATTCTAACTTCATCAGGAACAAGTGCTCTTGAAGCAGCTATGGTTAATGTAGCGAATCCTGAAGATGATATTGTCATTATTGTTTCAGGCGCTTTTGGGGATAGGTTTAGAAAAATCGCATCCTCATATCCATTTAAGGCACATATTTTTGAAGTTGAATGGGGAAAAGGTGTCGATTTAAAAGAATTTGAAACATATTTAAACTCACTTAATGTTGATGTTAAAGCCGTATTCACACAATTTTGTGAAACATCTACTTCTGTTAAACACCCTATTAATGCTTTAGGTAAGTTAGTTAAACAATTTAATCCTGACATCTATTTTGTAGTCGATGGCGTTAGTATTATTGGTGCAGTTGAAGTAGATATGGAACAAGACAACATCGATGTGCTCGTTTCAGGTAGTCAAAAAGCAATCATGTTACCACCTGGAGCAGCTTTTGTAGCATATAATGATAGAGCTATCGAAAGGTTTAAAGAAGTGACAACTTCAAGATTTTATTTAGATTTAAATAAATACATAACTTCTTTAAACGATGATTCAACACCTTTCACACCAGCTGTATCACTTATTAGAGGTGTACAAACTTATTGTGATTTAATTCAAGAAGAAAAATTTGAAAATACAATCAAAAGACACGAAGTATGTAAAACAGCCGTTCGAGAAAGTTTAAAAGCTTTAGATATGGAACTATTAGTTGAAGATGAATTTGCTTCACCTACTGTAACAGCTTTTGTGCCAAATAAAGATGAAGTTAAGACGATTAAAGATGAATTACTTAATAGATTCAACATTACAATTGCAGGTGGTCAACAGCATCTTAAAGGAACAATATTAAGAGTTGGTCATATGGGTAAAGTCTCTCCGAATGACATGTTGCAATTTATTAGCGCATTAGAAATTATACTTTCAGAAATACGAGAACAATCAGTACTTGGTAAAGGTGTTTCAAAATTCCAGGAGGTAGTTAATCAATATGTTTAAAGTAATTGTAGTCGATCCAATATCAGAAGAAGGTTTAAAAAGTTTAACAGATCATGAAAAATTCGATATAGACATCAAAACTGGCTTGAGTGAATCAGAAATCGTTAACATTATCGGTGACTATGATGCTTTAATCGTAAGAAGCCAAACTCAAATCACACCCCCTATTCTAGATGCAGCAAAAAATCTTCGCGTTGTAGCTAGAGCAGGTGTTGGTGTTGATAATATTGATATCGATCACGCAACTAAACAAGGTATTCTTGTTATTAATGCGCCTGATGGTAACACTATTTCTGCAACTGAACATTCTATGGCAATGATTCTTTCTATGGCTCGAAATATTCCAGAAGCACATCGTTCATTACAAGAGGGTAATTGGGATAGAAAAAAATATCGTGGTACTGAATTATACAAGAAGACACTTGGCGTAATTGGTGCAGGTAGAATCGGTTTAGGTGTTGCCAAACGTGCTCAAAGTTTCGGCATGAATATTCTTGCATTTGACCCTTATTTATCTAGCGATGATGCGAAACGTTTAGAAATTACGAGAGCAACTGTAGACGAAATTGCTGAACAAGCAGACTTCATTACAGTGCATACCCCTCTTACACCAAAGACTAAAGGACTTGTAAATGAAGACTTCTTCAATAAAGCGAAACCTAACTTACAAATCATCAACGTTGCTAGAGGTGGTATTATCGATGAAGATGCCTTAATTAAAGCACTTGATGAAGGTAAAATCGAAAAAGCCGCTCTAGACGTATTTACTGAAGAACCAGCAAATAACACACCGCTTACGCAACATGAAAAAATCATCGTAACACCACATCTTGGTGCTTCAACTATTGAAGCTCAAGAAAAAGTTGCAGTATCTGTTGCAAATGAAATCATTGATATCTTTGAAAATAATAACGTCTTACATGCTGTAAACGCACCACAAATGTCTGGTGAAGTTGAAGCAGAACTTAGACCTTTTGTTGAATTAAGTAGAACAACTGGTGAAGTTGGTATCCAACTATTTGAAAAAGGTCCAAGAGAATTAAAAATTAAATATCATGGTGAAATTGCATTAGATGATACAAGTTTAATTACAAGACAACTTGTTATGGGTGTCTTACAACAAGACTTAGGTGATCATGTTAATTTAATCAATGCACTCGTATTGTTAAATGAACAAGGTGTAACGTATCAAATCGAAAAAAATAGTAAAAAATATGGTTTCAGCAACTATATTGAATTGGAATTAGTGAACAAAGATCATTCTATTAAAATCGGTTCAACTGTATTAAATGGTTATGGACCTCGTATCGTAAGAATCAATGACTATCCAGTAGATTTCAAACCAGAAAAGCATATGTTACTTATCCATCATAATGACAGACCAGGTATCGTAGGTAAAATGGGACAAATCTTAGGAGAACATGGCATTAATATTGCTTCAATGCACTTAGGTAGACATTCTATCGGTGGAGAAGCATTAATGATATTATCAATAGATGATGAAGCTTCAGATGAAACAATAGATGACTTATTTGCTATTGATGGCTTCCAAAGCATTAAAAAAGTCGAACTAAATAAACAACTATAAACAATAAACCACGTTTTAGCATTCAGCTAGCACGTGGTTTTTATTATGCATATTTAACTAACAAATGCTTTCAGTACGAGTCTTGCTCGATTGTTGTTCATTTCATGAATATCATAGTACGTTAAGATATGTAACCTTAAATCATTGATCAATTTTTCTTCAGATGATTTACCAATACTTTTCACTTTACCAACAATCCATAAAATAAATGACGTTAAAACAGTTTGAGAAACGTCTTTCATATATTGTTGATCATGAGATATATCAGATTGCTTAATATCATTAATCAGACTATAAACCTCTTTACTCACTAAAAATTCTTTAGGACTCGTATCAATCACAATCTTTAGTTCTTCGACAGTTTGTGCTTTATAAAGTGTCCCCTTTTCTTTAATTTGCCGTAATTCATTTCTAGTACTGTCATAGCTTAAATTAAGAAATTGAGCAATCTCTTTTATTAAATCATCACTATACGAATTAGGATCTTGCTTATTGAGTTTAGAAATTTTCTTATGAGAGAACCCAGTTTGCCTTATAAAGTGGTTTCTATCAGCATCATGATTTTTAAGTAAAATATCAATATACATAATTCCAACCCCCATTTGGTTTTTCAAAATTTTTCCACAGTTCTATTATACAATATTTGTAAGTAAATATTGTAATGAAATCTTATAAAATTTTTATTCATCAAAAAATCCCACAAATCTTTGATGATTTGTGAGATTTTCAATTTATAATAATACGTTTCTAATATCTAATACGTTATCTACAATAAAATCAGCATCATAATCTTCTAACTCTGCTCTTGCTGACTGACCTTTTAATCCAGTGAGTGTGCCTATAAATGTTGCACCTGTTTTTTGTGCACTCAATAAATCAGCTAATGAATCACCTACTATATATATATCTTGCTCACTAAACACTTGTTCTTGTTCTTTAATATAAGTTAAATAGTTCTCTGGGTCATTTCCACCATTCGCTATTAAATAGCTAAACGGATTTGGTTTACCGAGTGGTTTAAATTCTGGATATGTTGTTTCTGCTTTAAGCACTTCTGATGCTGTTCCTATATGGAATTCATCAAATTGTTTTAACCATCCGATTGTTTCAAATGGAACGATTGTTTCTGTTCTTGGTCTACCTGTAGCAATACCGATTTGATAGCCTGCTTCTTTCAAATCTTCTAGCAATTGTGTTACTTCATCCACATCAGCTAACACTACTTCTTCTCTTATATAACCATTTTTAAAAGTTGTACGAGGTGTCTTGTGTTCAACTTCTTGATATAATTCAGTACCTAAGTACCATTCTTGATATACTTCTTGTGCTACATCCCAGAACTTACTTTTCAGTTCAAAAATTGAAGCATCTTCTACATTTAGTTCTTCTTGTGCAAAAGCGATAAGATCATGATAAATATTTTCTTTACCGGAAGTCGCTTTAGATAAAAATCGACGAGGTGTTTCTATATTTATCTCTTGACCTACTATTTGTTGAGCATAATTTTTCAAAGTATTGTCGTCAAAGTTAACGTTACTCAAGTCAAGATTTGTAGCTTTTGATTGCTTTAACAATTCAATTAAATGTGTACTAATCACAATAAAAAGCATATCCCAGTTAGAATTCAAACCTAAAGACTTAAGTTGATTCAGTATTTGATCATCAATAAATATGTCTTTTCTAATTTGTTTAATATCTTGTTCGTCTAATGTTTCTATGTCTACTGTTCCTTTTAAGTTTAAAAAAGCTTCACTATGTAAAATTTCATAAACTGTTAAAGCAGAAACATCAAAACATCTTTCTTCACTTAAAAAAACACCGTCTACATCAAATAATACTTGTTTCATATTATGCCTCCATTTTTTGAACATTCTGATTATAATTTTAGCATAGATTATTACTGAATACAGTAGTATTACAACATAAGATAAATGAAAACGTTTTAGTTTAAAATACAAAAAAATCTTACAAGCAAATGGTCGCTTGTAAGATTTTTAAATGTTATTTTTGTCTAGATTTCTGAGCGATATACGTCACTTCTTTTTGTAAAGTATTCGTTCTTTCTTCTAATAAAGTCATAATTTTAGCGATTTTTTCACTTTTCTTCATATCACTTGGGAAGTCGTTTGGATCAATTGGCTCTCCAAATTTAATAAACGACTTTTGTCTAAATCCAAAAATTGATTTAACTTGTTTAGGTCCTTCAAAAGCAGCTGGTACAATTGGTTTGTTACTTAATACAGCAATCGTTGCAGCCCCTCTTTTTAAAGGTGCTTCACCTGTTTCTGCTCTATGACCAGATGGGAAAATTCCAACACTTTTACCTTCATTTAATAATTTAACAGGTATTTTTAAAGTACTTGGACCTGGTTTTTCTCTATCAACTGGAAATGCATTCAATGAATGAAAGAACTTATCTGACCAGTCTTTCGAAAACAATTCTTTTTTAGCCATATAATTAATTTCTGTAGGATATAAACTTAAAGCTAACATAATCACTTCTACATATCCTGTATGTGTACATGTAACGATATAAGGTTCATCAGGAACTTTTTCTTTGTTGATTGCTACAATTTGTTTCCCGAATTTTTGAAAAATAGTATGTAAAACAGTACTCGCAAATTTATACATTTAATGACCACTCTCTTCTTAATGATATACATATTCTATCATTGTCGTACTTACGTAACAAGTTTTCATACAAAATATTGTAACAATTTAAAACGACCATATCATTAGCTTTTTAAAAGAATTTTTATAATAATTATTTTATGGACAGTGTTTAAGGAGGCAATACAATGGATCAAAATCAAAATGAGGATCAACAAAATATTAATAAGACAACTTCAAATGGATACTATTACAAACAAAAGAATAAAATCCCTTGGTATCAAAGTTGTCTTATCCCATTTATTTCTGGTATTTTAGGTGCGGTATTAATACTCGCATTATATATCGGCGGGACTAAAATAGTAGATGTATTTAGCAATTATAATGATGAAGCAAATATTACAAAAGCACCAGCTAATGAAAAAGGTGGCAATATTAAAGATAATAAATCAAGTAACAAATCCGTTTCTAAAATGATTGAAGATGTTTCACCTTCAATTGTAGGTGTTATAAACAAACAAAAAGCAAGCGGACTAGAATCATTTTTCGGTGGTAACAACTCCGAGGATTCAGACGGGTCTGGTGATTCAGAAGAAACGGGAACAGGCACAGGCGTGATTTATCAATCCAATGGTAATAGTACTTATATCGTAACGAACAACCATGTTATAGAAGGTGCAAATGAAATAGAAGTTCGCCTTCACAATGATAAATCAGTGAAAGCCAAACTTGTTGGTACAGATGTTATGACAGACTTAGCAGTATTAAAAATAGAAGGCAATTATAATATAAAACCAATTAAATTCGCAGATTCATCTAAAGTTAAAGCTGGTGAAACAGTATTTGCTTTAGGTAACCCATTAGGTGTAGAATTTGCAAACAGTGTGACTCAAGGTATTATTTCTTCAGAAGAACGTACGATGAATGTACAAACTTCTCAAGGTGTTACAGAAGCAACAGTAATTCAAACAGATGCTGCCATAAACCCAGGTAACTCAGGTGGCGCATTAATCGACTTAAACGGTAACCTTATCGGTATTAACTCAATGAAAATTTCAAGATCAGATGTAGAAGGTATCGGTTTTGCAATACCAAGTAATGAAGTAAACAATATCATTAAAGATATTATGGATGACGGTAAAGTTACACGACCTTATATCGGCATCAGCATGATTTCAATAGATGATATACCAAACCAATATAAGAAAGAATTAAATCTCACTACAGATAAAGGTGTTTACATTTCTGAAGTAGATAAAAAAGCAGACAACGGGCTTAAAAAAGATGATGTCATCACAAAAGTAGACGATAAAGATGTATCAGACGTTTCTGATATTAAAAATTATATCTACAATGAGAAAAAACCAGGTGACAAAATCACAATCAAATACATTAGAGATGGCAAAACACATACAACAAAAATCACATTGAAAGAACAAAACTAATTCAAAAACCGCATGGGACTATGTTAGAGTCCCATGCGGTTTTTTTCGTATGTCTTAGTTACACTTTCGACTACTTTTGTTACTAACAGCCTCCTTAGTTACAATTCGAACGACTTTTGTTACTATGGCCGGCCTTAATCACACTTCAGCCAGATTTTGTAATCAAACCTACTAATATATACGCATAAACTCCATATAATTCAAAAAAGCATGCAACTCATATCGAGTTGCATGCTTTTTCTATATACATATTACAATCTAGAATCCTCTACCTGCGCCGCCGCCAGAGAAGCCGCCTCCTCCGCCGAAGCCACCTCCGGAGAAGCCTCCACCTGAGAAACCGCCACCTGAGAAACCGCCACCAGAACTACCTGATGAACCTCCAAAGATAAATGGTCCAGTCATACCACGTCTTGTACCTCTTCTATTTCCACCTCTTGGAGGTCTACCGCCTCCATTTTTGAAGTAAATAATGAAGAATACAATAATAAATATGATAAAGATGATAAATGGTATTTTTCCTAACCCACTACTTTGTGGTTCGTCTTCTGTGAACTTTTTACCATCGTATCCGTAACTTTTAGCTACTTCATCCCACACTGCATCATATAAATTTGTTAAACCTTGACTGTAATAGGCGTTTGCTTTTTTAGTATCTTTAGTTTGAGCAGCTTTCTTTTGATAAGGTATGAATTTAGAATCGATCAATTCCCCAACTTTAGAGTCATTGAGGACACCTTCAAGTCCATCTCCAACTGCTATATCAATACCTCTATTATTGTTCTCATTACCGTTATCCATATTTAATAGGATAACAATCCCCCGATTATGCTTTTGGTCACCAACTTTATAGTGTCGCCCCGCTTCTAACGCATAATCTTGGCGAGGTGTTTGACCTATTGATTTCATCGTCATTAACAAGATATCTGCATCTGTTCCATCTTGTAATTTTTGACCTTTTTGATTAATTTTGTCTTTATCTTGATCAGTCATTAATTTAGCATGATCTTGTACAAATACAGGCTGTTCTAACTTAGGAAATTTATCATCAGCTGCATGTACGACATAACTTAGTGAAAAAAAGCTAACAATAAGCAAGACACAAAATCGTTTAAACATTGATTTCATTAAGATTCGTCTCCGCCAAAGTCAACTTTTGGTGCATCTTTAGCTTCACCTTTGGCTTGGAAATATTCTTTCTTATCAAAATTAAACAATCCTGCTATGATACTAGATGGGAATCTACGAGTAGCTTGATTATATTCATTAATAGATTCATTATAATCTTTTCTAGCTACTGCAATTCTATTCTCAGTACCAGCTAATTCGTCTCTTAATCCTGTAAATTGCTTATCTGCTTTTAAATCTGGATAATTTTCACTGATAGCAAGTAAACGACTTAACGCACTATTAACTTCTCCATTTGCTTCTGCTTTTTCTTCTGGCGTATTCGCACCTGCTAATTTACTACGTGCATCTGATACATCTTTAAATACTTTTTCTTCATGTTTCGTGTAACCTTTAACTGTATCAACTAAGTTAGGAATTAAGTCAACACGTCTTTGAAGCTGATTATCAATATTAGATAATGACTTATCCGCTTCTTCTTCAAGTCCAACTAATCTATTGTATGGACCGATCATAAATAAGCCAATAATAACAATTACTGCTACAACAACAATAATTGGTCCTAAATATTTTTTCATTAAATGTCTCCCTTTCTTTTTATAAATAAATGGTCTTCTTTATTATACAATAAATACCATATGTATGCGAAAAAAGACTGAGACAAACATCGTTGTCTCAGCCATTATAACTCATAAATATTAAACGTATTTAACCATTGTGTATTTCTTTTTACCTCTTCTAACAATTGTAAATTCATCATCTATTTTATCTTCGCTTGAAATCTCGTGGTTAACATCTTGAATACGTTCACCGTTTAAGTAAATTGCACCATTTGTGATATCTTCACGTGCTTGTCGTTTTGAAGGAGAAACACCTGCTTCAATAATAAAGTCAACAAGTTGTACAGTTTCAGAACTTACTTCAGCTGTTGGCACGTCTTTAAAACCTTCTACGATTTCAGATTTTGTTAATGATTTAATATCGCCTTTAAATAGTGCATCTGTAATTCTTTTAGCTTCTTCTACAGCTTCTTCACCATGTATAAAGCGAACCATTTCTTCAGCTAATACTTTTTGAGCTTCTCTTAAATGAGGTGCTTCTTCAACTGTTTTTTCAAGTCTTTCAATTTCTTCTCTATCAAGGAAAGTAAAGTATTTCAAGTATTTCACAACATCAGCATCTTGTGAATTAATCCAGAATTGGTATAACTCGTAAGCTGATGTTTTACTTCTATCTAACCATACAGTACCTGATTCAGATTTACCGAATTTTTTACCATCTGCTTTTGTAACAAGTGGAATTGTGAAACCGTAAGCTTCAGTGTCACCGTACATTCTTCTCATTAAATCTAATCCTGTCGTGATGTTACCCCATTGGTCTGAACCACCGATTTGCATTTTACAATCATAATTACGGTTTAAGTATCCGAAATCAATTGCTTGTAAAATCATGTACGTAAACTCAGTGTATGAAATACCTGTTTCTAATCTTGTCTTAACAGAATCTTTCGCTAACATGTAGTTTACACCCACGTGTTTAGCGTAATCTCTTAAGAATGAAATTAAGTCTATTTCTTTTAACCAATCTTTATTGTTAACAAGAATCGCTGAGTCTTCACCTTCAAAATCAAATATTTTATGCATTTGATTCATGATTCCTCTTACGTTAGCTTCAACTTGTTCATCAGTTTGTAATTTTCTTTCTTCTGAACGTCCTGATGGGTCACCAATCATACCTGTACCACCACCGACTAAGACGATTGGTGTGTGTCCATGGTTTTGGAAACGACGTAATGTTAAATATGGTAATAAATGTCCAATGTGCAAACTATCAGCTGTAGGATCTGCACCACAATATATTTTAACTGACTCTCTATTTAATAAGTCTTCAATTTCTTGTTCATCAGTTTGTTGATAAATTAAACCTCTCCATTTTAAATCTTCTAAAAGTTCATTTGTCATTATATTTTCCTCCTCTAAAATAGAATATAAAAAAGCACCCTCACAAAAAATGTAAGGGTGCTTGAATACACGGTACCACCATACTTATGATGTAAATACATCATCACTCTTTAATGTTACGTACATTAAAAACGTTGAACTTGTTGTTATAAAGGTGTATTCATCATTATCACTTTATCAGTTCGCAGCACCACTGACTCTCTTAAAAAGAAAATAATCACTACTTCTCCTTTAGTTCATTACCTTATGCAATTAATTACAAAGTATAATGCTAACTTTTTTAAAAGTCAACACTAAACATATATGTTATAATATTGATGATTAGATTGGAGGTAAAAATTTGAGTTCAAATCAGTCTAAAAACAAACTTAAAGAACAATTTAATCGTTCAAGTAAGAAATATAAAGATACTTTTAAAGAAACAAAATGGTCCCCAAAACTCATATTCCATACTACATACAATGTAATAAGCAATTTATTTTTCATTATTGTATTTATTAGTTGTTTATTATTAGCTTTAGGATTGGGTATTGGCGGCGGATACTTCGCAGGACTTGTCAAAGATGAAAAAGTAATGTCTAAAAAAGAAATGAAGCAACAACTTTATTCAATGACAGAAAGCACATCTGTTTATTTTGGTTCTGGAGAGTCACTTGGTCGATTAAAAAGTGATGTCCAAAGGGATGTTATTAAAGGGAAAGACATAAGTAAGAATGTTAAAAATGCACTTATATCAACAGAAGATGAAGACTTCTACAACCATAATGGTATTGTACCTAAAGCTTTTATAAGAGCATCAGTACAAGAAGTACTTGGTAGTGCTAATTCTTCTGGCGGGAGTACATTAACGCAACAACTTGTTAAGAACCAACTTTTAACTAATGAAACATCATTTGAACGTAAAGCTAAAGAAATGCTACTTTCAATGAATGTTGAAAAGAACTTATCAAAAGAAGAAATTATTGATAGTTACTTAAACGTCGTTTCATTCGGAAGAAATTCAAATGGTTCTAATATAGCGGGTATTGAATCCGCTGCTCAAGGTGTATTTGGTAAATCAGCTAAGAATTTAAACATCGCACAATCTGCGTATCTTGCTGGATTACCACAGAATCCTTACACATACACACCTTTCTTACCGAATGGTGATTTGAAAGATGATGAATCCTTGAAATACGGCATCAATCGTCAACACTATGTTCTGAAAAGAATGTATCAAGAAGAAAAAATTACGAAAAAAGAATACGATGAAGCATTAAAATTCGACATCAAGAAATCATTTGTTGATAAAGTTGAAGAACCTAATCAGAAATATCCATTCTTAACTGAAGAAGTCGAAAAACGTACTGTTGATATTCTTAAATATCACTTAGCTAAAGAAGATAATATTTCTAAGAAAGAACTTGATCAAACGCCAGTTCTTATGACGAAATATACTGAAAAAGCTAATCAAGCTATGCGAACTGAAGGTTACCGTGTAGATACAACGATTGAAAAAGATATGTACGATAAACTTCAAGAAGTTAAAGATAATTCTGGTAGCTACTCTTGGGATAGAGAAGCAAGTTATACAAACAGTGAAGGTAAAAAAGCTTCCAAAGAGTTCCAACATGAAGTCGGTGCATTATTAAAAGAAAATCAATCTGGTAAAATTCTAGCGTTCGTTGGTGGTAGAGATTATGAGAAATCACAAATCAATCACGCAACAAGTGCTAAACGTTCTCCAGGTTCAACAATGAAACCATTACTCACATATGCACCAGCATTTGAAAATGGATTAATCACACCAAACACTGCCCTACTGGATAAAAAATTCGACTTCCAAGGTTATTCACCTGATAACTACGATAGAAGAGAATTTGGACCAGTAACAGCAGATTATGCTTTAAGAAATTCTTTAAACTTAAGTACTTTAAGATTGTATAGCAATGTTCAAGACTACAAACCATGGGAAAACTTAAATAAAATGGGTATGACCGTACCTAAAGATATCCAAGATGGTTTAGCCTTAACACTTGGTACAGCAGACTTCACATTAGAACAAGATGTGAATGGTTACAGTACTTTAGCTAATAAAGGTGAATATAATGAAAGTTATATGATTGAATCTATTAAATCACGAGATGGTGAAGTGATTTATCAACACAAAAAAGATCCTAAACGTATCTTTAGTGAATCAACAACATATTTAACAACTAGTATATTAGAAGGTGTACTTGATGATGGTTCAGGTTACCAAATTAAGAATTCATTTGACGGTAACTGGGCTGGTAAAACAGGTACATCACAAGATGCTAAAGATAGCTTGTTTGTAGGCTATACACCGAAAGTTACACTAGGTATTTGGATGGGTTATGACCAACCAATAACATTTGATGAAGACAGTCATTATCAATTATTTATGTGGAGAGATATGGTTAATGCATTATCTTCTACAGATAGAGAAAAATTAGGATACGATAGTGAATTCTCTAGACCTAGCACAGTTAAAGAAGACACAATTTGCCAATACACAAATTCTACAGGAAGCTGTAGCAGTGGCGAATCTAAATCTTCTACATTAATATCTGATAAAGTCGATACTTCGAATAAAGATATTAATTCTGACTATGTATTAAAACGACTAGGACAAGCAATTGATACAAACACATCATCAAAAGTTAAACCTAAAGAACGCGTATCTAAAAATTCTAAAGAAGCTTGGTCATATAAATCAAGCAGCAATAAAGATAGTAATTCAAACAGCAATAGCAAGCCATCCAGTGGTACAAGCACCGCACCACCAAGTGGCAATAATTAGATAAACTTTCTAGTTCAAAATAAATAACACCTCATTTTCAGTGAAAATGAGGTGTTATTTTTTGTTGACTTATATTCTATTTAGAATAATCCTACTGCAGAACCGTCTTCGTTAACATCCATATTTAATGCTGCTGGTTTCTTTGGTAAACCTGGCATTGTCATGATGTCCCCTGTTAATGCTACGATAAATCCTGCGCCAGTTCTTGGTGATAGTTCTCTAATTGTTATATCGAAGTCTACTGGTGCACCAAGTTCTTTTGGATCATCTGTAAATGAATATTGTGTTTTCGCCATACAAACTGGGTATTTATCCCAACCGTTTTCTTTAATTGTCTTCAATTGTTTTAAGGCTTTATCACTGAATTTAACAGATCTACCGCCATATACTTTCTGAACAATTGTTTCTATTTTTTCTTCTATAGATAAATCCAAGTCATATAGATGTTTAAATGATTGTGGCGTTTCTAATACTTTTAATACTTCTTTAGCAAGTTCGACGCCACCTTTTCCGCCTTTTTCCCAAACTTCTGTTAAAGCTACTTTTACGTTATTTTCTTTACACCAATCTAAGACAACTTGTACTTCATCATCTGTATCGTGAATAAACGCATTAATTGCTACAACAGGCTCAACGCCAAACTGTTTAATATTATTGACATGTCGTTCTAGGTTTACGATACCTTGTTGAACAGCTTGAACATTTTCTTCTTTAAGATCAGTTTTTGCTACACCGCCATGCATTTTTAACGCACGAATAGTTGCGACTATAACAACTGCACTTGGATCAAATCCAGCTTTGCGTGTTTTGATATTTAAAAACTTCTCTGCACCTAAATCTGAACCAAATCCACTTTCTGTTACGACGATATCCGCTAACTTTCTAGCAGTATTAGTTGCAATAATTGAATTACATCCATGCGCAATGTTCGCAAAAGGTCCACCATGTACTAATGCAGGCGTGCCTTCTATCGTTTGTACAATGTTAGGTTTTAGCGCGTCTTTTAAAATAAGTGTTAAAGCACCTTCTACTTTTAAATCACGAACCGTTACGGGTTGCTTATCCACATTATAGCCAATTGTAATTTTAGCTAGATTTTCTTTTAAATCTTTAATGCTGTTTGATAAACAGAATATAGCCATTATTTCAGATGCAACTGTAATATCAAAACCATCTTCTCTTGGTACACCTCTTGTTGGACCACCTAAACCAACTACGACTTGACGTAACTCTCTATCATTCATATCAAGTACACGTTTCCATTCAACACGTCTAGAATCAATATTAAGTTCGTTACCTTGATAAATGTGATTATCGATAAATGCTGACAACGCATTGTTTGCAGTCGTTATCGCATGTAAGTCACCATTAAAATGTAAATTGATTTCTTCCATCGGTAAAACTTGTGCATAACCACCACCTGTTGCGCCACCTTTCATACCAAATACAGGACCAAGTGAAGGTTCTCTTAATGCGACCATTACATTTTGATTAAGTTGATTAAAGGCATCTGCTAATCCAACCGTTACTGTTGATTTCCCTTCACCAGCTGGCGTTGGACTTAAAGCTGTTACAAGTACAACTTTACCTTTTTCCTCTAGATCATTTAGCTTTGTAATATCAACTTTTCCTTTATAGTGACCATAAGGTTCCAAAGCTTCATGAGAAATCCCCACCTTCTCAGCTATTTCACTAATTGGTCTTAAAGTACTTTGTTTTGCAATTTCTAAATCTGATAAATGACTCAACATCGTTCACTCCTTAAATTTATATTACAAATTAAATATTAAATGACATATCCTAACACTATTAGGATATACAATTCACTCATAAAAGTCGATATGTAAGCTACTTTTATTCAAATTTCCCGTAAAAAAGATCACGCCAATTATATGACGTGAACTTTATTTAAATTAATCTTCAAGCGTAGATAAGTCACCTGCTGGTAAATCTAATTCCCAAGCTTTAAGTACACGTCTCATAATTTTACCTGAACGTGTCTTCGGTAATTTATCTTTAAATTCAATTTCACGAGGTGCTGCATGTCCAGCTAATCCTTCTTTAACAAACTTTCTAATTTCTTCTTTAAGTTCGTCTGATTCTTCATAGCCATCTCTTAAAGCAATAAATGCTTTAATAATTTCACCTCTTACTGGGTCAGGTTTACCGATAACACCCGCTTCAGCAACAGCTGGATGTTCAACAAGTTTAGATTCAACTTCAAATGGACCAACACGTTCACCTGCAGTCATGATGACATCATCAACTCTACCTTGGAACCAGTAATAACCATCTTCATCTTTATATGCAGAATCTCCTGAAACATACCATTCATCATTGATAAAGTAAGAATCATATTTAGGTTGGTTATTCCAAATTGTTCTCATCATTGATGGCCAACCTTTTTTAAGGGCTAAGTTACCCATTCTATTCGGTGGTAATTCATTACCTTGATCATCTACAATTGCTGCTTCAATACCTGGTAAAGGTTTACCCATTGAACCAGCACGTATATCCATAGATGGATAGTTTACAATCATATGTCCACCTGTTTCAGTCATCCACCATGTATCATGTACTCTATGATTAAATACGTTATGTGCCCATTTAATAACTTCAGGGTTTAACGGTTCACCTACTGAAAGCACATGTCTTAATGATGAAAGATCATATTTACTAACAACATCATCGCCAGCACCCATTAACATACGTAGTGCAGTTGGCGCTGTATACCAAATCGTTACGCCATATGTTTGAATAAAGTCATACCAGCCTTCTGGTGAGAATCTTCCACCTACGATACAGTTTGTAACACCATTTAACCATGGACTAAATATACCGTATGATGTTCCTGTTACCCAACCTGGGTCAGCTGTACACCAATAAATGTCATCTTCTTTAAAGTCTAATACATATTTACCAGATATATAATGTACGATCATAGCCTCTTGAACATGTAATACACCTTTAGGTTGTCCTGTAGAACCTGATGTATAATGTAAGATCAATCCATCTTCTCGATCTAACCATTCAATATCAAATTCTTCACTTGCTTGTTCAAATGATTGATTGAAATCAATGTATTCATCACTTACTTCGTCATCTACAACGACAATATGTTCAAGGTTTGGTAATTCATCTTTCGGAATTCTACCTACTAAATCGTTCGTTGTAATGATAACTTTAGCTTCACTATTTTCTAATCTGTCTTTAACTGCTTTTTCCATAAAGGCTTCGAATAATGGACCTACGATAGCCCCAATCTTCAAAGTACCTAATAAAGAGAAATATAATTCAGGTGTTCTCGGCATAAAGATAAATACTCTATCACCTTTTTGTACATTCGCTTCATTTTTCAAGACATTTGCAGCTTTATTACTCGCGATTTGTAATTCTTTAAATGTATAACTATCTTGTCTATTGCTATCTTTATAATGAAGTGCAATTTTGTCCCCTTTACCATTATCTACATGACGATCTATACATTCGTAAGCCATATTTATTTTTCCAGTTTCACTCCAACTGAAATTCTTTTCGATATCTTTCCAATTATGATTTTTTACTGTTTCATCATAATCAGCAAGGTTATAAGAATCATTTAATGCTTCGTATACTTCGACTTTCATTTAAATCTCCCCTTTTATGAATGTAATCGTTTTCAATAAAGCCTATTTACATTATAATATAAATAGATGATACTTTTCAAAAAAATTTGATTATTCAAAATACATATTACAAATATAGAATATCATACTTAATGAAAGGAGGTACAACATTGGAATTCAAGAAGACTTTTATATCTGAAACAGTCCCCTATGATAAAGACACAGATATTATCGTTGAAGGACCTGTACATCCAGATGAATTACGAAATATGACTTTTGATGAAGGACTCAATAGTTTTAGAGTATCTAAAGAACAATTTGAAGCGATCATTGAAATTGCTGAATTACCAGAAGGAAGAATAATTATTGCACGTATTGATCAACATATTATTGGTTATACGACATACTTATACCCTGACCCATTAGAGAGATGGTCAGATGGTAATTTACCGTATATTCTAGAATTAGGCGCTATTGAATTGTCTTTAGATTATCGTAAATATGGTCTAGGTAAAAAAATGCTTCAACTTGCTATGAAAGCACCAGAAATGGAAGATTTCATCGTCATTACAACTGAATATTATTGGCATTGGGATTTAAAAAACAGTGGTTTAGATGTTTATCAATATCAAAAAATCATGCATAAAATGATGGCTGAAGGTGGATTAGAAGTGTTTGAAACAGATGATCCTGAAATTATTAGTCATCCAGCAAATAGCCTAATGGCAAGGATTGGACAAAATATTCAACAAGAACAAATGGAAGCATTTGATAAGCTCAGATTTATGAATCGATTTTTCTTTTAGAGGGGGTTTAAATTTATGTTAGTTGAAAAAATTATGACATCACCTTGTACGACAATACAAAGTGATAAATCTATTGAAGATGCTTTAGTATTAATGACACAAAAAGAAATTAGACATTTACCGATTGTTGATGAAGAAGATCATTTACTCGGTATTATTTCTGATAGAGATATAAAAATGGCACTGCCTAGCATATTATCTGATGACGAGCCCAATAAAAGTTTGTCATTATCTGTTTCAAAAATTATGAGACGTAATGTGATACGCTGCCATCCACTTGATTTTGTAGAAGATATTGCACTAGATTTTTATGAAATGTCTATCGGGTCAATTCCAGTTATTCGAGATAATAAAGTAATTGGTATTGTTACCCAAAAAGACATGCTCAATACATTTCTAGAACTTACAGGTGTGACTATGCCTGGTTCTATTATTGAAGTACATATTGATGATAAAGTTGGCGCACTTCATGATATTACAAGAATATTTAAAGAACAAAATATTGATATCTTAAACGTTCTTGCATATGCAGATCAACAAGATATTAATAAGAGATACCTGATGTTACGAGTGAAATCAATGAATCCAGAGAAGATATACAAATTATTAGAAGAACAAGATTACCATGTCATCTATCCGTTTGGTATAAAAAATGACTAATGTTAAATATGTATATTCTGAAGATTTATTGAAATATCGTTTTTCAGATAGTCACCCTTTCAATCAAATGAGACTTAAATTAACAACTGATTTACTCTTTGATTTAGGGGTATTAACCGAAGCGCATATTATTCCACCTCGGGTAGCGACTGATGAAGAACTTCAACTCGTACATGAATCAAATTATATAGAAGCAATAAAGAAAGCTGGCAATGGTGAATTACCATTAGAAGAATATGATAAATACGGATTAAATTCTGAAGACACACCACAATTTGTAAATATGCATGAAAATAGTGCACGTGTTGTTGGTGGAACTTTAAGTGCAGTAGATGCTGTTATGTCTGGAGAAGCAACAAGAGCATGCCATCTTGGTGGTGGCTTACATCACGGCTTTAAAGGTAAAGCGAGCGGATTTTGTATATATAATGACAGCGCTGTTGCCATTCAATACATGCAATCAAAGTATAATCAACGCGTCTTATATATTGATACAGACGCTCATCATGGCGATGGCGTACAATGGTCATTTTATACAAACGAAGACGTCATGAACTATTCTATACATGAAACTGGTCGATACTTATTTCCAGGCACTGGTGCGTTAACAGAACGCGGTGATGGTAAAGGATTTGGAACCACAGTCAATGTACCATTAGATGCTTATACAGAAGACGATTCATACATAGACGTCTTTAAAGATACAGTAGAAGCCGTTTGTAAAGCATATAAGCCAGATGTCATACTTAGTGTAAATGGTGTGGATATACATTATTTAGATCCACTCACACATTTGAGCTGCACACTTGATACATTGTATAAAATACCTTATATCGTTAAAGGTTTAGCAGACAAATATTGTGATGGCAAAATCATTATGATTGGTGGCGGTGGCTATAATATATGGCGCGTTGTACCTAGAGCGTGGTCACATGTATGGTTTGCACTAAATGACCTACAAACACCTGAAGGATCATTACCAGATTCTTGGTTACAAAAATACCAATCACACGCACCATTACCACTACCTTCAACTTGGGTAGATGAAAAAGAAGACTATACTGAAATACCAAGAAGAACAGAAATAACAGAAAAAAATAATAATACTAAATTAAGAATATTAGACTGGTTTAATTAAATATTAAAAAAACGACTGAAACAATTGTTTGTTTCAGTCTTCTTTTTACTATTATTTAGTTGTACCTCTATATTCAACTCTATAAGGTAAAATCACATTCGGTTCATCAATTTGTTCGTCATTCATATATTTAGTTAATAATCTCATACCAACTGCACCAATATCATATAATGGTTGTGTCACACTTGATAATTGAGGTCTAACCATATGAACTAATCTTGTATTATTGAAACTTACAACTTGTAAATCATTTGGTACATTAACGCCTGCATCTTGTGCTGCGTGTACAATACCAATTGCTTGTTCATCACTAATACATAAAATAACATCCGGCTTATCTTGTGAAACAGCCTCATAAGCACGGCTACCATCTTTATATGTTTCATTACCAACAAATTTAGCATTGTCTTCGATTTCAAGACCAGCTTCTTGAAGTGCAAGTTCTAATCCTTTAAAAGCATCATCTTGTGCTTTTTCTGAATATCCTCCACCTACAAATGCAAATTTCTTAGCACCTTTCTTGATCAATGATTCAGCAATTTCTTTACTAGCTTCTGTATAGTTAATGTTAACTGAAGCAAGTTTAGAGTCTTTATCATTCGTACCAGAAACGACTACTGGTACTGATGATTTATCAATAAGATCCACTGTTTCATCTGTTAAAGTACCACCTAAGAAAATGATACCGTCAACTTGTTTACTTAATAAATTATTAAATATCTCTTGTTCTTTTTCACTATCATTATCAGAATTTGAAATGATTGTATGATATTTATACATAGTGGCAATATCTTCTAATCCACGAGCTAATTCAGAATAATAAACATTTGAAATGTCAGGAATAATTACCCCAACAGTTGTTGTTTTCTTGCTTGCTAAACCTCTAGCTACAGCATTAGGTCTATAATTTAATCTTTTAATGACTTCATTTACTTTATCACGTGTTGAAGGTTTAACATTTTGGTTACCATTTACGACACGTGAAACTGTTGCCATTGATACTTTTGCTTCTCTTGCAACATCATATATTGTTACAGTCATAATATCCTCCTATCTTGAAAACGTTTTCTACTTTATTCTAGCACGTTTTCATAATGTTTTCAAAGTATATGAAAGCGAACTCACAATTACCAATTATAAAAGATTATAGAGGTGTTGTCGATACAATTGCTCTAATATTTTTGTCTTTTGTGTAAATTGTAAATAGTTTTTCAGAAAACAAACGAACATATGTTAATTTACAACATAAAAAAACTGGCGAAAAGTTATGATAACTTTTCGCCAGTTGATGTATATGAATATTATTTTTCGTATAATTTAGCAGCTTCAACGATTTCTTTGTAGAATGCATCAAATTCGTTTAAGTCCATTTGTTGACCAGCATCACTTAATGCTACTGATGGATCAGGATGTACTTCTGCCATTACACCGTCAGCTCCAACTGCTAATGCAGCTTTAGCACATGGTAACATAATATCTTTACGTCCTGTACTATGCGTAACATCTACCATAACTGGAAGATGTGTACCTTGTTTTAAAATTGGAACTGCTGAAATATCTAATGTATTTCTTGTAGCTTTTTCATATGTTCTAATACCACGTTCACATAAGATAATGTTATTGTTACCTTGTGAGTGAATATATTCTGCAGCGTAGATGAATTCTTCGATAGTTGCAGAAAGACCACGTTTTAATAAGACAGGTTTATTTGTTCTACCTGCTTCTTTTAATAACTCAAAGTTTTGCATGTTTCTTGCACCAATTTGGAATACATCTAAGTATTCATCAGCCATTTCAAAGTGTGCAGGATTTACAATTTCACTTACGATATTTAAACCGTATTTATCTTTAGTATTTTTAAGAATTTTTAATCCTTCTTCACCTAAACCTTGGAAGTCGTAAGGAGAAGTACGTGGTTTAAATGCGCCACCTCTAATGAATTTTTCGCCTCTATCAGCTAAATCTTTCGCAACTGCATCAACTTGTTCTTGTGATTCTACAGAACATGGACCGAATACGAATGATTTTTTATTATTACCAATAATTGCACCATTGTCGAATTGTACAATAGTATCTTCTGGTTTTAATTTACGAGAAACATATAAATGTTTTTCATTTTCAGATTTTTGTAAGTCAGTAGAAGCTTTAAAGATCTCTTTAAATAATTGCTTAATAGTATTGTCGTTATATGGTCCTTGGTTATTATCAATTAAATGATTTAACATTTCTTTTTCACGTTGTGGATCATATACTTGAGTACCTTGTTTACGTTTTTCTTCACCAATTTTTTTAGCTAAAGTACCACGCTCTTGTAATAAAGCTAAAATTTCATCATTAATACCTTCAATTCTTTTTCTTAAATTCTCTAATTCATTTGACATCCTTTTCACCTCATGTAAACAATTTAACTCACATACTTTAAAGCGATAAAATATATAAGTAATTAGATGTTAGTATAACAATTAAAATGCTCTGATTCAACCCCAACATCTCAAAAATATTAAAATTTATTACTAATCAGACTAATAAAGTATATTTTAATTTATAATGGTGTTCATTACAATATAAAAAACTACCGAAAAGTTATGTTATGACTTTTCGGTAGTATAAATAATATGCGTTATACATCACTTATTTATTATTTTTTATCGAAAGTTTTTTTCTCTACAACTGTTTTTGGACCTTTTAAGTCTTCATTTTCTACTTCAGATTTAATCGCACCTTTTTGTGCTTTTAATTCTTCATCGCCTACATCGTCAGCTGTTACAACGCCTTTATTAGCTTTCTTTTCAGCTTGTTTAGATTTTACTTCTTCTGCTTTTTTCTTAGTTTCTGTTTTCTTTTCTGAAGCTTTTGTTTTAACTTCTTCTTTTTTGTCAGCGGCTTTAGCTTTTACTTCTTCCGCTTTTTGACTAGCTTCTTCTTTTTTATCAGCAGCTTTAGCTTTCACTTCTTCTGCTTTTTCGTTAGCTTGTGCTTTTTTATCTTCAACTTTAGTTTTGACTTCTTCTTTCTTTTCTTCAGCTTGTGTTTTGATTTCTTCAGCTTTAGATTGAGCTTGAACTTTTAAGTCGTCAGTTTTAGTTTTAACGTCATCGATAATTTTGTTTGATTTCTCACTTAAATCATCTTGTAATTCTTTCCCTGATTTAGGAGCTAGTAATAAACCAACAATTCCGCCTACTACTGTACCTAATACTACACCAAATACAAAATCTCTACCGTTTGTATTTTTTTCATATTCAGCTTCATATGTTTCTAAACCATGTGTATATAAATCTCTATTGTATTTGTTTTCCATTATATTTTCCCCCTAATTTTATTAAAGAAATCAGGCTGTGACATGTTTAAATGCCTCAGCCTGAAAAGATAGTTATTTGCTTCCATGCACTTTATTTTTTCAAGCCTGCACCAATTTTATCTTCATCTAGGTTGTCACCTGATGTTGTTGTTTCATTGTAGTCTTTCGGCACTTGCGCTTCAAAATCTTTAGAAGCATTTACATTATTTTTGTATGATACGTTACTTCTACGATCTCTTCTTAATTGCCATTTATCTGCAACTTCCATTGCAACATTTGACCATTGAATAACTTGAGAAATCTTATCTTCATTTTGTGAGATATTGTGAGTAATAGAATTTGTAACTCTATCTACTGAATTATTAAGTGTTTGTACAGAATCTCCAACACCTTTAACTGCATCTACTACTGAGTTTAAGCGTAATGATTTATCTTGAATATCTTCAGTTAAACGATTTGCTTTATGAAGTAAATCAGTAGATTCACGTGTGATACCTTGTATTTGGCCTTGAATGCCATCTAAAGTTTCATTAATTCCTTTAACTGTTTTTAATAATTGCATTAAAAATAGTGCTAAGACAACACAAATAATTAAAAATGCAACCGCAGCAATTATGCCTGCTATTGGTAAAATCCAATCCATACTGAACGCCTCCTAATAATTATAAAACTAATCTTTATTCGATTTACTAATATTTAATACCCTCACTATTAAAGTATAAACATATTATATTTAATGTGATAGTGAAGAAACATAGGCTTTTTGAACTTTTTGAATATCTCCAGCACCCATAAATAGTATAACACCATTATCATGCTTTTGTAGCTGAGAAACTGATTCTTCGCTAATTAAATCCGCATTAGGAATTAATGCTTTTAAATCATGAATTGTCAGCTCACCTTGTTGTTCTCGAATAGAACCAAAGATGTCACATAAGTATACTTTATCAGCAAGGTTTAAACTTTCAGCAAATTCGTTTAAGAAAGTTTCTGTTCTTGAAAATGTATGAGGTTGAAATACTGCAACCACTTCGTTTTCAGGATATTTTTTTCTAGCTGATTCAATTGTAGCATTAATTTCTCTCGGATGGTGTGCATAGTCATCGATTAAGATTTGATTGTCGTAAAAACTTTCACTAAATCTTCTTTTTACACCACCAAATGTTAATAATGCTTCTTTAATATTTTCAATATCTAGTTTTTCTAAATGACAAATTGCTATAACTGCTAATGCATTTAGAACGTGGTGATCACCATACATAGGTGTTGTAAATGTACCTATAAGTTCATTTTTAGATTTGAAGTAAACATCAAATGTTGTACCTTTAGAAGACGTTTGAACATTGTCAGCATAGACATCATTGTCGTGCTCAAAACCGTAAAAGTAAAATGGAACATCAGCTTTAATTTTTCTTAGCTCAGCATCATGACCCCAAGCAACGATTGCTTTTTTAACATTACTAGCCATCTCTTGGAATGCATTTGTTACGTCTTGTAAATCTTTAAAATAGTCTGGATGATCAAAATCAATATTTGTCATAATCGCATAATCTGGATAATAACTTAAGAAGTGTCTTCTATATTCACAAGCTTCAAAGGCAAAGTATGAGCTATCAGGTAATCCCATACCTGTTCCATCACCTATTAAGAATGATGTCTTTTGATCACCATTCATCACATGTGATAATAATCCAGTTGTCGATGTTTTACCGTGTGCACCTGTAACTGCAACTGACGTATATTGAGACATAAATTCACCTAGGAAAATATGATATCTTTTCACTTCAAGTCCCATTTCGTATGCTTTAGCTATTTCAGGGTGTGTATCTGGAAAGGCATTACCTGCTATAACTGTCATGCCTTCTTTAATATTTTCAACATCAAATGGTAATATTTTGATGCCTTTATTTTTTAATGCTATTTCAGTAAATACTGTATTCTCTATATCAGAACCTTGTACTTTATGTCCCATGTCGTGCATGATTTGTGCAAGTGAACTCATACCTGCACCTTTTATGCCGACAAAATGAAATAATGTCATTTCATGTCACTCCTTCTATTTCTTAAATGTTAGTTTCTCTTTCTTCTATCATATCTTTAGTAATGAGTACATCTCTTGGTTTAGAGCCGTTAGGTCCAGATATATAACCTCTCTCTTCAAGGTTATCAATCATTCTAGCTGCTCTATTATATCCAATTTGGAAATGTCTTTGTATAAGTGAAGTTGAAATATGACCTTCGTTTAACATAAATTCACAAACTTCATCAAACAGTGCATCAGCAGGTTGTTCATTTACCTTTTTCAACAATGTTTCTTCTTTGAATAGATAATTTGGTTTCATTTGACTACTTACATTTTCTACTGTTTCGTCAATTTCATCATCTGATACAAATGCACCTTGAACTCTTATCGGTTTATTCATACCGTTACCAAGATATAACATATCACCATTACCAAGTAATTTCTCTGCTCCACCAACATCAAGAATTGTTCTAGAGTCAATAGAAGACGATACCATGAATGATATTCTTGTTGGTACGTTTGCTTTAATTAAACCTGTAATCACATTGACGGATGGTCGTTGTGTCGCAAGAATCATATGTATACCACATGCTCTAGCTTTTTGTGCAATTCTAGCAATAGATTGTTCAACTTCTTGAGGTGACATCATCATTAAATCAGCTAACTCATCTATAACTATAATGATTTTTGCCATTCTTTGCTCGTAATTTGCTTTCTTATTAAATGCAGTAATATTTCTAACATGTAATTCCGCAAAACGTTTATATCTACGTTCCATCTCTTCAACAGCCCATTTTAAACTAGCTGTTGCCGCTTTTACATCGGTAATAACTGGCGCAACTAAATGCGGTAAATTGTTATACGGTGCAAGCTCTACCATTTTAGGATCAATCAGTAATAGTTTCAGTTCATCTGGATGATTTTTATAAAGTAAACTTGTTAAAATAGCATTAATACATACTGACTTACCAGAACCTGTTGCACCGGCAATGAGCGCATGAGGTGTCTTTGCAATATCCATTAATAACGGCTCGTTATTTATTTTAAAGCCCATTGCTACAGTTAGTTTACTTTCTGCTTGTTGGAAAGGTTTAGACGTGATCATTTGGCCTAAAGGAATCTTTTTAGGACTTTGATTAGGCACTTCGATACCTACTAAACTTGTACCTGGAATAGGTGCTTCAATACGAATATCTTTAGCAGCTAATGCCATCTTAATATCATCTTGCAAAGCAGTAATTCTAGATACTTTAACACCTTTTTCAACAGATAATTCAAATCTCGTTACAGTTGGCCCTTGTATCATATTTACTACATGTGCAGGCACATTAAAATGATAAAAAGCTTCATCTAGTTCTTTTTTCTTTTCCTCTAACCATTCACTATTATCTTCTTCCTCGACAACATCATCTAATATAGATACTGGTGGAAGTACATAAGATGGTCCTTTACGTTTAACAGCTTGGTTAGACCCATGTTGTTCGTTTTGAGATTCACTTTCTGTTTGTTGTATGTTTGATGTTTGTGTCTTGTTGATATTTGATGAACTCTTAAATGCTTGATGTTTACGCTTATCTGAAGGTGTCATCATCACGTTAAATGGTGAAGATTTCCTTACCGGCTTAGGCTTCAAGATAGGTTCGTGAGAAGTTGTCTCTTTAGGTTCTTCAGGTTGTTGAACCGTGTCCTCTACTTCTATAGGTTCGTTATTTGATTCTTCTTCTGCAATAACATTATCCGCTTCTTCTGTTTCAGTATCACTTTCCACATCAACATGATCAGACTTGAATAAGCTTTCTTCTTGATCTTCTTCAGTTTCGTCAAATGTTAATACATCTTCTGCATTATCAATTGTATCTATTTCTTCAGCTTCAGAATCAGAATCTTCTACTTCTTCAAAATAAATATCATCTTCGACAAATTGTTCTGATTGTGTAATGGATGCATCATTGTCTTCTTCGAGAGAATCATGCGTATCGATTATTTCTGAAGGTTCGATAACAGCTTCATTAGAATCATCTTTATCTTCTTCAAAATGCTGTATTGCTTCAACTTCAGTACTATCTTCAGCATTATTAATTTCTTCAACTTCATTGTCTGATTCTACTTCTTCAAATTCTGAAGTTTCCTCTTCATTTGAATCGTGATTTGAAGTGACTTCTTCTTGTTCAGCATCAACTTCTTCAACGATTTCATCAACATCGTCTTGTTGAATGTCATCTTCTGTATCATCAAAATCCAAGTCTATCTCTTTAAATTCATATGTAGTTAAATCATTGACATCTGGTTGTAAAGCATTGGAATTAGCCGTCTCTTCATGAGAGTCGTTTGATGCATCTTGATGTATGTCATTTTGTAATTCATCGTGTAAGTCTTCTTGTTCATCTTCCACTTCTTGATAATCTTTTGAATCATTTTTAATATATGACGCTTGTTGTTTTAAATAATAGTCTTGATTTTTAATTTGTGACTTTTTCTCTTCTGAGTCAAGACTGTTAAGTTCTTGTTTTCTTTTTTCTCTTAAAGCTTTTTCAAATTGTTTTTTCTTTTGAAGTTTCTTCTCACGTTCTTTTCTAATTTCAGAAACAATTTGTGAAGCATAAATATTTTCAATGTTAATTGTATTGTCCGTCTTTGAATAAGTAGGGACATCTCGTACGATTTCACTACTTTGTTTACGTTTATTTTCTTTTTCAGCATCATTTTGTGATGATTGAGCTGAATGATCTTTCAAACCACTATTAGGAACTTCTTTTTGTTTTCTCATACCGAATATTGCAGAAGGCACTTCAGAAGCTTTAAATTTTGGCTGATGTAAAGCATTCAATCTCTCTTCAAATTGATAGTCATCATGATGACGTTTACTGTTGTCGTAGCGTTGAGAAGATTGTTTACTTTTCGTACCGTAATGATGTGTTACATCCTGGTCATAACTTCTTGACTTCTTAGCAGGTTCATATGAATCTGCATTACGATTTCTTCTACGTCTTCTTCTATTAGTTGGAAAAGAAGCTGAGCTTTCATCATAAAATCTACTATCATGATATTTCTCTTCTCGTTGACTTGTGTCATGATCATGTTGATGATGCTCTTGATTGGATTGTTCTTCATATTCCATTTGTATCGGAAATCTAAATTTGCCTTTAGGTCTTCTATAAATTTCTTCATTAGTTGAATCGTCATCTGGATGATGATCAAAAGACACTTGATCGCTTTTTTGCTTTTCATTTTTTTGTTCATTTTTCGATTGCCCGAATATATCATCAAACCAACTCATAGGTTCACTACCTTTCGTCTTCAAAGAATGGTGTTCCTACAGTATAACTATCATCTAGTACCATTATACCTTTTTCTTTTGGAGCACCTTCTAAATCAAGTTCTTTCATTGAACAAATCATACCGCTAGAAGGAACACCACGTAATTCTGCATCTTTAATAATCATTCCACTAGGCATTACCGCTCCTACTTTAGCAACAACAACTTTTTGTCCTTGATCAATATTTGGAGCGCCACATACAATTTGTAATGTCTCATTTCCAACATCAACTTTACATACTGATAGTTTATCTGCATCAGGATGTTTTGATTTTTCAGATACGTATCCAACTACAAACTTAGGAGATAAATCAACGTCTAATTTATAATTAATATTATTTTTCTCTAGTAAGTCTTGAATACTATTAATGTGTTTCTCTTCAACTTTAATATTGCCATTGCCTTCTATTTGAACATATTTAGAAGCATTGAATATATTCAATCCAACAATTTTATCTTCGCTTTTGATAATTGTTAAATCATTTTGAAAATCATATTCTAATCCTTCAGTTAAAGGTTCTAAAGTAACCATTAATACGTCGCCAACACCATTTTTATTATAAAATAAATTCATTTCTCCTACTCCTTACAATCTTTTTTGATTATTTTTCATTTTTTTAAATATTTCTCTATTTTTTTCTAAACGCTCAATAACTTCTTGGTTTCTCTTACGAGAGTGATTTTTACCTAAAATAAATATTGGTTCTAAAGGTTTATCAGGTGTATAAGAGAATGATAATGATGTTATTGGCACTAAGCCATTTTGGAAGAATTGCATCGTCATTTGCGCTACAATATCATATCCAATTTCATTTTTAATATCACAAATCACCAATACATCTTGATGAGGTGTAGCTAATAACATTTCCCCTTCAATATTTTGATAAACATCTTTTAAGAATGTTTGATTGAGAATACGTGAAGCATCATATCCATCATTCGTGTTAATGAAGTAGAATGTATTACCTTGAACTTCATCAGACTTGTAAGTTGTTTTTCTCTTTTTAATATTGAATAACGCTTGCTCTTTAATTTGTTCTTTCGTTAAATTAAGTTCACTGAGCATAGACTCATCTATTAGTCTATAAGTATTTCCTAAATCAAGCGCATAATATATATTTGTTTCAGCTGTATGTTCATCAATGACAAAAGGTGTACCTTCTTTCGTTTCTTTATGAAAACTAGTAGACCTTATGACAGGCAAGATCTCAATCTTATTAATTTCTTTATTAGATTCATCTTGCATTGCATTTATAGTTTCAGTGACGTAATAAACAATTTCGTCTATTGTTTTATTACCGTTATTTTTATATTTAGCAATAATCGGAGCTAATTTAACTGAAAGCCCTTTTTGATTATCCGTTCGTTCAATTCTTAAACTTTCATTTTCCCTATCAAACTTAAAATTTGCATCTAAAGTTTTCAATCGGTCTTTTAATAAATCTCTCATTTGAAAGACATTCATACTTAACACTCCTATTTTTATACCTCTATATAGTTTACAACAAATCGCAGTTATGTAACAGTGATAAACATATTTAAATGAAGTTAAATAAAATAAAAAAGCAGGTAATTCGAAAATAAAAGAAACTTTTTTCGACCTGCTTTTTTTATATAAATTTAATTATTTAATCCATCAATAAATGCACTAATTTGTGGAATTGTTTTTCTTTCTTTACCAACGTATCTATCAAGTTCTTGACCGTTGTTATAAGCGATAAAACTTGGAATGCCCATAACATCAACTTCTTGGCATAAATCAATAAATTCATCACGATCAACTGATACGAATTGATATTGATGATATTTCTCTTCAAGTCCAGGTAAATCAGGATCTATAAAATGACAATCCGGACACCAAGATGCTGTGAACATAAATATTGTTGGTTCGTTAATCAATGATTTGTATTCTTCGATTGACGTTAATTGTTTCATTTCTTTGCACTTCCTATCATTAATGTTTGTTGACCATCTTTAATTATATGATACTTCTTCAACAATTGATAAACAAATAAACTGATTACAGCTGGTAATAAGAAATGGAAGAATGCAATTTGTAAGTATACTTCAGTCGTACTACCCATTGTTTTAATCGTCATAATTTGCCCTACAAGTCCACTTGAACCCATTCCAGCACCAGCAGCATTATTTTCCATTGGCCAAAAGACTGTCATAATTGGCGCTACGACAATACTTGCTACGACTGGTGGTATTAATATAAAAGGCTGCTTTAAATAATTTGGAATTTGAAGTTTACTTGTACCAATACCATGAGCAATAACACCTGAAATACCATTATCTTTATAGCTTGTTACTGCAAATCCGACCATATGACAACAACCACCTATCGTAGCTGCTGCTGCCGCTGTTCCACTTAAGCCAAGCATTAACGCTAAAGCTGCACTTGAAATTGGACTACTTAGTGTAAGTCCAACTATAAGGCTGACGAATATCCCCATTAATAAAGGTTGTTGATCCGTACTTAATTGTATCCAGTTTCCTAATGCTTTCATAAATGCATCGATAAATGGTGCTATAAACTTTGCAATTGCTGCACCTATAAATAACGTTAAAATCGGTGATAAAATAATATCTATTTTAGTTTTGCCTGAATATAATCTTCCAAGTTCACTTGCAAATACTGAAGATAAATAACTACCTACAGCGCCCCCTTGTTCATATCCATACATTCCTGTTACAGCAGTTGTAAATATAATGAGTGGTGATGCGCCTAAACCGTAACTCACTGCTACCCCTACCCCAGCTCCAGTTAAAGTTTGAGCTAACTTACCTATTTCTATCATCATTGAAGTATCAAAATATGTATTTAATGATTGGCCTAAAGTTTCAATAATCAGTCCAACAATTAATGTGCTAAACAAACCTAAAGCCATATAACTTAATCCATCTATAATTGTTCGATTAAAAAAAGATTTTACGCGTTCCATTTATTCACACTCCTTAAAAGGATTATACAATAAAAAATACACATGTCATTATTTAAATTAAAATAATAACATGTGTATATTGAAACTTTATACTTCTATAACATTTAGAAATTTCTTCAATGCGTCTGTTTTCGGTTGAGTAAACATTTCTTCCGGTTTACCTTCTTCACCGATTAAACCATCATGAATGAATATCATTCTATCAGAAACTTCTCTAGCAAATCTCATTTCATGTGTAACAATGACCATCGTCATACCTTCATTGGCTAAATCTTTAATAACTTTTAATACATCATTCACTAACTCTGGGTCTAATGCTGATGTCGGTTCGTCAAATAACATCACTTTAGGGTTCATTGCCAATGCTCTCGCAATCGCCACACGTTGTTGTTGACCACCAGATAAAGCATGAGGTCTTTGATCTTTAACACTTTCTAATCCTACTTTTTCTAAAAGTTGAAGTGCTTCGTCATATGCTTTTTGTTTATTTACTTTTTTAACAGTAACTAAACCTTCCATAACATTTTCAATTGCTGTTTTATGTGGAAACAAGTTGTAATTTTGAAACACCATACCTGATTGTTTACGCACTTTAATTTGTGACTTCTTATTATCTGCCGTGTACGTTTCGCCATTAACAACTACAGTACCTTCAGTCGGAATTTCCAATGCATTCATCATTCTCAATAAAGTTGTCTTACCAGAACCTGATCTTCCAATCAAAGTAATCACTTCACCTTTATCTACTGAAAGATTAATCCCTTTGATGACTTCTTTATCATTAAATGATTTTTTAATATTTTGAAGTTCAATCATGAACGATACCCTCTTTCAATATAAGATTCATAGTAAGATTGAATGATTGATATGATAAAACATACAATCCAATACAATATCGCTACTAGTAAATAAATCGTTAAGAATTCATAAGTTGTAGAAGCGACTTCTTGTGCTTTTCTAAACATTTCTGCTACTAAAATAAAGCCAAGTAAAGACGTATCTTTAATCAAGCTTAAGAATGTATTACCTAATGCAGGTACTGAAACTCTAATTGCTTGAGGTAATATAATTCTTTGTACAGTTTGTTTATAATTCATACCAATCGAGTATGCCGCTTCAGTTTGACCTTTCGGAATAGACATAATTCCACCTCTTAAAATTTCAGATGCGTATGCACCTACATTAAAAGAAAGACCAATTATCGCAGCTATGACAGGTGACAAAGTTAATTGATTGTCTGCATTTCCTGTTGCCAATCTACCAATCTCAGGGATTCCGTAAAAGATAATGAATAATTGAACAATCATAGGTGTACCACGAATGATTGAAACATAAAAACGTGCAATCCCTTTTAGAACTTTACTACTTGATATACGCATCAATGCTGTAGCTAATGCCAAGATTAAACCAAGCACAAAAGTAACTAAAGTAATAGGAATAGAATATTTAACTAGACCCTCTAACATCGGTAGAAATGCTTGTTTGGCAGCATTTAATGCATGAAGTTGCTCATCATTTAGGCTCTGAAACATTAGCGCCAAACCATTTCTTACTTATTTTTTCTAATTCGCCATTATCTTTTAAAGTTTTTAGACCTTTATTAAAATCTTTAATCACTTTGTCATCTTCTTTTTTACTAAATGTAAATGCAGATTGACTTTGTTCAGCATCACCTTGAATTGCTTTTATTTTAGCGTTAGGTTTTTGCTTTTTATAATCTAAATATGAAACATTATCATTGAAAGTACCTTCAACACGATTTGATTGTAATAAATCCATCGCTTGGTTGAAGCCGTCTACTTTAGTAATATCTGCACCTTTAGATTTTGCAAGTTGACCATAGTTAGATGTTAAAGTTTGTGCTAATTTTTTACCTTTAACGTCGTCGAATGATTTAATGTCTTTATTATTCTCATTTACTACTAATACACCATTTGAATAAGTGTATGGATCTGAGAATTTATATTTTGCTTTTCTTTCATCGTTAATACCAACTTGGTTAGCAATCATATCAAAACGTCCTGAATCTAACCCAGCAAACATTGAATCCCATTGCGTTTCTTTAAATTTAACTTTGTATCCCATTTCTTTAGCAACTGCTTTAGTTACTTCTACATCATATCCAGTTAACTTATCATTTTTATCATGGAAGCTAAATGGAGAATAAGTACCTTCTGTACCAACTACAATTGTTTTATCATCTTTCTTACTGCTTTCTTTCTTGTCGTTGCTGTTTCCACATGCAGCTAACACAACAATTAATGCAATAATTAAAAATATACCCTTTTTCATATATACATCCCTCTATTCTTAGTATCCAAATCGGAATAAACATATTTTAGACCGAATTACAACTACTGTCAATTACTAAAATCTGGACTATTTAAATTTCAAATATTCAATCTTTTCTGAACTTAAATTTAACACGATTTCATTGAGTAATAATTTTGCACTTTCATAATCTCTTGCGTCATAAATAGCTTTACTTGTATGGATATATCTAGCACAAACACCGATTACCGCAGTTGGGATACCTGTTAGAGCTTTATGAATTTCTCCACCATCTGTACCACCTGGTGATTGGAAGTATTGATGATTAATTTCTTTTTCTTCAACCATTTCAATTAAATAATCTCTCATTCTTTCAGATAAAATCATCGTACGATCTAAAATTCTAATTAATACACCTTTTCCTAAAGCACCTGATAAGCCAACGTGTCCTTTCATATCATTTGCAGGTGAACAATCTACAACTAATGCTAAATCTGGTTTGATTAAATTCACACTTGCTGAAGCACCTCTTAAACCAACTTCTTCTTGAACATTTGCGCCTACATATAAATCAACATCAAGCTCTTCATCTTTAACTGCTTCGAGTAATTCTAATCCAACTAAACAACCATATCTATTGTCCCATGCTTTAGCGAGTATTCTATTCTCTGTTAGTTGTTCAAAATTCGTACTTGGAACAATTGTATCACCAATTTTAATGCCCATTTCTTTTAATTGATCAATGCTTTCTGCACCAACATCTAAAAGCATATCTTCAATAGCAACACCTGACTCTTTACCAGTTCTAAAATGTTTAGGGATACTGCCAACTACGCCGTTATAGTATTTACCGTCACGCGTTTTTAACTGTAATGTTTGTGATAGCCATACGTCTGATGACACACCGCCAAGTGGTGTGAACTTTAACATACCCTCTTTTGTCATTTCAGTAACCATAAAGCCAATTTCATCCATATGAGCTGCTACTAATACTTTAGGTGCATTTTCTTTTTTAGATTTTTTCACACCATAAATACTGCCCATATTATCACCAATAATTTCATCAACAAATGGTGCCATTTTTTCTTTTAAATATTCACGTACTTCATTTTCAAATCCAGGTACAGCGTGTAATTCTGTTAATTCTTTCATTCTATTAAGTGTTTCTTGTCTAATTTGTGTCATTGTAAATCTCCTTATTGAAATATTTATCTATCATTCAGTCTTTGTGTTAAACTTAAATTAAATAGAAGGAGGCATGGTCATGCAGAATAATAAGTTCCGCTTTTTCATTATATTGTTGTCCGTTTTTACTGGTTTAGGCATTGTTGCTTCTATTGTATATGCTAAGCAATATAAACCATATAGTTGTGAAGAAATACTTAAACAAGTCAAAGCACAATTTAATAATGTTGAAGCCTCTTATATATTACATATCCCAAAGACCTACCAAAAATTCGGCATTGAAACTAAAGTTGTGCATGGTGGCATTACCGTTAACAATGATGGTAAACAAGTACACTATGAATTTATAGCCGATGCCTTTAATGGCCAAGTCATTGATATATTTGAAATTTAATAAGCTTAAAAAGATGAGTCTGAGTGATTAATTTAAACCTCAGACTCTATTTTTTATGACTGAAACATTATTCAACTTCACCGTGATCTAGTGCGTCGAATGACTTTTTAATAGATTCTAAACCGCTTCTTAATTTTTCTTCACTACAAGCTAAATTCATTCTGAAATGATGACTTTCTCCAAGCTCATATGAATGTCCGATGCCTGTTGCAAGTTTACCTACAGATTGCAATGCTTTTTGAACATCACTTTCTACGTAACCACTTTTAGAAAAGTCTATCCAAGCTAAATATGTCGATTCAGGTTTAATAAATGATAACTGATCAGACATTTCATTTTTAATAAATTCATCTAAGATGGTCATATTCTTCTCGATATGTTCATTTAATTGGTCTACCCATTCACCTGCTTCATTATAGGCTACTTTAACTGCTTCAACAGCCAATGTATTTGCAGCAGACAATCCATAATATGTTGCCAATTTACGATTGAATTGTAATGTGAAATAACGATGTTTCGTAATCATATAACTACTTGCTAAACTCGCTAAGTTAAATGTTTTACCTAATCCAGTAACAACAAGAATTGGAGAATCTAATGTCATTTCATTTGTCATAGAATAGAATCCATTTTCACTTCTCACAAAATCCATATGAATTTCATCAGAAACAATAAAGACACCATGTCTTTCACACACATCTTTCATAAATGCACATTCTTCTTTAGTCCAAACTTTACCTGTTGGATTATGAGGACTACACAGTACTAACACTTTAACATCATCACGCGCTGCCATTTCTTCAAATTGTTCTTTATCCAACTCATAACCATTTTCCGTCGCAACTAACGGAGATTCGACAGCAACTCTTTTATTACCTTCAATTAAATTTAAAAAGGCATTATATGAAGGTGTATGAATTAACACACCTTCACCTTCTTTCGTAAATTCACGTATAACTTCAGTTACTGTGAATAAAATACTTGGCACATAATATATATCATTCTTTTGGATATTCACAGAAAATCTTGTTTTATACCAATTTTTAATCGCATTTAAATATGCTTCTTGTTTCCATACTAAATAACCGAAATGTGCTTGATCCAATTTATTTTTCAAATGGTTAATAATAAAATCAGGTGTCTTAATATCCATATCAGCGATCCAAAATGGTTCTAAGTTCTCATAATCATAAACTTTACGTTGTCCATCATATGCTACTGTTGCTGTTCCCCTTCTATCAATCACTTCATCAAAATTATATTTCAATTAAATCATCCCTTCTTATTTCTTCTTTAATTCCCTTCGTTTGTTCATCAAGCTTAAGCGCAAAATAATTGGCATCATGATAGAACACGAACCAATAATCTTCTTTAATATATCTCTGTAAAAGCCTTTCCTTAGCATTAATAGAATCCATTGGATAGTCATCATAAGCTGTAACCCATAAAGGATTCAGATGGGCTAATGTAGGCAAGATATCAGCCATATGCACAGCTTTCACACCATTACTTTCAATTTCAATGACACTATGCCCAGCGCTATGACCACCAGTATGTATCATTTTAATGCCTGGAACGATTTCCATCGAATCTACAAATGTTACAACTTGATGTTCAATACCTTTATAATTTTGTTCCCAATATGTAGCACTACTTCTTATATTTGGGGCTCTCAATTCATTCCATTCAATTTGTGATGTATAAATTGTTGCATTTTTAAATACTGATTGACCATCTGCAGTTGTGAGGCCACAAGCATGATCAAAATGCATATGAGACATCAATACAATATCAATATCATCTATGGTCAAATTAAATTGCTTTAATGAGTTACTAATATCACTTTCATAAGTTGTACCATAGTTTCTTTTTTGTTTATCTGTTAATTTACCATTACCTATCCCAGCATCAATTATAATATTGTGTTCACCTGTTTGAACGAATATTGGATGTGTTACGAGAGGTATTTGATTAAGTTCATTAGGCGGGTATTTTTTAGTCCACAATGCTTTTGGAACGACACCAAACATTGCTCCTCCATCCATTTGCGTAATACCACCTTGTAATGGATATAATTTAAAATCACCTATATTTAACAAGAAATTCCCCTCCAATCATTTATTATTATTTTATCACTAATTAGAGTAATGAACATCTTTCATGATTGCTACAACACATTAGTTAAAAATGGCATAAAAAAAGAAGTTAGAATCATAACGATTCCAACTTCCTTATTTAAAGCTTGCTTCCATACGATAGATTCTAAAACCTCTACTAGAGAATTTATCTTCGTATTCAGTACGGATATTATCTTCAGGCTCATCTTCATGTAAATTCAAATTAATATAATCAAATGACATACCATATTGAGACATACTTTCTAAACTATACTCAAATAATCCTTGATTATCTGTTTTGAAATGTATTTGCCCATCTTTTTTCAAAATGTGCTGATAAATTTCTAAAAAGCTAGAAAAAGTTAATCTTCTTTTAGCATGTCTTGTCTTTGGCCATGGATCTGAAAAATTCAAATAAATTCTAGAAACTTCATTTTCAACAAAATACTCTGTTAATAATTTAGCATCTTGATTAATCAATTTAATATTGTTTAATTCCATTTCTTTAACTTTTTCAAGAACACGGACCATAACATTTTTATCTTTTTCAATTGCTACGTAATTGATATTAGGATTCTGTTTAGCCGTCTCAGTAATAAATCTACCCATACCAGTTCCGACTTCAATATGAATGGGTTGATCTTTATCAAACCATTCTGCCATCTTATATTGATGATTAAGATCTACATCTACTATATTGGGATGATCTTTTAAGAAATCGTCAGCCCAAGGTTTATTTCTCATTCTCATTCAAAGTTACTCCTTATATAAATACATTTCTTGTCATCACTTCATTTAAGAAGTGTAACCAATCATTCATATCTTTATAACGTTTTTTCTCTTCATACCACTCTACCATTGCGATAGCTTGAATCAATGTATACCACTTCATACGTTTCTTTAAATCATGCGTATCGTTAATGCCATACATACTTAGCCAATCTGACCAATCTTTCTCATCAACATAAGTATATAAAATCATTCCGATATCAATAGCTGGATCTGCAATCATTGCACCTTCCCAATCTACTAAGAAAAGTTCATCTTGATCAGATAAAAGCCAATTATTGTGATTCACATCTCCGTGTATGACTGTATAGAATCTACTGTCTAATGTTGGCATGTTATCTTCTAGATATAACAATGCCTTTCTCACAGTACGGTTAGACAATACATGTCGTGACAATGAGCTGTTAATTTTATTAAATAAAATCTCTGGATGCATTGGTTTCATTTCCATACGTTTAAGCATATTTAATAATTGTTTAGAAGAATGTATTTTTTTAAGAAGTTTGGCAACACGGTTAGAATTCATTTCATCTTGGACTAACTCTCTACCATTTTTCCAATGTTGTGCAGTTACAACTTCTCCTGTTTCGATTCTTTTTGTCCAAACTAATTTTGGCACGATACCTTCAGCAGATAATGCTGTTAAGAAAGGACTTGAATTACGTTTTAGGAAGAGCTTGCGGCCATCTTGTTCTGCCATATATGCTTCACCAGATGCACCACCTGCTGAGTCTAATGTCCATCCTAATTGATAAAAATGTTCCAACCTATCCACCTCACTTTCAATAAAAGAAAAAGAAAAAGACTCAAGAATATTCTTTTTCAAGAGTCATATTTTAATCTTAAAAATTTTTGTTTAATTTTTGTAATTTTAGTGCGCTTGATTTAAATTTTATTATCTTTCGGTTAAGATTTCAACCTCATAAATGAAAACTTTCGAGTATTTTGAACCTATTCATATACAATAAGTCTTATAAATTCAGTATCCACTTGAATTACTTAAGATATTAAAATTACACTAAAAAATTTTTATGATTTTGACTCTATATAATTATTAAATGCATTTTGTAATTGCTTCGTAATTTGTCCGACTTTTCCGTCACCTATTTTTTGATCATTTACTTGCACAACTGGCATCACTTCAATAGATGTACTTGAAATAATCACTTCATCTGCATTATTTAAGAAATCTAATGTAAATGATTCTTCAATAAATGGAATATTTAAATCTTCGGCTAATTCTTTTATAACACGTCTCGTAATCCCATTAAGAATTAAATTATTTGCAGGATGTGTATAAATCTTGCCATCTTTAATCGCATAAACGTTACTTGAACTACCTTCTGTAACTGTTTCGCCTCTATGCATGATTGCTTCAGCAGCATCATTTTGTGTAGCTTTCTCTTTTGCTAACACGTTACCTAATAAGTTCAAGCTCTTAATATCACATCTTAACCATCTGATATCTTCAACAGTTATAGCTTTAACACCATTTTCTAATTCGTCATATGGTCTGTCATAGCTTTTAGAGAATGCTGAGAATACAGGCTTTGTACTCGCATCAGGAAACGGATGATTTCGAGGTGCAACACCACGTGTCACTTGAATATACACGCCACCATTTACAACATTATTCTTTGCTGCTAATTCTTTTGTTACTTCTGTTAAACCTTCAACAGAATACGCGTCTAAATTAAGTCCGATTTCTTTCGCACTTCTAAATAATCTTTCATAGTGTTCTTTAGATGTAAATACTTTACCATCATATATACGTATGTATTCGTATATGCCATCACCAAAGTTATAACCTCTATCAGAATAGCTAACCTTACCTTCAGATTCATCAACAAACTCATCATTTATATAAATATAACTCATTCATCATCACCCTTTACACAGACATTGTATATAGCTTCTAAATAAATTGCAGTTGCATTAAATAATTGTTTTTTCGTGATATATTCATTTTTTTGGTGCATTAAATCTTCAGAATCTTTAAACATGGCACCGAATGCCACACCTTTATCTAAGTTTCTAGCGTATGTACCGCCACCGATTGTATACGGCTCGGACTGATCACCTGTTTGATTGCGATATGCTGATAATAATTTTTCAATGAATGGATCATTTTTATCTACATAATGTGGAACTTGGTGTTTATCCATTTCAATGTCAAAGCCTTTTTCTTTCACTTCTTCAGAAAAACGAGACATTGACTGATCGAAATTAAAGCCTTCTGGATATCTTAAATTAATACCAAATTGACCACCATCTACATCTGTATAACTCATAATACCTGTATTAGTCGTCACTTCACCCATTTCTTCAGTAGCAAATTTCATACCCATTTTTTCACCTTTTGGAGAATCAACTAAATATTCATTTGCAAATTTCACGTATGAGCTCGCGTATTTATCTAAATTTAATTCATTTAAGAATTGAATAAGGTATAACCCAGCATTCACACCTAATGTAGGATCCATACCATGAGCTGATTTACCATGAACAACGATGTTTAAGAATCCTTCATCAATTGTTGTTTCGCCTTCAATCTCATGTTCATTTAAAAATGATTCAAATTTCTGAACAACATTCGTCATTTGTTCTTTGATAAGTAATTTAGCTTGAGCAGTATCTGGTACCATATTGAATCTTTCACCTGAGAAGAATGCTTTTAATTCTACTTCAGGCTCATCATTATCTTCCACATAACCAGATTGAACGATGTTGAATGTTACAATCCCTTTTTCTCCATGGATTAGAGGGAATTCTGCATCTGGTGCAAAACCTACTGAAGGCATTTCTTCAGTTTCAAAATAACGATCTGTACATTTCCAATCAGATTCTTCGTCAGTACCTACAATAATATGTATTCTTTTTTTCCATTCGACTTTCATATCTTCAAGTATCTTAACGGCATAGTATGCTGCAATTGTTGGTCCTTTGTCATCAAGTGTACCTCTTGCAATAATTGCATCTTCTGTTTCTACAGGTTCAAACGGATTAGAATCCCATCCAGCACCTGCTGGCACAACGTCGACATGGCAAAGTATACCTAATAAATCGTCACCTTTACCCGCTTCAATTCTACCTGCGATATTGTCTATATCAACGTGAGAAAATCCATCTCTTTCCCCTAACTTATACATATAATTTAACGCTTCTTTTGGACCTGGTCCAACTGGCGCATCGTATGTACTTGCTGCATCATCTCTAACACTTTCGATGCTTAATAGCCCCTTTAAATCATTTATAATATCTTCTTCATATTCTTTAACTTTATTTCTCCACATCGAAAATCATCTCTTTCTTAACTTGAATAGTTATCTATATAATACATGATATTTTTGTAAATATGAAATAGAATTACCGATAAATTTTTAATTTTTTATGCGAAAAGTTATTTCCTTTTACGTACGACTAAAGTCTTATATAAAATTATTTTTTTGAATCATATTATTTCCCGACATGACAAAAGTTGTTAACAAAAAAACTAGGACAAATAAGTTGCCCTAGTTTTAGCCAATATTGAACATAAGAAGAAAATTATTTCTTCAAGTCTTCTTCTGTAACAACTCTTAAATTGTTGTTAGCAGTTCCGCCTTCGTCATCAAATTTAGCTTCTCTTTGTTCAGTTGGATCTTGATCTTCTTTTTTTAGACGAGATTTAGCATTTGATGCATAACCTTTTGGATCTTCTTTTGCTTTTTGGAATTCATTTTTCGCTTTTTCTTTAGCTGACTCTTTATAAGAAGTTGGATCTTCTTTATATTTTGAGTACTCGTCTTGTGCTTTACCTTTTAGTTCATTTGCTTTTTGTTTAGCATTTTCTTTGTAGTTCTCTGGATCTTCTTTATATTTCCCGTATTCATTTTTTAATTTATCTCTATTTTCTTTTTTAGATAAGACAACTGCTGCTGCAGTTCCCCCTAATACTACTAACGTTCTAAATAATCCTGCTTTTTTAGCCATTTGTATCCACCTCTATTTAGTTAATAGTTATTATATTACCCCGAGGAAATCTTTCTAAACATTTTAAACAGATAAATTTAAAAGTTTAAAATCTTCTTCTAATAAATGTCTATACTCACCAAGTTCTAAACGTTCATCAAGTTCTAAATCAGCAATTTGAACACGTTTTAAATAAGTCACTTCGCAACCTATCGCATGAAACATTCGCTTAACTTGGTGGAATTTACCTTCATAAATCGTAACGAAAGCTATGGACTCTTCGCCATTTTCTACAATTTCTAATTCACTTGGAGAAGATGTAAAGTCACCTAAATCAATTCCTGATTTAAAAATATCTATTGCATCATCTGAAATGTGTCCAGATACTTCAACATAATACTTTTTAGCGACTTTTTGTTTCGGACTCATAAGTTGGTGCGAGAATTTACCATCATTTGTTAAAAGTAATAAACCTTCTGTATCTTTATCTAAACGCCCAACTGGAAATAAATCTAAATGCATATATTCTGGAACAATATCAATGACAGTTTCATGTTCATCATCTTCTGTTGCTGAAACGAATGCTGCTGGCTTATTCATCATTAAATAAACAACTGGTTCATATTCTATCGGAATATCATCAAAAGTTATGACATCTTCTTCTGGATTAATATGCATTTCAGGTTTCTTAACGATTTCATCATTAACGGTAACGAGATTTTTCTTTAGAAACTTTTTAACTTCTTTTCTTGTTCCGATACCTGAATTTGCTAAAAATTTATCTAATCTCATCATTTACACCCACTTAATTTTGCGTCTAATTTTTGCAGTTAAATCACCTAAAAATTCATCCGCTAAACGTGAACGCATTGTTAAATATCCATATACGATTACACCTACACATCCGCCTACAATAAGTGTGATAAGCGCACCTAATTTAGATGTTGGATCAATGATTAATGACACAATAAAGTAACTTAATTCAACGAATAGTACCATGATAATAGTATAGAAAGTAATTCTTAATGTATGGTAAATTGTGATATTAAATTTAAATTCTGCATATTTATATAGAACTACACAATTTAAGATAACAGCTACTAATAATGCGATTGCCGTACCAATAACAGCACCTAACGTATGGAATACCATAATAAGTGGTAAGTTAATAACTGCTTTAATGACTAATGACGCGATAACGATCCATACTGTTAAGGCTTGTTTATCAATACCTTGCAACATTGAAGCTGTTACAGATAATAATGCGATTAAAATACTAACTGGCGCATACCAGAATAATATTTCTGTACCCATTGGATTGTAACTATAGAACACGTTATATAAAGGCTGTGCTAATACCATAATGCCAAGTGATGCTGGAACTGTTAAATATAATAATACGCCTAATGATTTTCTAATTTGATGATGCATTGCATCAATTCTACCTGAATTGTAAGTATTCGTAATAAATGGTACTAAACTCACTGCGAATCCTGCTGCAAGAGATGTCGGAATCATAACAATTTTATTAGTTGTCATACTCAGCATAGTGAAATAAATATCTTGTAATTCACTGCCTACACCCGCCATCGCTAACCCAGTATTATGTGTAAACTGGTCGATTAAGTTTATAATTGGGAAACATAAACTTACGATTACAAATGGAATACTGTATTTAATAATTTCTTTATATATTTTGATATACGACACATCTATATCGCTTGTATCTTGTTCAACTTCTGCTTTTATTAAATGTCTTCTCTTCATCCAAAAATAAAGTAAAGTCAGTAATGCGATAATTGCACCGATACCAGCAGCAAATGTTGCAACTTGGTTGGCCATTAACACAGAACCATCCATGACATTTAATACGATATAACTTCCGCCAAGTATAAATGCGATACGTGCTACTTGTTCAGTTACTTCAGATACGGCTGTAGGACCCATTGAATTAAATCCTTGGAAGATCCCTCTCCATGTTGCGAGTAATGGAATAAATAATACTACAAAACTTATTGTTCTAATAACAGTTGTAATATCTTCTATACCCCATCCACCTTCTATACCACCTTTATTTGCTAAAGTTAATTGAGCAATAGTTGGTGATAAGAAATAAAGTAATAAAAATCCGATAAATCCTGATACCGTCATAACTAAAAAGCTTGACCGGTACAATTTTCTACTTACTTTATAAGCACCTAATGCGTTATATTTAGATACATATTTCGCAGCTGCTAAAGGAACGCCCGCAGTTGCTATTGTTATCATGATTGTGTATGGTTGATAAGCATATGTAAATGGAGCAAGATTTTTTTCATCGCCTATAATAGCGTAAAAAGGTATTAAATAAAGAATACCAATTACTTTTGTTATTAAAATACTTGCAGTAAGTAGGAAGGTTCCCCTTACTAGCGCTTTACTTTCTGACATAATTTCATCCCTATCTAATTTACTTTTAAATTTAATAATAACAGGTTTATTTCTATTCTACTACTTTTTTAAAGACACATTATTCGTTAAAATATTATTACATCGACTTATGGAGGTAACTTATGTATCATACAATAATTATCGGCGCTGGACCTAGTGGTTTAATGGCCGCATATAGTGCAAGTTCAAATGGTAAAAACGTCTTGCTACTTGAAAAGAAAAAAGGCTTAGGACGAAAGCTTCGCATATCTGGTGGCGGTAGATGTAACGTTACCAACCGCTTACCTTATGAAGAAATTATAAAAAACATTCCTGGTAATGGAAAATTCTTATATAGTCCATTTTCAACATTCGACAATGAATCTATTATACAATTTTTTGAATCTAGATCTGTACAATTAAAAGAAGAAGATCACGGACGAATGTTCCCTGTTTCAAATCGCGCTCAAGATGTTGTTGATGCACTAGTTGATTCCATTAAACAAAATGGTGTAGAAATACGCCAAGAAACTACAGTATCATCTATTGAAAGTGAAAATCAACAAATAACAGGCGTCACACTACAAGATGGTACATTTATCCCTGCAAAGACTGTCATCATCGCATCAGGCGGTTGCAGTGTGCCACATACTGGATCGACAGGAGACGGGTATAAATTTGCTGAACATTTAGGTCATTCCATAACAGAACTATTCCCAACAGAAGTACCAATTAAATCTAGTGAACCATTCATTAAAAACAAAATACTACAAGGATTAAGTTTACAAAATGTCGGACTATCTGTACTCAAGAAAAATGGTAAACCTAGAATCACACATCAAATGGATATGTTGTTTACACATTTTGGCGTTTCAGGACCAGCAGCATTAAGATGTAGTCAATTTGTTTACAAAGAACAAAAATCTCAAAAGAAAACCGACATACAAATGTCTATAGATGCCTTTCCAGAAATTAAAGCACATGACTTAGAACAACAAATTGTAAAAAAATTAAAAGACGAACCAAATAAAGCGATTAAAAATGCACTAAAAGGACTTGTCCAAGAAAGATATTTACATTTTATCTTACAACAGTCAAGTATTGATTTAGATGTGACATACCATCACTTGTCCCAGCAAGCCATTAGAACATTTGTAGAAAACCTTAAATCATTTACATTCACAGTAAATGGTACACTTCCACTCGATAAAGCTTTCGTAACAGGTGGCGGTGTTAATATTAAAGAAATCGAACCCAATACAATGGCATCCAAAATATGTGCAGGACTTTACTTCTCAGGAGAAGTATTAGATATCCACGGTTATACAGGTGGCTATAATATAACAAGCGCACTTGTCACAGGATATGTAGCAGGCTATAACGCAGCACAATTTAATGATTAAGATTCTATAGCTTGAATATAGTGTGAGGTGTGATTTATGACATCCTTATTTACAAAACTGCTTAGAATTGTTACTAACGGCTCCCTTAGTTACAAAACTGCCTGGAATTGTTACTAACGACACCCTTAGTTACAAAACTGCCTGGAATTGTTACTAACGACGCCCTTATTTACAAAACTGCTTAGAATTGTTACTAACGACGGCCTTATTTACAAAACTGCTTGGAACTGTTACTAACGGCACCCTTAGTTACAAAACTGCTTAGAATTGTTACTAACTCTAAATAATATTATACTCACACATATTTTAAGGCTGAGACATTTAAAAAATGTCTCAGCCTTATCTATTTCTTCATTAAACTCTTTTGTTTTCTAAACCATCGTCGCCCCACTCATTCATGCCGCCTTCTACGTTTACTGCATCAATGTCGTGGTCATTTAAATAATCAACTACTCGAGCACTTCTAACGCCACCTGCACATACAATATAATATGTTTGGTCTTTTGAAAAATGATCTAATTCATTTGGAATTTCTCCCATTGGAATATGTTTAGCGCCAGGGATTACACCTAATGCTACTTCATGATCTTCTCTCACATCAACTATATTAATTGGACTATTAGATGTAATTTTTTCTGCTAATTCTGTTACTGTAATTTCTTTCATCACTAGAACACTCCTAATTGATTAATTTGCTACGATATTAACTAACTTTTGTGGAACTGCAATCACTTTACGGACTGTCTTACCTTCAATCGCTTCTTTGATTTTTTCATTATCCATCGCAACTGCTTCCATTTCATCTTTCGATAAATCTTTAGAAATTTTAATTTTGTCTTTTAGTTTACCGTTAACTTGGATAACAATTTCTATTTCGTTATCTACTAGTAATGACTCATCAAATGTTGGCCATTCTTCATAAGATAAAGTATCGTTATGACCAAGTTTTTGCCATAATTCTTCAGAAATATGTGGCGCAATTGGTGATAACATTTTAACAAAACCTTCAGCATATGTTTTGCTGATTTGATCTTGTTTATAACAATCATTGATGAATACCATCATTTGACTGATTGCAGTATTGAAGTTTAGAGTATCGAAGTCTTCAGTTACTTTCTTAACTGTTTGGTTATACACTTTATCTAGGTCTGGTGTTTCGTTTTCAACGACCTTATCCGTAATGTTCCCTTCTTCAGTAACAAATAAACGCCATACTCTATCTAAGAAACGACGTGAACCGTCTAATCCATTTTCACTCCATGCAATTGCTGCATCTAAAGGACCCATGAACATTTCATATAGACGTAATGTGTCTGCACCATGAGAACGTACAATATCATCAGGATTAACAACATTACCTTTTGATTTACTCATTTTTTCATTACCTTCACCAAGAATCATACCTTGGTTAAATAATTTTTGGAAAGGCTCTTTAGTTGGTACTACACCGATATCGTATAACACTTTATGCCAGAATCTTGAATATAATAGATGAAGCACGGCATGTTCTACACCACCGATATATAAATCAACAGGTAACCAGTGTTTAAGTTTTTCAGGATCAGCTAATTGTTCATTGTTATGTGGATCGATATATCTTAAGTAATACCAACAGCTTCCTGCCCATTGTGGCATTGTATTCGTTTCACGACGACCTTTCATACCTGTCTTAGGATCTACAACATTAATGAATTCATCGATATTAGCTAAAGGTGATTCTCCTGTACCTGATGGTTTAACTTGATCTGTTTCAGGTAGGATTAATGGAAGTTCTTCTTCAGGAACTGTTGTCATTGTACCATCTTCCCAATGAATAACTGGAATTGGTTCACCCCAATAACGTTGTCTACTAAATAACCAATCTCTTAATTTATAACTTACTTTTTTATGACCGATACCTTTTTCTTCAAGTAATTCAATTGCTTTAGGTACCGCTTCTTCTTTTGTTAAGCCATTTAATACATCAGAATCAATCATTTTTCCATCTTCATCATATACTGTGATGATATCTAAATTGAATTTCTCTGCAAACTCAGCATCTCTTTCATCGTGTGCTGGAACTGCCATAACTGCACCTGTTCCATAACTAATTAACACATAATCAGCAACCCAAATCGGCATTTTTTTACCAGTGAATGGGTTTGTTGTAAATGCACCAGTGAATACTCCACTTTTATCTTTTGCTAAATCCGTTCTTTCTAAATCAGATTTACGTGATGCTGCTAATTTATATGCTTCAACAGCTTCTTTTTCATCTTCAGTCGTAATTAAATCTACTAAAGGATGTTCTGGTGAAAGTACGGCAAAAGTCGCACCATAAATTGTATCTGGACGAGTTGTAAACACTTCAAATGATAAATCCGTATTATCAATATTGAATTTTAATTCAGCACCTTCAGATCTACCAATCCAGTTTCTTTGCATATCTTTAATAGATTCAGGCCAATCTAATTCATCTAAATCTTCTAATAAGCGATCTGCATATTCAGTGATTTTTAATACCCATTGTCTCATTGGTTTACGAACAACTGGATGTCCTCCACGTTCTGAAACACCATCAACGATTTCTTCATTAGATAATACTGTACCTAAAGCTGGGCACCAGTTTACTGCTACTTCATCAACATAAGCTAATCCTTTATTATATAATTGAATGAAAATCCATTGCGTCCATTTATAGTAGTCTGGGTCAGTTGTATTCACTTCTCTATCCCAGTCATATGAGAAACCTAGCTCTTGAATTTGTCTTTTAAAAGTCGCAATATTTTTAGCTGTAAATTCTTTAGGGTCATTCCCTGTATCGATAGCATATTGCTCAGCTGGTAAACCAAATGCATCCCAACCCATTGGGTGAAGTACATTGTAACCTTGCATTCTTTTATATCTTGAGACGATATCTGTAGCTGTATAACCTTCAGGATGTCCTACATGTAAACCAGCGCCAGATGGATACGGAAACATATCTAAAGCGTAGAATTTCTTTTGTCCAAGATTATCGTTAGCTTTAAATGTTTTGTTAGCTGCCCAAAAATCTTGCCATTTCTTTTCAATTTGTTGATGATTATAATTCATTTGTTCGTTCCTCCTATAAAATAAAAAAAGCCATCCCAACCATCATAACAGTTGGGACGACTTGAATAAATATGCCGCGGTACCACCCAGAATTCACAATTAAGTGCGCTTCATTTATATGGTTTAAGATTGCTTTTAATAAATAATAAATCGTTCGTAAGTTCACTTAATGGATATCATCAGTTCACAGCACCACTGACTCTCTTAAGATTCGCATTAAAGCTACTTTACTTATATACATCCTAATATTATGCAATTTCAATATATTTTGCAAGTCTTATTTATTAATATCATGTATCTTGCTTTGAAATACCTCTATCATAAATGTATAAGAAGTAATAACCTATTAAAATAAGTAATATCATACTGTAAAACATCATTTTCATATCAAACATATCAACTATTACACCACCTACAACTGGCCCGAATGCTTTCCCTACTGTTGAAGATGCATTTACAATACCTTGATATGCACCCATTCTGCCTTTAGGTGCTAATTTATTTGCGATTGCAGGTACTGCTGGCCATACAAACATTTCTCCAAATGTTAAAATAACCATCCCTACTACAAACATTGTAAATTGCTCAGCAAAACTTGTAATGACATAACTTAATATAAAAATCGTCAGCCCTATAAACATTTGTAATTTCAATTTCTCTTTGAATCTATTGATAAATGGCGCAATTAAAGGTTGTCCTGCTAAAATCAATACACCATTTATTGTCCAAAGGAAACTATATTGTTTCAAGGAAATTCCAACTGACTGTGTATAGGTTGCAATTGTCGTTTGCCACTGAACATAACCGATCCAACATAAACTAAACATAATACATAGAAGTATAAGTGCAGTAAATTTACTTTTATCTTTAACTTGCATAGCACTCGTGATGCCTTCATCATTTTTCAAATGAATATCTAAATCTATGTTGTAATATTTTAAAGCTATTATGATAAACACGACATATAGTAGTAAGTTCGCCATAAAAATATAATTAAAGCTAAAGTCCGCTACAAATCCACCTGCTGCAGCCCCAATAGAAACACCTAAGTTCTGTGCAAGATAAATTGCATTAAATGTTGTGCGTCCTCCGTTAGGCCAACTCGCAGCAGCCATCGCATAAATAGCTGGCACAATTACGCCTCCACCAAAACCAAGTATCACAAGCCAGAAAGGATACCATGGCCAATCATTTAAAAAGTTTAACCCGATTAAACTTAAAATATTTAAAATAGACGCAAAAATAATAGAACGAAACCCACCAATTTTGTCGAATAAACTTCCGCCTAATAAATTCCCAATTACACTCCCGAATGCATTAATCATTAAAACGATACCAGCTGTACTTAAACTCTTACCTAACTCTTCATTCATATATATTGTATTAAGTGGCCATAAGAAACTTGATCCTGTAATATTGATCGCCATTCCTATGATGAGCATTTTAACAATTTTCGGCATTCTCAAGGATTTCGACCTCCTCTCAAATTTTGTCAATTTTAATAGTCTAAACCTTTTTCTGCAAAAGTTCAATATTATATGTTAAAATGCTTTAGATAAGTTTGTAGAACAGGATGTGAAATATAATGACAGAACAATTCCGTTATGCATTTGATAACAAGAGATATCATACATGGAATTATCATTTAAGAAATAAATTTGGTGAGAAGATTTTTAAAATCGCATTAGATGGTGGATTTGATTGTCCAAACCGTGACGGCACAGTAGCTCATGGGGGTTGTACATTTTGTTCAGCAGCCGGGAGCGGTGACTTTGCAGGTAATCGTGCAGAACCAATTCATGTACAATTTAAAGAAATTAAAGACAAAATGCATGAAAAATGGTCTGAAGGAAAATATATCGCTTATTTTCAAGCTTTTACAAATACGCATGCACCAGTTGAAGTATTAAGAGAAAAATACGAAGCTGCTTTAGCAGAAGAAAATGTAGTCGGACTATCAATTGCGACAAGACCAGACTGCCTACCAGATGATGTTGTAGAATACTTAGCAGAATTAAATGAAAGAACATATTTATGGGTAGAACTTGGATTACAAACTGTACACCAAGAAACATCTGATTTAATTAACCGTGCTCATGATATGAAATGCTATTACGAAGGTATCGCTAAATTAAGAAAGCACAATATCAATATATGTACACATATCATTAACGGTTTACCTGGTGAAGATTACGATATGATGATGGAAACTGCTAAAGAAGTCGCACAAATGGACGTTCAAGGGATTAAAATTCATTTGTTACACTTACTTAAAGGTACTCCAATGGTTAAACAATACGAAAAAGGTATGCTTGAATTCATGACTCAAGATAATTATACGCAACTCGTTTGTGACCAGTTAGAAATTTTACCAGAAGAAATGATCATTCATCGTATTACAGGTGATGGCCCTATCGATTTAATGGTTGGCCCTATGTGGAGTGTAAATAAGTGGGAAGTCCTTAACGCTATAGACAATGAACTTAAAGAACGTGGCACAATGCAAGGATCTAAATTCAAGAAAGCAGAACAAGTTCAAAAATGATTGTTCAAGGAATTTTACCATTCGCAAGAGATTTAATAACAACACATATAACAGACAAAAGTATCGTAGTTGATGCAACATGCGGTAACGGCAACGATACACTTTTCCTTGCAAATCAAGTTCCAAACGGAGAAGTATATGCGTTCGATATACAAGAAGAAGCCATTAAAAATACTAAAATCAAAACAGAAGCATTTAGTAATATCCATTATTATCAATCAGGTCATGAAAATGCAGCACCTATAATAAAAGAACGTCATCAGCAAATTGATGCTTCAATATTTAATTTAGGCTATTTACCAAAAGGCGATAAACATATTACAACGAATGCACCGACAACAATTAAAGCAATTGAATGTCTATTCGAAATGACAAGTAAAAATGGCATCATCGTATTAGTCGTATATCCAGGACACCCAGAAGGCCAGATAGAATCTAACGAAGTCATCAATTACGTAAGTTCAATAGATCAACAATCAGCACACGTACTCCACTATCAATTTATAAACCAAAAAAACAATCCACCATATATATTAGCAATAGAAAAAAGATAAAAATGAGTAATATGAGTAAACGCAAACCTTAGATTAGGTTTGCGTTTTTTTTATGTGTGAGATTTGAGGTTTTTTGGATATATTCGGTGGTTAAGCCAAGACTTGGGTGATCTCTTGGCTTTATTCAGTAGTTAAGCTAAGACATGGGTGATCTCTTGGCTTTATTCAGTAGTTAAGCTAAGACTTGGGTGATCTCTTGGCTTTATTCGGTACTTAAGCCATGACTTGGACTATCTCTTGGCTTTACTCGGTACTTAAGCCATGACTTGGTTCATCTCTTGGCTTTACTCATCACTTAAGCCATGACTTGGGCTATCTCTTGGCTTTATTCAGTACTTGAGCCATGACTTGGGCGATCTCTTGGCTTTATTCAGTACTTAAGCCATAACTTGGACAATCTCTTGGCTTTATTCAGTACTTAAGCCATAACTTGGACAATCTCTTGGCTTTATTCAGTACTTAAGCCATGACTTGGGCGATCTCTTGGCTTTATTCAGTACTTAAGCCATAACTTGGGCGATCTCTTGGCTTTATTCAGTACTTAAGCCACGACTTGGTTCATCTCTTGGCTATATTCGGTACTTAAGCCATGACTCGTGGGTTTATTCCACCTTTAACTCACATCTTTTTCACTCTTAAACTGCTCACTCATTTTTTAACCTTCTTCTTTCTTAATTCTTGCAGCCAAAACCTATATACCTCCCCAAAATTTTTCAAAATGACAAAACGCAAACCTGATCATCAGGTTTGCGTTCTTATATATTACATGTATTAACGATTGATTCAAATTGTTTTTCAAAATGTTCTTTTCTATTCTTGATTTCTTCACAAGCGAAATCGATTATTGCATCTTTCTTGTCTTCGAAGTCTTTATTCACTTCAACGATTACTGTTCTTTCGTCATTCTCTGGGCGTACTTTCTTAATCCACCCTTTTTTCACAAGGTTATTGTATAATCTTGTTCGTTTGTATGGCTTAATATCTATATAACCATCCAACTCTTTCAAACTCATTGATCCATTATTCCATAACATGATTAATGTAAGAAACTCTTCTTTTTCTATATCAAACTTTTCTTCGATTTTATAAAAAATAATATTTATATTTTTTTGAATATCATCTAATAGAATTAAGTCACTTACGTTATTTACTTTCTCTGTCATAAACTCGCCCCCAACGTTCTCTATATGTGTTATATACCCGATATAGTAACGCTTAAGCTTATTTGTATGATATTTTATAAATTATTCTGTTTCATCATCTATTAATAATCCTACATAGTGAATGCGATTATTCATAAATGAAATGATATATTTCATAACATTTTCGCGTTCTGGTTCATTATGTACTTCGTGATTAAGTCCATGCCAAGCTTTGAAATATAATTCGTTTGTATTGATTGTTTTACCGATTTGTCGAATTGATTCTGTATCTACTATTTTATCTTCTGTACCTAGCATCAGCAATGTAGGAATTGGAGATATGTGGTGGATATTTTCCATTGTTGCTTTCATCGTTTCTAAAATGGTCTTATACCAGTGGTAACTCACTTTATTTAGCATTAAAGCATCTTTATTTGTGTCATCTATTACTTCTTTATTTCTTGTTAAGCTTTCTACTTTAATACCTGTATCAAATTTAGCATCTTTCGCGACTGTACCGAAACTTGAAGCTAAGAAATTACGTCTTGTTGAAATATTTTGTTGAAAAGCAACTAACGGTGAAATCAATAGTACGCCTTCTACTTTTAAATCTACTTTTTCTAATAAATTAAGAAGAATAAGTCCACCTAGACCAACACCTAATGTAAATACTGGTAAATGATATTCTTCAGCAATAGATATCCATTCAAGTACTTGCTCATGGTATTCTTCAAATTTATCAACATGTCCTCTATGTACACGGGAAGTTTGTCCTTGCCCTTTTAAGTCACCCATAATAACGTGGTAACCTTCTCTTCGTAGCTTAGTGATTACGTATGCGTATCTTCCTGTATGTTCTAGCATATTATGTACAATTACTACAATTCCTTTAGCTTCTTTCTCAGTTTCCCATTTCCACATAATATATTACTCCTTTTACCTAAATAGCTACTTTTTTGTTAAACTTAGTATAACAAAATTTTTCAAAAGAATGGAGAATCTTGAATGATTAAATCTTTTAAAGGTCAAAAACCACAAATCGATCAAAGCTGTTATATTGCTGACAATGCAACTTTAACTGGTGATATTACTATAGGTCCTAAAAGTTCTGTATGGTTTAACTCAGTTATTAGAGGAGATGTTGCCCCTACAATTATTGGTGAAGGTGTTAATATCCAAGATTTATGTTGTTTACACCAAAGCCCTAACCAACCACTTATAATAGAAGATTTTGTAACAGTTGGTCATAAAGTGACATTACATTCTAGTATTATTCGTAAGCACGCGTTAATCGGAATGGATTCAACTATTCTTGATGGTGCAGAAATTGGAGAATATGCATTTATCGGTGCTGGGTCACTCGTTCCACCAGGTAAGAAAATCCCGCCACATACGTTAGCGTTTGGTCGTCCTGCAAAAGTCATTAGAGAACTAACAGAAGATGACTATAACGAATTAAAAAGAATCAATGCATCATATATTGAAAAAGCTGAGATTTATAAAGCAGATCAATAAATAGTAAAAAGGATTGAGACTCGATGTCCCAATCCTTTTTTGTTACGCTATTTTAAATTTGCTATGCATAAACGGTAATTTTACAACGATATAAGCGATAATTATTTCATAAAACATCGAGAAGAACTTCTCAAAGAAGAAGACAACATTCTGAACTAATATTGTGCCTATACCTGCCCCACTAAAGTGGTAGTTAACGAGTAAGAAATTATCAATAATATTTAAGGCAATGATTGTTATAAAAACTGTCCATGACTTTTTAGTAATCATCGCCACTAAAATTGCTATAATACCAATCACAATTGGCTCAAAAATAAACAATTGCACGAAACTATCTAAAGGTTTACCAAACATATAAAATGCCATATCCCTAAACATCCCGATTTCTCCTTTACAGTCATTTCTAATACATTCATTATATCACGACAAACTAACTATAATTATTAAGATACTTTAAAGATTCATCGCTTTCCTTAACATAAAATTAACATTAATAATCATTAAATCTTTACATTGAATTAGCAATCAATTCATATTGTCGTGTTACTTTAAAGATGTAACATAAGACGCCTTTAAAGGAGCATGATAAAATGCATTTCTTTAAAAAAATAATTATTTCTTTGTTTATATTCACATTTCTACCACATGCAATTAGCATAGCAGCAGAACCCATTTCACCAAACTATGAGCAAGTCACTTCATCATCAACCCCCTAAACCATAATAAGCAATATTAAAAAAATTAAATAATAATGAATTAACAAAGAAACTGACCTTCCCAATCAGTTTCTTTATTACAATATAAATTCCTTTTTTATCCATTTATGTATATAATAGTATTAATTACATCTAAGAAAAGTATTCTCGGAGGGATTTACTATGTTGCATTACTACAAACTATTTTGGTTAAATGCTTTTAATATTCACGGTCGATCTAGACGCAAAGAATTTTGGTATCCCATACTTGCTACAATCATTATCACTATGCTGGGAAATCTATTAATTAGATTGATACCTATTCCTGAACTTATTACAGTTGTTATTTCTTTCATATTTAATTTCGCAACATTTATTGCTTCTATTTCTGTAACTAGTAGAAGATTCCATGATTTAAATATGACAATGACATTTCCAACTATAACTTATGCAATTACTTTCACTTTAGATATTTTGTATAGTTTATTTAATAGTTACGTTACAAGTACAACTGTTAGTGTAATATATGCTGTTTTAATGATTATCTGTTTCTTTTTGAATCTAGCAATACTAATTATGGCGTGTGGTGACGGACATAAAGAACCAAACAAATATGGAGAAAGTCCTAAATACGCTTAAGATTTAATTGTTCAATGGCATTATACAAATCTATTTAAACTACATTAATATACGTGTATATAATATCTAATTTCGGACAAAATATTGTCAATATTATGGAACGCCTTACGGGGGCGTTCTTTTTCGTGTCAGAATTCATAATTAGTATAATTTTACATTATATTAAAAATGTAAACGCTTAACTAAATTTGTATTTCCATGATAAAATAAATTAAATGAACATATATATTTAAGGAGGACTTGCTATGCCTGTCGTAAAAGATTTTTTTATTGCATTATCTAACAACAAATTCATGAATGAATCAGCTAAGAAAATGGGTCCTGCACTAGGTGCAAACAAGGTCGTAGCGGGCGTTGATATTGATTCAACAATCGATACAGTTGAAAGATTAAATATGAAAGGAATTTCATGTACGTTAGATAATCTAGGGGAATTCGTAACATCACGTCAAGAAGCTTTAGAAGCTCAACAAAATATTGTTGAAATTATGCGAAGAAACTACAATGCTAATATTGATGCGCATGTATCTATTAAACTTACACAATTAGGTCTTAATATAGATAGAGAGTTTGCTTATCAAAATACGAGAGAAATTTTATTAAAAGCTCATGAATACGGAAATACATTTGTAAACATCGATGCTGAAAAATATGAAGATTTAGTTGGTACTACTGAAATAGTAGATAAACTTAAAGGTGAATTTAAAAATGTAGGAACAGTTATTCAAGCATACTTATTTGATGCTATGAATATTATGGATAAATACGATGATGTACGTTTACGATTAGTAAAAGGTGCATATAAAGAAGCACCACATATTGCTTTTCAAACTAAAGAAGAAATTGATAAAAATTATATAGCATTAATTGAAAAAAGATTATTAACTGCTAAAGCATTCACTTCAATTGCAACACACGATCATAATGTTATTAATCATGTAAAACAATTTGTTAAAGATCATAATATTTCAAGAGATTCATTTGAATTCCAAATGTTATATGGTTTTAGAACAGATTATGCATATCAAATTGCTAACGAAGGCTATAACTTCTGTATGTACGTACCATTTGGGGAAGATTGGTTCGGTTACTTTATGAGAAGATTAGCAGAAAGACCTCAAAATATTAATTTAATGTTATTAGATATCTTTAGTGAAAAGAATAAAGGAAAAATCGCTATCGGAGCTAGTGTATTAGCTGGCTTAACGCTATTGGGTATTGGCGGCATTGCTAAAGGTAAGAAGAAATAACATATAATAAGCCAGGACGCTTGTCCTGGCTTCATTGGTTTTATATTTGTGTTTCGATATTTTTAAGTAAGTTTGCCATTTCTATTGCAGCTAAGGCAGCATCTCCACCTTTATTACCTGCTTTTGTTCCTGCTCTTTCAATCGCTTGTTCAATTGTTTCTGTCGTTACGATTCCAAATATTACAGGTACTTCCGTTTCATCGTTTACTTTAGAAATACCTTTCGCAACTTCATTACATACATAATCATAATGTGTAGTCGCCCCTCTAATGACACAGCCTAATGTTACGACTGCATCGTATTTACCTGACTTCGCTAACTTTTTAGCTACTAAAGGAATTTCATACGCGCCAGGTACATATGCGACATGAACATTTTCTTCTTCCACATTATGTCTGATTAAAGTATCTTTAGCACCATCTAATAAACGACCTGTTATAAAATCGTTAAATCTACTCACGACGATTGCTACTTTTAATTGTGATCCATCCATTTTACCTTCAAATTTCATTTTAAAAACTCCATTCTATTTTATATTAAATGACCCATTTCATGCTTTTTAGTATTGATATATGATGCGTTTGTTTCGTTCGGTTCAATTACAACTGGAACTCTATTAGAAACATGTATACCTAAATCTTGTAATTGATTAAATTTATCTGGATTATTACTGATGAGTTGAATTTCTTCTATATTAAAGTATTTCAAAATCTGACTCGCTTCAGTATAATCTCTTAAATCCGCTTCAAAGCCTAAAGCTTCATTAGCTGTAATTGTGTCATAACCTTGTTCAATAAGTTCATATGCTTTAAGTTTATTGATGAGACCTATTCCTCTACCTTCTTGAGGTAAGTATAAAATCATGCCACCATGTTCTTGAATGTATTTCATTGAATATTCAATCTGTTCTCCACAATCGCATCTTTCACTATGGAAAATATCACCTGTCACACATTCAGAATGAATACGTACATTCATATCATTTTTTATTTCTCCTGAACTAATGACAATATATTCTTTATCATCTAATTGAGATGTAAAACCGTACATATCGAATTCACCGTATGAAGTTGGTAATTTAACTTTAGATTCAAGATGAATAATTTGATCATGTCGCTTTCTATATTTTACAAGTTCATCAATCGTTATCATTAACAAACCATGTTTACGTTTAAATTGATATAAATCATCTCTACGAGCCATCGTGCCATCATCATTCATAATTTCACAAATAGCACCAGCTGGTTTCGCTCCAGAAAGTTTCGCTAAATCAACACAAGCTTCTGTATGACCTATTCTTTCAAGAACACCATTGTCTTTAGCTATTAATGGAAATACGTGACCTGGTTGAACAAATGCTGTTGGTGACGTTTCATTTATTAAGGCTTTAAACGTATCTGCCCTTTCAAAAGCACTTATACCTGTCGTACTCGATGCATGATCAATACTTACAGTAAATGCAGTCTTATATTTATCACCTGTTTCAGTCATCAATTTCAAACCAAATTGTTGAGCAATTTCGCTGCTAATCGGTGCACAGATTAAACCTCTCGCATGTGTAGCCATAAAATTAATCGTTTCAGCTGTTAAATACTCAGAAATAGCGACGAGGTCACCTTCATTTTCTCTATCTTCATCATCTACTACAATAATCGGTTTACCACTTTTAAGTTCTTGTATGGCATCTTCTACGTTATCAAACATGTTATAGCCTCCTAAAATCCTAGATTAAGTAATTTCTCTTCGGATAAATTTGAATGATTTTGTCCTGTTGCTTTCTGCACATATTTAAATAACAAATCCGTTTCAATATGTACGCTGTCGCCTTGTTTTTTATTAACAAAGATTGTACGATCTCTCGTTTCAGGTATTAAATGAATTTCAAATTTTTGAGGATATAATTTAAAAATTGTCAAACTAACACCATCAACTGTGATAGATCCTTTATCAATCATTTGATTTAATAAATGCGCTTCTGTAGATATTTCAATAATCCATTCATCTTGTCTCTTTGAAATATGTTTAATAATGCCTTGACCATCTACATGTCCACTTACAAAATGACCGCCAAATCTTCCATTTGCTAACATCGCTCTTTCAAGATTGACTTTGTCATTCATTTTCAAATGTTCTAAATAAGTTACTGAGATTGTTCCAGTAATCACTTCCACTTTAAAAGTAGAACTTGCTTTCTCAGTAACGGTCAAACAAACACCATTAACAGCAACGGAATCACCTAAGGATAAATCATCCATTATTTCAGTGGCTTCAATTGTTAATGTTTTAACGCCTTGGTTTGTACTTGTATTCTTGATTACACCAACTGTTTCAATGAGTCCTGTGAACATCTTGTCACTTCTTTCTTAATGTTATTTTAAGATCTCCACCAATGATTTCTGTTGATATAATTTGAAATAATTTACTATTGGATAAAGGAACGACATCTTGCGTTTGATAATATTGATATTTTCCTTGACCACCAATCATCTTCGGGGCTTGATAAATAATTAATTGGTCTACTAAGTCTTGTTCAATAAACTGACTTACAAGTTTAGGACCTGCTTCAACCATCACTTGAGCATATCCTTCTTCATATAAATCTTTCATAATCGTTTTTAAATTTGATAAATCACTGTTCTTAACTTTAATATGTTGATTCTCATACGTGTGAAATGATTCCGAACTCGTTACAACAACGACAGGATTATCTTCATTTTTGAATATCTCATAATCACCTTCAAAGCTTGATTGCTCTGTTAATACAATTCTAGTTGGATTACTTAACTCAGGATTACGAGAAGTTAATAATGGATTATCTTCACGAACTGTCATCCCACCTGTAATAATGGCGTCATGTTGTGAGCGCAATTTTAATACATCTTGTTTAACTTCTTTAGAAGTAATCCATTTACTTTCTTTGTAATCTGTCGCAACTTTACCATCTAGACTCGTAGAAATTTTCAAAGTGATAAATGGTAATTTCGTTTGTTGTTGTTGAAAAAATGCCTCATATAAGTCTTCAGCTCTTTTTGAAGGCTCATGTTTTACATCTATTCCAGCTTCGTACAACATTTCATGACCACTATTTTTAAGAGAACCATCTTTGACTGCATATACAACTGATTGAATACCGTTGTCGATAATCGCTTGCGCACAAGGTGGTGTTAAGCCATAATGTGAACAAGGTTCTAAAGAAACATATATTGTTGCACCTTGAGCTTCTTCACCTGTCATTTTTAAAGCTTGTATTTCAGCATGTGCTTCACCCTTTTTTAAATGTGCTCCAAAACCTATGATTTTATGATTTTTAACAATAACTGCACCAACAGAAGGATTCGTACCCGTCTGTCCTTGTACACGTTCAGCTAAATCAATTGCAAAATCTAAATATTGATTCATTTCTTTACCTCCTAAAAATAAAAACCACCGAAAATCACTTTTCGGTGGTTGGGAGTAAAAATGTATCACGAAATAAGCCTTTTATAAAAAAAGACTTTAACATTTTAAGTATAACGAAATAAGCGTATAACATACGCTGTCGTCTATTCTTTCTCCCATCCAGACTATACTGTCGGCTTCAGAATGTTACTGAATCAGCCATAAATGAAAAATCACTTATGGGTCGCGGGCTATTATACCGCCGGTTGGGAATTTCACCCTGCCCCGAAAGAATATATTATTAAATTATATATCAGTAATCACTGATGACATCATTCTATACCATTTCACTAAGAATTACAAATGAAGAAGTTAAATTTATTTAGCTGGTGTTTGTCTAATGGTTTTAAAAAACTGATAACGGCGGGCGTTGTGAACACTTCTGGCCAATCTTGTTCATAACGGGGGGCGTTAGTTACAAAAGTCAGCTGAAGTGTTACTATAGACCCCCATATTTACAAAACTCGTCCGAATTGTTACTATGAGCCCCCTTAGTTACAAAAGTCAGCTGAATTGTTACTATGAGCCCCCTTAATTACAAAACTCGTCCGAATTGTTACTATGAGCCCCCTTAGTTACAAAAGTCGGCTGAATTGTTACTATAGACACCCATAATTACAAAACTCGTCCGAATTGTTACTATGAGCCCCCTTAGTTACAAAACTCATCAGAATTGTTACTATAGACCCCCATAATTACAAAACTCGCCTGAAATGTTACTAACACACTTGTTATTTGCACTTCTTGCCAAACTTGCTAATAAAGGTATCAGTATTTGCACTTTCAGCCAAAACTGCTTTTAACACCCCATCACCCGTGCACAGAAAAATAGAGTCTGGACATAATGTAATGTTTCAGACTCTTTTAGCATCTTGGCAGTAGCTGACTGAATTGAAAATGCGCTTGTATCAAGCTTTTTTCAACTCTAGTCATCCTTGCCGGGGCGGGACTACGAAACCTTTTTATACAAATTAGATTTCTGTCCCGCTCCCTATTCTATTTCTTTTTTGATTTCGCCTTTTTAACTTTTTTTCTTTCTTCTAATTCCACGTATAAGTCATTGACTGCTCTTACGGATTGATCGACTAATAATGAAACACCATTTACGTCAAAATTAACACCACTTGTTAATTGTCCAATCACTTTTAAATTAGGCATTGTACCAAATTTAGGACTAATGACTTCATTTGAATATGGCATGACTAGAATACCTCCAAATGGATGTGCAGCTATAATTTGTTTATTTTCTAGTCCTTTAATAAAATGCTCTTCTTCTGTCAGTTCTGATAAATGTTTTTTAGGACCAGTTGCATTTATGACATAATGGTAACTTGATTCTTCTTGTTCACCTTCGTATTTAACTCTAAATTTACCGTAATATTTTCGTACATTTTCTAATCCTTCTTTAACAACAATGTCTCCATTTTCAATCCATTCGATTAATTGCTTAGCAGACGATTGAGGCATTGGATTCGCATTACGTTTAAAGTGATGTCCATACTTTTCTAAAAATGTCGTCTTATCATCAAGTGTCATGGCATTCCAAACAGGAATCATATGATGTTTTACTTCTTCAACAAATGATTGAAAATGCCCTACCTCATCTTCATGTCTTAAATCATATTTCATATTCGCTATATTATCTTTTTTAAATCGATAAAGCATTTTTTTCAAGTTGATATTTTGATATTCACATTCTTTCGCAAAGAGACTTTCTATTTCTTTTAATGGTGCGATACCTTTATGCGTCTTTTTTAATTTTTCTATTGCATCTTTCGTAATATACTTCAAATTGATTTCATGTTTAATACCTCTGACTGTCGGAAATTGAGCATGTCTTGATGCTACAGTTATTGGCAGTTGTTTATGATTTTCCATTACAAATCTAATAACATCTATTGAACTAAGTCCTGTTCCAATTATCGCAATATCGTCGTTTTCTTTTACATCACGCAATGCTTTAATAGTTGGATATGGCGATTCAATATACCCTTTTAATCCAGATAAATTGTATGGATCTTTATAAGGTAAAGTTCCAATAGTCAAAAATACATAGTCATATTTTTGACATACCGCTTCATCATCTTCTATATAACAGACATCTATTTTATATTGACCTCTTTCATCTTTAATTTCTTCGACATAGCAACTATCAACTTTATGCTTATGTACGAATATATTATCGTGTTTATTTAACAAGTCATTTAAAATAGATTTCATATAATGGCCAAATACTAATCTTGGTAAATATTTCGCTTTTCCATAGTCAAAATCATCATTTTTCTTATACCATTTCTTAAAATCTTTCGTATCAACTGGACTTAAAGACATTTGATTAGCTGGTAAGTTAATGAGTAATCGATCACTATCATTTTGAAATGGCTTGCCCATACCCATATCTTCGACACTATCAAAAATATCGACCGTAATTTTTTTGAATTTTTTATGTTTTGCTAATTGGTTTAATGTACTAACACCAGCGGTTCCCATTCCTATTATTGCTACTTTCAAATTGTACCCCTCCAAATCTTTCAATGCATAATATGCAAAAATACCGAATTTTATAAATCTATTATACATGTTAAAAACACGACTTGTCTTTATACATACTTCTAGCCTAATTCACACTTTTTGTATTTATTCCTTTTTTTAAATAACAATAAACATAAATTACACGATTTGGGCGATTTTCATAATTATGCAACTAATGTGTTATAATAATAAACGTCATTATTATAAATTTCAAAAAAAGGAGAAGTGTTATGTTATCAATCCAAGACTTAACTAAAGTTTATCGTGGCGGTAAAAAAGCCGTTAATAGCATCAATATGGAAATTGAATCTGGTGAATTCATAGCTTTTATCGGTACGAGTGGTAGCGGGAAGACAACTGCTTTAAGAATGATTAACCGTATGATTGAGCCAACTAGCGGGACAATTACGCTTGACGGGAAAGATTTAAGCAAGATGAATCCAGTTAATTTAAGAAGAAATATAGGTTATGTCATTCAACAAATTGGTTTAATGCCACATATGACGATACGTGAAAATATCGTATTAGTACCTAAATTACTTAAATGGACTAAAGAAGAAAAAGAGAAAAAAGCTAAAGAACTTATTAAATTAGTAGACTTACCAGAATCATATTTAGATTTATATCCATCGCAATTATCTGGTGGACAACAACAACGTATTGGTGTTGTAAGAGCACTTGCAGCAGACCAAGATATCATTTTAATGGACGAACCATTTGGCGCGTTAGACCCTATTACGAGAGATACATTGCAAGACCTTGTTAAGACGCTGCAACAAAAACTTGGTAAAACCATTATATTTGTTACGCATGATATGGATGAAGCAATTAAATTGGCAGATAGAATTTGTATTATGTCTCAAGGTGAAATCATTCAATTTGATTCACCAAACAATATTTTAAAAAATCCAGCTAATGATTTCGTACGCGAGTTTATCGGTCAGAACAGACTTATTCAAGATAGACCTAACATACGTGTTGTTGATGATGCAATGAAAGATCCAATTGCCATCACTTCTGAGAAGACTATTGACGAAGCTGTTTCAATTATGAGAGAGCGACGCGTAGATACGCTATTTATTACAAATGTAAAAGGTAAACTTGTTGGATATATTGATATTGAAGATTTGAACGAAGGATATCGTAAAAAATCAGACATTATCGATATTATGCATCGAGATATTTATACAGTTAAGACAGGTACGATGCTTCAAGACTCTGTTCGTACAATTTTAAAACGAAATGTAAGATTAATTCCTGTTGTTGATGAACAATATTACATAAAAGGTGTTATAACAAGAGCAAGCTTAGTAGATATTGTATACGATTCTATATGGGGACAAACCGAGGAAACAGAAGCAACTGAAAAAAGTGATATCAAATAAGGAGTGAAAAATAGTGATTGAATTCTTACAAGTTAACGGAAACGAACTACTTCAGAAGACACTGGAACACTTCTATATTTCATTATTAGCTTTACTTTTAGCAATGATCGTAGCGATACCACTTGGCATTTTATTAACACGAACTAAAAAATTAGCCAAAGTTGTATTATCTATTGCAAGTGTTCTACAAACCGTTCCGTCATTAGCAGTATTAGCACTTATGATTCCTTTCTTAGGTGTTGGTAAATTACCTGCCATTTTAGCATTATTTATTTATATCTTATTACCGATTTTAAACAACACATATATCGGCATTAATAATGTTGATAAAAATGTTAAAGCAGCCGGACTAAGTATGGGTATGACAAAATTCCAAGAAATGTTCATGATTGAATTACCACTTGCTATATCAGTCATTATGAGTGGCGTACGTTTATCAAGTGTTTATGCAATCAGTTGGGCAACATTAGCAAGTTTCATTGGTGCTGGTGGTTTAGGCGACTTTATCTTTAATGGTTTGAACTTATACCAACCTGATTTAATTATTGGCGGTGCCATAAGTGTTACATTAATCGCGCTTATTATGGACTTTGTACTTTCTAAAGTTGAACTATGGGTTACACCTAAAGGGTTAAAAGTTTCAAGATAAGGAGGAAATATAAACATGAATAGATATTTTAAACTGTTATTGCCTATCATGGCTTTATCTGTCATTTTATCTGGATGTTCATTACCTTTTCTTGGCGCTTCAGGTGATGAAAACTCAATAAAAATAGGTATGCAAAACACAAGTGAATCACAAATTATGGGACATATAGATAAATTGATGATAGAACATGAAGCTAAAAAAGATAACGTAAAAGAAAACAACATACAGCTTATCAATAATTTAGGATCATCGACTGTTACATTTAATGCTCAAAATAGTGGAGATGTTAACATTTCAAGTGCAAGATATACGGGAACTGATTTAACAGGTGCATTGGGTAAAGACCCTATCACTGATCCTAAAAAAGCTTTAAAAGTAGTGAGAGATGCATTCGATAAAGATTATGACCAAAAATGGTATGGTTCATATGGTTTTGAAAACACTTATGCCATGATGGTTACGAAAGAAACAGCGAAGAAATACAACCTAAAAAAAGTTTCAGATATGAAAAAAGTAGCAAACAAATTAGAGGCTGGCGTTGACTCATCTTGGATGAAACGTCCTGGCGATGGATACCCAGCATTTAAAGAAAAATATGGTTTCGATTTTAAACGTACTCGTCCAATGCAAATTGGTCTTGTATATGATGCGTTAAACACAGGTAAAATGGACGTTGTTTTAGGTTATACAACAGACGGAAGAATTGCGAGCTATGATTTAGTTGTGCTTGAAGATGACTTGAACTTCTTCCCTCCATACGATGCAAGTCCATTAGTTACAAAATCTTTAATTAAAGAAAAACCTTATGTTGATCGTGCAATGAATAAATTAAGAGGAAAAATTTCAACAGAACAAATGCAAAAATTAAACTACGAAGCAGATAATAACCTTAAAGAACCTGCCGTAGTAGCTGAAGAATTCCTTAAAAAGCACAATTATTTTGACGATGAAAAGGATGGTGAGTAATAGTGGTTGATAATCATGTATGGTCACAATTAGTCGATTATTATGCAACAAATGGTGGATATATATTTCAACTTTTTCTAACTCATTTACTTATTTCTGTTTATGGTGTGTTATTTGCGGTTATAATAGGTATACCAGTAGGAATTTTCATTGCTAGATATTCTAAATTATCCGGCTTTGTTATTTCACTAGCTAATATAATTCAAACGGTTCCAGCACTTGCCCTACTAGCTATACTAATGCTTGTAATGGGTCTTGGTTCTAACACTGTTGTTATGACAGTATTCTTATACGCTTTATTACCGATTATCAAAAATACGTATACTGGTATTAATAACGTAAATTCTAGTATAAAAGATGCTGGTAAAGGTATGGGTATGACATCACGTCAAATCTTGACGATGGTTGAACTTCCCCTTTCTTTATCTGTTATGATTGGTGGTATAAGAATCGCGTTCGTTATTGCAATTGGTGTTACTGCAATCGGATCATTTATTGGATCGTCTACACTTGGTGATATCATTATTAGAGGTACAAACGCTACTGATGGTACATCACTTATCTTAGCCGGTGCAATCCCTACCGCTTTATTAGCAGTATTAAGTGATTTATTTTTAGGATATATTGAAAAGAAATTAGACCCAACAAAGAGAAAGCAAAAAGGTCCACAACCTCAAACACTTTCGGAGTGATATTAAATGAAATTTATATTTAAAGTAATTGTAGCAACTATTGTTATTTTAATACTTTCACCTAAGAAAAAACTCAAATAATTTACATTAATAACTTATGTAATTATATAATTTTTTGCTATTATTAATTGCATAGTGTTAGTATAGTTAAAACAAAGGAGGAAGTAATATGAAATATAGAATACTTGGAAGTTTATTTTTATCATCAACACTTGTTTTAGCAGCATGCGGGAATGGCTCAGATAGTTCAGATTCTGATACAAAATCAGAAAAGAAAGATGACACTAAAAGTTCTAGCCAAGTCGTAAAAGACTTACAAAGTAGTGCGAAAGATGTTAAAAGTTATCATACTGATAACAAAATCGAAGTTTCTGCTGAAGGCGAAGATAGTCAAACTGTAGAAGTTGGCATGGATGTTGATGAAAAAGAAACAGCTAAATTAGATATGGACCAAGCTGGACAAAAAATGTCAATTTATGTACAAGGCGATAAAATGCTCGCTAAAGTAGATGACCAATGGGTAGACTTATCTTCTCAAGTAGAAAATATGAATATCGATAGTTCTCTAGATCAATTAAATTATGAAAAATACGCAAAAACTTTAAGTGCTTTTAAAGATGCGAAAACTAAAAAAGTTGACGATGGATATGAACTTACATATGACATCAAAAACAAAGAAGATTTCACTAAGTTAGCTAACGCCTCAGGTAACAAAGATCAACTAGAACAATTTGAATCACAAGTTGATAAAGTTAAAGGTAATGCTGTATTGAAAGTAAATAAAGATAATCATATTGATTCATACAAATTAAATGCTAAATTAACTAAAGATGACGAAACCGCTGATATGAAGACAAACGTCACATATAATAAGTTAAACGAAATTGATGAAATTAAGATTCCAGATGAAGCAAAAGACGCTAAGAAAATAGAAGACTTACAAGGCGGATCATCTAGCTCATCAAGCAGTAGTTCATCAAATAGTTCAGATAAAGCATCATAAATAGTAAAGACTCGAGGTTAATGCCTCGAGTCTTTTTTGATTTGGATAGGTGCGGTTCCTTGTGAACACTTTCGCCCAAACTTGTTCATAACGGGATTGTTAGTTACAAAACTCGGCTGAAGTGTTACTATGGACCGCCTTAGTTACAAAACTTGGCCAAAGTGTTACTAACGCCCTCCTTAGTTACAAAACTCGACCGAAGTGTTACTATGGGCTGCCTTAATTACAAAACTCCTGAGATTTGTAACTAAGGAACTCAGTTAACGGCACCAGTATTTGCACTTCTCACCAAACTTGCTAATAACGACACCAGTATTTGCACTTCTCACCAAACTTACTAATAACAGCAATCTATTACGACTACTTCTATACTCCACTCACACAAAAAAAGACTCGAAACATGTGTCTCGAGTCTTCTTAATTACTATTTTCTTCTTGTTTATCTAATTTTTCATCTAATGCTTTGATTGAAAGTGACTTATCTGTATCTTCGTATTTATATACGATATAGTACTTTCCTTCTGTTTTAAGTTCGTTATAGAAATCTGCTATTATACGTGCATTACTTTGTGCCCATTTGATATCTGTTGCGTATTGATGTACGCCTGGTTTCTCTGGGTTCCATCTCATACTATATAATGTGTTTTGCTCTGGGTTTGATAAATAATGATCATGTATAAACTTCGCGCCACCTGATATGGCTTTTTGAGGTGTATCCCAGTCTCTTTTTTTAGCGTAATTTGCGCCTGTTCCGATAGGATCACTGTCTAAAGCACCGACACCATAAAAGTTATAATACTTTTTACCATCAGATTCTTCTTTAGATTTCGTTACTTTCCCTTTGTCGGTTAACATGACACCATTTGCTAATTCACTTTTGTTATTACCTGTTTCTAATATCGCGTGAGATATTAAATACACTTCATTAACATGCTCTTTCTTAGCAGCATTTAAAAATTCTGTTGTATAATCTTCAAGTACTTCTTGCTTTCTTAACATATGATGAATTCGTTTTTCTTCAATTCCTTGATACTCTGATAAGTTCAGAAATTGATATACTTGTTTTTTATCATTTAAGATTTTTTCAACATCCATCACTTCATATATTTCGCTTCGTGTTGCATTTTTCCAATTGCCTGACTCTGTTGCTACTTGCATTTTCGTATCATTTTTATATTGTTTATTTACCGCTTTACTTAAAGTTAATGGAACTTCTACATTATCTTCTTGTTTATCTACTTCATAAAATTTCAAATGATCTGAAATCAAATAATAAAACAGGCCAACAATAACTAACAAGACTATTGATAATATGACTAAATTTTTAATGGTTTCTAGCCTGGCATTTTTCATCGTTTCACCTCTATGTTTGTAAACCACCATCAATCATAATTTATTACCTAATTTTTACAATTGTATTAAAGTTTACTCTTTATATTCTATAGGATAAGGGCTTATTATTCAAAAATAAGAATGTTACGTTTTAATTACTATTATATTTCAACAAAAAAAGCAAACATGCTTTGAAAGTATGTTTGCTTATTTATAAGTTGAATAATTCATAAATATAAATGACATTGCCGCTGATCTATTCTTATAGTTATAGTGGCTTAAATTGATTGTACCCTCTTCTTCGCCATTTCTATAATTCATAAATCTGTTTACGTTGTTAATCATTACAAAATCTGCGTTATCTCTTATCGTATTCAAGTCATTATTTCTTGCAAAAAAGTGTTCTAAATTTAGATGTTCGTAATCCATATGATGAGCCTCCTAATCTTTGCCCCAATAAAACATATGTCCATATATATAACCAAATATACACGTTTGAAGCGAAAATGTAAATCATTTCAATCTATGTTTTTATAAGATATTTTCGAGAAAAAGTCTTTATTTTTTCAAAATAATCTCATAAATTATGTTCTATTTTAAAGTTTGTCCGTTTTTTTAATATTTAACTGATTTTTAAAGTGCTTATTTATTATTTACAATGCGTTTATCCGGAAATAAACGTGTGCATGCTCACCAAAGAGGACAACATGAAACAACACAAATTTGAACATTATTATAAGCAATACAAAAATATGATTCATTATTTACTGCATCGATATCAAATCAAATATGGTTACGAAGATTATTATCAACTGTTATTAATTAAACTATGGACTGAAATAGAGCGTTATGATTTTTCAAAGACCGCTTCACTAGATAAATATTTATATACGAAATTAAAGTATTACCTCATTGACTGTATCAGAAAGCAAAGTAAAGATTCAAACCGTGTTTCCCCCACTTCAAATAATGAAATGTTAGATCAAAGTTTCATTGAATCTCATCAATTTGAAACGTTTAGTATGTTAGAGATTTTGTCTCAAGATGAACTTATGTGGCTAAAGTTAACATTACAAGGCTTCTCAACTCAAGAAATTGCGATATATTTAAATAAAAGTGAATCGTCCATTAAGTATTATCGCAAAAATGCACGTCGTAAATTGAAATCTCATTTTTTATTTTAATTACAAATGAATCTTCAAAAATTACAATCATTTTTTCCAAAATTTAAGTAACATGTTATATAGGGAGGTGTATCAATTGACTTTGATCAACCCTAATATGACATTACTGAAATACGCTGATGATTCAGCTTATAGATTCCAAATCGAATATTTAGATCAATCAACCATTTATACTAATCATTCTATCCCTTATCTTATTAACGATGCACTGAAAATTGAAGGTGCTAGTTTAAAATCAAGAGAACGTTACGCCAAATATGTCCTAAAAATTTCTAAACTTCTTCCTATTCTCATCTATGCCACTGAGGATTTCGTATTATTTCCAACAAGTGCTAAATCTAACTACAATTATATGCTGATTAACAGTAAACACATTGTTCATATCGACGCATACAAACATTACACTAAATTGTTTTTAATTAATCAGCATACGAAAGTGATATATCATGAATATCCTATCATCAGTAGAAAACTCGGTGAATCATTAAGACTCATTCAGTTTCAAAAGCATCATCTTAACAGACTAAATCTACCCTCATATATATAAAAGTCGTTACGCTTTAAACGCGTAACGGCTTTATTTGTCATGTTATATTAACTTGCTACTTACACCTGATAACAATGCTTGGTATGCACTATTAAAGAATGTCAGCAGTACTTCATCTCTTCTAATGATACTTTCTAAATCTTCTTCATAAATTAAAAAGCTTCCATCTTTACCATTATATTCAGCATATGATGGTTCTACTTGTTTCAAGTTGATTTTATCTTGCTTAAACGGATTAATCTTAATAATATAATAAGGAGACTCTCTATATTTATCTCCAAAGTAATAACAAAGTGATACGGTATACTCATCATTACCTTCTACGTAAAAAATAGATGTTACATCAAATTTATCCCAAAACAAACCTGTTTTGACATCTTTAATATTTCTTGAATGCAAAAATTGATAATGATCATATTGAGCTTGCTGCATTAATCTAAGTGCATGATATGCAGTCTTTGGATTAAAGATGCGTTCTTTATCATCTTCATCTAGCGTTTTTTCATATGGAATATTATATGGCTTCGTATTGATTGCAATATCAATGCCGTTATCATGCAATGTATCAAATATAAAGTGATAATATTCTTGAATTGTACGTCCAGATTTGACGATCATTGATTCTTCCTTTTCATCTATTTTAACGATTAATAACTGATCGATTAAATCTAAGTTAATTTCAAATGTATGGTTGTCCTTTTTTAATTCACCTGTAGATAGCCCAACTTGATTGACAGTTAACATAACGTGCTTATATAACGGTTCAGGTGTATTCACAGCTAAACAACATTTCCCCATAATTTGAACAATATATCTTATTGTTGCACGTGTATCACGCCATTCATCAAAATATAACAAGCTCATCTACAACACCCCCTAATCAGTAATCTATGAAAATTCTTTAAATCTTCTAGCGATTAATAAACGCCTTGTAAAGAATGCATTTACCCATTTGATACCTTTATAACCTATAAAAAATAACACAATACCTATAACAAGGTATAAGGCTTGTAATGTTAATGCTTCACCAATTGGTTTTGTGAAATATAATGTAAATGTCCCTAATATCAACAAAGCAGCTGTTATTAAAATGCCCGCCATTAAGACATTTCCAAATAATAGTCCACCTAACGTAATTACTTTATACAAACTACTTGGTGGTGTTGCTTTATCTATAATTTCATTTTCTACAAATTCATTCACAAATTTACTTGGTTTACCATATTCATCGATTAAATTTTTATCTGTATGATGGTTTAATTTTTCATGCGCTATATGTTTTTCTTTTTTATTGATAAACCAAAGCTTTTTATAAACAATGGATTTATATTGTTCGTTATTCATTACACACCTCTAAAATTCATTAATATTTTAATTATAACATTAATCAATCACTACGTTGATTATTTTTCAAAATTGCTATTTTGAAGGAGTGAAAATAATGTTTAATTTTAATATCAACTTTATTTCACATGAAAATAAATGGATTTATCATAATGAATACGCATCGATCATATATGTCACAAATGGTTATATTAATATTTTTTATCATACATCGAATTACATGATGACATTGAATAAAGGATTTTTGTGCATTGTACCATTTGATGAATATAGTTTTATTTTTGCAGTTAATGGTCAAATATGTATACTGAATATTAATAAATTATTAATATATACGTTAGCTTCAAATATCTATGAATACTGCTTACTCAAAAATTTCTATCCTATTATTCAGTCTTTCAAATTTGATAAAGTATATGACCTCTTAAATACACTTAACATATTTGCACCTTATCATAAAGATCAATTAACGACTTCGATTTCAACGAGTATCATTACGTTATTAGATGATATTAAACAGCCACCTTATCCTAAAATTTCAACTAACGATTCTTATGTAAGTCTTTACCACCACAATCATTATAGAAACCGTCAATTGTTTGAAGCTACTGTTGCACTTATCTTCAATACACATCAATCTATTTCAGATATAGCTTTAGAATATGACTTTTATGACCAAGCTCATTTTACAAAAGTCTTTAAAAATCACCGAAACATGACGCCGCTTCATTTTAGAAAAAGATACAATGTCTATTCACATTACAAATAGCGATTGATAATTTCTTCAGCCTCTATATTCTTTGCTAAAATATTTAATGAATCAAAATTCAAATCTTCTGTAATTTCATGCGTTATAACGATTACGTCCATACCAGCATCTATTGCAGCTTGTGCACCATTCGTCGTGTCCTCAATTGCTAAACACTTTTCTGGTTCTACTTCAAGATCATGTGCTACTTGAATATATAATTCTGGATTCGGCTTAACAAACGCAACATCTTCTCGCCCTTTAATAACATCGATATATTTATCTAATTCTAATCTTTGTACATTAGGCATAATATGCGCTTTATAACTACTAGTCGCGATACCCATTTTCTTTTGATTTTGAGTACCATATTCTATTAAATCTTTAACAACTGGTTTAATAGGCAGAGATTTCGTACCTTCATAATGATCTTCAAACATCTCTTCTAAAGCCTGTTTTGAACCTAAAGCATTCAATATTTTATCATTTAATGCTTCTGATACTGACCCTATAGAAGCTTTATATTCATCTAAACTTATCTTTTCGTTATTCTTTTGTTCAATGTGTTTATTTAACGTGTTAAATAAATTAATTTCTGTATCTATTATCGTACCGTCAAAATCAAATATGATTGCATCGTACATGTTCATACACTCCATTCTAAAAAAATAAGAGACTAGGACTATTCTTAATCCCGGTCTCTTATTTTGATTATAAATCTTCTGATTTAAGTGTCAATTCTAAACGATCGATAATGTTCTCTAATTGAATTAAACTAAGTGATTTTTCCTGTGCAATGCGCTCTCTATTTGTTGCTAAATATTGCACGATATCATGTAATGGGATAATAGAACCTTTTTGTGTCCCATTCTCTTCAATAATAAATAAGCCATCTGACTCATTTAAGTTTAATTCATCTTGTTTTGCATTTGATAAATCATTCTTAAAATACACTGAACCATGAGGAAAATCTTGATGCTTTCTTTCTTCTAAAGAAATGACTGCATCGTGTATATTCTCTTGATTTAATCCATTGTAAAATTGATTAATAATTTGAGTACGATTATCGTGATCGTCGAATAATTTTAGGTTTGTTAACATAGTCATTCACCTCATCCCGTTGCTTATATTTTAACATCTTAAACTGAATATTTAGAGTATTTTATTATTACATTTTCAAGTCATTTATTACATAATTTTTTCGGCATTCACGAAAGCGTCAAAAATTACGTCGTTTCCATATTGTAATTAATTTCAAAAAATAATAATGTTAAATAGAAGTTATACATTATTTGAAATAGAGGTTGAGTACATGAACAAAAGTTTTAATCCATTGAGACGGTTACATTTTTATGCAGCTTTCTTTATCACACCTTTATTATTAACACTCTCACTTACAGGTATTGGTTATTTATTTTATACAAATGTAGAAAATAATATTTACCATGATGAATTTTTTAAAGATAGCGCTACGAAAGGTCATCAATCATTAGATGATGCTATTCAAGAAATTAGAGATGTATATAAAGGATACGACTTTCAAAAGATTAGTATTATGGATGAGCCATACAATAACAGAGTTACAATCGGGAATGAAGATGGTGATTCACGTTATATTTTCTTGGATGAACATAACCAAAGAGTTGCAAATCAAAATGCTAAATATACATATTCCAACGTATTAAGAGAAACACATAGTTCATTATTCGTTGGTGGAAGTTTTGTAAATTATTTAGTTGAGTTAGCTGCATGTTGGACAATTTTTATGATTATATCAGGTATTTATTTAACTTTTAAATCAAAAGCATTGAAACCAACTAAAAAGAAATCATCATTCTTATTTAATAGACGATTACACGCAATCATAGGACTTATTATTGCAATTCCTATATTCATAATCGTTCTAACAGGCTTACCATGGTCAGCACTTATGGGTAAACAAATTAACCAATTTGCTGAGGATCATCCAAAGCTCGGCTATACAGCATTACAAGCTAATCCACCAGAATCAGAAGATAATGAATTACCATGGGCAACGCGTACTAAGGAGAAACCTTCATCTAAAAAAGATCCACATGCCGCACATCACGGTTCTATGAGTAATGTGATTGGTGCAGATGGACAACAAAGTTTAGAGAATATTATCGCAAGTGCTGAAGAAAATGGCATTAAAAAGCCATTCTCTATCGTTTACCCTTCTGATGAAAAAGGAGTATTCACTGTTTCGAAAAGTAGTAATACAGGTGTTACAGGATTAGACGTTGCACCAAAAGAAGAAACGACAGCATATTTCGATCAATATTCAGGTAAACTATTAGATAAAGTAGATTATGATGATTATGGTATTATCGGTAAATGGTTCAGTTTCGGCATACCTTTACATGAAGGACACCTATTTGGAACTGCAAATAAAATCATTAACCTATTAGTTTGTTTAGCCTTTATTGGCGGCATTACATTTGGTTTCTTATCATGGATGAAACGAAAGAAATCCAACTCATTTAGTGCACCAATAAGAACTAGTAATCAAATTCCAATTGGACTTATTGTATTCTTAGTTATATTAGGAATCGCAATGCCATTATTCGGATTATCACTAATTCCAGTCGCTATCATTGAATTCTTCTTATGGAGACGACATAATAGATTAAATACAGTGTAAATAAAAAGCATATCACGTATCTGAAATTAATTTCAGATAACACGTGATATGCTTATTTTTATACAAATATTTAAATGCATTCATATATTCATTAAACTTAGCTATTAGCCTCGTCATAATCATTACAAACTGCTTCAAGTAAGTGTCTTAAATCATGATCATCCATATCATCTGGAACTCTAACTTTTATAAGATGATTTTTATCAGTAATAACATGAAAATAATGATGGTCATTCTCATATCCTTTTCCTAGTATTTGCATGAATAACATCCCCTTAGATATATATCAAACACTCATATACTAATAGTATCATACTTATTTAATTTATTTTAATATTTGAATTTCGTAATAAATTGTTTACAAGTTAGGTTCTGGATGTACATAAGACGAATATACGCCAGCTTCTTTTAATTGATGTTCAACTAAATCACAAATATCATGTGCTTCATCTAGTGTTAAATCTTTATCTACAATGATCGTTACATCAAGAAAGACACTATTACCATGATAACGCCCTTTTATAGATGGAACGTCTAATACGCCCTCTATATTTTCAATTTCTTCTATATAATTATTTAAATCTTTTTCATGAAAACCATCACTCAAAGTGAATATCGATTCTTTAAAAATCGTAAAACCTGTATAAACAATAATAAAGCCTAGAATGACAGCAAGAATAATATCAATTATAGGTAGACCAAACTGTGTAAATATAAGGCCAATACCAGTACCGATGCTGACTAACGCATCAGACAAATTATCTTTTGCTGCTGATTTAAGTGATGTGCTTTTAGTCTTAATCGCTAATTTCCAATTAAATAAATATACTAAAATCATGATAATACCACTTATAAAACTGACCCATATCGTCAGTGTGCTAGGTTCACTATAGTCACCTTGAAGTAATTTAGGAATGTTGCTAGAAATAACTTCTATCCCGACAAACATAATGATAAAAGATACAATTAAAGTTGTAATATTTTCAGTCTTCATATGTCCATAAGGATGATTTTTATCAGCAGGTTTAACCGAAATCTTCAACCCTACCAGTACTGCCACAGAAACAAATATATCTGTTAAGTTGTTTAAACTGTCCGCTTTTAATGCAGCTGAATTATAAGTTGTCCCTACTACATATTTCAAAATAGAAAGAATAATATAAGTAACCAAACTTATATATGCGCCACGTTGTGCAATTCTCAAATTATTTGCCATTTCCAACACTCCAATTTTTTCACTGAAATATGATTATATAACAAAATTTAAGACAAGTTAATGAATTAGTTATCGTAAAATAATATAAATTATTTCGCATATTTATGTTTTAGGTATACCTATATTTCAAGTACATATTCTCTTATAATATAGTATTTATATATCTAAAAATTTTTAATATATGTTCAGATGAAATTTGTTACAATAGACCCCCTTAGTTACAATTCCTCCGACTTTTGTAACGTCTAAAAATCATTTTACTTACAAAACTAAAAAACCCAACAAAGTTAGATAACTTTGCTGAGTTTGATGAACTACATTCTTATAAAATACTTAATCCGCTAGCTTTAATATCTTTAGCAAATCCTTGAACTGTATCTACAGATAATTCATTAATATCTCTTCCGATGTTTGGTACTTTTGCTACTACATCTTTAGGACATGTAATGATATCTACGCCAATTTCGTCTGCTTGAATAACGTTAAATAATTCACGGCAACTTGCCCATAATAATTTAACGCCTTCTTTACTATGACAAACTTTTTCTGATTCTTTCATTAATGGTAGTGGATCTACACCTGTATCAGCAATTCTACCTGCGAATACTGAAACATATGTTTCAACTCCTGGTTTAATTGCTTCTACTATTTCTTTAACTTGTTCAATTGTATAAACAGCAGTGACATTAACTTTAACATCACTTTCTGATAATTTTTTAATTAAAGGAATCATTGATTCACCTTTTGTATTTACAACAGGAATTTTTACAAATACGTTTTCACCGTATTGTTTTAAAATCTCTGCTTCTTTAGCCATTGTTTCTATATCATCTGCAAATACTTCAAATGAAATCGAAGCATCTGGTATTGCTTTAACGACATCTTCAGCAAATGTTTTATAATCCGTTACACCTGCTTTTTTCATTAAACTTGGATTTGTTGTGAAACCATCAACTTCTTTATTCTGATAGGCTTGTTTCATTTCTTCAATGTCTGCACCATCAGCAAAAACTTGTACTTTAAGATTACTCATGAATTTCATTCCTTTCTACATGTTGTGCATTTATCGTACCATAATTTGCAATCGCTTACTAAATTATTTGTTTAAAACGACAATATCCGAGTTATTTTAAATGTATTTTGAGGTGCTTTATGGCATAATAAGAATAAATATAAATCAAATAATATTTTTTAAGTAATATAAATTGCTTAGGTGGTGTATTTTGATGGCTGATAATATAGAAACAATAAAGCATTTCAAACTATATACGACCGGTTCATTTTTAGGTGACGAAGCAGTCATCAATAATAGTCCTACGAGCCGAGTTGAACGGTACTATATTTTTTCCTACTATTTAGAAATTAATGATTTCAAAATACTCATAAATACAGGCTTTTCCGAACATGTGAAACCAAGTACGGATTTAAAAACTTTAAAATTATTTCGCAGACAAGACTATAAAGTGTACGAAACTTTGCCAAGTCAATTGTTGAAAGATCACGTACATCCAGATGAGATCGATTATTGTATCATTACAAATTTTTCAAGTCATCATCTCGGATATTTAAATGCGTTTAAAAATGCGACAATCATAACTTCAAGTGAAGCTTATCACGATTTTATTACACAACAAGTTTCCAACAACAATAACCTTCAATTAAGCTTTCATGTTATGCCGGATAACTTTAAAGAACGCATTGAATTTGTAGAAGATTTTGTACAAACTGAACACCCTATTTTGGGTAAAGGATATAAAGTCTTCAATCAAGATGCCTTAGTTAGCTATGATTTGCCAGGAGCCATGCCAGGTCAATTCGGCTTAATGATGACATTCTCTAATTTAAAGATTTTTATGTGTAGCGATGCCGCATGGTGCCGTTCAAATATTCAAAAGAATGACCTTCCTACTAAAAGATTGTTGCGCAAAGCATACAACGGCGAACTTTTCATTGAAACCCATTTAAAGCTTATTGATTTAAAAGAAAATGCGAATACCTCTCTTTTTATCATTCCTAGTCATTGTAAAAAAATGGACGACTTTGAAGAAGTAATGGAATTATTAGATGCAATAAAATAATTTATATGATAACATAAACGATTATATGGAATTTTTGGAGGGCATCATGGATAAAGCTAAACGCTATTTTTATATATCAATTATACTTATTATTATTAGTTTATTTTTAAGTGCACAAAATCCACTTTTAGAAACGATGTTTGGATCTTTAGTTTCACTCGTACTAATAAGTAGTATATTAAACGGTATTTTATTATTAATTGCTGTCTTTACAACTGATAAGTCAATTAAATATCAAACTGATAAACACTCAACATTATCAAAATTGAATAAACTATTACCAATTGTTTTATTCATCGTCATTTTATATCATATTGTCGTTATAATAAGATTTTTCGGAATAATTTAAGGGAAACATAATGTTTCCTTTTTTTAATGAGGAGGTTTATTAAATGGTATATTTAGCAATATTTTTAGGCGGTGCTATAGGTGGAGGGCTAAGATATTTAGTTTCGTTAATGATCACTAATGACGCTTTCCCGTTCTCCACCTTAACTGTTAACGTAATCGGAGCACTTTTAATGGGTATTTTCTCTACATATTTCATTAGCTATTTCAAAGCACATCCAAATATTAAAAAATTAATTACAACAGGCTTCTTAGGTGCTTTAACAACTTATTCATCTTTAAGTTTAGAAACAGTCGAGCTACTAGAACGTGGACATATATTTCTTGCAGGCACATATTTACTCGTTAGTTTACTTCTCGGATTCATATTTATTGCAATAGGATATAGGAAAGGAACTGATGAAGCATGACGTTATTATATATTATGATAAGTTCAGGTATAGGTGCTCTTTGCAGAAATTTCGTGAATGAATTCTTCACTAAACTATATACAAATCACTTCCCAGTAGCTACTCTAACTGTTAACGTAATCGGAAGCCTTATAATAGGATTTGCCGCACAATATTTAAATGATAATAGTTATTCATATGCAATTATCGCAATAGGCTTTTGCGGTGGATTTACAACATTCTCTACTCACTTTTTAGAAATATATGAACGATACTTGTTAAAATCATATAAAATGATGACTATTTATATCGTATCTACAGTCATACTATCAATCGGAGCATGTTATTTAGGATATCACTTATAATGCTTCTTACGAAAAGATACATTTATATCTATGACAAAATAAAAAGGACTGACAAGAATAAATTTTCTTATCAGTCCTTTTGTGTTTAAAAGTGTTTATTTTTTAGTTAAGATTCTAACTATTTTACTTATCGGTCTTAGAATCTTTTTTCTTTCTTCTAAATGTTAAAATTCCACCAAATAACGCAATAACAGATGCAAATAAAGTTAAGTTTTTATCTTGTTCACCTGTATCTGGTAATACTTTAGAATCGTTTCCACCGTTGGATGAATTGTCTCCATTATCTCCAGAGTTGTTGTTTCCACCGTTTGATGAATCGTCTCCGTTATCTCCTGAGTTGTTGTTTCCACCGTTTGATGAATCGTCTCCGTTATCTCCTGAGTTGTCATTTCCACCGTTGGATGAATCATCTCCGTTATCTCCTGAGTTGTCATTTCCACCGTTGGATGAATCATCTCCGTTATCTCCTGAGTTATCGTTTCCACCGTTGGATGAATCATCGCCATTATCTCCAGAGTTATCGTCACCGTCATCATCGCCGGGATTGTTACCATCATTTGATGAATCATCTTTTACAATTATAACGAAAGTTGTCGTTGTTTCATTGCCTTCACTATCTCTAGTTACAACTGTAACAGTGTATTCACCAGCTTTTGTCGGTGTGCCTGAAATTGTATTTGTTTCTGGATCGAATGTTACACCGTCTGGTAAGCCACTTACTTCATGTGTCACTGGTTTTCCACTATTATCTTGACCATTCAATGTTATATCTTTGATTGGTGTGTTCACTTCTGTTGTTTGGTCTTCTACTGGATCTACCGTTGGTGCTGTTGTATCTTCCACTGTAATCGTGAATGTAGTTTCTGTTTTGTTTCCTGATTCATCTGTTGTAACTACTGTTACATCATAGCTACCTACTGTTGTTGGTGTACCTGAAATGGTATTTGTCTCAGGATCATATGTCACACCTTCGGGTAATCCTGACACTTCATGTGTCACTGGTTGGTCACTGTTATCTTTACCATTCAATGTTACATCTTTGATTGGCGTATTTACTTCTGTTGTTTGATCTTCAATTGGTTCTACCGTTGGTGCTGTTGTATCTTCAACTGTTATTGTAAATGACGTTTCTGTTTTGTTGCCTGACTCATCTGTTGAAACTACTGTTACTTCATAACTTCCTACTGTTGTTGGTGTACCTGAGATTGTATTTGTTTCAGAATCATATGTCACACCTTCTGGTAGTCCTGATACTTCATGCGTGACTGGTTGACCACTGTTATCCTTACCGTTTAACGTCACATCTTTGATTGGTGTGTTTACTTCTGTTGTTTGGTCTTCAATTGCTTCTACCGTTGGTGGTAATGTGTCTTCTACAGTTATCGTAAATGTTGTTTCTGTTGTATTACCAGACTCATCTGTTGTAACTACTGTTACTTCATAGCTACCTACTGTTGTTGGTGTACCTGAGATAGTATTCGTTTCTGAATCATATGTTACACCTTCTGGTAAGCCACTTACTTCATGTGTCACTGGTTGACCACTATTATCTTGACCATTCAACGTTACATCTTCAATCGGTGTGTTCACTTCTTTCGTTTGGTCTTCAACCGGATCTACCGTTGGTGGTAATGTGTCTTCAACTGTTATTGTGAATGTTGTTTCTGTTTTGTTGCCTGACTCATCTGTTGAAATAACTGTTACGTCGTAACTACCTACTTTTGTTGGTGTACCTGAGATTGTATTTGTTTCTGAATCATATGTTACACCTTCAGGTAAGCCACTTACTTCATGTGTCACTGGTTGACCACTATTATCTTGACCATTCAACGTTACATCTTCAATCGGTGTGTTCACTTCTTTCG